>DATNEA010000071.1:0-86639 GCA_035606845.1 Candidatus Angelobacter sp. | reverse complement strand
GGCAGCGGCAAATCAGCGAAGGCGGCCCGCTCGGCGAAGATCTCGCGGACTTGCAACGCAGTTTCATCGTGCGGGACAACAAAATGTTGCCCGTGGATTTCTACCGGCTGGTCGACAAAGGCGATATCTCCCAAAACATTTATTTGAAGCCGGATGATTTTGTTTACTTTGCGCCCGCATACGCCAAGGAGGTGTACGTTTTGGGCGCCGTCACGCAACCCAAGCCGGTGCAGTATGTCGAAGGGATGACTCTGATGCAGGCCATTGCCGGCGCCTATGGCACGGTGCGCGATGCCTGGCTCGCCCACGTCACCATCATCCGAGGCTCACTTTCGGACCCGCAGTGCGCGTTCGTGAACTACTACGACGTCGTCAAGGGCAAGGCGCCGGACGTGATTTTGCAGCCGAACGACATCGTCTATGTCCCGCTCACTCGCTATCGCTACCTGAGAAAGTACATCGACATCGCGCTAAACACCTTTGTGAGTTCGGTGGCAATCAATGCGGGAACGAAGCTTTCGCAGCCGCCTAACGGCGTGATCTCCGGCGTCATTATTCCGGCCGGCAGCGGCATCACCATCACTCCGCCACCCGCGCCGCCGGTTGGCCAGTAACCTGCGCGCATGCTGGCAGGGCGCGTCGCTCCGCGCGCGCCGAGGCCAGGGGAACGAACTGAGATTATTGACTTTGTTGCGGCTCACCGGCGCGCGCGGAGCGACGCGCCCTACCCTGTCGATTGGCGAAATGCCGCTACAAGATTTGTGAACTTCCTTTAAAAACTCCGTACGCGAAAGGTGTTTTCACGAAACCGCTACCGCCTTCGGCGTGTGGGTTTTCAGGTATTCATTCACAAACTGGCACACGCGTTCGAGTTGGCTGGTAAATTCCTGGTACACTTCAGCAGCTCCGTCCAGCTTGCCGGCGTCGCCCATTTGCTCCAGTTGCGAAAGCATGGGTACGATCGCGACCATTCCCAGCGAAGAACTCGCGCCGACAAATTTGTGCGCGAGCTGCCGCACTTCGCGCGCGTTGCCGCTTTGAATCGCGGCAATCAGGCCCTTGCTGACTTCGCTGGACTGCGTCAAAAAGGTCGTCAACATGCGCTGCGTTTTTTCCGGCTTGTTCTGCGTCACTTCCTTCAATCGTTCCACGTCCACCGCCGGTTCCGTTGAGGTCGTCGTCGTGGCGCTCGCCGCGGCGGGGGACGCAATCTCCACTTTTAGCGGCGCGGAAATCGACTCCGGTTTCCCGTTCGCGCCATGCCCGTTGCTGGCCCACTTGTCGATGGCGCGGCGCAGATCATTCAATTGCACCGGCTTGCTAACGTAATCATCCATGCCTGCGGCAATGCATTTCTCGCGATCACCCTGCATGGCATTGGCCGTCATGGCGATGATGTGCAAACGCCGATGGTCGGCGAGGTTTTGGCGCTCGCGTTCGCGAATTTTTTTCGTCGCCTCGTAACCGTCCATTTCCGGCATCATGCAATCCATGAGAATCATGTCATAAGGCGATTTCTCAATGGCGGCAAGGACCTGCCGCCCATTTTCGACCACATCGGCCGTGTAGCCGAGGCGATCCAATTGGCCAAGCGCGACGTCCTGGTTGATAGTGTTGTCTTCGGCGAGCAGAATGCGTCCTTTGTGCGCCGTGACCGGGGTGGTAGTGGCATTTGCATTCATGGGAATTTCCGGAGTCGCGGCGCGCCGGGCCCCCAGCGCGTCGGCGATGCAGTTGAACAAGCAGGATTGCTTGGCCGGTTTGACAAGGCACGCGGTGATGCCCACTTCGCGCAATTGGTCCGGCTCCAATTGTTCCCCCAGGGATGAAAGCATGATCAGCTTGGTTTTCGCCAGCGCAGGTTCGGCCTTGATGGCGCGCGCGAGCATCACGCCATCCATGACTGGCATCTGCATGTCGAGAATGACCAGATTGAACGGCGAACCGGCGGCCGCCGCTTCCCGCAACACCTGCAACGCCTCCGCGCCGCTGCTCGTGGACGCGTTCTGGATTTTCCACGCGAGGAGTTGGTAATGGAGAATTTCACGGTTCGTGGCGTTGTCATCCACAATCAACGCGCGTGAGCCGGCAATTTCAATGGTCGAGCGCAGCGCTTCCGGAGCCACTTGGGTTTGCTTCTCCAGCTTGGCCGTGAACCAGAACGTGGAACCTTTTCCAAGCTGGCTCTCCACGCCCATTTCGCCGCCCATCATTTCGACGAGGCTGCGGCAGATCGCCAGCCCCAGCCCAGTCCCGCCATAGCGCCGGGTGGTCGAAGTGTCCGCTTGAGTAAATGCTTGAAAGAGCCTGGCCTGGTTTTCCGGCGCGATGCCGATGCCGCTGTCACGAACTTCGCAACGCAACGTGACATGCGTGTCGGTCTCAGCCGTCTGGTGAATGCGAATCGAAACTTCGCCGCTGTTGTCCGTGAACTTGATGGCGTTGCTGAGGAGATTGTTGAAAATCTGCCGCAGCCGATTGGGATCGCCGCGCAGGAACAACGGCATTTCGGGATCCACGCAGCCAGCCAGTTCAATTTTCTTCGTCGCGGCGCGTTCGGCCATCAGTTCCAGCGCGCCTTCGAGCGTCTCGCGCAGATCAAAATCCAAATTCTCAAACACCAGCTTGCGCGCTTCGATTTTCGAAAAATCCAGGATGTCGTTAATGATCGTGAGCAACGAATTGGCGCTCAACCGGATCGTGTCCGCGAAGTTGCGCTGCTTCGGGCTGAGTTGCGTATCGAGCAGCAAGTCGGTCATGCCGATGACGCCGTTCATGGGCGTCCGGATTTCATGGCTCATGTTCGCGAGAAATTCGCTCTTCGTCCGGGTGGCGGCTTCGGCGGCGTCCTTGGCTGATCGCAATTCCTGGTTCGCTGAAGTCAGTTCCGCCGTGCGCGCCTGGACGACGTGCTCCAAATCGCTCAATTTGGCCTTGGCCTGTTGCGCCAGGTTCCATTTTTCCGTCAACGCTTCCGCAAGCTGCAACACTTCTATCACCTCGAACGGCTTTTTTAGAATCACCAACTTGTCCGTGCGGCCGAGATTCTTCAGCATGTCGTCCCACGAATAATCCGAGTACGCCGTGCAGATCACGACCTGGAGATCGGGATATTCCTGCCAGATGCGCGAGACAGTCTCGATGCCGTCCCAGCCCGGAGGCATGCGCACGTCCACGAACGCGAGCGGATACGGCCGTCCTTCCGCCACGGCCTTGCGCACCATTTCCAAACCTTCCTTGCCTTGAAACGCCGAATCGACTTCGAAACCGGCCCCATTGGAGGAACTTTCTTCGCCGAAGAGCAACGCTTCCGCGG
The DNA here is from genome assembly GCA_035606845.1 of Candidatus Angelobacter sp. Taxonomy (GTDB): domain Bacteria; phylum Verrucomicrobiota; class Verrucomicrobiia; order Limisphaerales; family DASXHY01; genus DASXHY01. Next base: position 83,323 of record DATNEA010000071.1, on the reverse strand, counting down.
CCTCCAAAGCCGCACCCGTGGCGCTGCCAGCGCCGAAAATTTTGCGAAAATCTTTATGAATCGCTTCGTTGTCGTCGACAACGAGAATTCTGCGGTGGGATGTCGTAGTATTCATGTTTTAAAACTGCCCGTCCGAACCAGCAGGTTTTAGCAGAATAATGGCCAAAACCTTAAAAACAGGCGGCTTGTCGGGTACAACCCGGAAAGCGACACCACCTCGGAACCCTCAATGGAAAAACAACATCCGCTCCCTGGCCATATTTGAGACAGTCCCGACCATGGAGCGAGGACAGTTGAGAATATTTGGCTGCCAGCGGGGCCGCGTTGGCTGCGGTTCGGCGGGTCTTCCACCGGCGCAGCGCGGGGCATTGCTCCGCCAGTGGTTCCCACGCCAGCCCGCGGAGCCATGCTCCGCGCGTCACAAAAAACGGCCGGTCTTTCCACACCGGCCGCTCGTGCATTTGGCACTCGTTCCGCAAATGAATTTCAATCAGCGCCACCGCGGCGGCCCAATGGGTCTGGGCCGGCCAGTCGGCGTCAACGTATTCAGGCTGCGCTCCAATCTATCCAATCGCGCGTTTACTCTGTTAATCGGGACATTGTTGTTCACCGCCATGGTCGTCCAGCTTCTCCCGTTCGCATGGCGATTCACGAATTGCTCGGGAGCATTTCTCGTGTTATTTGCCAGCACGGAAGCAATCATCAAACCCGCCGGTCCGGCCGCCGGATTTCTAGCATCCATGTCCTGCAGTCGTCGCATGGGAATTCCGGTCTCATCCGAAACGATGCGCAATGCCCGGCCCCGGCTGCCGCTTCGGAACGCCATGGAATTGATGCGATGCGCGCGCAAGTCGAGGTCATTTCTGCCCGGCTGACCCTGTGCAAACTCGGCGGTAAAACCGAGCGACACGGCCGCCACTAACAACGTCAGTATCCATCCCTTCATAAAATCTTTCTCCTTTCATTGAAAACCTAAACCCCGGACACCTGGCGCTTCAACAAAGGGTTTCACCCCATCTGGCCTCGCGCCCGATGATAGAAAAGAGCGGCCGGCGTTTTCACGCCGGCCGCTTCGTTTTTCTCTTGCGGTTCTACACGTTAATATCCGCGGTTCCGATACCGGCTGCCACCCTCATCCTGATATTCCCGGCCTCTTTCCCGTCCAGTCGGCTGAAGCGAGTCCAGATCGTGCTCCAACTTGTCCAATCGGTTGTTGATCTTATCCAGCGGCACGTTGTTTTCACGCGCGATGGAAGCCCAGCCTCTTCCGTTGACGTGACGCCTGAGGAACATCTCGGGCGATTTTTTCGTATTGTCCGCGAGCACCGACGCGATCATCAGCCCGGCCGGTCCGGCGTCCGGATGTTCGTCATGCATTCTCTGCAGTTGCTCCTGCGGAACGCCCGTCTCCACGGAAACGCTGTGAATGACCTCCCTCATGCCGCCATGTCTGTCTGCGAGAGAATTGACATGCTGCGCGCGGGTTTCCAGTTCGTCTCTGGCGCTCTGGCCACGTGCAATTGCGGTCGTAAAAGCGACCGACGCGGTGGCGACTATTATGGTGAGTATCCATTTCTTCATAAGACTTCTTTCTCCTTTGTAAAAAACCTAATCATAGGCCGCATCGCTTCAATAAAGGGATTTACCCCATATTTTTGATGAGACATACTCATTGGACGGCAGCCCAAACCACTGTACGATGGACGCTCCGTTTAAGTATTAAGTGCCATGCGAAAAAACGATGTGCGTACCCTGCTTGATCGCGTCGCTGCTCCTTGCAGCCGTTGCCAGCCAGGCAAATATGGAAGTGAAACCCGAAACGCCCGCGCCTAAAAACAACCCGTTTGGTCCGGATCAGAAGCGGCCTGATAACAAAAATGAATATCGCCGGCGCAAACTTCGTCTGGACACTATCAGCCGCACTGGTTAAGCAGATACCGAAATCGACCGCCGATTTATGAAAATGATGATCCGATTCGTGATTGCCGTTTGCGGCATCCTGCTCCTCGGGCTGACGAGCTGCAGCAGTTTCAGCGCGCACAAGGGAGCCGACGCCTACTTCAAATCGTGGCCCAAGGGAACATCGCCGATGGAAATCGGCCACGCCGTCGCGCAGCATTTTATCGACAGCCCGCATTTCAACTCCGGCAAACCGGGCCCGCCGCAATTTATTATTTACCCGGAAGTCTGCACGTGGTATGGCGCGCTCACCTTCGCCGAAGTGTCGCACATTCCGCACCTGAAGGGCGCGCTCATCCGCCGATTCGAGCCGTTCTTCGGCTCGGAAACCAATCTCGTTCCGCAGCCGGATCACGTGGATCGCTCCGTCTTCGGAGCCGTGCCCCTGGAAATTTATATCCTCAACGCGGACCCGCGTTGCCTGCAAATGGGCAAGGAATTCGCGGATAAACAATGGGGCGAACCGTTCGGCCCGCACGTCCCGCCCAACGCCGACGAACTTCGCGCCAAAGGCCTGACTTGGCAGACACGCATGTGGGTTGATGACATGTACATGATCACGCTGGTGCAATGCGAAGCCTATCGCGCGACCGGCAATCACGAATACATCAATCGCGCCGCGCATCAGATGGTCGTCTATCTCGACGCCCTTCAGCGACCCAACGGACTTTTTTATCATGCGCCGGGTGTTCCGTATTTTTGGGGCCGCGGCAACGGCTGGATGGCCGCAGGCATGACCGAATTGCTCCGCTCGCTTCCGGCCGATAATCCCGACCGCCCGCGCATCATGGAAGGCTACAAGAAAATGATGGCCGCGCTGCTGCAATACCAGGATGCCAACGGCATGTGGCATCAATTGATTGATGACCCCACGGCCTGGCCGGAAACCTCCGGCACCGGCATGTTCACTTTCGCGTTCATCACCGGCGTGAAAGAAGGCTGGCTCGACGCGGCCACCTACGGCCCCGCCGCCCGCAAAGCCTGGCTCGGCCTGATTTCCCACCTCGACAAAAACTATGACATGCACGACGTCTGCCAGGGCACGAACAAATACAATCCGCTGACCGACGGCCCGGACGGCCGCGCCTATTATCTCGCCCGCAAACGCAACGTCGGCGATTTGCACGGCCAGGCGCCCGTGCTATGGTGTGCCACCGCCTTGCTAAGGTAGCGCAGGCTGCCCAGCCTGCGCGAGCACCCCGCTGACCGGAACGCCGAGCACCAGCTCGGCCCGAACGGAACCCCAGCACACCTCGCCCCTTGAGACATTTGACCTCGCCTGACTTGCCCGATAGTTTTACCCATCCTTTTATGACGTTAACCGAGCAAATGACGGCGCTGGCCAAACAGGCCAAAGCCGCTTCGCGCGAACTCGCAAAGCTCACGACCGCGGAAAAGAACGCCTGTCTACTCGCCATGGCCGATGCGCTCGAAAAAAATTCCGCCGCCCTCAAACAAGCCAATGCGCTGGACATGGATGCCGGCGCCAAAATGAGCCTGACGTCCGCCATGCTCGACCGCCTCAAGCTTGATGATAAACGCATTGCCAGCATGGCCAAGGGGCTGCGCGAAGTGGCTGCGCTCGCCGATCCCGTGGGCCGCATCCTCGACGAGCGCACGCGACCCAACGGCCTCAAATTGCAAAAAATCACCACGCCCATCGGCGTCGTGGTCATCATTTACGAATCGCGCCCCAACGTTACCGCCGACGCCGCCAGTCTTTGCTTCAAATCCGGCAACGCCACGATTCTGCGCGGCGGCAAGGAAGCCTTGAATTCAAATCAACTCATCGCGAAAACGATGATTGAAGCCGGCCGAAAAGCGCTCGCTCATTTTCCCGAGCACGCCATCCAGGTGGTTCCCACCACGGACCGCGAAGCCATCCCCGCTCTGCTCTCTTTGACTCAATACGTCGATGTCTGCATGCCGCGCGGCGGCGAGGGCCTCATCCGCGCCGTGGCTGAATCCTCCAAGGTGCCGGTCATCAAACATTACAAAGGCGTCTGCCACGTGTTTGTGGACGCCGATGCGGATTTGAAGATGGCGGAGGAAATCGCCCTGAACGCCAAAGTGCAGCGTCCCGCCGTTTGCAACGCCATGGAAACGTTGCTCGTGGACAAATCGGTCGCGCCAACATTTCTTCCCGCAATTGCGCAAAAGCTCGCCGACAAAAACGTCGAACTGCGCACCGATGACGCAACGCGCCAAATTCTCAACTCGAAACCCGAAACTCCAAACTCGAAACTCAAACCCGCCACCGAACAGGACTGGTTCACCGAGTACAACGATTACATTCTGAACGTGCGCGTCGTGGATGGCGTAAAGCAGGCGATCGATCACATCAATCATTATGGCTCGTCGCACTCGGACAGCATCGTCACAACGAACGAAACTCGCGCCAAACAATTTCTGCACGAGGTCGATTCCGCCGCGGTTTATTGGAATGCCTCCACGCGCTTCACCGATGGCGGCGAATTTGGCATGGGCGCCGAAATCGGCATCAGCACTGACAAAATCGGCGCGCGCGGCCCGATGGGCCTCGATGAACTGACCACTTACAAGTGGGTCGGCATCGGCAGCGGACAGGTGCGCGGGTAGGAGCGAATGACGAATAACGAATGACGAATTGCAAAGAGGTCGCGCAAGTTCCATTCGTCATTGGTCATTCGTCATTTTCTGCCTTCATTCTTTCCATTTTGACGCTAGCCCCATCCACGCTTAGTGTGCCGTCGTGGAAACCGTCCCAGACACATTGGACACCGCGTCCGCCGCCGAAGCCGCGCAATTCGTTCGCCAGCAAATGCCCGCGGAAGGATTGTTTGCCGGCCACGAATGGCGGGTCTCCCCGAGTCCGTTCAAGCTCGAGGCGAAACTCGCGAAGGAATTGGATTCGCTCGGCCGCGTGCTGCTGCAATTTTATCGTGCTATCAATCTGCTCTATCGCAAAAGCGTCGAAGGCAAACAACCGGAATGGATCGCGCGCTGGCTCGATCTCGGCAAACCACCTGAATTGATCGAACTGCAGCGTTCGGCGGCGTTCAAAAACGAAACGCCGCGTGTGATTCGCCCCGACCTGTTGCTGACCGAACACGGCTTCAGCGTCACGGAACTCGATTCAGTTCCCGGCGGCATCGGCGTCACCGCCTGGTTGAATCAAACCTATTCCAACGTGTGTCGGGCGTCCCGCCCGACTTCCCCCGAACAACCCGTTGCGCCGCCAACGGAGCATGGGCGGGACGCCCATGGCACGTTGCTTGGCGGCGCGGATCGAATGCTGAAAGGCTTCGCCGGTATTTTCGGCGAAGCGCCGCGCGTGCACCTGGTCGTTTCCGAAGAAGCCGCGACGTATCGTCCTGAAATGGAATGGCTCGCCAAACAGCTTGGCCCGCGCTTCGCCGTTCGCGATTCCAACTTCACCGATTTCGCCGACGGCGACGCAGTCTATCGCTTTTTCGAATTGTTCGATTTGGCCAACGTGCCGAATTCCAAAAAGATTTTCGAGCTTGCCCTGGAAAAGCGCATTCGCGTCACGCCGCCACCGAAACCGGTTTTCGAGGAAAAAATGCTGTTCGCGCTGTTATGGAATCGGAACCTGCAAGCCTTCTGGAAGCAGGAACTAGGCGAAAGCTTTTTCCAACGCATGCTGCGCCTCGCGCCCTACACGTGGATCGTGGATCCCGCGCCGTTGCCGCCGCAAGCCGCCATTCCCGAACTTGACCTCACCGACTGGCAGCAACTGAAATCGCTTTCACAAAAGGAACGCGATTTGATTTTGAAAGTCTCCGGCTTTTCCGCGCACGCGTGGGGCGCGCGCGGCGTTTATCTCGGCAGCGATTTGTCCCACGCGGATTGGTCGGCGGCGGTTGACAAATCGCTCGCGGAATTTCAACATTCCCCCTACGTGCTGCAGCGTTATCACCATTCGAAGCTCGTCGACGCGCAGTGGTTTGATTTTTCGCGAAACGAAGTCGTGCCCATGAAGGGTCGCGCGCGGCTTTGTCCCTATTATTTTGTCGCCGGCGAAGGCGATGCGGCCCGCGCGCAACTCGGCGGTGTGCTCACCACGATTTGCCCGCCCGACAAAAAAATCATCCACGGCATGACCGACGCGATCTTCGCGCCGTGCGCGGCATGACTCTGGCGGGATACATCCTGTTCGCATTGAGTTCACTATTTGTCATCGTGGATCCGCTTGCCGCCGTCCCGGCCTTCATCTCCATGACTCCCGACGACACCGTCCAAAGCCGCCAACGCACGGCAGGACTCGCGTGCGCTGTCATGGCCTGCGTGCTGATTGTCTTTGCCGCGGCCGGAAAATGGATTTTCCAATACCTCAGCATTACGATGCCCGCGTTTGAAATCGCTGCCAGCATCATCCTGCTGCTGGTCGCGCTGGATATGTTGCGCGCGCAACGTTCGCGCGTGCAGGAAACAACCGAAGAAACCATCGCCGGCGCCAACAAAACCGACATTGCCATCACGCCGCTGGCCGTGCCGATGCTGGCGGGGCCGGGTGCCATTTCCACGGTGATTCTCCTTCAGACGCGCGCCACCAACGTCTGGCAAAGCGCGGCCCTTTATGGATGCATCCTCGTGATTGCGCTGGTCAGCTATATCGTGTTGCGCATCGCCGCGCGCGGCGCCTCGTGGTTGAGTCCGATTGCGTTGAGAATCACCACGCGCATCATGGGACTGCTGCTGGCGGCGGTGGCCATGCAATTCCTGCTGAACGGCCTGCAGGATGTCGGTATCGCGACGAAACCAGTCTAATAGTGGCACGGGCGTCTCGCTCGTGAATTTCTTGCGTTCGCACGGGCGAGACGCCCGTGCCATTAAATTCTCAGGATTTAACCTGGCCCGTTTGCACCGGTTTCGGTTGAACCGGCTGCGCTTCCGGAGCAGCCTGCGGCAAAGGTGGACGCGGCTGCTGCGAAGCGGGCGGTAGCGGCGTCCCGGGTGGCTTCGGGGCAATCGCCGCACCGTTGGGCACCGCCGCCGTCGCGGGCCGAGGCATGGGCGCAGGCACAGGCCGGGCTGGCAACGGAGGTCGCGCTGGGGGCGCCGGCGGTTCCACGGGCTTCATCTTCAAAGTTGTAACACCGGGACCCGAAGCGCGCCGTTTTTGAACGTTGTCCAACCGCTGGCGCATTTGGGTGCGGTTCACGCAATACAATAGGGCCGTCTCCTCCGAAATGAGATTATCTTCGTAAGCTTTGATCAGCGATTGCTCAAAGCTATGCCAGCCGGCGGTGTTGCCCGCCTCAATGATTTCCGAAAGCCGCCGGTTTTCATTTTCGCCGAGCGCGATGGCCTCGCGGCTGCGAAGATTGCTGCCCATCAATTCGCTGACCAGCAACCGCCCGCCCTCCTGCTTCGGCACCAACCGCTGGCTGATGACATAGCGCAACGTTTCCGCCAGGCGTTCGCGCACCTGTTTTTCCTCCTCGGTTTCGAACATGCCGAGAATACGGTTGATTGTTTGGGCGGCGCTGATCGTGTGCAGCGTGCTGTAAACCACGTGGCCGGTTTCGGCCGCGGTGAGCGCGATTTCCATCGTCTCGCGATCGCGAATCTCGCCGACGAGAATGATCTTCGGCGCCTGCCGCAACGCCGCGCGCAGCCCATCCGAAAACGCAAAAAAATCGCGGCCCATTTCACGCTGGCTGAACGTGGATTTGATATGCGGGTGCATGAACTCAATCGGGTCTTCCAGCGTCACGATGTGCACCTCGCTGTTTTGATTCACCTCGTTCAACAACGCCGCGAGCGTCGTGGTCTTGCCGCTGCCGGTGCCGCCGGTCACGAACACAATGCCATTCTTTTCCTTGATGACCTCGCGGAACACGGGTGCGAGTTTGAGTCCGTCAATTGTCGGAATCTGCGTCTGCAATTTGCGCAGCACCATCGCGTAATTGCCGTTCTGTTTGTAAATGTTGACGCGGAACCGGCAGACACTTTCGAGCTGATAACTGCAATCGCACGAACCCGCCTTGGCCAAATCCTGCATCAGCCGCTCGTTCCCATTGATGATGACGCGCGCCCAACCTTCGATACGGGCGCTGGTGAGCAATGGTTCTGACGGGTCCGTGGTGAAGGGCACGAGCTTGCCATAACTTTCCACCTGGCAATGACGGCCGACCACGAAAAGCAAATCCGAAGCTCCTGCCGAGCTCTGGATCATCGACGTTAACAATTGATCAAATTCCGCTTTCATATGGATGCCAAAACCGCGCGGACCTTCTTCCCTAAGGTGCCGTGCCAAAAGACCCGTCACTCTTAGAGCAGCTAATTTTGTGCCGTAACCTCCAGCAGCGGAGTTTTTTACGAGAATGGCCAATAACATCCCGGTAAATGCTTATTTGCGCACTCCATTCCCGCCTGGGCAAAGAGAGCCATGTCCTGATTTGAACTGGACACTATCCAACTGGATGAAACGCGGGGCGCCATTTTGAAGTGCGGCAAAGCGCAGCGGCATAGTGGCACGGGCGTCTCGCCCGTGAGTTCGTGAGAGCGCTCCGCCCGCAAGAAGCGTTTTGTTTCAGTCCATCGCACGGGCGAGACGCCCGTGCCACTATTCCAAGGTAAATTCTTGGACATTCCGCAAAAATCGTGTTTCCTTCCGTCTGCAAATGGAACAGCCACAGCAACCGTTGGACGCATTGATCGAACAGCGCAAGGCCAAGCTCGCCGCCTTGCGCGCGAAGGGCATTGATCCCTTCAAAAACAAATTTACCCCCTCGGAAACTTGCCACGCCGCCCGCGCAAATTACGTCGAGGGCCGCGAAGTTGCCGTCGCCGGTCGCATCACCGCCCATCGCGACATGGGCAAGAGCATGTTCATTGATGTCCGCGACCAAAGCGGCCGCATCCAGGTTTACGCGCAGAAAAACGTCCTCGGTGATGAACAATGGAACATTTTCACGCATCTCGACCTCGGCGATTTCATCGGCGCGCGTGGGACGCTGTTCACGACCAAGACGGGCGAAATTTCCATCAAGCTCGCCAGCTTCACCATTCTCGCCAAATCACTCCGCCCGCCGCCGGCCAAATATTATGGGCTCGAAGACACCGAAATCCGCTATCGCCAGCGTTACCTGGACTTGATCGCGAATTCGCAGGTGAAGGATGTGATGCTCGCGCGCAGCGAAATCATTCGCGAGATTCGGAATTTCCTCCACGACCGTGGCTTCGTGGAAGTCGAGACGCCAATGATGCAATCGATTCCCGGCGGCGCCGCGGCGCAACCGTTCATCACCCATCACAACGCGCTCGGCTGCAATTTTTATCTGCGCATCGCGCTTGAACTTTATCTCAAGCGCCTGCTCGTCGGCGGCATCGACCGCGTGTTCGAGATTGGCCGGAACTTCCGCAACGAAGGCCTTTCGCGCAAACACAATCCGGAATTCACCATGCTCGAAGCCTACCAGGCTTACGGGGATTACGAGAGCATGATGGACCTCGTCCAGGGAATGGTTTGCCACGTGGCGGAAAGGGTTCTCGATACGTTGATCATTGAACACAAGGACGCTGAGGGCAAAGTTACCAAAACCATTGATCTCACTCCACCGTGGCGCACGGTGAAATACAAGGATCTCATTCGCGAAAAAGCCGGCGCGGATTGGTTTGATATTTCGCCAACCGAACGCCGCCAGCGCGCGCACAATCTCGGCGCGGAAATCGGCAAGGAATACGAAGACTTTGAAGTCACCGGCGCCGTGTTCGAAAAATTGATCGAGCCGACGTTCATCCAGCCCACCTTTGTCACGCATTTGCCGAAGGAACTCGTGCCGCTGGCCAAACTTTCAGAAGAAGACCCAACCACCGTCGAAGTATTCGAGTGTTGCATCAACGGGCAGGAAATCGCGCCGGCTTACAGCGAGCAGAATGATCCCATAGAACAGCGCGAACGCCTCGAGCACCAGGCCGGCGGCGAACAACAAAAACTCGACGAAGATTTTCTCGTCGCGCTGGAACACGGCATGCCACCCGCCGGCGGCATGGGCATGGGCCTCGACCGGCTTTGCATGATGCTCCTCGGCCAGGAAAGCATCCGTGATGTAATTCTCTTCCCGCAGTTGAAGCCGAAATAAACGTGCTGCCGCATCTTGCCGGCAGTTCTGCATCAATTCCATCAACTCCATCCTTTCCCTGCCTCCGCTTTTGCTGATAAATTTTTCGGAATGCAACAACTCATCGACGGTGTTCATCGGTTTCGCAATGACGAGTTCGGCAATTATCGTTCGCTTTTCCAGCGGCTCTCGCGCGAAGGCCAGAACCCGCACACACTGTTCATCACCTGTTCGGATTCCCGCGTGATCGCCGAGCTGATCACGCAAAGCAAACCAGGCGATTTGTTCGTGGTCAAAAACATCGGCAACATCGTCCCGCCCTCCGGCGTTACCGGCACCACCAACTCAACCGTCGCGGCGATTGAATTCGCCGTGGAAATGCTCCACGTGAGCGACATTGTGATCTGCGGCCATTCGCAATGCGGCGCCATGACGGCCCTGCTTGAAGGATTGCCCAACGCCGAGCGCGTGCCGCATTTGGTGGAATGGATGAAGCTGGCCGAGCCGGTGGGTAAAATCATTCGCGCGCAATACGGCCACATCAAAGATCCCGAGCATCGCAAGAATGCCGCCGCGGAGGAGAACGTTCTTTTCGCGCTGGAAAATTTGCAGAGCTACCGTTGCGTGCAAGACCGGCTGGCGAATGGCTCGCTTCGTCTCCATGGCTGGTTCTTCAAAATCGCCACCGCCGAATTGTTCGCCTACAATCCCGGCGCGCGGCAATTTTCGCCGCTCGTCCGCGATTCGAAAACGTAGGAGCGGGCGTCTGCCCTGTAGGAGACGAGGTCACGAGTCTCTGACTTCAAACTGTCGCTGTCGCCGGCGCCAGCGCCAGCGCGACTTTCTTCCGCTCGCCCGCGTGGCCGCCGAGATCAAGGAGGATTTTTAAGAACACGAGCAGGAGCAGGCCGGCCGTCGGCGAATGCAAGGCTATCATTATGAAACCTCCAAAAATAATCGCCAGGTGCATCACCACAATGCGGCCATACGGCTGCTGCATCAATTGTGGCAAACCGATGCGTTGGTATTCGCCCTTGCCGATATAATTCGTCGCGAACGAAATTCCGTGGCTCACCGCCAGGCCGAGAATCGCCCAGCCCAATTGATTCTCGTGCATCACCTGCCAGAAAGTGCCAGGGCCCGGAAAGGGCCGGCCCGCGTGCATGCCGCCGCCAAACATTTCAATCACAAAAACCCCGTGGATGAACGTGAACATGCCGTAATGAAAGCAGAAAAACGGAACCATGAAACATTTCAGAATCCAATTGCCGGCCGACGAAGGGTCATTCGCCAGCATCTTAAGCACGTTGAAGCCGCCAATGATCAGGTTCTCCGACCAGAACAGGAACATCAGCGGAAACACCTCCCAATGCAGGCAAAGGACGCCGAAAACCGGCACCAGGTTGGCCAAAATGAGGGCAATCACCGACGGCTGCCGCCAATCGATGTCGCGCAAGTGCCTGATAGGACTAATCGAGGCCGTTGCCATGGCTCGAAAAAAGCAATTGCCGTTCCGAATCCAACCGATTCCGACCGCTATCGAATCCCATTCCTTCTTTGGACGTTTGGAGCTTGGTCCTTGGACGTTATCCACGGTAACCTGTCATCGCCGCCAACATCTCCCTTACCGCCTCCGCCAATCCCACCGTCACCGCGCGGCTGATAATGCTGTGGCCGATGTTGAGTTCGACCAGATGCGGCACTTGATGCAGCAGCGCCAGGTTTTCGTAATTCAATCCATGCCCGGCGTTGACCTTCAACCCCAACCCGTGCGCATGCTTGGCGCCCGCGATCAGCCGATCCAATTCGGGTAAATCTCCCGGCCGGCATTCCGGAGCCGTTGACGGCTTCCGCGACGTTCCTTTCAAATCACAAACGGAAGGTGTCTGGACAAATCGCTCGTAAAAACTTTCCGCAAACGCCCCCGTGTGCAACTCAATGAATTCCGCTTTGACTCGCGCCGCCGCCTCGATTTGCGCAATCGCCGGGGCGATGAACAGACTCACCTCGATGCCGGCTTTGGTCATTTTCTTGCGCGTTTCCGTCAGCGCTTTTTCATTCGCAACCACGTCGAGCCCGCCCTCGGTCGTCACTTCCTGACGCCGCTCGGGCACGAGGCAAATGATGTCGGGCTTCAACTTCAGCGCGATCTCCACGATCTCCGGCGCATTGGCCATTTCGAGATTCAACCGCGTTTGAATCACCTCGCGCAGCTTCCAGACATCCCGGTCCTGAATGTGCCGCCGGTCCTCGCGCAAATGCGCCGTAATGCCATGCGCACCCGCCTTTTCACAAATCAACGCCGCACCTACCGGATCCGGTTCGCCGTGGCCGAACCCGCGATACCGCGCTTCACGCACGGTCGCCACGTGATCGATATTCACTCCCAGTTTCAACATGACTTTTTTCTCTGCCAAACATATCCCGCTTTTGCAACGAAGCAGCGCGCCTTTTTTAGGCCTCGGTGAGTGACAATGGCAGTTTGCCCCGGCAAGTCTCTTCAAAATGAGCCGGGGTTTCTCGTATTTGATTGAAAATCTGTTCGCTCAACCGGGCATTCGCAGCTTGCGCACGTTGCCTCAGGACACGCTTATATCGCCAGGGGAACACAGCTCCGATTTTCTCTTGAAGGCTCAATTTCTTGCCCGCCAGGTCTCCTCGCGTCACCGGATCTCGAAAACCAGCGCCATGATGGTAAATCGCCCCGCCATAAATCCCGAACAAAATGGGATGAGCCGCGGCATTGTGGCTTCTGAGGAGCCGATACCAGTCGATTTGCTTTTCCTGAAGCTGTTGCATCAGGTTTCCCCCAACGTCAGTAACCCATCTGCCGAGATTATTTTGCCACCGGTAACCTTTCTTCCAATCGCCTTTGATCTCTCGCCAGAAGCCTACCGTCGTGGCGCAGAAGCAGGGATGCGGCTGAAGATCGCCGGCGTTCTCGCGCCGCTGCACGGCGATCAGCTTATGGCTTTTCAATTTTTCCCGAAGCATCTCCTCAATGTCCGCGATCGGAAACGCATCGCCATCCAGAAAAATCAAAATATCGTCGTCCCGATTCGAGGCGAAATAAATCACGTCTGCCAGAAGGTTCAATTTGATGGCATGGGAAGTGACCGGTTCCGTGCAGGAATAGTAAAAAGTGCCCTCCGGGACCGGCGGCACGCCATCCAGCCACGCGTAAACGCGGTGCGGAGTTTTTAGATACCTCTGAAGAGATGCCTTCTGCACCCCAATCCATTTGTCGCTTTGAAAGTGGACCGTAGCGATGTGAATCATAATCAGTCATTGAATTTTTCCGTCCAACTCTATTTTGCGAGGTTTAAGCGGACTGTAAACACAATTCACAATGCCGTGCGGCGCATCTCAATTTTGGCGGAACCTCGGATTCCGAGGGCGGCAGACTGCGTGGCGCAACCCGCCAATGCCGCCAACCTGCCGGTCGGCACGGCGTAGCAGGCCAACAGTCGGGTCTTGTCCCCATGGAGCCGCTGGCCATCAAGGCGTTGGTTTATACAGGAATGTTGGCGAAAAGAATCGCCGCATTCGTCGTATGAAAAAAATATTCTTAATCGCCGCAGTCCTATGTGGTGTTTGGGCCGGTTCGCGAAGTCTGCCTATGAACTCCGCCGCCGCCCAGGTTGGCTCTTTCAACGTGGTGACCACGCCGCTGACCAACCAGACGCCATTGACCTTCACCAACACGCTCGTGTCGCCCACTAACGCCGAGTCACTCCAACTTAATGACCTCGTCGCGCTCTTGCTGACTCTTCAGACCAATGTCGAGGCAGCCATCCCGGCGCTGACCTTGATCGAAAGCAATGCCGCCGCGCCGCCGCCACCGGTGGCAGCGAACAATTTCATCCGGGGAAATACATTTCGGGGACAATTTGGCCGCCTGACTTCGACTCCGCCGCCTCTGACCGGCCGCAGCCTCCTGTCTCCAACCGGCGCGGCGAATGGCACTGCCCGCCCGCAAACCAATCAACCGCTGTCCGTGAGAATCGGAACCAACACGTTCCAAATCGATCCCGCGACACTTCAGGCCGTGGTCACGTTGCGCGACAACCTGGAACGCACACTGCCCGCATTGCAGGAATTGAATGGCACCTCGCCTCAACCGACGAACACTGCTCCGGGCACGAGCTTTTTGAATCCGCCGGTGGCAAATTTCATGCCGGTGCCGTTCACCAATAATTTCGCGCCGCTGACAAACGCGCCGCAATCGCCGTTCTGAAGCATCGAAATAATTGCGTGGAAATAATAACGAAAGAGGCGTGTAGCCCTCGAAGGTAGGGCGCGTCGCTCCGCGCGCGCCGCAGGCCGGTCAGCAACGGCGCGCACGGCTGCCGCCAAAGGTATTCGTTACACGCTGTGCTTTGGCCTATTTCTCCCCGCTCGCCAGCACGGTCTCAAAATGCGGCGGCTGCTCCTCGCGCGCGACCACGCTGATTTCAATCTTCTTGAATCCCGCCTCCTCCAGCCAGCGATGCAAATCGCTCTCGGGAAAACCCAGCCAGCGATCGCCATACAGTTCGCGGGCTTTCTCGAAATGATGCTTCAGCAAATCGAGAACCAGGATTTGGCCATGCGGCTTCAGCAACTTATAAGCGGCCTCGATCGCCCTGCCCGGCTCCTCCGCGTGATGCAACGCCTGGCTCAGGATCACCACGTCCACACTGTGCGGCTCAATCGGCGGATTCTGCAAATCGCCCAGGCGGAATTCCAAATTCTTCAAATTATTTTTCTTCGCCTTGGCCGCGCCGAATTCGACGATTTTTTCGGAGTTGTCGACCGCAATGACTTTTTTGCAACCACGCGCGAGCAATTCGCTCAGCAATCCCTCGCCCGCCCCCAAATCCGCCACCGTCAGCGGCGGCAGGATGCGCAGCAGCAAATGCCCGAACGCCTGCCACGAGCGTCCCGGCCCATAAACGCGGTCAAACCGCCCGGCGACCTGGTTGAAATAAACCTGCGCCTGCTCGCGCCGGCGATTCAGGATGCGCCGCAGATTGATTTGATCCCCTTCATGCTCCGGAAGCTCCCGGGCGCCGCGAATCGCCAGCCCAATGAATTCAGCCGCCGTATGGTTCGCTTCCGGGTAGAGTTTGTAAAAGGTCCGTTTCCCCTCGCGCCGCGATTGCACCAGTTCCGAATCCTGCAACAGCCCCAGATGCGTCGAAATCCGCGACTGCCCCATGCGCGTGATCTCCTGCAGCTCATTGACCGACAACTCGTCCTTTTCCAACAGCGAAATGATGCGCAGCCGCGTGGGATCGGATAATGCGCGCAATGATTTTAGAGTGGAGGACATAATTTAAATTTACAGAAGGCAACGAAGAAAACAAAGGAAATGCGGAACAGGCGCTCCTCGTTCTTCAATGTGTTTGAAAAGTGGCTGCATAGGTTCTTTCTTCGTTTCCTTCTGTGAAATTCCAAACTCAAGTCATTTATTCGCGCCAGGGAGAATCATCCGCACCAAACCGCCGGTCAATTTCAGTTCGTGAAAGTTGAAAATGAGCCCAATCGGCACATTGAGCAGTTTCATATAGCTCAACAGTTGAGCTTTGTGAATCGGTAAAATCTGCTCGACACATTTCAATTCCAAGAGCAAACAGTTTTCGACCAAAATGTCGAAGCGCAGAGGCTCCTCAAATGTGATTCCCTTGTACTCTATTTTCACCAACTGCTGATTAACAAAGCCCACGCTCCGAAGGCTAAGCTCGCGCATGAGGCATTTTTCGTAGATGCTTTCGATCAGTCCGGGCCGCTTTTCCCGATGAACTTCAATTGCGCCACCAATCGCTATAACCACTCAGTTCGTCGGCCCTTTTGAAAAGAGGGTGCATATATCTTCTTCTTCGTTCTCTTGGTTGCCTTCTGTTAAACTTGCAGGTCCAAATTATTTCCAAAAATAGGTTGACGCTGCCGGAAACAGATATATCATCCTATCCTGATACGTCAATATGACAATTTAATCTTGGTAAACATTATTCATTCATGAGCAAGAATTTTATATTTTCTTCTGAATCCGTCGGCGAGGGCCATCCGGACAAAGTGTGCGATACAATTTCCGATGCAGTGCTGGACGCCTGCCTCGCGCAGGATCCCCGCAGCCGCGTGGCGTGCGAGACCTACGCCAAGAGCAATCTCGTGGTCGTCGGCGGCGAAATCACCACCAAGGCCAAGCTCGATTTCAATCAGATCGCCCGCCAGGCCATCCGCGACATCGGCTACGTGAATGATGACGACGTTTTCCACGCCGACAAAGTGCTCATCCTGAACGCCATCACCTCGCAATCGCCGGACATCGCCCAAGGCGTGGACGCCCGCGAAGCTGAAGGCAAGGAAACCGACGAACAAGGCGCCGGCGACCAGGGCCTGATGTTCGGTTACGCTTGCAATGAAACCCGCGAGCTCATGCCCGCCCCCATCATGTATGCGCATCGCCTCGGCCGTGAACTCACCCGCATTCGCAAGAGCGGCAAGGTGAAATGGCTCCGTCCCGACGCCAAGAGCCAGGTCTCCGTCCAATACGAAAATGACCAGCCCGTCCGCATCACCAACGTCGTCATTTCCACCCAGCACGCGCACAATGCGAAGCACAAAACCATCAAGGATTTTTGCATCGAGGAAATCATCAAGAAAGTATTGCCCGAACGCCTGATCGACAAAAAGACGCAATTCCTCATCAACCCGACCGGCCGTTTCGTGGTCGGCGGACCGCAAGGCGACACCGGCTTGACCGGCCGCAAGATCATCGTGGATAGCTACGGCGGCATGGGCCGTCACGGCGGCGGCGCGTTCAGCGGCAAGGACCCCTCGAAGGTCGACCGCAGCGCGGCTTACATGGGCCGTTACGTGGCCAAGAACATCGTGGCTGCCGGTCTGGCGTCCAGCGCGGAAATTCAGTTCGCCTACGCCATCGGTTATCCCGACCCGGTTTCCGTGTGCATCAACACCTTCGGCACCGGCGTCGTCAGCGACGAAGCGATTGAAAAAGCCGTATGCGAAGTGTTCAGCTTCAAGCCGGCCGACATCATCAAGCAATTGAACCTGTTGCGCCCGATTTATTCCAAGACGACCAACTACGGCCATTTCGGCAAAACCGACCCGGACATCACCTGGGAAAAGACCGACAAAGCCGAAGCGCTGCGCAAAGCCTGCGGCCAGGGCAAATCGCCCGTGGCAGCCTCGACGCTGAAACGCGCGGCGTCATTGGTGAACGGACGTTCCAACGCGGCTGCCGGTGCTTCCATCAGCGCCTAAACTGAAAAATAAAACGAAAACTATGTCCTCCATCAAATTATCTCCGCCTCGCGGGAAAGCCGGCAAAGCGACGGCGCTCAAGAACGGCAACGGCGGCAGCAAAGCCGACTATTCCGTGCGCGATCTCTCGCTCGCCGAATGGGGCCGCAAAACCATCGAGATTTCCGAAAACGAAATGCCGGGTCTCATGGCCATTCGCAAAAAATATGGCCCGCAAAAGCCCCTAAAAGGCGTGCGCGTCACCGGCTCCTTGCACATGACCATCGAGACGGCCGTTCTCATCGAGACCCTGGTTGAACTCGGCGCGTCCGTGCGCTGGGCGAGCTGCAATATCTTCAGCACGCAGGACCACGCCGCCGCCGCGATCGCGAAAGCCGGCGTCCCGGTCTTCGCCCACAAGGGCGAAACCCTCGAGGAATACTGGGACTTCACCCTCGCCGCCCTCACCCACCCCGGCAACAAAGGCCCGCAACTCATCGTCGATGACGGCGGCGACGCCACCCTGCTCATCCACAAAGGTTACGAGCTCGAAAACGGCAGCGATTGGGTCAATACGCCCAGCGACAACCACGAAGTCGCCGTCATCAAGGCGCTCCTGAAACGCGTCGCGAAAGAACGCCCGGGTTTCTGGCACGAAGTCGTGAAGGATTGGAAAGGCGTTTCCGAAGAAACGACCACCGGCGTGCATCGCCTCTATCAGATGTTGGAACAGGGAAAACTGTTGGTCCCCGCCATCAACGTCAACGACTCCGTCACCAAATCCAAATTCGACAATCTCTACGGCTGCCGGGAATCCCTCGCGGATGGCATCAAGCGCGCCACCGACGTCATGATCGCCGGCAAAGTCGCCGTCGTCTGCGGTTACGGCGATGTCGGCAAAGGCAGCGCCCATTCCCTCCGTGGATTCGGCGCGCGTGTCATTGTCACTGAGATCGATCCCATCAACGCCCTCCAGGCCGCGATGGAAGGTTTCGAAGTCACCACCCTCGAAGACACGCTCGGCATGGGCGACATCTACGTCACCACCACCGGCAATTGCGACATCATCACCCTGGAACACATCCTCAAGATGAAGGATCAGGCGATTGTTTGTAACATCGGCCACTTCGACAACGAAATTCAGGTCGACCGTTTGAACAATCTGAAGGGCGTGAAGAAAATCAACGTGAAGCCGCAGTATGACAAATACGTCCTGCCCAATGGCCGCACGATTTATATGCTCGCCGAAGGCCGTCTTGTGAACCTCGGCTGCGCCACCGGCCACCCGAGCTTCGTCATGAGCAACAGCTTCACCAACCAATGCCTCGCGCAATTGGACCTCTGGAAAAACCGCGACACCAACAAAATCGCCGTCTATCGATTGCCCAAGAAACTGGACGAAGAGGTCGCCCGCCTGCACCTCGAACGCATCGGCGTCAAGCTGACCAAGCTCTCCAAAAAACAAGCCGACTACCTCGGCGTCCCCGTCGAAGGCCCCTATAAGCCCGAACACTATCGCTACTGAAAAAATGTAGCGGCGGTCTGCGACCGCCGCCAACGTTCCTGGCGCTCAAAACGCCATTACAAAGGCCAATTCCGAAAGGAATTCGCCTTTTAATTTTTTAGCGGCAGGACTCGAACACGAGAGCGGACTTCATCCAAAACGATGATCGCCCCTTTCTCCAATTCCGGTTGAAATCGACGCAACGATTTTACAACGACTTTTCCTACGCAGAGGGAGCGACATCCTGCGTGCGAACTTGGATAATGCTGGGTCCCTCGGCATGTGTGAGGGCCAGGGCTGTGCCAAAATCCAGATCGTGGGTAAAAACAACGTGCCCGTTACTTTTGGCCCAAGCCATAATTTCGATGTCCGTCGCACGAAAATCTCCCACCTTGGACCAGTGAATGGTCTCCCAACCGGCTTCCACAAGAACCTTCACCCATTCAGGCGATAGATTCATGTCCACCACCAGCTTCATGCGGGCTGAAGCGGCAATTCGATTTCCTCGGCACGCCAGGCGGCATATTTCAGAGCTTGAACAATATCTTCCTCTTCCAAATAGGGATACAATTTAAGAATCTCTAATGCGCGTGTCCGCTAGCCACCATCCCCGCGACCGTTCCCGCCGTGACACGCAACCCGCGGATGCAAGCGCGTCCACCTATCACGTTCAGATTAAAGGTAATTCGATCCAGGGTCCTCATGCGAATAACTTAACCAATCCGCGTTTCCAACTCCTGTTTTATTCGTGATTGCCATAACCCGCCAGCCTCAACATTATCTCTCCACCAACCCGCTATGCACACGACACTTCAAGCCACGTTGCACCCCCTGACACGCCACACTGCCTTCGCCGCAGCCTTGGCGCTCATCCTTCTAGCTTTGCCCGCCTCGGCGCAATCGACCGGTGGCGGCTACGATGACCATCGGAACATGATGGACCAACTCGGCATCAAAAGCCTCCGCCACGGCCCGGATCCGAACAATCAATCGACCTTCGATGAAGCCACCGCCAACCCGTACACGAACAGCATGCCCGACGTGCTCACGATGAAGGATGGCACGAAGGTCACGCGCCCGGACCAATGGCCCGCGCGCCGAGCTGAGATCCAGGAGGATTTCGAGCGCGAAGTGTATGGGCGCATTCCTGCCAATGTGCCAAAGGTCACCTGGGAAGTCGCCTCCATCACCCACGGCACCAATGACGGCATTCGCACCATCACACGGAACCTCATCGGCCATGTAGACAACAGCGCCGACACCAACATTATCGTCAACATCCAGGCGAACTTCACCGTGCCGGAAAATGCCACGCAACCCATGCCGATCATGGTTGAGTTCGGCTTTGGCGGCTTTGGATTCAGGCCGCCACGTCGCACGAACGCCCCGGTCGCCACCGGCGCGAATACAAACCGCTCCTTCACCGATCGCCTCACGCGCTTCGGCGGACGCGGCTTTGGCGGCGAACCCGGCTGGCATTTGCAGGCGCTGACCAACGGCTGGGCCTATGGCACCATCGTTCCCAACAGCATCCAGGAGGATAACAATCATCTGCGCTCCGGCATCATCGGTCTCGCGAATAAAGGCCAACCGCGCAAGCCGGACGATTGGGGCGCCTTGCGCGCGTGGCAATGGGGCGTCAGCCGGCTCATCGATTATTTCGAAGCGCATCCGGAATTCATGGTCGACGCCAGAAAAGTCGGCATCGAAGGCCTCTCCCGCTACGGCAAGGCGGCGATTGTGACCGAAGCGTTCGAACCACGCATCGCCGTCGGCCTCATCGGCTCCTCCGGCGAAGGTGGCGTGAAATTGCATCGCCACATTTATGGCGAGGCCGTCGAGAACCTCGCCGGCGGCGAATATTATTGGATGGCTGGAAATTTCATCAAATATGGAGCGTCCAATCCCAAGAAAACCGCCGCCGATTTGCCCGTGGATTCCCACGAACTCATCGCCATGTGCGCGCCGCGTCCATGTTTCATCAGCTACGGCGTTGTGGCCCATGGCGACGCCAAATGGGTCGACGCCCATGGCAGCTTCATGGCCGCAGTCCTCGCCGGCCCGGTTTATCGGCTATTGGGCAAACAAGACCTCGGCACACCGGGCAATTACTTGACTGATCAGATGCCCCCAATCGGCCAACTCATCGGCGGCGAACTCGCCTGGCGTCAGCACAACGGCGGCCACGACGTCACGCCGAATTGGCCATCATTTTTCCAATGGGTAAAGGCCTACATCAAAGCACCACCCCCACCCCAACCTACCGCTCATTGAAATAATGTAGCGGCGGTCTATGACCGCCGCTGAATGTTGCGATACTTCGCGCAGGGCTAAGACTTCAGCGTCCCGCCAAAACGTTCCGCAACCTTCCCATCCCACTTTCGTGGAATGCGTCTTCGAGGGAAGACGCATTGATTTGCGGCAATTTTTTCTTTATCGTGAGAAAATAGTCATAGTGCCTGAACCTTACGGACACGCGAGTGCTGTATTCTGTGAAAACTTTGAATGACAAATGTCGAATGACGAATGACGGAATTCTCTCCCGTGACCATTCATGCTCTCCATTCATCATTCGTCATTCGTCATTTGCCGTATTGAATCGCAGGTACGGATATCGCGCTGCGTCGGCGCGCGGCCACGGCGTGTCTGAACACGCCCAAAGAATTTCCCCATGAGTTCTGCAACCACAACACCCTCGGTTTCATCCGACCCACTGATCTCGTACATTAATCTCAAGCTCGCTCTGATGGGCTACCAACCCGCCCTGGCCGCGAACCGCGGCGAGTTTGGCGAACTGGCGTCTTCCCTCGTCGCGCAATATCGCGAGCAGGAACGGCTGCTGGCGACTTACGTTTGCCCCACCGACAAGCGCATCCAGAGTTTTCTCTACGATTATTTCCAGGAAGATCCCGTGCCGCGTCTGCCCGCTCACACGTTGACGCTCGACCGGCCCGGCATGGCGCGCGTGCTTTCGCTTCCAATCGACCGGGATGAATTCAGCTCCAGCATTCTCCATTCATATCGCACCAAACAAGGCGTGCTGCACAACCCGCTAAGCGATCGCCGCACCACCCATGGAATTTTTCACGTCACCGAAGGCGGACTGCCGATCCCGGACGACAAAATCGGCGTGCCGAAAATCACGTTCGTCAAAATGCTCGCCTTCGCGCTCAACCCGCCGCGCGACATCATGCGGCTGCCGTTCACAGCCTCGCAGCCGAAACCCGCCGAATGCTTTGTCTCGTTGCTGCTGCGTCCCACGGTTTGCCCGGAAGTGCCCGGCTTCACCAAGCGCAAGACCATGGAAGTCCATTTCTTCGCGCCCGGCAACTTGGTCAGCAATTTGGATTTCGTCGAAAACATTTTCGGCAACGCCGGCGACCCCAGCCTGCCGGAAAACGACGCCGCGCTCGACACCGAACATTGGACCGGCCACACCGGTTGCGTGATCCTCGCGCCGCATCTCACGAAGGTCACCAAAAAGGACGCCGGCCTGCCGCACTGGGATAACGCCACCGATCGCCAGCGCCAGGACGGCATGTGTTGGAAAAGCGAGTCCGAACTTTATAACAACGGCGGCGCTTTCAAGATCACGTGCCGCGATGAATCGGGCGTCATCGTCACGCTCATTGCCGACAACTATTTCGGTTACTGCAAAAAAGAGGTCAAAACTCAGATCAGTTTCGCCGCGAATCTTTTCGGCCTGGCCGAAGAGGAACACGCCGGCGGCGCGCTCGTCTATCCCTGCTACGACCTCGGCGAAGAATTCAGCGGCGATGCCCACGTCAAGAACAAGGGGCACAACTATGAAGAAGTGGCGAGGCTCTATCGCGATTTCATCGATGCCAAGCCCGAAGGCTATGCCATTGACAAAAAATATCCGGACGTCATTTACGTGCCGGAAGACGCGCTTTTCGATTTGCACACGCAAACGATTTCCTGGACCACCGGCGGCAAGGAGCGCTCGATCCGGTTGCAGCCTCAAAACACCTACATTCGCCCCTCGGGCTATCGCGTGCGGATGGAGAAGCCGGCACCGAACCGCGGCTGGCGCCTCGTCGGCACAAGGCCCTACGGAGTGCTGTGCCACAAACCGTGCACGGTTTCCGGC
Organism: Candidatus Angelobacter sp.; assembly: GCA_035606845.1. Classification (GTDB taxonomy): domain Bacteria; phylum Verrucomicrobiota; class Verrucomicrobiia; order Limisphaerales; family DASXHY01; genus DASXHY01. The sequence continues at coordinate 60,432 of DATNEA010000071.1, read as the reverse complement.
GGCGGCAAATCGGAAATTTCCAAGCCCATCACGGACGCGATTTTGGTCGGGCCGGTGTTCGTGGCTGATTTCAAAAACGATTTTGATCACGTGGAGGAATTGATTGACCGCGATTACAGCGATCGTTTCAAGGATAAGACTCGCGAAGACAACCGCTCGGTGCTCGCCGCCGAACGCTCGCTCGGCTCGGTCATCAAGCTGCTCACGCCCGACGAACACGATTACACGCCGGAATACAACGCCTGGCTGGAGAGCGTCCCGCAATATTTGAAGGAGCTCGTGTTCGTAGTGAAACGCTATTACAAGCAGTCGTGGAACGGCAATTGGCGCGACCATTTCAGCGTCAACATCATCAATGGCAAGCCGGCCAACGAATTGAAGTGCGATAATCGCGCGCTCGTGACCACTTATTTGCGTGTCGGTTTCGATGCGGATGGCGCGTGGCGGACATTCGGGCTGCGGAAGGATTTCCATCCGGCAATTAAAATTCAAACCGAGGACGACATTACCGCCTCGGTCGTCGTACCGCCGAACGCAATTGGCGCAACCGGTCAGGAATCGCTGAAATTTGTGGTGAACGTTGAGCGCCGCCTGTTCCAGCGGCCCGACGACGCCATCCATCGGGGCTACGACAAAGTGACGGAAGCCGATTTTGCCCGCACGGACAATTTCTTTTCCAACTACGAGCCGCTGCCTTCGAGGTTCTCGCACGAAATCTATGATGACGCCGTCGCGTTTTATCAGTTCACCGAGCCGATGCAGAATCTCATCCGCCAGGTGATCTCGAACGGCAACAACGGTTATTTCGTTTGCACCGCCAACCCGCGGCTCGTCGAGGGCAAGCCTAGCAAAAACCCGCGCTACCTGCAAATCCGCCCCGACCTGCTGAATCCGCTGCAGACATATCTTTCGGAAATGGGAACTCGGCTCTTCCGCCGCCTGCCTCCCGAAAAGCCGGTTTACAACGCCGTCGCCGCCGTGCTGCCTGGCCGCCGCAACAATCCGCCCGACCAAGGCATCCGCCCGCTCGCGGTTTACAATCCGATTCACTATTTCGAGCTGCCGGAATTGTTCATGGAATTTATTTGCAGCATGACCGGCAAATCGCCATCGACGACCGGCGCCGGTTCCGAAGGCGCGCTCACCAAAGGCCCGTTCAATGCTCTGCCGCCCATCATCGACCTGAACAACGCGCTCGTTTCCTACATCCTCACAGGCCATCAAGCCTTCGTGACTGCGGCGGGTTATGTCGGGCCAAAGATGCGCGTCGACCACGATGTCAGCTTGCTCGTGCCTGAAATCTGGTGTCGGATGACGCCCGCGGAAAGAGATCCGCAATCTCTGATCCGTGAACGTTGTTTGGACAAATGCGAGGACTTCACCCACAATGGCAAGACGATTCTTGCGAGCCGACTCGGCTATCGCATCAATGCGCGCTTCGTGAACCGCTTTTTCGGCCGCGTCTTCAATCATCCCACGTCGGTTTGCACCGAGGAAATGCTCCGGCCCGAATTGCAGAGCATGGAAATTTTTGTCGACGGCATGGAAAACATCGTGGCCACGCAAAAACGCGTCGCCAAAATGTATTTCAACGACGGCAGCATCGAGCAGGCTTGTCCGCCGCTCAAAGCGCTTCTGCACCTCATGCTCCACGACCAATGGGAGGGCCAGGGACTCGATAATCCGGCCTTGCGCAAATTGTTCACGCGCGAATATCTGCTGTCGAGCGATTGGTATGCGGCGCGCCTCACCGCCAAACAGAAAGTGGACCGCAAACTCTGGCGCCGCCACATCGATTATCTCGACAAGTTCCTGAGATTGACGAGCCACGCGGACGAAGCCGAGCGCCTGGGCATCGCCGGCCAACTCAGCGAGGCGAGGATCGCCCTGCAAAAAGTCGAATCTCCCGCTTACCTGGAAAGCCTCCGCGGCACGATCGGCGCCGAACCCATCGAAGCGTATTTGAAGAAGGAATGATCAGTCCCCTCTCAATCAAAATCCGTCGGCAGTCCCGGATTTTTTGCATGCTCAAAACATCGTTGAATCTGAAACTCCAGGTTGCGTGACATGGAAAGCGGCGGCAACGCGTCGAGCGCAAAAAACCCCACCTCCAGCGTTTCCGGACTCGGCGTCGCTTCTCCGCCCACGATCTCGCACAGGAAAAACATTTTATACACGTGAAATGGCAGCGGCGGCACGTGCGGATGTTTTGCGCGATCATAAACGGCCGCCAACTTTGCAGCCTTCGCCTGAAAGCCGGATTCCTCCCACACTTCGCGCTCCACGGCTTCGCGGGGCGAATCGTTCACATCCGCCCAACCGCCCGGCATTGTCCACAACCCGTCCGCAGCCTCCCGCACGAGCAGGATTTTTCCCTCGCGAAACGCAGCCGCGCGCACATCCACCTTGGGCGTCGCGTAGCCGGATTGTTCGCTGAACCTTGTCCGAAACGTCTCCACCGGCGTGTCGCAATGCGCGGCCATCAATTCCGCTGCAATTTTTGCTACCAATTCATACCGCTCCCGGTCATAATGGTTGATGGTGAATTCAAGGCCTGTTTGCGCCGTTGCCTGGAGTTTGCGCGCCAGCACCCATGGACGTGGTTCGGTCGCCATGTCGACTATCGTGTCCCAAGCCGCTTCGAGTGGCAATGGGAACGATCCAAATGATTTGCGCAGTTTGGCAGGATGAATGCTGTAAAACCGGGAATTCTGCGAAGAATTGGAATCGTTATATGACAAGGACTTCGCGAAGTCTGATGGTGGTGTATGGACTGGCGCTGTTCGTGTCGCTGGCTTTTCTCAACCTTCTGGCAACGCCATCGGCTCAAGCCGCCATGTGGCTCACCAATGGCGCGATGATTACCGGCCGCACATTGTTCACCGCTACTCTTCTATCGAGCGGAAAAATTTTGGTCGCGGGCGGCTCGGTGAACGGAGTCCCCACCAGCTCGGCTGAACTTTATGATCCGCAAACCGGAACCTGGGCATCAACCGGCTCATTGAACGCGGCTCGTTATGGCCACAAAGCCGTGATGCTCCCCAACGGAAAAGTCCTGGCACTGGGCGGCTATGGCGCCAATTACCTTAGCAGCGCGGAACTTTATGATCCGCAGACTGGCATTTGGACATCCACGGGTTCAATGAACATCGGCCGTTATATCTGCACAGCCACCTTGCTGCGGAACGGAAAAGTCCTCGCTGCCGGCGGAAGCAGCACCGGCACCAACACACCCACGGCTGAAATCTATGATCCCGCGACAGGATTCTGGTCGCAAACCGGCACCATGCAAGATGGCCGGGTGGAACATACCGCGACGTTGCTGGCGGATGGCAGAGTCCTCGTGGCGGGCGGAATCGGAAGCGCGGGTTCCACGAATGCCCCCGTTGGCTTTTATGAAACCCTTGCCAGCATGGAATTGTACGATCCGCTCCAAGGAACATGGACATCCACCGGACCTCTTATCCAGGCTCGCCTGGGACACACCGCCACCTTATTGCCCGGCGGACAAGTGCTGTTCACCGGCGGCACGACGAATGGGCCGGTAACGGTTCCTTTTTCGAGCGCCGAAATATACGATCCCTCGACAGGCACGGACACCACTGTTCCACCCATGAATTCACCGCATTTTCTGCATTCCGCTGAATTGCTGCCCAATGGCACCGTGATTGTCATCGGAGGAATGGCCGATAGCGCCGGCAACGCCACCAATAGCACGGAAATTTACAACCCGTCCTCCAACACGTGGTCGCTGACCAACGCATTGAACACCCCGCGCTTCCTGCACAACTCCACGCTCCTGCCCAATGGCGAGATTTTGGTTGAAGGCGGGACCATCAACAACTTCAACGTCCCCCTGGCCAGCACGGAATTGTACGATCCAACCATCGCGCCATCCACGGGCACGTGGACCAATACGGGGTCGATGCAGACCCCAAGATACGATTTTACGTTGACGTTATTGCCCGGCGGCAAGGTGCTGGCTGCTGGGGGTCAAAATGACAATGGCCCTTCCGCATCGTGCGAACTCTATGATCCCGTCACAGGGACGTGGGCGGCTGCCGCGCCACTGCACATTGGTCGCTTTTATCACACCGCAACGCTCTTACCCAATGGAAAAGTGATGGTTACGGGCGGCTTGAGTGACTCGCCCGGTTTGACCGTCGCCACTCCAGAATTCTACGATCCGAACTCCGGAACGTGGTCCACGAATCGCTCCATGAACATCCCGCGAGAAGGCAATACCGCGACGCTCCTCGCCAATGGCAAGGTGCTTGTGGCTGGCGGAACCGGCAACATTCACACCAATACGGCCGAACTGTATGACCCCGTGGCGAATACCTGGACTCTGACCGGCGATATGATCGTTCCCCGCAATTTCCACAAAGCGGTTTTGCTCACCAATGGCGACGTGTTGGTCGTTGGAGGCGATGCCGGCGAATCTTTTCCCACGAATCTCCCCAGCGCCGAACTCTACGATCCCGCCTCCGGAATATGGTCAGCGGCCGGCACAATCAGGGGCGACACCGAATTCTACACTGCGGCGGCATTATTGCCGAACGACAACGTGCTGGTCCCCGGAATGGATACCAACGGACTTCCCGTCGCCGATCTGTACAATTCGACCAATGGCACATGGACGGCGACTGGTTCACCTCATACCAATCATTTCTTCCCCACCCTCACTGTGCTCCCGAATGGAAAAGCCCTCCTGGCCGGCGATGACCCGGCGCCTGAGATATACGATCCCGCCACCGGCCAATGGACCGTCACGACCAGCATGAACGTTGAACGCCTAAGCCTCGCAAGCGCTCTATTGCCTGATGGCCGATTGTTCGCTGCGGGTGGTCGCGACACCAATGAAAATTTCACCTCGACCGCCGAAGTCTACGACATCGGCCTGAACTTCAGCAATTCCTGGCGGCCACAAATCACCAATTGCCCGGCAAACGCGTATCTCGGCAACCCCTTGGTCATCGCCGGCTCGGGCTTCCGAAGCATTCCGGGAGCCTCCGGCGGAAACATCCAGAGTTCACCGACGGACTTCCCTGTGGTTCAACTCCGCGCGATTGAAAGCGGCCAAATGACCTTCCTGAACACCACCAACTGGTCCACCAATTCCTTTGCGTCCCTCTCCATTACGAATTTCCCCATGGGCTACGCCATGGCCACCGTTTTCGTCGGCGGCATTCCCAGCACCTCGGCCATCGTGGATATCACCATCAGCAATTCAATTCCATTGCCGGTTATGACCGTGCTGAAAAACACGAAAATCACCGCCAACGGTTTCCAATTCACGTTTACCAACACTCCCGGCGTCATGCTCAATGTGCTGGCCTCCACCAATCCCAGCACGCGCTTGACCAACTGGACCGATCTCGGCCCCGCAACGGAAACCTCGCCCGGCCAATTCCAATTCATCGACCCACAAGCCGGCGCCAATCGCCGCCGCTTCTACATCCTCCTGTCGCCTTAGCAAGCAACGGAGCGCGGAGGCGCACCGAACTGCGGCGAGCACGATGCCTCCCACCTTTTGGAGCTTGAGATTTCTCTGGAACTTGGAGCTTGGAATTTGGAGCTTTTCCCTCTGGACGAATCGCCGGACATTCGGCAGTGTTGGCGCATTCTTTTGAAACACCTATGAACGCCCACAGCGCATCCAAAAAACTTTCTCTCGCCTTCTCGCTCGCACTCGTTGCCGGAACTCTCGCCGCTGGCGCCCAGGAAACCTTTTGGCTCAATCACGTCGATCCGAACATGGTCGAGTTCGACGGCAACGGCCGCGCCCGCATCAATCGCTCCACCTTCAACCGAAGCATGTCCATCGGCGGCCAATCGTTCACCAATGGCCTCGGCACTAGGGCATCCAGCCAGTTGCTGCTCGATTTGCGGGGCAAGGCGCAAAAGTTTTCCGCGAAAGTAGGCATCGATGATGAAATTTCCAAGGGCAGCGGCAGTGTCATCTTCAAAGTCGTTGGCGACAAAAAAACTCTCTGGCAAAGCCCCGTCATGCACGCCGGCGATGCCCCGCGCGAAATCAACGTCTCCCTGAAAGGCGTCAAGCAACTCACGCTCATCGCCAATGATAACAACGACGGCAATGAAGGCGACGACGCCGACTGGGTGGACGCCAAAATCATCGCCGCCGTCGAACCCGTCGCCAAACTCTCGCCTCGCGAACCGGCGGTCATTCTCACGCCCAAACCTTCGCGCAAGCCGCGCATCAACAACGCGAAAATTTTCGGCGTGCGCCCCGGCCATCCCTTCCTCTTCACCATTGCCGCCACCGGCGATCGCCCAATGACCTTTTCCGCCGACGGCCTGCCCGATGGCTTGCAACTCGACCCCACCAGCGGCCGCATCACCGGCATGTTGAACGCGCCTGGCGATCACATCGTCACGCTTCACGCCAAAAACCGTCGCGGCAAAGCCGAGCAGAAATTCAAAATCGTTTGCGGTTCAAAAATCGGCCTCACGCCCGCCATGGGTTGGAACAGTTGGAATTGCTTCGCGTCCGCCGTCACTGAGGACAAGGTCAAAGCCGCCGCCGATGCGATGGTGAAGAGCACCCTCATCGATCACGGCTGGACTTACATCAATATCGACGACTATTGGGAAGTGAAACCGAGTGCCACGAACGACCCGACCTTGCAAGGCCCCCAACGCGACGCCGAGGGACATATTATTCCCAACCCGCGTTTTCCCGACATGAAAAATCTGACCGATTACGTCCACAGCAAAGGCCTCAAGATCGGTTTGTATTCCTCGCCCGGCCCGCGCACCTGCGGCGGCTGCATCGGCAGTTACCAGCACGAGGATCAGGACGCCCAGCAATATGCCGATTGGGGCTTCGATTATCTCAAGTACGATTGGTGCAGCTATGGCCAGATCGCGCGCGAACAAAACGGCGGAAGACGCTCTGGTTATCCGCTGGAAGTGTATCAAAAGCCTTACCAAGTCATGCGCGCCGCGCTGGACAAGGCCCCGCGCGACATCATCTTCAGCTTTTGTCAATATGGCATGGGCGATGTGTGGAAATGGGGCGCGGAAATCGGCGGCAATTCCTGGCGCACCACGGGCGACATCCGGGATAGCTGGGGCAGCATGTCCACCATCGGCTTCGGCCAGGCCGGCCACGAACCGTACGCCGGCCCCGGACATTTCAATGACCCGGACATGCTCGTCGTCGGCATGGTCGGCTGGGGACCGCGCCTGCACCCCACACATCTCTCGCCTAACGAACAATACACCCACATCAGCCTTTGGTGCCTGCTCGATGCGCCGCTGCTCATCGGCTGCGATATGACTCAACTCGATCCTTTCACCCTGAGCCTGCTCACCAACGACGAAGTTCTCGGCGTGGATCAGGATCCGCTTGGCCGTCAGGCTGGCCGTGTCTCGCAGAAAGGCAGCCTGGAAGTCTGGGCCAAAGACATGGAAGACGGTTCCAAAGCCGTCGGCCTCTTCAATCGCAGCCGCACTCCCACGACGGTTACGGCCAACTGGTCCGACCTCGGCCTGACCGGCAAACAAGAAGTCCGCGATCTCTGGCGCCAGAAAAACCTCGGCAAATTCCACGATAAATTTGAAACCACCGTCCCCGGCCACGGCGTCGTGCTGGTGCGAATTTCACCGGTGAAGTAAAAGCTAGACCAAGAAGATAGCCGTCCCCCTCTCCGTCACGAAGTGGGGGAGAGGGTCGGGGTGAGGTGGTGCTCAGGGTTCAGGGGCGCGAAGCATCTGTCTTCTGTTCGGAAATTATTTGGGAGTCACGCTGGTTGTCCACACGCCGGAACTCCTCGACGCTTCCATCAACAATCCGCAGCAGCGAGTTTCCTTTGAGTACAAACTGCAACGCTTGGGCATTTCGAAAATTCTCCTTTGTCAGAATAGCCATGTTTGGAGACTCAACCTCAAAATGACCCCGCCAAGTCATCTTTGGCGATGATTGTGTGTACACGCAGGCATGATTGGGCAGAAACTCGTAACAGATCGTTTCGCCACCAAGGGTGCTTTGCCATTTTCCAATCAATGCGGCCTCAGTCGAATGGATGGTCGAGCATCCCGCCAAAAGTGCCGGCAAGCCCATACCGAAACATACCAAAGAAAAAAACCTCGCGAACTGTGTTCTTAATGATTTCATATAAGTAATCGAAGCTTCCCGCCATTCACCGCACCCGCAGTCGCTCTCGTCCTTTTAGACCAGGTGCCACATCTACATACAAAACCGCAAGAGCACAGAGGCAAAATTCTTTGCGCTCTTTGCGTTCTTTGCGTTCTCTTGCGGCTGCCAGATCCGTCTAAAACCGATAATTAAACGCCGCCGTGATCGCGTGGCTGCGCGTGCCGGCAAAACTGATTTTATTCGGCCCAAATCCGTCCGCCGTCCACGACGATCCCGTGGTGCAGATGAAATGATACTCCACTCCGAGTCCGATTTTGTCAGTGATGGCATAACGCAATCCGCCAAATGCCTGATAGGCAAACACCACGTCCGAATCGCTTCCGTGCAAATCGGCGTCATTGAAATCAATGTGCCGATCAAAGCTCAGCACCGTCGCCGAACCACCCGCGCCGCCGCCGAAGTAAGGAGTGATCGGGCAGTTGCCATGCGGGAGCTCAAACCGGGCGTTGATCAGGAATGGAACATTCGCGAGCGTCGCGTTGCCATCAATATTCGCTCCGGTGATCGAATGAATGTTGTTGGCCATGACACCCGTTTCCCCCTCCACCGCGAACCAATCGGTAAAATGATATCCGGCGCGAAATCCTACACGCACGCCCGGATCCAGATCCACCTTCGTGCCCGGCGACACCGAGCCGAGGAAATTTTTGACGCGCACATCCGACGTCAACAAACCGCCCACATCGGCGCCAAGATACAGCCCATGCGCGGGCGAAACGGGCTGTTCGTAACTGTTTGGAGCCGTCACATACGAATTCGACGGCGGCGGCTGGGTTGATTGGGCGTTGGCCGATGCGACACAAACCGCCCCGGCGCACATTCCAAACACAACCGCTGAGTGACCAATGTTTTTCATAATGTTCCTTGAATACACGACCTCGCTTCTGGAATTCAATTCCATTTGGGAGACCAACCTGATTGCTCTTGCCGTCTCGGCTCCTGCCTGAGCGACATTGGGATAGACGCCGCCACCTCGAATTGTATTCGATGAAATTTCCAACTTGGGGCTTTTGAAATACCGCGGCCGTATCTTCGCAGTCAATAAGGGGAGCGCGCCCTCGCGCTCACCGTTGCGCACGAAACTGCCCCATGGTTTAGCAACTGGTTGCGCCGCCATAGTTCGATCCGCTTTTTGCAACCAGCACACGACACCCCACCGGCGAGAAAATCTTCCCTCAGCGCGACCGGCGCCCCCCTCCCCATCGATGGGAGGAGGCCGGGGTGAGGCAATTCAAGCCTATTGCTACGCCTGGTACGCATCCATCCCCACGCACGTGCAAACCGGATTTCTGTCGCCGTAAACATTGTCGATCCGCCCCACGTGTGGCCAGAATTTGTGCTCATGCAGCCAATCCGCCGGAAAAGCCGCCTGCCGGCGCGAATACGGTTTGGTCCAATCGTCCGCCGCAATCATATCCGCCGTGTGCGGCGCGCCTTTGAGAAGATTGTTCTGCTTGTCCGCCGCGCCGGAGTCAATCGCCTGAATCTCCGCGTGGATGCTGATGAGAGCGTCGCAAAGACGATCCAATTCGTCCTTCGATTCGCTTTCCGTCGGCTCAATCATCATCGTGCCCGGCACCGGCCACGAAATCGTCGGCGCATGAAAACCGTAATCCATCAGCCGCTTCGCCACGTCTTCCACCGTCACGCTCTTGAACGCGCGCAAATCCAGAATGCATTCATGCGCCACCAAATCACCATGTCCCTTGTAAAGCACCGGAAAATAAGAATCCAACCGCCGCGCAATATAGTTCGCGTTTAAAATGGCATACTTGGTCGCTTCCGTAAGCCCCGCGCCGCCCATCAGCGCGATGTAAACCCACGAGATGATCAAAATATTCGCGCTGCCCCACGGCGCCGCGGAAACCGCTCCGATCAAATGTTCGCCGCCGAGCTTCACCACCGGATGCCCCGGCAAAAACGGCACCAGATGCTTCGCCACGCCAATCGGACCCATGCCCGGACCGCCGCCGCCGTGCGGAATGCAAAACGTCTTGTGCAAATTCAAATGGCACACATCCGCGCCCATATCCGCCGGCCGGCAAAGCCCGACCTGTGCGTTCATGTTCGCGCCGTCCATGTAAACCAGCCCTCCGTTCGCGTGAACAATTCCGCAAATCTCCGCAATCGTTTCCTCGAACACGCCATGCGTCGAAGGATACGTGACCATCAGCGCGGCCAGTTCCTTTTTATGCGCCACTGCCTTCGCGCGCAAATCGGCGAGATCAATATTGCCTTCCTTGTCGCACGCCACCGCCACCACTTTCATTCCCGCCATCACCGCGCTGGCCGGATTCGTCCCGTGTGCCGAAGTCGGAATCAAACAAATGTTCCGATGCGTCTCCCCGCGATGCTCATGATACCCGCGAATGACCAGCAGCCCCGCATACTCCCCCTGCGAGCCCGCGTTTGGCTGCAACGAAATCCCGGCAAACCCTGTGATTTCACCCAGCCACTCTTCAAGCTGCTTGAAAATCGTTTGATACCCGCGCGTTTGCTCAAGCGGCACAAAAGGATGCAATTTCGCAAACTCCGGCCACGTGATGGGCAACATTTCCGCCGCCGCATTCAATTTCATCGTGCACGACCCCAGCGGAATCATCGAGGTTGTCAGCGACAAATCGCGCGACTCGAGCCGCTTGATGTAACGAAGCATTTCCGTCTCGCTGTGATAGGAGTTGAAAACTTTGTGCGTCAGGAATGGAGAGGTGCGTTGGACCCATTTCGTGAATCCAAGCCTGGTCTCATTTAAATTCGTCTGAAGTATTTCGCTCGGTTTGGGCGGCTTGCCGGTAAATACAGATTCCAATTCCGAGACGGTGTCGGCATTCGACGTTTCATCAAAGGCTACGACAACCAGATCCTTGCCGGCGGAGCGAAGATTGATCCCCTTCCCGGCTGCTCGCCGGATAATTTCGTCACGCTTTTGGGACGAACCGCATTCAACAGAGACTGTGTCGAAAAAGTCTCCATAATCCACGGTAAACCCATTCACCATGACCCCGGCCGAGAAAGCATCGGCCAGCACGTGCACGCGTTTGGCGATCGACTTCAACCCTTCCGGCCCGTGATAACACGCATACATTGACGCGATATTCGCCAGCAACGCCTGGGCCGTGCAGATGTTGCTCGTGGCCTTCTCGCGACGAATGTGTTGCTCGCGCGTCTGCAGCGCCAAACGCAACGCCGGTTTGCCGCGCGAATCCTTGGACACGCCCACGATGCGCCCCGGCATGTGCCGTTTGAATTCATCCCGCGTCGCGAAAAACGCCGCGTGCGGCCCGCCATAACCCAATGGCACGCCAAACCGTTGCGCGCTGCCCACCGCGATGTCCGCTCCCATTTCGCCGGGCGGTTTCAGCAAGGTCAGCGCGAGCAAATCCGTGACCATCGTCACCATCGCGCCGGCGGCATGCGCCGTTTCAATATAATCAGAATAATCACAGATACCGCCATACGTGTTCGGATATTGCAGGAGCACGCCAAAAACTTTGTCGCTGAATTCGAACTTCGCAAAATCGCCCACCACCACTTCAATCCCCAATGCCTTCGCGCGCGTCTTCACCACGTCGATATTTTGCGGATGACAATCTTCCGCCACAAAAAAAACATTCCGCCCATCCTTCAACGCATGACACATCGTCATCGCCTCCGCCGCCGCGGTCGCTTCATCCAGCAAAGACGCGTTCGCAATGTCCAAACCCGTCAGGTCCGTCACCATGGTCTGGAAATTCAGCAACGCCTCGAGCCGGCCCTGTGAAATTTCCGCCTGGTAAGGAGTGTATTGGGTGTACCAGCCCGGATTTTCCAAAATGTTCCGCTGAATCACCGCCGGCGTGATGCAATCGTAATATCCCATTCCAATGAACGAGCGAAAAACCCGGTTCCGCGACGCGATCGTCTTCAGCTCATTAAGCACTTCAAATTCCCCGCGCCCCTCCGGAAGCTGCAGCGCGCGTTTCAACCGAATTTGCTTTGGCACCGCTTCATCAATCAGCGCATCGAGGCTTGGCCGGCCGAGCAACGCAAGCATTTGCTTCGTTTGAACCTGGTCCGGTCCGATATGGCGGCGGGGAAATTGATCGGGGTGCGACAGAAAATTGGTTTGGGAATGCGGCTTCGAAGCCGCGCGCGGCGCGTCGGATTTTTTGCTGGTCGTTTCCAAAACAGACATCCGTCGAAAGTATGTTCAAGGCGCGCCAAAGCAAGCGCCATTTTTGACATTCGAGGAGCTAACGCGCTTCATGAAAAATGATGGGATCTGCGATGGTCGACTTACTCCTTCGGCGTAAAGAACTCCCCCTCTCCCATCGGATGGGAGAGGGCCGGGTGAGGGTTTTTAATTCCGCTTTTCCCTCGCCAAACCAAACAAAAACAGTCCAAATTCCTTGATTAAAATCCATTCACAATGATTGCATTTCCGCTCCCGCGGGATTACACTATTGGGACTCGGAAGCAAGAGTCCTAAAGCCGCAATATATCCGGCTTACCCTTCCGTTTCTCCACAACTAATGGTGTTTTTTGGGCAACAAAAGGCGAAACAAAAGATTGTGTTCGAAGGGTATTTTTTCTAGTATTTTTGCTACTGAAAAGCGGTGAAACGCACCAGCCCAACCGCTGAATTTTTATGCCTGAAGAAAACGTTTTGGAAGCCGAAGAAAAATTGCAAACCAACGCCGATTCGCCGCAATCATACGACAGTTCGAAGCTAGGGAAACTCGAAGGGCTTGAGGCCGTTCGCAAGAAACCCGGCATGTACATCGGCGGCACCGACGAACGCGCCCTGCATCACTGCGTCAGCGAAGTGCTCGATAATTCGGTGGACGAACACCTCGCCAATTTCTGCAATCGCATCGAAGTGACAATCCACGTCGATGGCTCCATTTCCATCCGCGATAATGGCCGCGGCATCCCCGTGGACATTCATCCCGTTTACAACATTCCCGGCGTCGAGATGGTCCTCACGACATTGCACTCCGGCGGCAAATACGGCCAGGGCGGATACAAATTTTCCGGCGGCACACACGGCGTCGGCGCCAAGTGCGTCAATGCCGTCAGCGAATGGTTCGAAGTCGAAGTCTCCCGCGACGGCAAAATTCATCAAATGGAATTTGAACGCGGCAAGACCACGAAAAAACTCAACGTCATCGGAACCGCCAAAGGCACCGGCACGTTGATCACGTTCAAGCCCGATCCGGAAATTTTCCGCGAAACCACTGAGTTCAAGGCCGATATCATTTCCCAGCGCCTGCGCGAACTGGCTTTTCTTAATTCCGGCCTGGAAATCATTTTCATCGACGAACGCAAAACCGACGCCAAGCCGGAACGTTATTTCTACAAGGACGGCGTCGAGGAATTCGTCAAGCAGCTCAACAAAAACCGCGAACCGCTCCACCCCAAGCCAATTTCTTTCCGCAGGGAAACCACGGAAAAGCTGGATGACAAGCCCATCGAGGTGCACGTCGAGGTCGTGTTGCAATACAACGACAGCTACAACGATCAGGTCCTGTGCTACACGAACACCATCCACAATCCCGACGGCGGCACGCACTTGTCCGGTTTCCGCAGCGCACTCACCCGCGCCATCAATCAATACGCGAAATCCAACGAAATATTGAAGGATAAGGATCCACAAATCACCGGCGACGACGTCCGCGAAGGTCTCACGGCCGTGATTTCGGTCAAACACAGCGATCCCAAGTTCGAATCACAGACCAAGGTAAAACTCCTTTCGCCCGAAGTGGAACGCATCGTCGGCTCCGTCAGCTACGACGGCTTGATGAATTATTTCGACGCCAACCCGCCGATTGCCAAGCGCATCATCGACAAAGGCCTCAATGCCGCCCGCGCCCGCGAGGCCGCGCGCAAAGCCCGTGAAGCCGTCCGCAAAAGCGCGCTCACCGGCGGCGGTTTGCCCGGAAAACTCGCCGATTGCTCCGATCGCGATCCGGAAAACACCGAGCTTTACATCGTCGAAGGTGACTCGGCCGGCGGCTCCGCCAAGCAGGGCCGCGACCGAAAGTTCCAGGCCATCCTGCCCATTCGCGGCAAGCTGATTAACGTCGAAAAAGCCCGCCTCGACAAAGTCCTTCAGAACAACGAAATCCGGACCATGATCACCGCCATCGGCACCGGCATCGGCGACGGCGAAGGTGAAGGCGCGTTCAATCTCGAGAAGCTGCGTTATCACAAAATCATCATCATGACCGATGCGGACGTCGACGGCTCGCACATCCGCACGCTGTTGCTCACGTTTTTCTACCGGCAAATGCCGCAACTCGTGAAGCAGGGCTATGTTTACATCGCGCAACCGCCGCTCTACAGCGTCACGCGCAAGAAGAAGACCGATTACATCGATGACGACGCGCAACTCAACCGCATTCTGCTCCAAAACGGAGTGGAAGAAGTGAAGTTGAAAAATCTTGCGGATGGCAGCGAAATGGCGCCCAAACAATTGGAAGAAATCCTTTCACTGCTCGAATCGCTGGACAAACACGCCACGTTCATCCGCCGCCTCGGCGGTGATTTCGCCGATTACGTCGAGAAGCGCGGCGCGGACGGCGCGTTGCCTCAATTCATGATCAAGGTCCGCGACGGCAACGACGAAACGGTTCATTATTTCCTCAACCCCGAGGAAGTGGATCGGTTTAAAGCCGCCAACAATGATTTGTTTGGCACCGACACCGAAGTCGAACGCCGCAAGGACAGCCCCACCCGCCGCGCAAAGCTGAATCATCTGCACCTCGAAAGCAAAGCCATCGCCGACCTGCTCGGAAAATTGAGCAAGAAAGGCCTGGCAGTCGATCATTACGCGGCCCAGGACAAGCCGCTCTTTGAACTCGTTGAAGGTGAAGGCGACCGCGCGACGGTCACCCCGTTGTTCTCCATCCCGGAAATTCTTTCCGCCGTCAAAGCCGTCGGCAAAAAAGGCATCCAGATGTACCGCTTCAAAGGCCTGGGCGAAATGGACGCGAAAGAGCTTTTCGAAACCACGATGAATCCCCAAAAGCGCAAGCTCTTGAGGATCGATCTCACCGACGCCGTGGAAGCTGAAGAGATGTTCGTGAAGCTAATGGGCGACGAAGTCGAACCGCGTCGGCAATTCATCGAAGATAACGCATTGAACGTGCGCAACTTGGATGTCTAAAAAAATATTGAGAATGTAGTTACGCGTGACCACATTAGAAGAATGAGACAGAGAACTATAAAGAAACACCCGCCTAAGTCTGGCGGCCTCGAATTGAAAGAAGCCGTGGCGATCCCGGGAATCGGAATAACCATTCCGGTTCGCGCGGCGAAGGCAAAACTGTCGGCCCTATTGGAGTTGGTCGCTCGCGGTCAGGAAGTGACGATCACCAGCGATGGCCAACCGAAAGCAGTATTGTCGCCGGTTTCTCAAGGCAAGCCGCGCAAAGTATTCACCGGGACTTGGGAGCATCTCAAAAAGATGCCCCCCTGGCGCGGCGGCCCGACCGCGGAGGAAATCGTTCGTGAGGACCGCGATAGCCGTGGCTGGTAATCATGTATCTCGATACCAGCATCATCGTCAAACTGCTTGTCACGGAACCAGACAGCGAATTCTTTGTTCGCTCGCTCGAAGGCCGGCGTTTGACGACATCCGAATTGGCGATGACTGAAGTTTTCTCGGCGTTGCTCTCTCGCGAGCGCGCCGGGAAAATCGATTCGGACGATCGCCGCCTGGCCTGGAAGGAATTTCAAGCAAGGGTTGCCGATGAAGAAATAAAAATTGAACCGCTGAATTCCATCGTGCTGCGGAAAGCCGCCCATTGCCTGGAATACTGTCATCCCCCCGCGCCATTGCGGACGCTGGATGCGATCCATCTTGCGACGTCCGATTTGTGCCAGGATTTTCCATTGGTAACAACCGACGTGCGCCTCGCAAATGCGGCGCGCGCCATGCACATCCCGGTTTTTCCGGAACAGTCAGCCAGAATTTAGAAACGAAAGACCATGCCAGACGAAAACAATCCCACTCCGCCGCCGTCATCACCTCAACCCAGCGGCGGCGCTTATTCTGCCGGCGAAAAGATTTCCAAAATCAACGTCGCCGATGAAATCAAGAACTCGTTCCTTGATTACTCGATGTCCGTGATCATCTCGCGCGCGTTGCCCGATGTGCGCGACGGCCTCAAGCCTTCGCAGCGCCGTATTTTGTACGCGATGGAAAACCTGTCGTTGTTCCCCGGCCGCAAGCACATCAAGTGCGCCAAAATCTGCGGTGACACGTCAGGAAATTATCATCCGCACGGCGAAGCGGTCATCTACCCGACCCTTGTTCACATGGCGCAACCGTGGGCCATGCGCGAAAAGCTCGTCGATGGCAAAGGCAACTTCGGTTCCGTGGAAAACGACCCGCCGGCGGCCATGCGTTACACGGAAGCGCGCTTGACGCACCTCGGCGCGTTGCTGATGTCCGACATGGAAAAGGACACGGTGGATTTTGTTCCGAATTACGACGAACGCCTCCACGAACCCTCCGTTTTTCCCGCCGCCTTTCCAAATTTGTTGGTCAACGGCGGCACCGGCATCGCCGTCGGCATGGCCACGAACATGCCGCCGCACAATTTGGGTGAAGTGATCGATGGCATTTGCGCGCAGATTGATAGTCCCACCATCACCATTCCGCAGTTGATGAAATACATCAAAGGCCCGGATTTCCCGACCGGCGGCGTCATCTGCGGCGTCGAGGGCATCCGGAAGTATTTCGAAACCGGCCGCGGCGCCATCAAGCTCCGCGGCCGCGTCGGACTTGAGGAACTCAAGGGCGCGCGCGAGCAGATCATCATCACGGAAATTCCGTTCAACGTGGTCCGCACCAACATCGAGGAACAGATCGCTGACCTCGTGAACAATAAGGTCATCACCGAAATTTCCGCTGAGCGCAACGAGTCGGACGAGAACTGCCGGCTGGTCATCGAACTCAAGCGCGATGCCGTTGCCAAAGTCGTCATCAACAACCTTTACCAGCACACCCAGCTCGAGGTTTCCTTCAACGTCATCAACCTCGCGATCGATCACGGCCGTCCGAAGGAACTCAATCTCAAGGAACTGATCAGCGCCTACATCGATCATCGCCGCGAGGTGATCCTGCGCCGGACGCGCTTTGAATTGAGGAAAGCCGAGGAACGCGCCGAAATCCTGGAAGGCTACGTCTGCGCGCTCATGAACCTGGACGAGTTTATCCGGCTCATCCGCAGTTCACGCAATCGCGAGGAGGCGAAAGTCAAGCTGCTAGCGTTCGAGTGGACCCGTCAGCAAGTCGAGGCCTGGGGCATTCTTGTTCGCAATGAGGTGCGCCTGAATGGCGGCCGCTATGGCCTTTCCGAACGGCAGGTGGACGCCATCCTTGAATTGCAACTGTATCGCCTCACCGGCCTTGAAATCGACAAGGTGCGCCAGGAATACACCGAGCTTCTCGAGAAGATCAAAGACCTGCTGGACATCCTCGCGAAGGAATCGCGCGTGATGGCCATCATCAAAAAGGAGCTCCTCGAGATCAAGGAAAAGCACGCCACGCCGCGCCGCACGGAAATCGTGCCCGACGAAGGCGAAATTGCCATCGAGGATTTGATCGCCAACGAAGGGGTCATCATCACCCTCACGCACGCGGGCCTCATCAAACGCACGAACATTTCCAGCTATCGCGCCCAGCGCCGCGGCGGTAAAGGTGTCATCGGCATGGCCACGCGAGAGAGCGACACGCCCGAGGACCAGGATTTCATCGAACACCTGTTCACCGCCAGCACGCACGATTACCTGATGTTCTTCACGAACACCGGCCGTGTCTACGTGGAGCGCGTGCACGAAATCCCGGACATGGGCCGCGCCTCCAAAGGCCGGAGCATCGCCAATCTCCTCGAATTGAAAAGCGGCGAAAAGATCGCCGCGCTCATTCGCATCCAATCCAAAACGGACGAGAACAAAGAGGACGTCACCTGGAAACAGCCCGGCGAACTTTTCTTCGCCACCCAGCAGGGCACCGTCAAGAAAACGTCCCTGAACGAATTCGCAAACGTCCGCAAAGGCGGCATCATCGCCATCAGCATCGATCAAGACGATATGTTGATTAAAGTGAGATTGACGCGCGGCAGCATCGTGGAAAACAACGATGTAAAAGACCCCGGCGACGATGTCGTGCTGATCACGAAGGAAGGCATGAGCATCCGTTTCAGCGAGTCCGATGTCCGTTCGATGGGCCGCAACGCAGGCGGCGTCAAAGGCATCACGCTCGGGAAAAGCGACGCTGTCGTCGGGCTTGCTGTGGTCGATCCCGATGCCACGCTGCTGGTGGCCGGCGAGAACGGCATCGGCAAACGCACCGATTTCAACGAATACCTCGTGCAATCGGAAAGCGGCACCCGCAAACAATCACGCGGCGGCAAGGGCCGCATCACGATGAAAGTGACCGAGAAAACCGGTTCCGTCGTCGGAGCGCTCACCGTGCGCGATAGTGACGAAATCATGCTCATCACCACCGGAGGCCAGATGGTGCGCACGTTCGTGAAAGATATCCGCGAAGCCGGCCGCAACACCCAGGGCGTGAAACTCATTAATCTCGCCGCCGGCGACAAACTGCAAGCCATCGCGAAAGTCATCAGCGAGCAGCAGGAAGACGCCGCGACCGAATCCGAATCGGATTCAGGATCCGAACCTCCGAAAGCCGAAGGCTGAAGCATTACTAAAACCGTAGCCGGCGCTCTGGTGAACTTGAATCCGGAGGCTTAACAACTTCCCCCTCTCCCATCGGATGGGAGAGGGCCGGGGTGAGGGTCAGATTTGTTCCGCTCCTACGCTAAAAAAAATACGACACTCCAACCATCGGCCCGACCGCATTGATGCCGATGTCATGTTTGGCAATCGTCGCGTTGGAAATGTGCTGGTAGCGGCATTCGAGATCGATCGCCCACTGTCGCGATACAAACCAGCGCATTCCTGCGCCGATATTGAGATTGAAATTGAACTTCTCGCCGATCAGACGCTGGTCCATGTCCGTTGCCTCCGCGCCCGCGCCCGCGGCCAGATACGGCGCCACCCGCCAATCGGGCTGCACAAAATTGTAACGACCCCACAGCGTCGCTCCTGCCAGGTAACTTCCCCGCCCTTGAAAAACCGCGCCGCCAATGGCTTCGACTGATGCTTCCCAATTGCCGCGAAACCATCGGTCGCCATGCGCGCTCGACAACATTCGGCCCACTTGAAGCCCGTTCAGCACATAATTCTCGACCGGCCGATTACGGTCCGCGCCAATCGGCGAGAACATGACACCGCTCGAAAGTGTCACATCGTACCGGCCCGATTGAAAATAATCGGAAATGCCATTTTCCGGCGTGGACTCACCCGCCAGGGCAATTCCACACGTTAAAGTGAAACAAACCGCATACCAGCAAGCTCGATGTCTGATCATGGTTGCTTTGGATTTTGCGCGCATAGAAAAACAGGCGCGCGAACCCGATGCAACATATTTCAGAGACCGGGCGGGTAGAGCAAAGGTGGGTTTTGGAGTTGAGCATGGAGGATGGTATCCAGCACGGAGGTCATCTGATCCGCCCGTTCGCTATACGAATCCAGGGAATCGGGGATCGCCCTGGCAGCCGTTGGAGCCGAATGAGACAAATAATCCATTCCAGCGCGGCGGGCGGCATGTCGAAGATAGATTTCCCTGAATGTCGCCACGCAATAAGGCCGCTCCTCGTGGTTCAACAATGCTATCAGCGCCCCCTCGCGTTCACCGCGTTTGTTCAGCCATCGCTCAACCCAAAATTTGATTTCATTAGGCAAATCGCCCCGGGCCTCCATCGCAAAGACCATCACATCCGCGCTCGCCGCTTTTTGCGCAGCATCCGCGCCCGCCAGGGGTTGGGCCAGCAAAGGAAACGACCACCAATTGATTTCGACCATCGAAAACTTCTGCCCTTCAGCCAGCCTTTCGCAAAACCCAACCGCGCGATCGCGCAAAACCGAACTTTCATAGACCACCGCCACGCACCTCGTGTCGGAACCATTCGCCTCGCTTTGTTGGCTAAAATAACGCATCTCACGGTCACAGCAGTTGTTGATACCCTGGCGATTCTCAAGTCTGTGGCCTTTAATCGCACCCGTTAATTTACCCTCCGCCTCCCCGTCCGGAATGCAAGAGCAATTTCCTTGCGATCCTGTAGCGGCGCTCTATGAGCGTCGCCATTTCTTTTGCCGCCTACGGACAAAGCCGCTCTATCAACCACTTGCCATCCGCCTGCTTCAAATAGCGAAATCGGTCATGCAACCGGCTCGGGCGCCCCTGCCAGAATTCGATCCTCACCGGCGTTACCACGAACCCGCCCCAATTCGGCGGCATCGGCACCGTATCACCCGGATATTTCGCATCCAGTTCGCGCCATTTGGCTTCCAGCACCTCGCGATTTTCGACCGCCTCGCTCTGGTGCGAAGCCCACGCCGCCAGCCGGCTCCCTCGCGGGCGCGATTTAAAATACGCCTCGGATTCCGCTTGAGGAATCTTCATCGCCCGCCCCGCGATGCACACCTGCCTTTCCTGGTCCGGCCAGTAAAATACGAGCGCGACATTCGCGTTCTCAGTAATTTCACGCCCCTTGCGGCTTTCGTAATTGGTGAAGAAAATAAACCCGCGTTCATCCACGCCCTTGAGCAACACCACGCGACCCGACGGCCGCCCTTCGCCATCCGCCGTCGCCAGCGTCGCCGCGTTCACATCAATCCGCTCGGCGCTGCCGAGGCCGAGCAACGTCTTATAAATTCGGATAAGCCCCCCGCGCAGCTTGCCGCTGGACCGCGCGCCTGCCGCCTGGTCAAACCAATGGCGGAATTGCGCCATCGGATCCGGATCCAAATCACGGCGCCGCAATCCCGCCAGGTTGTACTCTCTTCTGATGTCCGCAATCGCCATGGGCGGAAATATAACCGAGCAAACCCGACGGTCGAGCGTCGATTCCAATTCCTGTAGCGGCGGTCTGTGAACGCCGCTGACTTACCCCCGCTGACACATGGCCGCTGAAGAATTTTTGCCGTTCAAAGACGAAAAACTTGAAACTGCAAACTCCCAACTCCTAACCTGCCTTGGTGCATTTGCTCGCCGGACAAAAAATAACCGTGCGCATCAGCGACATCGCCTTCGGCGGAGAAGGCGTTGCGCGCATTGAAGAATTTGTCGTGTTCGTTCCTTTCGTTCTTGTCGGCGAAGAAGTCGAAGTGGAAATCACGGAAGTGAAGAAAAGCTTCGCGCGCGCCAAGCCGCTCCAAATCATTCAGCCCTCTCCCGATCGCGTCCCGGCGCCCTGCCCTTATTTCGGAAGCTGCGGCGGCTGCCAATACCAGCACATCGCCTACGACGCGCAGCTTCGCATCAAGCACAAGCAGATCGCCGACTTGTTCGAGCGCATCGGCAAGGTTTCTCCTGAAGCCATCGCGCCCGTCGTCCCCTGCCCGCAGCCCTACGGCTATCGCAATCGCGTCATGATTCGCAGCCAATGGAACAAGCCCGAGCAAAAGCTCAATATCGGTTTCGTGCGCTGGGATTGCGGACTCGTCGAGGACATCGAGGAATGCAAAATCGCCGAACCGCCCATCAACGACCAGATCAAGCATGTCCGCGCCCATCCGCCGCCGAAGGGCGGCATCAAAGTGGTGCTGCGCATTCCGCCCGAAAACTGGGAAGTGCCGCGCGATTCCTTTTTCCAGAATAATTTCTTCCTGCTGCCGGAACTGGTCAAAACGGCGCGCGCCTTCCTCGCGCGCGGCGGCGCCGCGCACCTGATCGACCTCTATTGCGGCGTCGGATTTTTCGGAATCGAACTCGCCGACCTCGTCGAATCGTTCGTCGGCGTCGAATACGATCAGCAAGCCATCAAATCCGCTCGGCGCAACCTGGCCATCCACCACCGAAACAACGGGGAATTCATCTCCGCCAGCGTCGAGGAAGCCCTGCCGGAATTACTGGAAAAATTCTCGCCCGAAGCCACGAGTCTTTTGCTCGATCCGCCCCGAAAAGGCTGCCCGCGCGAACTGCTCGAGCTGCTGCGCCGGGAAAAACCCTCGCAAATCATTTACGTGTCCTGCCATCCGGCCACCATGGCGCGCGACTTGAACGTTTTATGCGCCGACGGTGTCTTTAGATTGGTGCAAGTAGTGCCCCTGGACATGTTCCCGCAGACGCAACACGTCGAATGCGTGGCCGAGTTGCGAGTTGCTGCTTCAACCTCAAATGAACCGTTGTAAACGCGATAAAACCAGATTTAGAGCCCATATCAAAATGAGGAACGGGCGCGTTGCCAGAGATTTGGCGGTGCTGCAAGGCGCGGGGAGGGATCCCGACATGGCGGGACTTTATAGATCTTCGACCGACGAGCAACGCGGCGGCAGCGACAAAGATCTGGCAACCCGGAGGGCTGTTTTCTGGCGGGTGCCTGGCGGCGTTGCTCCTCAGTCACAGAGCGCTGCGGCTATGCTCCTTCGTCGCGCCTTGCCAGCCGCCCGCCAGAAAACAGCGCGTCCGTTCCTCATTTTGACATGCGCTCTTAGCCCCCCCGGCGCGCAGCCGGGATTAGCGCCGGTAATTCTCCGTAATTTCACGCTTTCGAAACTTAACTGCTTGCCAAGCGCGGACTCATTGTTTCAACTTTACCGAACTCATGACCACTAGAACCGAAGCGGGCGCGGAAAAAAGCTTCGTGGGTGCCTTTCTTCCCTGGATTATCGCGGGTTTGCTGGCAGTCGTTTACCTGCTGACGCTGAACCACTGGATATCCTTTCGAAACCTCAATTCCGTTGCCCGGGCTGCGGGACAAACCTGGGGGCCGGAAATCTATTCACCCCTGTTCAACCTCGTCACCGCCCCGTTCCATTGGCTGCCGGAAACCTGGGTGCCCGTGGTATTGAACCTTTTTTCCGTTGTCTGCGCGTTCTTCGTTCTTCTGCTTCTGGCCCGCTGCGTGGCTCTGCTGCCGCAGGATCGAACGCAGACACAACGCGATCGCGAACATAGCCGCTTTGGTCTGCTCTCCATTCCCACAGCTTGGATCCCGCCCGTTCTGGCCGCCCTCGTGCTGGGGCTGCAGCTCACCTTCTGGGAAAACGCCACCACCCTTTCCAACGGCATGTTCGATTTGGTGCTTTTCGCGTATGCCGTCCGGTCTCTGCTGGAATATCGCCTCAGCAAGAGCGAATCCTGGCTCCTGCGGGCGGTTTTGGTGTACGCCGCCGCCGCCACGGACAACTGGGTGCTGATTGGGCTCGCGCCGTTTTTCCTCGGCGCCATCATCTGGATCAAAGGCTTTGCTTTTTTTGATCTTCGCTTTTTGACCCGCCTCTTTCTGTGCGCGCTCGCCGGCCTCGCCTTTTTTCTCTATCTGCCCCTGCTCCATGTTCATACCCCGGGCTTTTTTTGGTACGCGCTCAGGGAAAATGTCAGCTACGAGCTTTATCAGGTCAGGATCGTTTATCAATACATGCCCCATTACGTTCAGTTTCTGCTGATCCTCACCTCGCTGCTGCCCATCCTCATGGCCGGCATTAACTGGAAATCCGCGGCTGTCGTCGGCGAAACCAGCCGTTTGGGTTCGGCGCTGACCATCTGGATTTTGCATTTTATGCATTTCGCCTTGCTCGTCGTGTGCATCTGGGCCGCTTTCGACACCGGATTCGGACTCCGGGATTCCGCCGGCAAGTACCCCGATCTTGACATTAATCGCGACCGGCTGCTCCCGCTTTATTTCATTGGCTCATTGAGCATCGGCTATTTGAGCGGCTATTTGCTCCTTATTTTCCGACCCGTATCGCGCCGCAGCCACCGCAGATCCCCTTCAGATAGATTCCTCCTCCCTGTGGCCACCGGCTTCGTCATCTTTCTTCTGGTGCTCGCCCCGCTCGGATTGCTTTTCAAAAACGTCCCGCTGATCCATGTCGAGAACGGCCCCACGTTGCGCAATTACGCCTCGTTCCTGACGGAAAAACTGCCTCAGGAAGGCGTGCTTCTCGGCGATAGCGCGGGATCGTTGGTCCTCGCGCGGGAATGGCTCGCCCGAAGTGGAAAAGCGGACAACTATCTTTTCCTGGACACGCGCGCCCTTAAAGACCCGGCTTATTATGTCTATCAAACGCGCCGGAATCCTGATCGTTGGCCCCGCATTTTTACCAACCTGAACAGCAACGTGGAACTCATGGTCACTGATCCTGGGTTGATGCACGTGCTCCGAATCCTCGCTGAGAAACACCCCGTTTATTATCTTAATCCCAGCTTCGGCTACTACTTCGAGGAATTCTACGCCATCCCGCACGGCCTCGTGAATGAGCTCAAAGCTTACCCCACCAACTCCGAGGTGTCCCCGCCGCCATTCTCCGACGAAGTCTTCGCCGAAAACGAAGCGTTCTGGAAAGAGCACGACCACGAAATCCGCGCCATCATACCTGAGATCACCCCTCCCGCGCCCGACCAGCCTTCCTCCTTCCGCCAGCAATGGCTCGCCAAAATGCGCATTCCGTTTGAAAGAAATTTCGATGCTCTTCAAATCGGCAGTGTTTATTCCCGCGCCCTGAATGCCTGGGGTGTCGATGCGCAGCGCATGGGCCGGACCGAAGAAGCCGGCGCCCACTTCAATGAAGCCGTGCAGCTTTACCCGGACAACGTCGTTGCCCATGCCAATGCCGATTTCAATCAGAAGCTCCGCAAAGGCGATCATGTGGCCATCGACGACCTGGCGGCTTTCGAAGAACGCTTTGGAAAATTCGGCAATTGGGAAACGGTCCTCAACATCAACGGCATGTTTGATGAACCCACCGGCTGTCTGGCCGAGGGAATTGTCTTCGCCCGCGGCCATCTCAACCGCCAGGCGGCGCAATGCCTCCAGCGCAGCCTGGCTCTGGCTCCCGAAAGCCTGCTCGCCCGCCTTTGGCTCGCGCGCGTTTACCTCCCATTGGGCACCCCGGACAAAGCGTTCCCGTTGATCGACCAGCTCAAAGCTCGTTCCAGTGGCTGGGCCGACGCCGCTATCAATTCGGACGACGTTTTTGAGGCCGAACTCTCCGCCAGCTACGCCGCCAAGCAACCCGCCAAAGTTCAAAACCTTCTCACCTCGGCGCTGTCTCAAAATCCGGCGGACACGAACCGCCTCACGCTCGCCTCGCGCGTCTGCGTCGCCAACCAGGACTTCACCAATGCTCTTTCCATCGTGGACAAGCAACTGCAGCTCGCTCCAACCAGCGTGACCCGCCTCATCGACAAGGCCTACGTCCAGATGCAGCTCAGCGACTTCAATGGCGCGCTGGTTCCGCTTTCCAAAGCCGTATCGATCCAACCCACCAACTCCGCGGCTATTTACTGCCGCGCGGTCTCGTATTTTCAAACCGGCCGCCTGGACGAATCCCAAAAAGATTACGAAACACTCGAAAAACTCCGGCCCAACGCGTTCCCAGCCTATCACGGCCTGGCCGAAATTGCCCTTCGCAAAAAAGACACCAAGTCCGCCATTCACTTCCTCGAGTTGGACCTGAAAGCCGCGCCACCCGGCTCGGAAGAAGTGCAATACGCGACCGCCCACCTCAAAACCCTGAAATCCGGGTCCCCCTGATTTCCTCCATGCGGATCACGCACGTCATCACGCGTCTGATCATCGGCGGAGCGCAGGAAAATACTCTCTCATCAGTCCTTGGGTTGCGGAAAAAACCCGGCTTCGACGTCCGGCTCGTCTCCGGCCCATCCACCGGCCCGGAAGGTTCGCTGGAACATTTGGACTCGCAGTTGATCACGGTTGCCGACCTCGTCCGTCCCATTCATCCGATTAAAGACCTGCTTGCGCTTCGCGAATTGAAACGCCTTTTCCGCGAAACGAAGCCGGACCTCGTCCACACCCATAGCGGCAAGGCCGGCATTCTGGGCCGCCTGGCCGCCGCGCGCGCGGGCGTTCCCATCATCGTCCATACCATCCACGGCCCCTCCTTCGGCAAGTTTCAAGGCGCCGCCGCCAACACACTCTTCCGCGCCGCCGAACGCCGCGCCGGCCGGGTCACCACCCATTTCGTCACCGTGGCCGACGCCATGACGGAACAATATCTTGCCGCCGGAATTGGCCGGCGCGAGCAATACACAAAAATTTTCAGCGGCTTTAATCTCGCGCCATATCTTACCGCCGAAAACGATCTCGCCTTTCGCGCCCAACTCGGCCTCGCGCCCGGCGATTTCGTCATCGGAAAAATCGCGCGCCTGTTCAAACTCAAGGGCCACGACGATTTGTTCGCCATCGCGCCGGAATTGATCCGGCAAAATCCACGCATAAAATTTCTGCTCATCGGCGATGGCGAATGGCGCGCAAAGTTCGAAAACAAAACGGTCGAGCTCGGTTTGGAAAAGCACGTCCTTTTCACCGGCCTCGTTCCTCCGGACGACATCCCGCGCCATGTCGGTGTGATGAATGCCCTCGTGCATCTTTCCGTTCGCGAAGGATTGCCGCGCGCGCTGCCCCAAGCGCTCGCCGCTGGCAAGCCGGTCGTCGCCTACGATTGCGATGGCGCGCGCGAAGTCTGTCTCAACGACCAAACCGGCTTTCTAGTACACCCCGGCGACCCGGCCGGCCTCACCCATCGCCTCATGCAACTGGCCAACAGCGAATCCCTCTGCCTCCGCCTGGGCCAGGCCGGCCGTGAATTCGTCCGCGAACATTTTTCCGTCGAACGCATGGTCGACGACCTGCAATCGCTTTATTTGAAATTGGCAACCAACCACCCGAACAGGCAGCATGTCTGAACTGTGACTTTTGTCCGCATTTACGTGGCCGCTTTCGCCAGTGCCTTCCTCACGGCGTTTTTCACCTTTTCCCATTGGAAAAAATGGTGCGCGCGCAAAGGCATCATGGATGATCCTGGCCATCGCAAAATTCACGACGAACCCATGCCCCTGGCCGGCGGCCTCACCGTCCTAACCGCCTTGGTTGTCCCGGCAATTCTCGGCCTTATCGTGCTGTGGATCCTGCATCCAAATGCATCGCCCTTTCCTTCCTACGATGCCGATGCCGGCCCGCGTCTCGCCTACGGCTTTCACCGCCGCCACATTGAACTCGTGGCGATTTTTCTCGGCGCCATCGGGATGCTGCTCGTCGGGCTATGGGACGACAAAAAAGAATCCCGTCCCGCCGCCAAATTCATCGCGCAATTCGCGGTCGCCGCGATGGTTGCCGCTTCCGGGGCGCGCATCACGCTGTTCGTGCACAACATTTGGTTCAGTTTTGCCGTCACCATTCTTTGGATTCTCACCGTCATCAACGCCTTCAATTTCATGGACAACATGAACGGCCTCTGCGCCGGGCTTGGTGCGATAGGCGCATTCTATTTCGGCCTCACCGCCGCCACGGCGCCAGTGCCGCAATATCTCGTCGCGCTCATCGCGTTCCTCACCTGCGGCGCGTTGATCGGATTTTTGCCCCGGAATTTTCCGCGGGCCAAATCGTTCCTGGGAGATTCCGGAAGCCATCTCGTCGGCTACCTGCTCGCGGTGCTGGCCATCCTGCCGCACTTTTATACGTCCTATAATCCCCACAGCCTTGCCGTCCTCACGCCGCTCGTCATTCTCGCTGTGCCGCTCGGCGATCTCGTATGGGTCGTCATCATCCGCTGGCGCCTCGGCACGCCGTTTTACGTGGGCGACACCAACCACCTTTCCCATCGGCTGGTAAAACTCGGCCTGAGCCGCACGCAAGCCGTCCTAGTGATTTGGCTGCTCGCCATTGCTTTCGGCGCGCTCGCGTTCGCTTAACTCGAGCGCCGTCCCTGGCGTGGTGCCTGCCGCAATCGCTTCCGAGAACAGCGTCAATACTTCCGATCGCACAATGGAGCCGATCAGCCGATTTTCCTTCAGCGAAGTCACCACCGGGATATTCCGTTGCTCGCTTCCCAGCACTACCGGCAGCACATCCAGCAACCGCTGGTTCGGCGTCACGCACGTCGCCGGCGGCCGCATCACGTCATACGCGATCACCGCCGTCAATTCCTCGCCGGCATTCAAGTATTCTTTCAAATCCTGCAACGCCACCAGCCCGATCAGCTTTTGCTTCGCGTCCAGCACCGGAACAAAATTATTCGAGCTGGTCAGAAATCGCTCCGCAATCTCGGACAACGTCGAATTCTCCCGGACCGGCGCCACCGGTGGCCGCATAATATCTCCCACCGTCCGCTCCAGGTCCGCCCCGAGCGTCGTCGTCTCGCGCACCACGGAAAGTCCCTTCCGCCGCAGCGGCTCCGTGTAAACGGACTCCGCCACCAAACGGCTTGCCACAATCATCGACACGACGCACGCCAGCATCAATGGCAGCATGATCGAATAATCCAGCGAAACCTCAAAAATCATGATGATCGCCAGCAACGGCGACCGCGTCGTGGCCGCCAGCATGCTCCCCATCCCGACCACGGTGAACGCCGCCACCGGCAGTTCCTTCCCAATCTGCATCACGTGCAGCGAAGAACCGAACCACGCGCCCAGCCCCGCGCCCAGAAACAGCGTCGGCGTGAACACCCCTCCCACCGCTCCCGATCCCACCGTCGCGAGCGTGGCCAGCAACTTCGCCAGCAACAGGCAGAACAGAAAAAGCAGCAGCCCGTTCGGGCGGTTCGTTACATCGCGCAGCAGATTGCTTGGGTCCTGCAACAACGCTTTCGTGGCCTCATAGCCGTTGCCCCAGACTTCCGGGAATTTTATCGCGATCACTCCCACGATCAGCCCGCCGAGCACCATTCTCACAAAGACCGGCGCCCGCATTTTCGCGAACAACTCCTCGCTCCCATGCAGGAGTTTCAGAAAAACCGCCCCGAGCAATCCCGCCGCGATTCCCAGCAGCACGAACCATGGCAATTGCGAAATGCGCGTGAATTCAAACGGCGGCACCGTGTACCACGGATTGATCCCGAAAAACGTGCGCGAAACCGTCGTCGCCACGACCGATGCGCACACCACCGGCGCGAACAAATTCATGGAGAAATTCCCCAGCACAATCAGCGACGCAAACACCGCGCCGGAAATCGGCGCGTTGTACGCCGCCGCAATCCCCGACGCCGCTCCGCACCCCACCAGCATGCGCAACCGGTACGGCGGCCATTTCGCGATTTGCCCCCATTTCGATGCCAGCGTCGCCGAGAGTTGCACGATGCCGCCTTCGCGCCCGATCGAACCGCCCGTGCCGATCGTCACCAGCGACGAAAGAAATTTTATAAAACCCGTCCGGAACGGCAGCCGCCCATCCCCGGCCACCACCACCTCCAGCAAATTGCTCGTGCCCTGCTTCCCGACAATTCGCAGGCCGAAAAAAAGAATCAGCCCCGCGCACAACCCGCCGATCGCCGGCGTAATCAGCCGCTGCCAGTTGCCCATCATGATCGCCACCTGCACAATGTCGCCCGGCCGATGAAGAAAGAGGTACTTGACTGATTCCGTGGCGTAATAAAAAAACACGTTTACCAAACCGCCGATAACGCCCACGCCCGCCGCCAGGATCAAATGGAACGCTTCCTCGCTGAGGAAGATTTTTTCTCGAATGAGCAACAGCCGCTGCCAGTGGCGGCGAAAATACGCGTGCAGTTTATCCCATAAAGGCGTCTTGCTCAGGAATGCCACGCCACAAATCTACCTTTTCTTCCCTGATTTGACGAGTGACGATTAAGGCCGCGCCAAACCGATAATCTCGAACACGGCGAATAAGCTCCGAGCGTCCAAGCTCCAGAGAAATTTCAAGCACCAAGCTCCAACCTGCACCTGGACATTTTTTGAGCAATTTTCCGCCAGTGCTTTTGGAGCTTGAAAATTGGAGCTTCCCTGGAGCTGGGACGCTTGGTCCTGGGAGCTTTTCAAGGCAGTTGCCAACGGCTCAGTCGTCGTCCAAACTTCTGGCGATGAGCAAAAGGTTTTACATCACAACCGCGATTGACTACGTCAACGGCCAGCCGCATCTCGGTCACGCCTACGAGAAGGTCATTGCCGACGTCATCGCGCGCGCGCGCCGCAGTCTCGGCCTGGAAGTCTTCTTCCTCACCGGCCTCGACGAACACGGCCAGAAAGTCCAGCAAGCCGCCCAGGCGGAAGGCAAAGCCCCCCAGGCCTATTGCGACGCGCTTGCGGAAGATTGGAAAACCTTTGCCAAAAAACTCGGGCTGACCAACGATGATTTTGTCCGCACCACTGAGGACCGCCACAAATCCTTCGTCCAGGCGATCCTTGCGAAGCTCAAAGCGGAAAATCAATTTTATAAAGCCACCTATTCCGGATTTTATTCCCCCAAGGAAGAAACCTTTTTGACCGAAAAAGACCGCCGGCCGGACGGCACTTTCGATCCCTTCTACGGCGAAGTCATCGAATTGAAGGAAGACAATTATTATTTCCGGCTCAAAGATCACCAGCAGTGGCTGATTGGCTATTTGGAAAAAAATCCCGGCTTCATTCAACCGGATCATCGCCGCAATGAAGTCCTCGGTTTTCTCAAAAACGCCACCTTGGAAGACCTCTGCCTCACCCGCCCCGCCTCACGTCTGACCTGGGGCATTCCGATTCCGTTCGACACTAATTTCGTCACCTACGTCTGGTTCGACGCCCTCGTAAACTACATCAGCATCCCAGCCGCCCACGGAGATCCGGCCGTCACGGCCGCAGCTAACTCTCAACCATCAACTCTCAGCCCTCACCCCTCCCTCTGGCCCGCCGACATCCACGTCATCGGCAAGGACATCGTGAAATTTCACGCCGTCTATTGGCCGATTATGCTGAAAGCCCTCGGCCTGCCGTTGCCGAAACAATTGCTCGTGCACGGCTGGTGGCAGAAAGACGGCTCAAAAATCAGCAAAAGCACCGGCAACATCGTCGATCCCGTGGCGGTCATTGACGAATGGGGCCTGGACGCCTTCCGCTTTTACGTCCTGCGCGAACTCGACATCGGACCCGACGGCAACTGGACCGACGCCGGCTTTAAATCGCGTTACTCCGCCGAACTCGCCAATGGCCTCGGCAACCTCGTGAACCGCTCGCTTTCCATGCTGAAACGCTATCGCGACGGCGTTGTTCCCGCGCGCTCAAACGAACTGGCGCCCGACGCCGAAAAAGTCATCGCCGAAACCCGCTCCTTTTTGGAACAGAATAAACTTCAGGACGCGCTGCAATCCATTTGGTCGCTCGTGACCCGGGCCAACCAATACGTGGACCGCACCGCCCCCTTCAAGCTCGCCAAAGATCCGGCGCAGGCGCAGCGATTGGATGAAGTCCTTTATAACCTCGCCGAAACCTGCCGCGTGCTCGCCGTGTTGCTCTGGCCCTTCCTGCCCGGAACCGCCACCAAAATCTACGAACAACTCGGCCTGTCCGGCGAACCCAACCAATTCTCCGCCGCCACCTGGGGCAGCCTCGCCGCCGGCCACAAAATCGGCGACCCCGCCCCCCTCTTCCCGCGCAAAGACATATAATCGTAGCAGCCGACGTGAGGAGGCTCACTCATTTTCCGCGCGGCCCGCTTTGATCAACCATCGCACGCACATTTCGTGCGCCGGTAGGGCGCGTCGCTCCGCGCGCGCCGTCGATTCGATTTACAATTTCTGCAGCGAAATCTCCACGATCAAATCCGCCGCGATCTTTTCCAGATTCTGCCGCAGCTTCGCCAAATCGCACGCCTCCGGCACATTCAGCACCGCGCGCGCCTTAAAAAGCGTCTCGCCCGACATCGCCGCGCTCGCGCATTCGGAGTGCAACTCCTCCACATTCACGCCCGATTCGGCCAGCGTGTGGGAAATCTGCCGCACAATGCCCGGCCGATCCTGCCCCACAATTTCCAGAATGTTCGTCCGCCGCGAAGCCGCTGCCTGCGGCTGATCGGAATTGACCACCACCGTCAGCCCGCGCACATCAAGAGCTTTCAGCGCCCTGGCCATCGCCTGTTCCCGCTCCGGCGGAACCTCCACGTGCACAATGCCCGCGAATTGCCCGCCGAGCCGCGACATCCGGCTCTCCAGCCAATTGCCGCCGTGCTCCGCCACAATGCTCGCCACTGATTCCACCAAGCCCGGGCGGTCCTTGCCAATCACCGTCATCACCAGCGAATGTTGCATGAGAAAAGTTGTATCAGAACACCGCCGAACCACAAGAATTTGGAGCGCCGAATCCATTCCACATATTTCAACAAACGCAAAAAAAGACCGGCATCACTGCCGGCCTTTTCGTATTTAACAATTTAACTCTTTTAACTGTGTAATCCTTTTAACTCTTTAACCAACCCTCAATACCTTTGTTGTCCCCCCATGCCATGCGAGCTTTCCTCATTTTCGCCCGTGCCCCCCATCGCCGGCATGTTCTTGGTTAAGGAACTGATGGTGGCCTCGTCCACGCCCGCGGATTTCGCGGCGGACTTGGCAGTTTCCAGGTGCTTCTGCAACGTCGGCAAGGTCTCCTGCGCATATTGCTTCAAATCGGAGTTCTCGAGCTTCTCAGATGCCTTTTGGAACTTTTTGATATCGCTCACATGATCTTCGATCATGTCTTTCGCGTATTGCTGGTCAAAATCCGCGCCGCTCAATTTTTCCAATTTGCTCTGCGTCCGCCGCTGGCTGAAAGTCGGCTTTTCCTCGAGTGTGACCCCGTTGGCCTGCGCAATCGTTTGCAATTTCTGCTGCGCCTGCTGATGGTCCTGTTCGATCATCTGCGCCAGGTTCTTTACTTCCGGATTCTGCGCTTTCTGCTGCGCCATTTGCGCCAGCGTGATCTCCGCTTGATTTCCCATCGAAGCTTCCTTGAGGAAACTCGTGTCCTTGCTCGAAAGCTGGCTTCCGGTGGTGGAGGTATCCGCCGCGCCTGCCTGGCCGGCGACCATTAAACCGGCAACAACCAGGCCGCCGGCGATGCGTAACATATTTTTGGATGAACATTTCATAAGTCTTCCTTTGTGGCGACAAATTAAGCGCGCGCGATGCCTTCGACTAATCGGGTGAAAGCCTACCCGCGCATTCAGCCGCCGTTTTTTTGGGGCGCAAACCCTAATTGTGAGGCAGCCCGAACGGCGGTTGATTGAATTAGAGAACTGTAAAAATCGTTGTGCTCCCAGGCGCAACAAATTTCGAGAGGATCAATACAATGAATATCAAAATCTTCACAACAATCGCCGTGGCAGTCCTCATGACGTTGGCGGCCAACGGCCAGGGCGCCGGCGGCGCTGGCGGAGGCGGAGCGGGAGCGGGTTCAGCCGGAGCGGGCAGCGTCGGAGGCGCCGGCCAGGGAACCGTCGGCGGAAACCAGGGAACGGTCGCGCCGGCGAACCCGGGATTTAACTCCTCCCACATCAACGGGCCTAACAACGGCCTCAACTCGCCGCAAAATCCCACCGGCCAGGTCCCAAATAATCAAGGAAGCACGCCGGTAGTGGGCGCCGGAATCGGCAGAAACAACATGGGCATGTCCACCAACCGGCTCGGCATGGGCACCAACAACCTTGGCATCGGCACCAACACGCTCGGCATCGGCACGAACCAGTTTCAGCCACGTGGCAATGTCACCCCTCAACCGCAACCGCTGACCCCCACCGGCACGAACAACAATCGCATCCTGCTAAATCCATAACGCCACGTTTGCCACCACTCATTTGCGATTGACGATGGACGATTTGCGAGCCGCTCCCGTCTCACCCGCGCTCGCAAATCGAAATCGCCAATTAATCCTTTGGAGACATTATGAAAACGACCATCTTTTTCACCGCCTTGATCGCCGGAGCTTTACTCCCCGCGACCCTCGCCATAGCTCAAACAACTGGTGCGGGAGCCCCCCATGTAGCTCCGCCACCCCGCGATGTGCCCGCCCGGCCCTTTGTGCCTTCCCAACCGGTTCAACCGAATAGTGGAGCGGCGCCAATCCAAAACCCCAGTACTATTCAACCTAGTGTCACCGCCCAGGGCAGCGCGACCATTGCCACCAACCCGATGGTAGCGGCCACCAATTCGCTTCAAGGTACCAACAGTTTCGCGGGAAACACCAATGGGCTGAACCTCAACATTCCAGGCAATCAAGCAGTGACTGCGAACGATCGCGTGTTGCTCACCACGCTCCTTCAGGGTGTCAAGCTTCAACTTGGGGTCAATTCAATGGCCCAGCTACCCGTTCATTTCCTCATCAGCAACGGCGCAGTCACCGTCACTGGAGTCGTTCGCACTGCCAATGAGCGCGATCGCATCTTCGCGGGAGTACAACGAACGCCCGGGGTGCTTAGCGCCTTTGACGATCTGCGCGTTGGCACCAACGGTGCGGCAATCGCCGGAGCCGCTCAAAACCAGCCGAGCTTCTTCACGACCTCGCGTGACCATGCCTTTTCACCCGCCGACCAGACGCTTCTGACCGCCGTCGAGCAAAAAACTGCCGCGCAACTCGGCATCAATGGCTCCTCCGCCGCGCAAATGCCGATCCACTTTTCCATTCAGAATGGAGTTGTCGGCGTCACCGGCAATCTTGTCTCAGCGGCGGAAAAACAGGTTGTCCTCGCGGCTATTCAACAAATACCCGGCGTCGTTCGGGTCGTGGATGATATAGGAGTGACCGGTTCGGGCACCGACGGGGTAAATGCAACCGTCGGCAGTCAAAATCCGTTCCTGATTAGAAGCAACAATTTGGCGCCGACCTCGGTTAACCCTACCCGAAGCAATCGCATATTCATGAATACCAACGCCTCCGGCCGTTGATTGGTTCATATAAAACATGACTCTGCTCCGGTCGTAAAAAGAACGGTGAGCCATCAGCGGCTATATTCGACGAAAGACGCCGGAGCAACTTCTCCCATTGGATGGGAGAGGCCGGGGTGGGTTACCGTTCGGGAAAGGTTTTCCCATCTGGCTGCGTTGCTCCTCAGCCATGCGGTTCTGAGTCGCGCCTTGCCAGAAGCCAATTCTGGCGCAGCGCAGGTATCGAAATTTATTTGTCGCAGTACTAGTCGAGGTCGTATTCCACGATACGCACTGACCCCTTCAAACGTTCACCACTGTGGTAATTGATCCACACGCCATATTTATCGCGGTAAGCAAGGCAGCGGAAACCTTCACCTTGAACGTGAACGGGGACTGCTAGTGGGAGGCGCTTCTCGGCTTTGTGAAAACTGTGTCTCGTGTTTTCAGCCATAGGGCATTGTACTGCCTTTTTCAGCTCCATTGCCAGCTTGTCCAGATGGGGTGTTCACCTACCTCCCTCAGCCTTAATAAATCTCTCTTTTTCGTAATCTCCAAAATGGAATTGGCCCCTATTGGAAAACCTTACGGGTATGATCAAAAAGTGGGATGAAAACGGGAAAGTCGTGCGAATCGGCGGGTAGAATATCCGCGCCATCCTGTAGCGCAGGCTGCCGAGCCTGCTGTGTCGCAGACTGCCAGCCCGCGCGTGTCATTCTTCTCTTCGTTTTCCCCTCGCCGCCACCTGATCTTCGTCCAATGCGCACCCTTCGGATTTTCCTGGAACTTGAAGCTTGGGATTTGGAGCCTTTCACCGTTTACTGCCCGTCTTGAATTCGTTTTTGACATCGATGGAAGGTCACGGCGCCTGGGCGCCATTGTTGTTCGTCGCCTTGTTCATCGGTTCTTCGCTGCTGATGATTTGGGCGCTCGAAGCGATGAACGCCGGCGGCCTCGAAGGCACCGTCCTCGGCACGCTCATCACGCCCTACTGCACCGGCATCGGCAACCTCCTCGTCGCCTTCGTCGTCGGCCGCCATGGCGGCCCGGGCTCGGTCGTCATGACCAACTCCATCGTCAACAACGTCACCAACATGACCCTCCTCGTCGGACTGCCCGCGATTTTCTGGACGATGAACGTCATGCCGCAAACGCAAAAAACCGCCGGCAAAGGCAAAAAGAAAAGGCGCAACACCAACCAGCGCGTCCACGAAATCAACCGCCTTTCGCTCCTGCTCACGTTGACCGCCGTCCTGTTCTTCACCGGCGCCGTCTGGGCTTTGGGCCACGACGGCAAATTGGACTTCGGCGACGGCCTCGTCCTCGTCGGCCTCTTTCTTTTCTGGCAATTATTCCACGTCTACGACGTGCTCAAAAGCAACGTGCAGAAAAACAAATCATTGGATTGGGTGCTCCTTTTGTATGTGGCCGTCCTCGCGGCCGCCGCCTACGCGCAATATCTCAGCATCGACTGGCTCGACCAATGGGTGCGGCGCCAA
Organism: Candidatus Angelobacter sp.; assembly: GCA_035606845.1. Taxonomy (GTDB): domain Bacteria; phylum Verrucomicrobiota; class Verrucomicrobiia; order Limisphaerales; family DASXHY01; genus DASXHY01. The sequence continues at coordinate 24,063 of DATNEA010000071.1, read as the reverse complement.
AATGCCGGCTTTCTCAGCGCCAAAAATATTGGCTGGCTTAGCGGCTGGCTCTGCGCCCTGCCGAACGGCCTGTTAGCCGTCTACTACGGCTGGCGCGGCAACCCGGAAATCGTCTACACCTCGCAAGTCGGTGATGGCCACATCTGCATTCCACTCTGCGTCGGAATTTTCGCCCTCTACCACTCGTTCGCCATGCCCCGGGAATTTCTATCCGGAATGTACCTGCTTCTGGGAGCCACCCTGGTGCACATGTTCTGCGTCGTATTCTTCGGCCAACTGCCGCGCATAGTGGGCATCGCCCTGATCATCGCCTACGGCGTTTTCCTCTACAACGGCCTGCTGCCGTCTTAAAGTCGGAGCGCCGATCTCCTGATCGGCGCGAGCGAGATATTTTCTAGGAATACTGGTTTGTGCGCCTTTCCTTTGAATCTTAAAAGAAGACCTTTTTTGCAGAGATCTCAAATTTGAATTGAATCAAAGTAACTAGCGGTTGAACGACGGAATTTCTGCATCCGCATTCTGGCCATTTCTGTACCCTCTGAATAGATTTGACCAGCCATCTTGCCGCGCGGACCTTCAACATCCAGCAAAAACCTCAATAAAAACAGCCTTTGCCGATATTTTAAAATTTTTTTTTCTTGGCATCAATCATGCCTCACGCCTCGCTATGAACACGCAAATCGGTTTCGAAAAATGCGTTTCCTTCATCACCTCGCAACTCCCCCTGGATCATTCGGCCACTGCTGCCGCCGCGGAACGAACCCCCAGGTTCGCCATCACCATCTCCCGGCAATCCGGCTCGGGCGCCCATGCTGTCGCCGCACAACTCGCGGAATACATGCAACTGCATGCTCCCCGGGCCCCGCTGCCCTGGATGGTCTTTGACCGCAATCTGGTGGAACAGGTCCTGGAAGATCACCACCTTCCTCAATATCTTCACCGCGTCATGCCGGAAGACCGCGTTTCTGATTTGACGGACATGCTCCACCAGATGTTTGGGATTCATCCTCCCTTCTGGACTCTCGTCCATCAGACCGACGAAACCATGCTCCGCCTCGCGCAGCAAGGCAGCGTCATCTTGATTGGACGCGGCGCCAATCTCGTCACGCGCAAACTGCCGCACACATTTCATGTCCGGCTGGTCGCACCGCTGGAAAAACGAATCGCCCACACGCGGGAAATTCATGGCCTGGAAAGAAAAGCCGCGTTGGAAAAAATTCAGCGCGAAGACCGTGGACGCCAGCGTTACGTGCAGAAATATTTCAGCCAGGATCTCGAGGACCCGCTGCTGTATGACCTGGTTCTCAATACCGAAACCGTGCCCTACCACGAAGCCGCCGCGCTCATCGGAAATGCCGCGCTGCACAGAATCCATGAAGAATCCACACGCCGCGCGAAGATTCAACTTACGGAAGAACTCCACCCGGATGCGTACCTGGTGGAGCGGGCCTGAGGCCATCGCGGTGACTCACGGGCGTCTCGCCCGTGAGTCACTGCTTCGCACGGGCGAGACGCCCATGCCACTAAAAGAAAATGGTCGGAGCGACAGGATTCGAACCTGCGACGTCTTGCTCCCAAAGCAAGTGCTCTAGCCAGGCTGAGCTACGCTCCGACTCGCGTGGGAATATCCACAGAAAACACCTCTTCCGCAATGCTTTTCGCGCTTCATTAATTAACTCGACAAATCCGCCCACTTGCACTTTATTGCAGCATCGCTATGAGGTTTCCCGGTTCGTTGAATCGCAATCGCGCCATCGCTTTTACGCTGGTCGAATTGCTGGTGGTTATCGCCATCATTGCGATCCTGGCGGCGTTGTTGTTTCCGGCTCTTTCACGCGCCAAGGCGAAAGCCATTCAAACCCAGTGCCTTTCCAATTTCAAACAAGACGGCGTGGCGCTCCAATCGTTCGTGGACGACCACAACGATCAATTGCCGCCCACCGGCACGAATTCGCTGCTGCTGACTGAGCGGCCGATTTATGCCAACACGCCGAATTCACGCCGGTTGCTGGCCTATCATCTTGCGGGCTATCTGGGCATGCCCGCGCCGGAACAACTCAACGCTTCCACCACCAACGTGGTGAAAACTTTGCTCTGCCCCGCTTACACGCGCACTTCCGCGAACAACACTTCCGACGATTACGACGGCGAATCCGATGATTTCCAACATGCCTATTGTTTCGCCGTGTCGCGAAACCTCGGAGTCTATTTCGATAACACGCCCATGGCGCCCCTGCAGGTGTATCCGTTTGGCCGACAGGCCAGCGGCCAGGCTTCCATCAAATTATCCGACATTGCCCACAGCATGTCCGCGAGCGACGCCTGGGCCGCCGCTGATTTTGACCAGGAAGCCGTCGTCGATCCCACCACGCTCGGCGATGGCGTGCAGGAATACGTCGCGCTGAAGCCGCCGCATCGCCTCGCCCGCAACTTTTTATTTTTCGACATGCACGTCGGCTCCAAAAAGGTCACGACTTGGCAGGACTACTGAAGGAAGGAAGAATGGAGAATGCAGAATGAAGAATTGAGCCGCCCAAACGAATCATTCGGCATTCGGAATTCCTCATTCTGCATTTCCCCCACCCGGCTTTCGGCTGGACGCTGGGGCGGACAATGTTAAATTCCTCCTATGTCAACAACCGCGCCCTCCGCGCCCAAGAAGATTAACCTGCGCCGGCCTGATATCATGGAAGCCGTGCAGGCCCAGGTGCTGTCGCATTATCGCAGCGACCTCGTCGAACGCATCCGCGCCCACGGCGGCGTCCTTCAGGCGGACGGCTTCACGGTCAAATTGGCCAAGGAATTCGGCTTTTGCTACGGCGTGGAGCGCGCCATTGACCTGGCCTACGCTGCGAAGAAATATTTCACCGAGGCTTCGCCCAACACCCCCATTTATCTCCTTGGCGAAATCATCCATAACCCCGAGGTCAACGATCAGATCCGCAACATGGGCATCCAGATCATTTCGCCCAAGCCCACGGACGAGGAATTAGCCCGGTTGAAATCCGGCGATGTCGTCATCATCCCCGCCTTCGGCACCGAAGTCGGCACGCGCAAGAAAATCGAGGACAAAGGTTGCATTCCGGTGGACACCACCTGTGGCGACGTGATGAGCGTTTGGAAGCGCGTCCGGCAATATTCCAAGGAAAACGTCACCAGCATCATCCACGGCAAAGCGAAGCACGAGGAAACCAAGGCCACCACTTCGCAGGCGCGCGCTTACGGCAGCGGCCATTACCTGGTGGTCTTCACGCTCGGCGAAACGGATTACGTCTGCAATTACATCCTCCACGGCGGCGATAAAAACGAATTCCTCGAAAAATTCAAAGGCGCGTATTCCGCCGGCTTTGATCCGGACACGCATCTTCAGGCCGTCGGCGTAGCCAACCAAACCACCATGCTCCGCGGCGAAACCGAGGAAGTCCAGCGGCGTATCAAAAACGCCATGATCCAAAAGTACGGACCGGCCGAACTCGACAAGCATTTCCGATTTTTTGACACCATCTGCGGCGCCACGCAGGACCGGCAGGACGCGCTCCAAAAATTGCTGCGCGAGCCCATGGATCTCCTCATCGTCATCGGCGGCTACAATTCCTCCAACACCTCGCACCTCGCGGAAATGGGCGAAGCGAAACTGCCCACGTATTTTATCAAGAACGCCGCCAAAATGGTTTCCGACAAGCTGATCATCCATTACGACCAGCACAAGCATCAGGAAGTCGAAACCCCCGATTGGCTGCCCACCGGCCAGGTCACCGTCGGCGTCACCGCCGGCGCCTCCTGCCCGAACAACCTCATCGAAGACACGATCCGCCGCTTGTTCGAATTGCGCGGCATCTCCGTCCAGCACCTGCTGGCCAATTAATCGGAGAAACGAAGTCCGCGACTCCCTTGTAGCGCAGCCGTCCCGGCTGCGAGTTCCGGCGGCGTCTCCCCGCCAGGACACAATCCGCAACATTGCGCGCGTTGCCCGGAACACACCGCGCGCGTTCCATCGCCAACTCCGCTTCCGCTGGCATTTCCCACCCCTTCCATGCTAGCCTTTTTTAATGACTCGCGAACGCGTCAACGTGCTCGGTGTTGGCATCACCGTCCTGAATTTACGGACGGCGCTGGCGGCCATCGATGACGCGGTGCGAAACCATCAAAAAGGTTATATCTGCGTGACCGGCGTGCATGGCGTCATGGAAGCGCAGGACAATCCGGCCTTCAAAAATATTTTAAACAACGCCTTCCTCTGCACGCCCGACGGCATGCCCATGGTTTGGGCCGGGCGACAGAAAGGCCACCGCGAAATGAGCCGCGTGTACGGCCCGGACCTGATGCTGGACGTGTGCGCCTGGAGCGAACAAAGCGGCTGCCGGCATTTCTTTTACGGCGGCGCCGAAGGCGTGGCCGATTTGCTCGCGAAAAAATTGCAAAGCCGTTTCCCCAAGCTCCAGGTCGTCGGCACCTTCACCCCGCCATTCCGCGCATTGACCCCGGACGAGGAAAAAGCGCTGCAGGAAAAAGTTCGCGAGGCCAAACCGGACATCGTTTGGGTCGGCCTGAGCACGCCCAAACAGGAAAAATTCATGGCTGAATACCTGCCGAAACTGGACACGACCCTCATGGTGGGCGTCGGTGCGGCCTTTGATTTTCACAGCGGCCGCGTCCGTCAGGCGCCGCGCTGGGTCCAACGCAGCGGCTTCGAATGGTTTTATCGCCTCTGCAGCGACCCCCGCCGCCTGGCCGGAAGATATTTCCGAAACAATCCCCTCTTTGTCATAAGATTTCTCAGCCAATCGCTCGGCCTCAAACGCTACCCTTTGTAAGCTCCAAACACCAAGCGTCCAAGCTCCAGAAATCTCAAGCACCAAATCTCAATGTGCGTTCAGGCATTTTTTGGAACTTGGAACTCGGATATTCTCTGGAGCCTGGACGCTGGGTGTTTGGAGCTTTTCTCTGGAACTTTGGAGCTTTGCTACCCCCATTTCTCCGTTTTCATCTGCCCCTTCGGCGCGCCCAATTCAAACACCACGCCCTCCGCAAATTCCACCAGTGTCGTCGGCCCGCACGCGTAAAAAAACGTCTTCGTCAAATCGCCCACATGCTGCTTCAGCCACGCCGCATCAATCCGCCCACGCCGCCCACTCCAGGGATCACCCGCGACCAACCGCGTGCAGGTCACATCAAATTTAAAATTCGGATTGTCCTTTTCCAACTGCCGGAATTCCTGGTTGAAAATGATGTCGTTGGTCGTGCGCACGCTGTAAAGCACGGTGATTTTGGTCGGGAACTTCTGGCGCGTCGCCTCGCGCACAAACGCGCGAAACGGCGTCACGCCCGAGCCGCCCGCGATGCAAATCAAATGTTTGTCCGGCTCATAAACCGGCAGGAACCTTCCCGTCGGCGGCAGCACCATCAATTTGTGCCCGACCTTGATCCAATCCACCAGCCGCGTGCCCATCTTGCCATCGCGCCGCACCGTGAATTCAAAAAATCCCCGATCCAGCGCGCACGACGAAAGTGAATAAGCGCGTTTGTAATTCGGCTCGTCCGGCCAATAGCAGGTGATGAACTGGCCGGTTTTGAAACTCGGGTCATGGCCCTCCGGCCATTTCAAGCGAATGGTTTTGGAATCCGGCACCTCCAGCGTCACAGCCTCGACCGTCATTTCCATGGCTTCGCGGCTCATAAGCGTGATGGCTAAATAAACAGGATTCGCCGAACTGTCAAAGCTGTTTGTGGTTTTCCTCGTTGCCATAACGCGGCGGACGTTTAACATCGCCGCCGCTATGTCAGAGTCGCAAACCGCCGTTTCCTCGTTGCACGCCACCACGTCCTCCGCACCGCGAAGAGCGGATGGCCGCGCCGCCAATCAATTGCGCCCGCTGCGCTTCCAAACCGGCATCGCGCCCCACGCCACCGGCTCCACGCTCATCGAATGGGGCAACACACGCGTCATTTGCGGCGTCACCGTCGAGGAATCCGTCCCGCGCTGGATGAAGGAGCAAAACGTCACCGGCGGCTGGATCACCGCCGAGTATTCCATGCTCCCCTACTCCACCCTCCAACGCAAACAACGCGATATCACCAAGGGAAAAATCGACGGCCGCTCCCAGGAAATTCAGCGCCTCATCGGCCGCGCCATGCGCGCCGCCATCGATCTCGGAAAAATCGGCCCGCGCACCATCTGGATTGATTGCGACGTCCTCCAGGCCGACGGCGGCACGCGCACCGCCGCGATTACCGGCGCGTTCGTGGCGCTGTCCATCGCCGTGCGCCGCCTCATCGCCGAAGGCAAACTCACCGAAAACCCCATGCTCCACGCCGTTGCCGCCGTGAGCATCGGCATCGTCGGCGGCCAGCCGATGCTCGATTTGTGTTACACCGAAGATGCCGCCGCGGAAGTGGATTTTAATCTCGTGATGAATTCCGTCGGCGAATTCATCGAACTGCAAGGCAGCGGCGAGGAATCGACCTTTAGCGAAAAACATCTGGGTGAACTGCTCGCGCTCGGCAAAACCGGCATCCGCGAACTCCTCGCCGCGCAACAAGCTGCCCTGGCGTGAGCGATGGTTGATGAATGAAAATTAGCTGGATTGAGTCCCTAATTTATGGACCTTCCGACGTGTGCGAAACCTTCACCCTCTCCCCGGGGAGAGGGCCGGGGTGAGGGCGAGCGTAAATCCAATCACTTGCTCCGCCTCAGGTAGCCACGAGTGTCTGATGCTTACATAAAATGTCCCACGCCGACCTATCCCTCCCCTCCATCGAAGCCGTTCCCCAACGGCCCACGCAACTCGCCCTGATCCGTCACGGCGAAGTCGAAGCCGTCTACCAGCGCGTCTTCGGCGGCCGCATCGACATGAACCTCTCCCCGCGCGGCCACGAGCAAGCCGCCGCGCTCGCGAAATGGCTCGCGCGCCAGCCCTTGCAAGCCGTATACGCCAGCCCCATGAAGCGCGTTCAACAAACGCTCGCGCCCTTCAGCCAAAACTACGGCTGGTCTGACCGCGTGGTCGTAATGAATGGCCTGCGCGAAATCGATTTCGGCGATTGGACCGGCCTCACCTGGGATGCCGTGAAGGAAAAATTCGGCGTCAGCGCCTTTCAATGGCTCGCCGAACTCGAACGCGGCGGCATCGCCAACGCCGAAAACACGCAAACCTACCGCCAGCGCATCCAGCCGTGCGTGCGCGAAATCCTGCAAAAACATCCCGGCCAAAACGTGGCCGTCTTTTGCCATGGCGGCGTCATCCGCATGATTTTGTCCATCCTCCTCGAAATCCCTCTGCCGAGCATGGCCGGATTCGAGATCGATTACGCCAGCGTGACGAATATCGCCGTGCTCCCGCACAAAACCGAAGTGCAATTTCTCAATTTTGCTCCCTGGGACGAGACGCGCCTATGAAGCCGCGCGGCCCGATCTGGAAAGTCTCCGTTACCACGACCATCGAAGCCGAGGACGCCGTCACGGAATTGCTCTCCGGCATCTTCGAACTGCCGGTCTCGTCCTATACCGACATCGAAACCAGCGAAGTCACCGTCGCGACGTATCTTCCCTGGGAGCGCCGGCGTCTCGCCGGCCAGTCCCGAGACCGCCGGAGTCCCGCCGGCGCGAAATCGACCCTCCCCGCCCTCCGCGCCGGCCTCGCCCAAATCAAATCCTGCGGCCTCAACATTGGACCCGGCAAAGTTTCCCTCAAAAAAATTCGTCGCGAAGATTGGGCCGAATCCTGGAAACGCCATTTCAAGCCGCTCGCCATTGGCTCCGCCCTGCTTATCAAGCCAAGCTGGTCCCAACGCCCGCCGCGCAAGAATCAAGCCGTCATCATTCTCGATCCCGGCCTCAGCTTCGGCACCGGCCAGCACCCGACGACGACCTTTTGCCTCCACCAGCTCGTCACCCACGCCAAAGCCTGCTCCGCGCGACGAATCGCGCCAATGCGGGATAAGGCGGCTCGAAACCCGAAACCCGAAACCCGAAACTCGAAACGTGCCTTCCTGGACATCGGCACCGGCTCAGGAATTCTGGCCATTGCCGCTGCCAAACTCGGTTTCGCGCCCATTGACGCCTTTGATTTCGATCCCGAAGCCGTCCGTATTGCCCAGGCCAACGTCCGCAAGAACCACGTCGCCAATCGCGTCCACATCAGCCGCGGCGACATCACGAAATTGACCCGGCGCGCCGCAAAAAAGTATGACCTCATTTGCGCCAACCTCATTTCCACCCTGCTCATCGCCGAACGCGATCGGATTCTTTCCCGCCTCAAACCCGGCGGCACCCTCGTCCTCGCCGGCATCCTCGCCAATGAATTCGCCCTGGTGCAAAGCGCTTACGAGAGCGCAGGATTGCGCCTGATCGCCAGCCGCACCGAAAAAGAATGGCGCTCCGGCGCGTTCATCTAATAACCAGCAGCCGACATCAGGCTCCCTGACTTTTGTTACCAAACGTGAAACGTAAAAAGTGAACCCTTCGGGCGCGTTCGCAGAAATTCACGTTTCACGCATCACGTTTTACGCACTTCGACTTCGGATCTGCGAGCGTGTCGCCGCCCTCGAACAAACATTCGACCAAAAAATCTTCTCTTGACGTTAAAAAGTTTTGAATGAGCTTCTTGGCAAGCGGTCAAACCATTAAACCGCTCGAAGCGAAATGATGCTCGCACAATTCATATTGAGCGAAAGAAACCAAGGACTTGGCATCGTTCACGCTGTGGTTCAACTCGAGAAAGGATTCGAGCTATGACGAAGACATTGGAAGCAATCAATGAAGCAGTCAGGAACCCTAAACATCCCTTCCGGAAAACCGATAATCATCCCAAAAAAGCCGTCAAGCATCGCTATGAACGGCGCAAAATCCGGGGATATCTCCAATTGACCGACTGGCTCGCTGAAGACGCCATCTAGGTCAAAATTCGCCAATTCAAAATGGAAAACGCCACAGGCGCTGTGGCGTTTTCTCTTTTGATAGCCCGCATCCCCGCGCAATCTTTTCACGTTTGGAACTTGGAACTTCTCTGGACGCTTGGAGCTTTTCCTTCTGACTGGCAATCAGAGCTCGAATTGATTATCTCTTCGCCATGAGTTCTTCCGCTTCCTGGCTGGCGATTTATTGTGTGCTTGTTCTGTTCGCATCGCTCGCCGGTGGCTGGTTGCCTCTGATTGTCCGGCTCACCCATACCCGCTTGCAAATCGCCATCAGCCTCGTCGCCGGCCTCATGCTGGGCATCGCCCTGCTCCATTTCTTGCCGGATGCCACCGAACATCTTGGCTCCATCGATCGTACCGTCGGCTGGATGCTCGCCGGCTTCCTCGTAATGTTTTTCTTGCAACGCTTTTTCCATTTCCATCACCACGACCTCCCCGAAGGCGACCCCGAAGATTGCTGCCATGACGAGGATGCCCCAGAAACGCACGAACATCCTCATGAACACGAACATGAACACACGCGCAGCCACGAGCATGATCATGGTCACGAGCACACGCATGATCACGAGCACACGCATGATCACGATCACGACCACGACCCTATTCACCACGCGCACACGCTCGCCGCCAAATCCGCGCAACAACTTTCCTGGGTCGGCACCGCGCTCGGCCTGACGCTCCACTCGCTCCTGGATGGATTGGCCATGGCCGCCGCGGTGGAAGCCAGCGCGCGGGGTCAGGGCATGGCCGGATTCGCCACCGCGCTCGCCGTCATCCTGCATAAACCCTTCGATGCCATGGCCGTTACGACGCTAATGACCGCCGGCGGCGGCTCCCGTTTTTCGCGGCATCTTCTGAATGTCCTGTTTTCACTCGCCACGCCGCTGGGAGTCCTGCTGTTTTACCTGGGCGCCAAAAAAATCGCCGGCTCGGACGAGATATTCCTCGGTTGCGCCCTCGCGTTTTGCGCCGGCACATTCCTATGCATCGCCAGCGCGGACCTACTGCCGGAATTGCAATTCCACTCGCACGACCGCCTGAAACTTTCCGTCTCGCTCCTTCTCGGCGTCGGCGTCGCCATCCTCATCGGCGCCATCGAGCCGCACGAACACGAACAAAAACCGGCTCCCGCCACTAGCATCCAAGCTCCACCCCATCAATAACGAATCCCGACGGAGACCTCTGCAAAAATCGGAGCGCCGGTCTCCTGATCGGCGCGAACCAAGTATTTTCAATGAAGGGAAAATATTTTTCGGTGCGTTCTTCCAGGAGGCCTGCTTTTGCAGAGGCCTCCAACGGGGTTACGGAGGGTCCTCACAAAGTGTTCTCACAAGACAAGCCCCTTATTAGCGTCATCCATCCCGCGAAAACAGTTTGAATGTTTCTCAAACGAATGGAATTCTTTCATTGCCCTGACACTCATTCCTCTGACTTTGAAATCCGCATCTCCCCAAAAAGCAAAAAACCCCCACGGCCAAAAAGCCGCAAGGGTTCAATAAAACGATCTGGTCCGCTTACTTCATCAGCAGCATCTGGCGCGCGCGTTTAATGGCGCGGTTCAGGCGGCGCTGATAATGGGCCGGCAGGCCCGTGTATTTGCGCGGCAGGATGCGGCCCTGGTCGGTCACAAACTGGCGCAGCAGAGTCACGTTCTTGTAATCCAGTGAATCCGCGGTGAAATCAATTTTCGGTTTCGGGCGCGGAGTGCGGGATTCCATCGAGGAGCGGCCGCGGCCGCCGCGTTTTTCTTTGTCGGTATGAGTTTTGCGTGGCATAACTTACTTGATTTCGCGATGCAACGTGTGGCGGCGCAAGGCGGGATTATACTTCTTAATCTCCAGCCGTTCAGTCTTCAGCTTCTTGTTACGCGAGGTCGTGTAACGCGAGGGTGACTTCCCCTCTTTGCGCGCTTCCGTGCATTCAATGGTGATGGTTTCTCGTGCCATAAATCATTCCTTCTCTTTCGTCTTCTCCTCGGGCTCATCGTCATCGGCTTCGACTTCCGTCACGCCGACCGAATCCACCGTGCCGAGCGCGCCGAGACGGCGCTGGCGCAAGGCGCCTTCGCGTTCCAATTGCGCCTGGGCCTGCACCGTGAAACGCGTCCACGGAATCGCTTCCAAACGGGCGCGCGGAATCTGTTTGCCGGTCAATTCGCAAATGCCATAAGTGCTCTTCTCGATGCGCTTGAGGGCCTCTTCGATTTCGTAAATCGCGTCCTGGTCCGAGGACAACAGGCTCAACGCGAAATCGCGGTCAAAATTGTCCGTGCCGGAATCAGCCATGTGCAGGCTGTAACCGGCCATCTCCTGGGCGGATTCCTTGGCCAGCCCGTTCATCTGCCGCAGCAACTGATCGCGCAACTCCAGCAAGCGATCGTAAAAGACCTGCCATTCGGCTTTGATCTTCACATCGCCATTTCTTTTTGCCGATTTCGCCACCGGCGCGGCGGGGGTTCTGCCGAGAATGGCGGCTGCGGTCGCGAGACCCGGCTTCCGAGCGGTTGCCGGCGCTTTGGTAATTTTCTTCTTATCTGTCACAACTCAAAATTCGTTAAACTTTCACCGTTTTCCTCAAAAAGGCTACAACTCGTCCTTTTGAGGGTGCGGGAATGTAGCAAAGAGAATTAATTACGCCACAAAAATCGTAAAAAAGTTTTGACCTCCTCGGAAAATTGTTGTCCTGTCTCCAGCCCGGTCCCTTATCCCTTCTCAATACACGCGTAGGCGTTGTGATTATGAATGCTCTCATAATTCTCCGCCTCCACCTTGTACCACGTCACATCCCCGTGCGCATTCAGCTTGAGCGCCACGTTCCGGACCAAATCCTCCACGAAAACCGGGTTTTCGTAAGCCCGCTCCGTCACCGCCTTCTCATCCAGCCGTTTCAACAATGAAAACAACTCCGCGCTGGCCGAACTTTCGATGATCGTGATCAAATCCTCAATCCACACCGCCTTGCGCGAGCGGATTTGCACCGTGCAAAGCCCGCGCTGGTTGTGCGCGCCGTATTCGCTGATGGCCTTCGAGCACGGGCACAACGTTGTCACGTTCGCTTTGACCGTCAGCACAAAATCAATCTCCTTGCCGCTCGCCGTCGCGTCAAAACGCGCCGTGTAATCCATCAAACTTTCCATCTCCGTCACCGGCGCCTTCTTCGTCAGGAAAAACGGAAACTCCATTTCCAGGTGCGCCGTCGCCGCATTCAGCTTCCGCTGCATCGCGTACAAAATGTCCGTGATGTTCTCCACGTGCACGATGTTCCCATGAGCGTTCAGCACCTCGATGAACCGGCTCATGTGCGTCCCCTTGAATTCCTTGGGCAGATCCACGAACATCCCGATCGTCGCGATGGTGTTCTGCGTGCTGTGCGCCTTGTCGCGAATCTGGATGGGAAACCGTAATCCGCGCACGCCCACCTTGTCGATGCGCAATTCCCGCGTATCGCGCTCATTCTGCTTGTCGTGCATCAGCGCCTGCGATTTGCGAGCAACCTCGGCCCGGCGAACCGCGCCATTGCTGCGGGGACTTTTTTGCATAAAAGCTAAAATAGCAGCGCAGCCCATTTTTGCAAAAAATTATTCTCGGGTCCGTAGCAGCCGACGTGGGAAGGCTCTATTTTTTTCTGCGAAGGAAGTGTCGGCTCAAATAAAGGCGTCCAAGAGCTCCAGAGAAACCTCAAACTTCAAGCTCCAACGATCGCGCGCGGTTTTCAGATTTGGCTCTTGGATCTTCTTTGGAGGCTTGGAGCTTGGACGCCTGGAGCTTTTCCTCGGAACTTGGAACTTGGAATTTGGAACTTTCATCGGTTTATTACGCCCCATGCATTCGCGCCGCCTCATGCTACTCCTCCTCTTGTTGCCATTGGCGGTCACTCATGCCGAAACCTTTCGCGTCGCCGAATACAACGTCGAAAACTATCTCGATCAACCCACCGAAACTCGCCACGCCAAATCCGCCGAATCCCGCGCCAAAATCCGCGAAAGCATCCGAGCCCTCAATCCCGACGTCATCGCCCTCGAAGAAATGGGCAGCACCAACGCGCTCCTGGAATTGCGCGTGTCGCTCAAAGCCGAAGGATTGAATTTCCCTTACTGGGAACACGTCAGCGGTTTCGACACCAACATTCACGTCGCCATCCTCAGCCGCTTTCCCATCATCGCGCGCCGTTCGCACACGAATGAAAATTATCTCCTCACTGGCCGCCGGTTCAGCGTGAGCCGCGGCTTCGCCGAAGTGGACATTCAAGTGAACCCCAATTACTCGTTCACCCTCCTCGCCGCGCACTTGAAATCGAAACGCCCCGTGCCCGAAGGTGATGAAGAGCAGATGCGATTGCAGGAAGCCAAACTCCTGCGCGAAAAAGTGAATGCCATCCTGAAAGCGCGCCCCGAGGCCAACCTCATCGTTCTCGGCGATTTCAACAACACCAAAGATTCCGCCTCCACGAAAGCCATCATCGGCACCGGCAAATTCAAACTCCTCGACACCCGCCCCGCCGAACGCAACGGTGACGACGGCTACACACCCAACCCACGCTACAGCCCGATGAACATCACCTGGACCTATTATTATGGCGTCGAAGATTCGTACACCCGAATCGATTACATCCTCCTCAGTCCCGGCATCGCGCGCGAATGGATAAAAAAAGAAACCTACGTATTGTCATTGCCAAACTGGGGCCTCGCCTCCGACCACCGCCCGATCGTCGCCACCTTCGAAGCCGAAGACAAATAACGGAGCGCGAAATCCATTCCGCGCGCTAGCGTCCCCGGACTGCGGCGGCCCCTCCGCCGCTTTCAAAAGGAGTGAAACTTCCTCGAACCAGGAACAACAAAGGGCGTTCGGCGCATCGTCCCAATCTGCATTCATCCGCGTCCATCTGCGGTTCCTCACACGTAAAGCGCCGCCCTCAATTCCCGCGCCATCACCCCCATGAACGGATACCGCTTCTCCGGATCCCACTCGATGCACCGCAAAATCACCTTCTCCAAATTCGCCGGCACATCGGGATTCAACTGCCGCGGCGTGAAAAATGTCGAACGATCCATCTGCCGCTTTAAAATCTCCACCGGCGACTCGCCCGGAAACGGCCGCTGATTCGTCAATAACTCATACGCCGCCACGCCGAACGCAAAAATATCCACGCGATGCGTGATCGGTTCGCCACGCAACTGTTCCGGCGCCATGTACGCCGGCGTCCCGGGATTCTTGGCCAGCTTCAACGGCTTGTCATCGATGCGCTGCGCCAGATCAAAATCCACCAAGCGCACCCCGCCGTTGCGCGTCACCAGCACATTCTCCGGCTTGAAATCCAGGTGCATGTAACCGTTCTCATGCATGTGCTCGAGCCCGCCCGCCATATCGATCAGGATTTGCGCCACGTTCTCCGTCAACACCGGATCGTGTTGCAAGTAAAGGTCCTTAAGATTTTCCGCCTCCACATATTCCATCAGCAAATACGGCTGCCCCTTGATTTTGCCGTGCTCCACGTAACCGATGATGTTCTCGTTATCCGCAATCGACGCGAGGATTTCGCAGCCGCGGATGAACCGGCGCTTGGCGAAGAAATTCCACTTATAGCTTTCAAGCATTCGCCGCAGCGCAAAGGGCTTGTTGTTGGAATCCGTCGCGAGCCAGATATCCGCCATCCCGCCGCTGTTGAGCAGTTCCTGCAAATAAAAACGCCCGAACGGCCCCGGCGAGCGCGCCGTACTCGTTGCTTGAGTTTCAATATCCGCTTGTGCCACCAAGCTTATTTAGCACGCCCCGCGCAGATTGCCAACTGAAACGGTCGAAGGTCGTTTACCCATCATATTGTGCGGTTTTGAATTAACGCAAAGACGTGAAGATGCGAAGACGCAAAGTTAAGACAATAAAACCAAGCGCGACGATGAAGCCTCGCTCAATTGATAATGATGACAAAACCGAAAAAATTCGAACCCTTGGCGTCTTTGCATCTTTGCGTCTTTGCGTTAATTCCAACTGCACAGAAACGCCTTCAAGGTCCCGCCCTCACTCATTATGCGGAATCCGAATCGTGCTCCCCCCAATAAACTCCCGAATGATCGCATCGCCCGGAATGAGATCATGATCCGCCGCCTGCTCCAAGCTCAGGCCGTCCACGCTTTCGATGAGCCGCCGCACGTAATCAAAGCGAATCTGCGCGTCCAGGAAGCCGGAATACGATTCAAAATCCTCCTGCTTCGGCAGCAACCCATGCGCGCCCTCAAAAAACGGTTTCAGCGCCGGCAAATCAAACGGGAACCCTCCATTCACCACAAAATCCGCCGCGCCGGCCAGCGGAATGATGCTGAACAATTCCCCCGCCCGCACGTAATGCCAGTGCAGGATCGTCCGCAGCGGGCTGTGATTGCGATGCCGCGAATCCCGCAACATCCGCCGCAACAACCGCAGGTCCGTGAACCGCGTCAACCGTTTCCCGCTCCCATCCCCCTCATAAATCATGTTCTGGTTCTCGATGTATAACTTGAACTGCGTCGAGACATCGATGCCCTCCGTGATCGGCGGATAAAGCCCGTGCAAACAATCCAGCAACAACACCTGGTCCGACTCCAGCCGCACCGGCTTCGTGCCCATCCGCCGGCCCTCCTTGAAACTGTAATTCGGCTTCTCCACTTTCTTGCCCTCCAACAACTCCTTCAAATGCTCGTTCAGCAACTGGATATCGAGCGCTTCCGGCGTCTCGTAATTCCGGTCGTTGATCCAATCGGTCGGATGCTCCACGAGCGGCCAGAAATAATCATCCAGGTTCAACATCACAAAGCGAAACCCCTGCTTCTCCAGCCGCTCCGTCAGCTTGACCGTCGACGTCGTTTTTCCCGACGAACTCGGCCCGGTAATCCACATCATCCGGATCTTGTCGCCGGCGTTGAACCGCGAAATCACTTTCGCCGCCGCGTCATTCAAGGACTTTTCATAGATCGCCAGCGATTCCGCAATCAGGTTATTCAATCTCCCCTCACGCACGATTTCGTTCAACCCCGCCACCGTGTCGCAACCGTGAATATGATTCCACGCCAGCGCCCTCGCCATGCTCACCTTCGGAAAACCGTTCCCCACGAATTGCGCCTGCGTGATGTCGCCCTCGCGCAGCCAATGCCGGCCCCAGCGATAGCATTCATACGCGTCCGCCGTGTTCTGAAATCCGTAGCTGCGCAACGCATGCAGCACCTCGTCCTGGATCGTCTCAATCGTCGGCGGAAAATTCGAAATCAGGTGATGCGGGTTGGAATTGAGGCAAACGACGGCCATGTTGGAAATAAATTCCGCAATCGCCTCATCCGAGCGGCACATCTCGAAAATCTTGCCATTGATGCCTCCCAGAAAATCCTGGTGAAAACCGCCAATGGACTCCGCCGCTCGAAAAACCGCGCGGCAAATCCGTGCTTCATCGAACCGGACCAGCGCCCGGTTGCGCTTTTGCACCTTCACAATGCGATTTTGAACCGCCACGCCGCCGAAGATATAAAAACCACCGCGGAAGCAAAGCTCCAAGCGTATGGAGCGCGGAATACATTCCGCCATGTCGATAAAAGCTCCAAACCCCAAGCGTCCAAGCACCAGAGAAACATCAACTTCCAAGCTCCAAAATCTGCCGCGATGGATTGGAGCTTGATGCTTGGATATTCTCTGGAGCTTGAGAGCTTGGACGCTTGGAGCTTTTCCACGGAACTTGGAACTTGGAATTTGGAACTTCCGCCCCTATCGTCGCGCCCATGAGACCGCTGCGAGCGCTGCTCATTTACATCATTGCGGTTTTCATCGGGGGCGCCCTGCTCGCCCCGCCGCTCTATTGGCTCGCCCATTCCTTCATCCACGCCGGATCGAAACTCGCCACCGAACCCTTTCACCGCTACGTCGATCGCACTATCCTCGGCCTCGCCCTCATCGGCCTGTGGCCTTTCGTCAAAAACCTTGGCTTTAACACCTTCGCCGACGTCGGTTTCGTCAAACCTCGCGGCCAGATGAAAAAGCTCGGCGCCGGTTTCTTGCTCGGTTTCATCTCACTCGCCATCGTCGCCGCCCTCGCCTTCGCCTGCCACGCTCGCCACGTAGGCCGCCACCTTTCCAGCAGCGAAATCGTGGAAAAACTTCTCAGTGCCGCCGGCGCTGCCATCCTCATCGCCACACTCGAAGAACTGCTCTTTCGCGGCGCAATTTTCGGCGCTTTGCGCAAAGTGTTTCATTGGATATTTGCCCTCCTCCTCAGCAGCATGTTTTACGCAATCATGCACTACTTCGAAAGCGCCAGGGACCCCGCCACCGTCACCTGGCTTTCGGGCTTGCAACTGCTCCCGCTCATGCTCCGGAACTTCGGCGATCTCCAGGCCATCGTTCCCGGCTTCTTCAACCTCAGCCTTGCCGGCCTGCTCCTCGGCTGGGCCTATCAACGCACCGGCAATTTGTATTTCTCCATCGGCCTGCACATGGGCTGGATTTTTTGGGTCAAAGCCTGGGACATCATCACCAGGCCCGCGCTCGACACCAACGCCTGGTGGTGGGGCAATGGCCGCATGGCCATCGTCAACGGCTGGGTCGCCCTCCCCATTCTGCTCGTAACTTTGCTTGTCTTCGGCTGGCGAACCGCCAATATGCGCCCTGCAACACCCGTTCACGCGATGAATCCCAGGCGCAGACTGGGATAATCCATCGCGAACCGTTGAACATGGCTTCTTCCCTCAAGGCCATTTCTGAAGCGGCGCTGGGATTCGTTTATCCCAACGTCTGCCAGATTTGCGGCGCGGCCCGCGCCACCCGCGCCGAAGGCTACGTCTGTCCTCAATGCTGGCAAAAGGTCCGCTTCATCAAACCGCCCTTTTGCGAACGCTGCGGCCTCCCCTTCCCCGGCAGTTTCACCGGCGCGTTCGAATGCACCAACTGTCGCGAACTGGAATTGCATTTCCGTTCCGCCCGCTCCGCCGTCACTGCCAGCGGGCCCGTCCTCGAAGCCATTCACAAATACAAATACAAACGCGCCCTCTGGTTTGAGCCGTTCCTCGCCGACCTCGTCATTCGGGAAGCCGTGCCCGAACTGCGCCAACAAACCTGGGATTGGATTGTCCCCGTGCCGCTGCACCGGGCCAAAAAACGCAAACGCGAATTCAACCAGGCCGAACGCCTGGCCACCTTCCTGAGCGCCGCCGCCGGCATCCCCATGAACACCACCCTGCTCCAGCGCGTCACCGCAACCGAAACCCAAACCAAATTGACGCGCGAAAAACGCTCAGCAAACATGCGCCACGCCTTCACCATGAAAAACCGCCGCAAACTGGATGGCGAACGCATCCTTGTCTTCGACGACGTCTTCACCACCGGCGCCACCACCGATGCCTGCGCCCGCGTCCTCCTCGCCGCCGGCGCCGCCGAAGTCAGCGTCTGGACCCTCGCCCGAGGAACGTGAAGAGCTGAAATGAAGATTTTCAAGAACAAGCGAGATCAGAAAATCCTCATTATAGCTTTGGCTATTTCCGCCATCCTCGGGTTGCTGCTGGGTATCATCAGCTGCGTATTCGGTTGGGGATATAGACGCGACTCCAAGTCTGCCTCAACGCTCGAAAGCAAAGCCCCCGTAGCGCAGGCTGCCCAGCCTGCTGTGCCGCAGGTTGCCAACCTGCGCGAACGTCACAAACCCTCTTGTTCTAATCACCCATAAAGCTTAAAATTCCGAAATGGCTACAACAACGTTCACAAAGAAATCGTTGGGCTTGGAAACCACCGAACCCGCTGTCACGCCCCCACCGCCATCCGCCAACACCACCTTCGTCAAGAAATCCAAGCTGGGCACCTCCAAAGCCAAGAAAAAGGACATCCCCGAAGGCCTCTGGACCAAATGCCCCAAATGCAGCACCATGGTTTTCGACAAGGAACTCGACGAAAACCTCAAAGTCTGCCCCCGTTGCCAGTATCATTTTCCCATCGGCGCCCGTGAACGCATCCATTCCCTCGTCGAAACCTGCACCTTCGAGGAACTCAACCCCGACATCACCAGCGTCGACATCCTGGAATTTACCGGCGTCGCCTCCTACGCCAACAAACTCGCCGAATACAAAAAATCCACCGGCCTCAAAGACGCCGTCATCACCGGCCTCTGCAAAATCGGCGAACACCGCGCCGCCCTCGGCGTCATGGACTTCAGCTTCCTCGGCGGCTCCATGGGCTCCGTCGTCGGCGAAAAATTGACGCGCCTGATCGAAAAAGCTACCGAAAAAAATCTGCCCGTCATCATCATATCCACCAGCGGCGGCGCGCGCATGTATGAAGGCATGTTCAGCCTCATGCAAATGGCCAAGACCTGCGGCGCGCTCGCCTATCACGCCCGGGCCAAACTGCCCTACATCAGCATCCTGACCCATCCCACCACCGCCGGCGTCATGGCCAGTTACGCCAGCGTGGGCGATCTCATCATCGCCGAACCCGGCGCCATGATCGGCTTCGCCGGCCCGCGCGTCATCAAAGACACGACTCAGGCCGAATTGCCCCCCGGCTTCCAAACCGCCGAATTTCTCCTCGACCACGGCCTCATCGACGCCATCGTCTCGCGCAAGGAAATGAAGCAACAACTCACCGAATATCTCAGCTTCATGACCTCCGCCCGCCGCAACGGCACAACGAACTAATTTTGCTGCGCAGCCGCACGGCCCATAATCATGAGCCACCTTGGAACAATTCTGCTGACCGCATCGATCCTTCTTTCCGCCACCATCGGCTGCTCAACCCCGCCTCATCCAAAACCCGTTACAGTTTACCACGCCGACCTCGCGCGCGAAGCATCCTACGCTCAATCACTATACGAAAAAGGCTACCTGGATCTGGCCGAACAAAAATTCCGCGCCGTTTTGCAAATCGACCCTAACAATGCCAAGGCCCAATACTATTTGAATCTGGTGCAACAAACCCACGTGCAGCGCACGGCCGATGAACACAAACCGCGCGGCTACTATCAAACCATTCCCCAACAGCCAATTTATTGAGACCTCGGGGCGCCGATCTCCTGATCGGCGCGCCTCCCGCACCGTAACGCAGGTTGCCTAACCTGCTGCATCGCAGGCTGCCCAGCCTGCCACGCACTGCACCGGCGGCGTTTGAAATCCAACTCCCCGCTTCGCCCTGCGATCAACCCAGCAATATTCAAGTCCCCAACGGTGAACCATTCCCCTCTCCCATCGGATGGGAGAGGGCCGGGGTGAGGGTTTATAGCTTGAAGTTTCTCCGGAGCCTGCACGCGTGAAGCTTTTCTTTGGACTTTTGAATCTTCCCCCCTCCCGCGAGTTCCTTTCCAAAAATTCCCTTTGCATCCCACGCGCAACCCTGTTTCCTGTCATCGTGTCCAAAACGCGTTCATTTTTGAAATACTGGTTGCTGCCGCTGGCCTGGATGTCCCTCATCTTCTTCGGCTCGAGCGATGCCAAATCCTATACCCACTCCTCGCGCATCATCGTCCCCCTCCTGCACTGGTTGTTCCCGCACATGACCGAGCAACACGTCGAACTCATCCACCACCTTTGCCGCAAATGCGCGCACCTCACCGAATACGCCGTGCTCGCCTTCCTGCTCTGGCGCGCCATCCGCAAACCCGTCCGGAATGACCCGCGCCCCTGGCAATGGCGTCACGCCTCCCTCGCCATCTTCATCGTCTTCCTCTACGCCTCCACCGATGAATTCCACCAACGCTACGTCGCCACCCGCACCCCCACAGTCACCGACGTCTTCATCGACACCTCCGGCGCCACCGCCGGAATGATTTTACTCTGGGCCCTCGGCACCGGCCTCCGCTGGTGGCCCAAAACCGAAATCAATCTGTCCGGCGAACCCGAAGCCAACACCTAGCATCAATCCCGTAGCGCAGGCATTCCTGCCTGCGGATTCAGGCTACTTTCCAGTCGCCTGTGCTTTCCCAAGGTAAGGCTGCCGCTGCCGCACAGCCCCATTATTCTTCCGGAGCGCATAGCGCGTGATGGAATCCCCTCGCCATAGGAATTGCATATCCGGGTCCATCTACAGTCAAAAATTCGCGCCCATTCGCGCAATTCGCGTAAAAGCCTTTTTTTCATCCGTGTTCATCCGTGTCCATCCGTGGTTAAAATCCTTGTTCCCAAATCCCCCGCGCGTCGCTACCCTCCCGCCGCTGATGAAACGGCCCCTGGGAATCATCGCAATCCTCTTCGCGATCGGCATCGCACTCGGCCATTTCTTTGAACTGCCGCTTTTTTGCCTTTTCAGCATCTCCTTCGCGTTCGCCCTCGCCGCCTTCCTGCTCCCGCGCTTTCGCCTGTATCTGTTGTATCCCCTGCTCCTCTTCGCCGGCTGGACCAATCTCGCACTTCATTCGGCCATCATTTCCCCCACCGACCTCCGACTCCAACTCACCGGCGAACCCCAACTAGCCACCCTCCGCGGCACCCTCGCCGCCACGCCTACCGAACGCGCCTTCGACAGCGACCGCGGCCAAACCTTCACCACCCTCGCGCGCCTGAACGTCACCGCCCTCCAAACCCGAACCGATTGGCAACCCGCCTCCGGCCAAATCGAAATCAGCACCTCCGGCCAATTGCCGAAAAATTTTTTCCAGGACCAAAAGGTTCAAATCTACGGCGTCATCGAAACCCCGCCCCTGCCCATCGCCGAAGGCCTCTTCGATCGCCGCGCCTGGCTCCGCCACCAGGAAATCTATTTCCAACTCAAAGCCAAACCCGCCGATTGGCAACTCCTCAGCACAGATAAAACCGCGCCACCGTTCCGCGATCGTTTCCTCGCCTGGGCCAAAACCGCCCTCGCCATTGGCCGCACCAATACCGACGAAACCCTCCGCCTCGAACAAAGCCTCACGCTCGGCGACAAAACGTATCTCACCGACGACGTGACCGAGCCCTTCGTCCGCGCCTCCACGTTTCACATTTTTGCGGTGGACGGCCTCCGCATGGCGATCCTCTTCGGCATTTTCTTTTATACCTTTCGCTGGTTGCGTATGCCGCGCGTGCCGTTGGGCCTCATCCTGATTCCACTCTGCTGGTCCTACGTCGCCCTGACCGGCTGGTCGCCCTCCGCCGTTCGCGCCGCCGTCATGCTCACCATCGTCATCTTCGGCTGGATGCTGAAACGCCCCGTCGATGTCCTGAATTCCCTCTACACCGCCGCGTTCATCATTCTGCTCTGGCAACCACACCAATTATTCGAAGCCGGCTTTCAACTCTCGTTCGTCGTCGTCTACTGCATCTTCCGCATCATGCCGATTTTCGATGCCCTCATTCAACGCGCGCTCCAGCCCGATCCACTCCTGCCGGAAGAACTTCGCCCACGGTGGCAACCGTACCTGCACACGCCGCTGCGCTGGACGCTCGACCTGCTCTGCTCATCCTTCGCCGCATGGCTCGCCTCCATTCCGCTCGTCGCCCTCTATTTCCACATCCTCACCCCCGTCAGCACCCCCGCCAATCTCCTCGCCGTCCCGCTCTGCGGTGCCGTGCTCGTCTGCAACATCATCAGCCTCCTGCTCGCCGCATGGTTCGCGCCCGGCGCGGCCGCCTTCAATTTTCTCGGCTGGCATTTCATGGAAGGGCTCCGCATCACCAGCCTCTGGTTCGCGCATTGGCCTCATGCCTATTGGTATGTCGCCGCGCCCGGCACGTTCACGATCCTTCTCTATTATTCAATCCTCCTCGCCGCGTTCACCGGTTGGCTTTTCCAACGCGAATGGCGCGCCGCTAAATTTACCGCGCTCCTCTTGCTCCTTTCCATCTGGACCGTTCAATTTCTCCACCAACGCTCCGCCACGCGCCTCACCATCCTCCCACTCAACGGCGGCCACGCCGTCTATTGCGACGCCCCCGGCGACGCCAACGACCTCCTCATCGATTGCGGCAACACCGATTCCGTCGAACTCCTCCTGAAACCGTGGCTCCGTGCAGAAGGCATCAATTCCATCCCCAGCCTCGCGCTCACGCACGGCAGCGTCCAGCAAGTCGGCGGCTTCGCCACGCTCGACACGCTCACGCATATCGAAAAAATTATCACCAGCGCCGCCCATTTTCGCTCACCCGCCTATCGCAGCATCCTGCAATCGCTCGAAACTACGCCCGCGCGCCACGCCATCGTCAATTGCGGCGACGCCTTCTGCCACTGGACCGTTCTCCACCCTGGAGCAACCAGCGACTTCAAGCGCGCCGACGACAACTCCCTCGTCCTGCTTGGTGAAACTGAAGGCACGCGCATCCTGTTCCTCTCCAATCTCGGCCGCTCCGGCCAGCAAGCCCTGCTCGAAAGCCGCGCCGATCTCCACGCCGACATCGTCATCGCCGGCCTGCCCGATCAAACCGAACCGCTCAGCGACACCCTGCTTGCCGCCATCCACCCGCAACTCATCCTCATCGCCGATTCCCAGTCCCCCGCCACACGCCGCGCGCCCCATCCCTTGCTGGCGCGCCTGGCCAGACATCGCATCCCCACCCTCTGCGCCAGCGACCTCGGCGCCCTCACCCTGTCGTTGCGGAATAATGAATGGAAAGTCGAAACGATGGAAAACCTCACCTGGTCCGGAACAACCCACTGAAACGGAGCGCGGAGCATCGCTCCGCGAGATGGCTCCGGGAGCAACGAGCGGAGCAAATGCCCGCGCTCCAATCCCCTCGGCCTCCCCAACCAAAAAAAATGAGCGCCGCGAATCCTTTCAGACTCGCGGCGCTAAATCTACTGAAACCGCCGGCTCGCCGCGTCGTAGCGTTAGCGAAGATGGGCGGAAAAAAATTACTTCGCAGCGGCAGCGGGTTCCGCCTTGCTTTCCTTTTCCTTCACCAACGTCGCGCCCTTGCCGAGACGCTTGCGGAGGTAAGTCAGCTTCGCGCGGCGAACCGAACCCTGGCGTTCCACTTCAATCTTGTCCACACGCGGCGAATGCACCGGGAAAATGCGCTCCACGCCCTCGCCGTAGCTGATGCGGCGCACGGTGAACGTCTCGTTCAACCCGCGCCCGCGCTTGCCGATCACCACGCCCGAGAAAATCTGGATGCGTTCCTTGTCGCCTTCCACGACCTTCGTGTGCACGCGAACACTATCGCCCACGTTGAATTCCGCCTTGTCTTTGCGAAATTGTTCCGACTCAATTTTTTCAAGTAATGCCTGGTTCATAAAT
>DATNEA010000070.1:0-69873 GCA_035606845.1 Candidatus Angelobacter sp. | reverse complement strand
TCCAGGATGGACGTGCACACGCTGATTCCCAGCCGTCCTGACTTACGCTGGTTCGCCCACGCGACGCCCTGGTTTGGCCCGGGCAATCATATTCAAATCGGCGTCAATTGTGATTCGGACGCGTACGTGACCGCGATGATCAACGACATGAAGAACCGGGGATTCAACGGCGTGATCATCAATTGGTATGGCAAGGGAGACATCACCGACAACGTCACGCTGAGAGTAAAAAAGATTTTGGCTGCCACTCCCGGCAACAAGTTTACTTACATCCTGATGGTCGATAAAGGAGTGCGCGGCGGAACGAGTGTCTCCAATCTCGAAGCGCAGATCCATTACTGCCAGACCAATTATTTCACCGATCCCAATTACGAGCGTGAACCGGTCAGCATCGGATCGCCTATTTTGATGTTTTTTGGCGTCCGCAGCGCCGCCGGCTCGGCGAACATGACAACCATCAAAAGCGACACGGAAGCCAGCGGAGGCAACATGGTTTGGGTGGAACAAGGAACCAGTTATATCAATGAATCGTGGGAAGATGAAACCTTTCAATGGACGGATGATTTCAATCAAGCGACACCGCCGCCGTCCAATAATCCATTTAACCTCGCGGCGGTTATCAGCGAGTACAGCACCATCAAGAGCCACACCAAGAAGGCGTTTGCCGGAATGTGCTCTCAATTTAATGGAACGCTGACGAAATCGGTCGGTTGGTCGCTCGGCAAATATCTCCCCGGCAGCAATGCGCTCTGCCTGGTCGAACGGGCAGCCGAAATCAACACCAATCTGAATCCCAATTTCACTCGCATGCAATGGGCCACCTGGAGTGATTGGGAAGAAGGGACCGCAATTGAGGCCGGGATAGAAAACAATGTGTCATTGAACGTGCAACTGGACGCATCCGGCAATCTTACGGGCGCCGCCATTTCCGGTGAGCCGAGAGCCATCGATCATTACGAAATTTACGCTTCCGCGGACAAGACGATTGCCGCGCTGGTGGCCACCGCCCCGTCCGGATCCTCTTTCTCCGTCAACCTCAATCAACTCAATTTGCCGACGGGAACTTATTATATTTATGTGGATGCCGTGGGCATTCCCTGCGTCCGCGATCATATGAGCACGAATGACATTCGCTTTGTCGCAGGCCCGCCTCCAACGTTGATTCCAACCGACTATAGCCATTCCATGAAGATTACGTTCTCCGGCTACAATCGCAGCACAGCGCTCTCGAACTTCCCCATGCTGGTTAACTTCAGCACGAATGTGCCCGGATTTGCGTATGATCAATTCACCTCGCCGAAGGCCAACGACTTGCGCTTCACGGATCCAGCCGGAATCATCTTGAACCACGAAATTGACCAGTGGAACACAAATGGAGTGTCGAGCGTATGGGTGAATGTGCCGCTCATTGCTTCCAGCACGAACTACATCATGGCCTATTGGGGCAATCCGGCGGACTCCAACGCTCCGCCTTTTACCAAAAACGGATCCACCTGGCCCGGTTTCTCAGCCGTGATGCATCTGAAGGAAACCGGCTTTCCGTACGCGGATAGCACCACGCTTCACTCCGCGAGCAGCGGCCTGGCGCCGACGGTGACCAGTTCCGGACCGATCGGCAATGCAGAAACTTTCAACGGCACGATCCAATGCCTGGTTCCGTCCGGAACCATTGACCTCGGCAATTCGTTTTCGCTGTCAGCCTGGGTGAAGCTGGACGCCACTGCCACGAATATCCAGACGATCTGGGCCAACAAAGCGGCCGGCGGTTCCTCCAACGGTGTCGCACTGTTCATCAATTCCTTCAACACCGCCGACGGCATGCTCCGCCTTGAAACCGGTGATGGCACGGCCACGCTGACGGCCGCATCCGTCGCCGGGGCTGTTCCCGTGGGAGGTTGGCATCATGTTTTCGTTGCGGCCAACCGCGCCACCGGCACCGCATCTTTGTACGTGGACGGCGTGGACGTAACGTCCAGCAGCGGCATCCGCACGGACTTCGCCGCGGATGCGGCTTTCAATATCGGTCGCTTTACCAATGCCTTCTGGTATCTCAAAGGCACTCTCGATGAGGCGCGCATTGAGCCTTGGCGCTCGGCCGACTGGGTATGGGCGACGTGGATGAATGTCGCCTCCAATGCGGCCTTGGTGAGCTACTCAACCGTGACCGCTACGAATCCATCGACACAGCAGCCCCTTCTCCAATTAAAAATAGGCCCGGATGGACCGCTCCTGAGTTGGCCCGGACAAAACACGTCATTCACCGTTTACAGCACCACCAGCCTCGCGGCGCCTGTGCAATGGACGGAAGTAACCGATTATACAATTCTGCCGGACGGCGAAATTCAACTTCCTTCTCCGCAGACCGGGGTCTCGGTGTTCTATCGAGTTGGCGTGCCTTAGCCAACAATGCAGTTGGATTTCGCGGGGAGCGCAGCCCAGTGATGGCCACGAGGCACGAAAGGACGGCGATTGCAAAGCGAAGTGATTTCATGTTGTCACGAATTATTTAGTTCACATTCAACGAAGTGCGTTCAACTTGAATTCCCGCGCCAATCCTTGACCAGTTGCGGGAATCGGCAGTTGTCGCACACGGCATTGGAGTGATCGCAGAAATCGCGAACGATTTGAATCAAACCCTGCTGTTCAGCGGCGGTGCGCAATGAACGGGAAGAATCTCGCGACATTCCCAAAAGCCGCTGGCGGGCCAGGCGCAGCACGGAATTATCCTCCGCCGCGGGCCAGGCGCTGAAGCGATTTTCAATTTCGCGCTGCAAATCGGAATTTTTCCCTTCGAACGCGCGAATCCATAGCCACGGCAGGATAACGTTCACGGCGAGATCCGTCACCCGGGACGCGCCGAGAAGCGGCTGCGGCTTTTTCAATCGGGCCGAATGAATGGTCCAGTGCCAGGACCAAAACGCATCCGGCTCGATTTGCAGTATTTCCAGCAACGCCATCGAAGCTTCGCCATCGGTGAATTTTTTCGCGCACCACCGTTCCAATTTCGCCGGAAGCGTGTTGGCCGCGAGCCAATGCGCCGCGAGAGCGAGGCGGCGCTGCGGGTGGTTGGCCGGACGTTGGCCGTGAAAACGCCAGGCTTCGCGCGGCAGGGCGCAATCCGAAAATTCCGAGCGCTCGCGCCACCAATGGTCCCACACTTCCCGCAGATAACTGTCGGCGCCGGCCTTCGCGCGCGTCAATTCGGCGGGCAGCAAACCGGCGACGCCAAGCAATCGCGCCTGCAAGGCCAGTGGCGAAGTGCGGGGCGCGAGCCATCGCTCGCGGCTCTCGGCAAGGCATTGCATCGGCCAGACATTATGCTTGTAGCCGAGCGCGCGGAAGATTCCCTCCCACAGCGCCTGCTCCCAGCCCACGTGCCGGGCGCGCGCCTGAAATTGCGCGGCTTTGCCGTGGAAACGAATTCGCGCCGCCTGCAACAGCAATTCGCGCACTTTCTCCGGCGGCAATTCACGCAGCGGACCGGAACATTGGCCGCGCAATGGTTCCGGAAGCGCTTCCGATTCTTCCGAATTCAGCCAAAGTCCCAACTCGGCCAGTGGCGCATCGAGTTTTCCGGAAATGGCAATGGCGGGCGGCGCAGTGCGCAATGGCGTAGCGTTTGCATGCCAGACCACGTGCAAAATGACGTTTTTGAAATTGGGATTCCGATCATGTCCGTGCGCGCGCCAGCCGCCGCATTCGATATCCACTTCGATATCACCGCCGATGGGCTTCTCGTCGCCGAATTGAACAATGGCGCCGCGAAAATCCGGACCGCCTTCACGGCTCAAAAAGCCAGGATGAAGAATTCGGACGGTTCGTGCGTCCAAGGTTGTCAGTTGGCCGCGATGCAGGCGCTGGTGTTGCCAGACGGCCTGCAGTAAGCTTTCGGGCGGGCTCGATTCGTTTTCGCGCAAGGCGGGCGCAATGCCACGCCGGGCGCGCCACCGGGCATAAAAGTTTTCCGGAAACGAAAACACCGCGCATTGCTTGCGCCGGGGCATCGCCAAAGTCAAGCGGGAAGCCGAAAAACTCCTGCTGACAATGGCGCGGCTTTCTTTAATTTTGAACGCATCGAAAGAGCGCGCTGACTGTTATATGAGAATGCATTTGAAGCAAAAAGTTCTGCTGATTGCGTTAATTTGTCTTTCTGCCGCGCTGGAAACACCCGCGCAGGACACCGACATCCGCCGCGATGCCACCGTCAACGCCGTCCAGGAGGTGATGCCGAGCGTCGTGAACATCGCCGCGAAAGGCACCGAGCCTGTGCGCGACCCATTCGAGCGATTGCGCCGGCAGATGTGGGGCCAGCAGCCCTACGACGACATTATCAGCTATGGCTCCGGGGTGGTGATTGACGAAAATGGTTACATCCTCACGAACGACCACGTCATTCGTGGCGCCACCCAAATCCAGGTGCGGTTCGGCACCGGCACGAAAGAGTACGAGGCCGTCGTGGTCAAAAGCGACGAGAAAAGCGATGTCGCCCTCCTCAAACTGAAAGCGCGTCCCGGCGAGAAATTCCATGCGATTAAAATGGCCAAGGAAGACGACCTGTTGCTGGGAGAAACCGTGCTGGCCCTCGGCAATCCGTTGAACCTGGGCGGTTCGGTGACGCGCGGTATTTTGAGTTCCAAGAGCCGGATGGCGCCGCGGGAAGGCGAGGAACTCACCGATCGCAATTGGTTGCAGACGGATGCGCCCATCAATCGGGGCAACAGCGGCGGCCCGCTGGTGGATTTGCGCGGGCAGTTGATTGGCATCAATGTCGCCACCCTCGACCAAACCCCCAATGGCGAGCCGGTGCAGGGAATTGGTTTCGCCATCCCGATCCGCATCGTGGAAGATGCGCTTTATGATATTTTCCCCACCGAATTCGTGAGGTCCTATTGGTTTGGCGCCCGCGTGAAAATCGGCTCGTATCCACTGGTCATCACCAGCGTCCAGCCGGACAGCCCGGCGGGAAAAGCGGGATTGCGCGCCGGCGATGTTGTGATGCAGGTGAACGGAACCGTGCCAAAAACGTTCATTGAATTCGGTGACCTGATTGCCTCGAATGCTGAGAACGAATTCCCCATCACCTATCGCCGCGGGGACACGACCAGCGATGCGACTCTGCGGTTGGTTCCGGAGAGTTCGGTCTTCAACGCGCAAATGGTCCGGCAAAAATTGGGCCTGACTCTGGAAAAAGCCGCCGACGGTTTTGTGATTACGAAAGTGCAGCCGGACAGCCCAGCCGCGAAGGCCGGCCTGGCGCCCCAGATGTTGATTTGGGCCGTGGACCGGGAGGCGCCTCCGGCCGACGTCACCGGGCTGGCGAAATTGTTATACGCGAAAAAAAAAGGCGATACCGTGGTGTTGCACATCCTGACGCTTGAGCAGGCGGGCGGTTTTAATGTTCTGCGGCGGAACGTGGTGGAATTAACTCCGCGTTGACCGGAAATTTTGTTGGCTCAAATGGACATTTCCTGACTAAACTATGCTTTGCGAATGAATGACGGTTCGATGATTGAGGTCGAAAATTTGACCAAGCGATACGCGGGCCACACCGCGGTGTCGGGCATCTCCTTTACCGTCAAACGCGGGGAAATCGTGGGCCTTCTCGGGCCGAATGGCGCGGGCAAAAGCACCACGATGCGCATTCTTTCCTGCTTCCTTCCGGCCACCTCCGGCAGCGTGCGGGTCGCGGGGCTGGATGTTTTTTACGATTCCACGGAAGTCCGGCGGCGGATTGGTTACATGCCCGAAAACAATCCGCTGCACGGAGACATGCGGGTGCGCGAATACCTGAAATTTCGCGCGCGGTTGAAGGATCTGGGCCTGCGGCGTTCACGCGAGCGCGTGGACACCGTCATGGAGCAATGCAGCCTGACGGACGTTTCCAAGCGCATCATCGGGCAATTGTCCAAGGGCTACCGGCAGCGGGTCGGGCTGGCCGATGCCCTCGTCAACGAGCCGGAATTGATTATTCTCGATGAACCCACGATCGGCCTGGACCCGCACCAGATTCGGTCCGTGCGCAAATTGATCAAGAGCCTCGCCGGCAAACATACCGTGCTGATTTCGACGCACATTCTTCCCGAGGCGGAAATGACCTGCAACCGCATGCTCATCATGTTCGGCGGAAAAATCCTCGCGGCGGACACGCCGGATAATTTGCAGCGATTGATGAGCGGCAGCGGCCAGGTTATCACGGAAATCGCCGCGCCGCTCGAAATCCTGTGCGAGTGTTTCGCGCAGATGGCGGAAGTCGAGCATTACGACGTCTCGCCCGCCGACGGCGAATTTTTCCGGTGCTCGCTCGCGCCCAGCAACGGCATGGATTTGCGCCCGCTCATTTTTGCGCTGGCCAAGGAACGCGGCTGGCATTTGCGCGAATTGACGCGCAACCGCCATTCACTCGAAGACATTTACGTCAAGGTCACCCGTCCGCCGGAAGAGGAGGAAGGGGTTTGATGCGGGCATACCTCACGCTCACACGCCACGAACTGGCCAGCTTCTTCCTCTCGATCACCGGTTACGTGATTATTGCCGGGCTGGCTCTGCTGGTCGGATTGGATTTAGTGCTGACGCTCTTGAACACCGTGGGCACCGAGCCCGTGTCCATGCCCATCACGCAACTGTTCTTCAACAATCTTTTGCTGTGGATCATTATCGTCCTCACGGCCCCGATCATCACCATGCGGCTGTTCGCGCAGGAGAAAGCTTCCGGCACCTTTGAAACCCTCACCACCACCCCGGTGGGCGACGTCCAAATCGTCGCGGCGAAATTCACCGCCGCCGTGGTGTTTTTCGTGGTCATGTGGCTGCCGACGCTGGCGTACCTGTTCATCGTCCAGCATTTCGCCAATCAACCGGGCGCGCTCGATAAAGGAACATTGTGCAGCATGTACCTGGGGCTTTTCCTGGCGGGCTGTTTCATTTTGTCGATCGGTTGTTTCGCTTCCGCGCTGACCAAAAGCCAGGTCGTGGCCGGAATGCTCACCTTGGTGGCGGGCATCGTGATCTTGATGCTGAATTGGCTGGCCCAGTCCGTTACTCCAGCCATTCACTGGCAGGCGCAACTGCTGTCCTTCTTCAACCTGGCGCAGCAAATGATTGATTTTACCCGCGGGATACTGGACACGCGCGTCATTGTGTTTTACGTGAGTGTGACGTTTTTCTTTTTATTTCTGACGTTGCGCGTCATCGAAAGCCGCCGCTGGAAATAACATGGCCACTTCCAACCCACCTCAGCCGAGCTTTTCACCGCGCCGCAAATGGAGCATCGCCCTCAGCGTGACCCTCGCCAGCATCGCCGTGTTCGCCATCGTGGCCGGGGCCAATTACCTGAGCAGCCAGTACTTTTTCAAACGCTACTATTTGAGCGCGGACACGCAGGTCAAGCTGTCGCCGCGCACCATCAGCGTGCTCAAAAGCCTGACCAACCACGTGGACGTCACGGTTTACTACGACAAGGAGGACCCGCTTTACAGCGATATTGTCAGCCTCCTGAACGAATATCAGTCGCACACGCGGAAATTGTCGGTCAAAACGGTGGACTATTACCGCGAGCCGGGCGAGGCGGCTGCGCTGCAAGCCAAATACGGTCTCGGGGGCCGCACCAACCGTAATTTCATCATCTTCGATTCCGGCGGCCGGACGGCGTTTGTGGATGGTTCCTGGCTCACGACATACAAAGACGAACTGGGGCAATCCGAATCCACGAACCAGAATCAGACGCAAATTGTCATTAACCGCAAACGCATCGCGTTTAACGGCGAAATGCTTTTCACCTCCAAGCTCTTCGGCATCACGCAGGAAAAGCCGCTAAAGGCTTACTTTCTCGCCGGACACGGCGAAAGCCTGCCAAACAACTCGGATCCGCTCAGCGGTTACACCAAACTGTTGCAGGTTTTCCACCAGAATTACATCACGAACGCCATTCTCGACAATCTGCTGAACACCAACACGATCCCGCTCGATTGCAACCTGCTGGTGATCCTCGGGCCGCATGCGGAATTTCAAACGAACGAACTCGATAAAATCGATCAATATCTCGACCAAGGCGGAAGATTGTTCGCTTTGTTCGACTGGAATTCCGTAAAGCATCATACCGGCCTGGAATCGTTGCTGGCGAAATGGAACGTGAGGGTTTCCCCGGGCATCGTGCTCGACTTAAGCATGTCGGAGAATGGCAAAGGCACCGCGTTTATCGTCACCAACCTGGCGCCGCACGCAATCACCAAGCCATTGATCGGCGAGAATGCGCCGCTCGAAATTGTCATGCCTCGCCCCGTGTCCCGCATCAAAGCTCCCTCGCAGTCCCCGGATGAACCGCAAGTCACCGAGCTCGCCTACTCCAGCCCAAATTCCATTCTCGCTGACAATCCGTCGGGCGAAAGGCGGGCATTTCCCTTGATGGTCGCCGTGGAAAAAGGCGCGGCCAAGGGCGTCGTCACCGAGCGCGGCACGACGCGGATGTTGATCACCGGCGACTCCCTTTTTCTGAACAATCAATTAATTGACGCCGGCATGAACCAGGACTTCGCCGACTCCGCGGTCAATTGGCTGCTGGAACGCACGACCTTGCTGGCGGGAGTGGGTCCGCGGCGCATCACTGAGTACCGATTGCTGCTCAACCAGCACCAACTGAATGCGGTGAAAGGGATTTTGCTGGGCGCGATTCCAGGTGGAATTCTTTTGTTTGGCGGCCTGGTGTGGCTGCGGCGCAGAAAATAATCCCGTCACATGAGTGCCAAGAACACCTGGCTCTGGCTGACGGCGGCGGTGGCCCTGTTCGCTTTCATTTTTCTCTTTGACCGCTACCGCCCCCGCCCGCTGACCGGGCCGCATTATCTTCTGCCGGGCTTCAACGCAAAAGCCATCGAAACCGTGCAAATTCGCCCCGCGGGGCAGCCCGAAATTCGCGCCGAACGCACCAATGATTCCTGGCAATTGACGGAACCGGTGGTCTATCCCGCACAAAGCACCAACATCCTCGCGCTGCTTCAAGGCCTGCAGAAGCTCACCGTGGTTGAAAGAATTTCCGAGAAGGAAATGCGAAAGGACCCCAAAGCCGACCAGGATTTCGGCATCGACCCGCCGCAGCTTTCCCTCGTTCTGAACTCGGGCGGGCCGATTTATTTCGGCCACCGCACTTCGCCCGGCGACCAGGTGTTCGTCCGGGTGCCGGGCATTGGCGGTGTCGCCATCGTGGACGCCGATATCCTGAATTTGTTTCCGCCTGATGCGAATTCCTGGCGTGACAAGACACTCGCCGATTTCAATAGCGCGGCCTTCAATCGCATCATCGTGACCAACACGGTGAAAAGCCAGTGGTCCGTGATGCTTCAGCGCGACTCGACGAACAAACTCTGGGCGATGGCTTTTCCCATGAAGGCGCGCGCCGACGGCGAAAAAGTGGACGCAGCCCTGGAAAAGCTCGAGAATTCGCGCATCGCCAGGTTTGTATCCGATGACCCCAAGGCGGACCTCGAGAGCTTCGGCCTGCAACCGCCCGCGCTGACCGTCGCGTTGGGACAAGACACGAACACCATCCTGGAGCTGGATTTTGGAAGGGAACTGACGAACAGCCCGGGCCTGATCTTCGCGCGGCGGCGCGACCAGAACGCCATTGTCGCCGTTTCAACCAACGCGCTGGGCGAATGGAACGCGTCTTACGACATCTTTCGCGACCGGCATCTGCTCACACTGGTGGGCGCGATTGATTCCATCAAGGTCAACGGATTGGATCATTTTTCGTTGCGCTGGCAGACCAATGGCGACTGGAGCATGGCATCGCGGAATTTTCCGGTGGATCAAATCCTCGCCGCGCGCTTCGCGCGCGCTTTGTCCGAGCTGCAGGTCGCCGATTTTGAGAAGGATTCGGTCACCGAACCCGATTTCGCCCGTTACGGTCTGACCTCGCCAACGCGAAAATACACCGTTTCCTGGGCGGCTTCCCTGACCGCGACCAATCCGCCGACCGAGTTGGATTTTGGCACCAACAGCAACGGCCAGATTTTTGCGCGGCGCATCGGAGAAGATTCCGTCTACGGCATTGCACCGGCGGATTTCGAGGCGTTGCCGTCGGCAAGCTGGGAATTGCGCGATCGTCAAATCTGGAATTTCAATATCAATGACGTCGCGAACATCACCATCCATGATAACGGACAAACGCGCCAGGTGACCCGCAACGGCACGAACGGCTGGTCATTGACGGTCGGCACGAACGCCATCATCAATGATTCATGCATCGAAGATACCATCCGCGAGTTGGGGCACCTTTCGGCCTTCGCCTGGGTTGGGCACGGGGCGGCAAAACTGCCGGATTTCGGCTTTTACAAGGGCGGATACCAGCTTTCGATTCAATTGAAGAATGGTCCAAAGTTGAACCTGCAAATCGGCGGCACGGCGCGCCTCGACACGGTTTACGCTTCGGTGATGCTGGATGGCGAGCCGTGGATTTTCGAGTTTCCGCCGGACCTTCTAGGAGCCGTGCGATATTGCCTGACGATTCCTTCATCACACTGACATGGCGACCGAAGCCAAACCCCGCCGCTGGCGTCGTTTCCGGATGTTTTTTCGGGGATGTCGAATCGCGGTGCTGCTCATCCTGCTCGCGCTGGTCGGCGCGGTGCTTTACCTCGATTCCGTCGGCCTGCCGAACTTCATCAAGCAACCGCTGCTCGAAAAATTGCACGCGCGCGGGCTCGACCTGCAATTCTCACGGCTGCGCTGGCGTCCCGATCGCGGCATCGTGGCTGAAAATGTTTTCTTTGGCCGGACCAATGATGTCGCCAGCCCGCATTTGACGCTCAAGGAAGTCCAGGTGCGGCTCGATTACGCGGCCTTGTTGAAGCGGCGCCTTCAAGTCGAGTCTCTTTTATTGCGCCAGGGGCAGCTCACGTGGCCAGTCATCTCCAGCAACGAGCCGCGGCGCGAATTAACCATCGACAACATCCAGACGGAGCTGCAACTGCTGACAAACGACGTCTGGGAACTCGACGATTTGCAGGCGCAAGTGGCCGGC
Organism: Candidatus Angelobacter sp.; assembly: GCA_035606845.1. Classification (GTDB taxonomy): domain Bacteria; phylum Verrucomicrobiota; class Verrucomicrobiia; order Limisphaerales; family DASXHY01; genus DASXHY01. Next base: position 58,859 of record DATNEA010000070.1, on the reverse strand, counting down.
GCCCGCATTCAGCTCTCCGGCGCCGTGACGAACGCCTCGGCAATCCGCGAATGGAAAATTTTCCACGGGCGGCAGCCGCCGCAAGCGGGAGCGTTGCAGGACCGTCTGCGCCGCCTCGCCGATACGCTGGAGCAAATCCATTTTGCCGCTCCGCCCGCGCTGAAACTTGATGTCCGCGGCGATGCGCGGCACGTCGAAAACATCGCCGTCCGCCTGTTCCTCGAAGCGCCCGGCGCCGATACACCCTGGGGCACAGCCGAAGGCCTTAGATCCACCGTGCTCCTGGCGCCTCCCGGCAGTAATCAGCTATCCCGCGCGGAAATCAATCTTCGCGCCCGAACGGCCGACACGCCCTGGGCCGCCACGACGAATTTGATCCTGACCTTGCAGCTATTTTCCACGCAGCAAGACACGAACCTGGTTCACGCGGAACTGAACCTCACGGCGGAATCGGCCCAAAGCCATTCCAATCACGCGGAGAATGTTCACTTCGCCGCTCATTGGGACCACTCGCTGACCAATGCCATCCCGCTTTCCGGCCAGGGCGAATTGGAGGGGAGCAATGCGGTCACGGCTTGGGGCAGCGCCCGGCAATTCAGCCTCTCGGCCACGCTGCTGCCGGCCACCAACGCGCCGGCCGTCAACTCAAGCTGGGCCTGGTGGACGAACGTCGCGCGTTATCCGCTCACGTTGGAATGTGACGCCACCGGCATTCATTCGCCCAAGCTGGATCTCGATGAAATTCATTGCTCCGGAAAATGGCGCGCCCCGGAATTGGCGATCGAAAAGCTATCGGCCAAACTCTACGGCGGAAAACTCGATGCCGGCGCCACACTGAACGTGGCCACCCGCGAAGTCACCTTCAACGTCGCGTCTGATTTCGACGGCCAAAAAATCGCGCCTTTGCTCACTCCCATGGCTCGCAATTGGCTGGCCAATTATTCCTGGAACTATCCGCCGCGCGTGAAAGCCAGCGGAGCGATGGTTCTGCCCGCGTCCGTCTGGACCAACCGGCATCCGGACTGGCGCGGCGAATTGCGCCCCACCCTGAAACTCGACGGAGAATTTCACGTGGTCGATGGCGCCTTTCGCGGCGTGCGCGTTTTGACGGCGGATTCGCATTTCAGCTATTCCAACATGTGCTGGCGTCTGCCGGATCTGATTGCCATCCGCAGGGAAGGCCTGCTCACGCTCTATCACTTCAGTGACGAGCGCACCAAGGATTTTTATTTCCATTTTCACAGCACCATCAGTCCCGACGCGTTGCGACCGCTCCTCGACGCGAAGCAACAGCGCCCCTTTCAATTCTTCTCACTCTCCCAACCGCCGACAGTGGACGGCGAGATCCGCGGAAAATGGCACAACCACGATACCATCAACGCCAAAGCGCATCTGGCCGTGACCAATTTCACCGTGCGAGGCAGTCGCGCTGACCTATTCCAGACCGGCCTTGAATATACCAATCACATCATCACCCTTCTCGACCCGCGCGCGCAACTCGCCGCGACCCAGGAAGTCACCGCCTCCGGCGTGAGACTGGCATTTGACGAGCAACGGATTTACATAACGAATGGATTCGGTTTTGCGGACCCGGCCGTCATAGCGCGCGCCATCGGGCCGCACGCCGAGCGCGCCCTTGAACCCTACCATTTCCAACAACCGCCCACGGTTCGCGTGCAAGGCGCCATCCCGATGCGCGACCCGCACGATGCGGATCTGTCTTTTGATGTGGATGGCCGCGATTTCAGTTGGTGGAAATTCCAGGTGCCGCATATTTCGGGCAAAATCGCATGGAACGGCGAGCATCTTGCACTGAAGGATGTGCAAACGGATTTCTATGGCGGGAAAGCCTCGGGAGACGCGGAGTTTTATTTTCTAACCAACCACAGCGTGGACTACCGCTTCAATTTTGTCGCCACGGATGCCAATCTGCATTCGCTCGCCACGGATCTCACCGACGGGAAAACCAATGCGCTCGAGGGCCATTTGACCACGCGGCTCGAGATCACCGCCGCGAACTCCGCGGATTGGCGGCATTGTCAGGGCGCGGGCCGGGTGGATTTGCGCGACGGCTTGATTTGGGACATCCCGATTTTTGGAGTCTTTTCGCCGGTGCTCGACACCATGATGCCGGGCGTGGGATTGGGCAACAGCCGCGCGCGCGAAGGCTCGGCGACGTTCACCATCACCAATGGGGTCATCGATTCCGAGGATTTGAAGATCGAAACGCGCCTGGCGCGCTTGCGATACCGCGGCACCATCGATTTGCAAGGCGCCGTCAATGCGCGAATGGAAGCCGAGATGCTTCGGAACACGTGGGTCGTCGGACCCGTGTTGAGCCTCGTGCTCTGGCCGGTGAGCAAAACGTTTGAATACAAAATCACCGGTTCCATTCATAAGCCCAAGAGCGACCCCATCTATGTTCCCAAAATTCTTTTCTTTCCGCTGCGTCCCGTCCAGACCATCAAGGACCTGATGCCGGCCCAAAACGATTCCCCAACGAATTCCCCGCCCGGCCTGTTTCCCTGAGCGGGGCGCTATAGTGGCTCGGGCGTCTCGCCCGTGCGTTTCGATTCACACGAGCGAGACGCCCGCGCCACTGCGTTCGTGGTCAGGATTCCAGTTGATAGAGAACCGCACCGGATCGCAGTCCTGACGGCTCTGGACTGCGATCCATTTTAACTGCATCGTTCCGGCCAATCCTTATACTGCGCTCGTGCCGAAGCCACCATCCATTCCGATCGCGCTCACCATCGCCGGTTCCGATAGCGGCGCCGGTGCGGGCATCCAGGCGGATTTGAAAACATTTGCGTCGCTGGGCGTGCACGGCGCCTGCGCAATCACGTGTGTCACCGCGCAAAATCCCAAACGCGTGCTGGCCGTTCAATCCTGCCGGCCGGAAATCGTGTTACAACAACTCGAAGCCGTCTTTGAAGAACTGCCGCCGAGGGCAGTAAAAACCGGGATGCTTTACTCGGCCAAAATCATTCGAGTCATCGCTGAATTCCTCAAAACCCGGCGCATCCCGCTCATCGTGGACCCCGTCATGATTTCGACCAGCGGCTCCCGGCTGCTGAAGCCGTCGGCGACCACCCTTTTGAAGAACCGCCTGCTGCCACTTGCCGCGCTGGTCACACCCAATCTCGACGAGGCGAACATTTTGGTGGGACGCAATTTGAAATCCGTTGAAGACCTCCGTTGGGCCGCGAAACAAATTCATCAGGAATTCGGTTGCGCGGCGCTCGTCAAAGGCGGCCACCTGCCCGATTCGCGCGAAGCGGTGGACATTTTCTTTGACGGAAAAAATGAACTGCTCTTGAGCGCGCCGTTCGTCAAAGGCATTCACACGCACGGCACCGGATGCGCTTATTCGGCGGCGATCGCCGGTTTTGTCGCGCGCGGCCATGCGCTGCCGGACGCGGTGGCCCGGGCGAAGGAATACATTTCCCAGGCGATTGCCCGCAGCCACTCCCTCGGGAAATATTCGGCGCTGAACGCGTTCTGGCGTCAGAAAAATTTCTGGAAAGGCAACTGACGCACAGAGGCGGACGGCGGAAGTGCACGCCGCCCGCATTCTATGATCTACTTGGTCTTCGCATCAGAACCGGAGCAGCAGGACATCGACCCGTCGGCATGCTCGGTGCACTGGTCCATCATTTTCGGAGTGCCGACGCGGTGTTCGCGGGTCATTGCCGGTGCTTGCTTTGTTTCGGTGGGCGCAGGCTTGGCCTGATCATCCATCAACCGGGGCGACTCCGCGGGCATGCCGGTCGCCGTCAGGTCCGGATCGTTGTTCACGCCGGGAACGATTTTAGGGCGATTGTCCGCCGCGCGAGGCGAAAAAATCGCTGCGGTGGCGGCTATGTTCATCGTGGCCAGAGTGGCCACACTCAAGGTGATAATAAGATTGCGAGTTTTCATTTCAATTTTGTTGCGCGCAATGACGTGATAGTACACGCGCAATTGCGGAAAAGCAGCCTAAAAATATCTTCTCGTGAACGCTTGCAAGTTCCTCCGGCTGTGTTATGACAACATCTGTCAGGCGCAGTGATTGCGTCAAGAAATCGGGTACATTGAAAACTATGAAATCGCTCAATTGGATTAACCAGTTCATGGTGGTTGGCGCGGCATTGCTGGCCATGGCCACAGTCACGGCCACGGCTGCGGACACGAAAGGCGCGCCGAAACCCGACCACATGACCGTCTGCCCGGTTTCCGGCGACAAGCTCGGCGAAATGGGCAAGCCCTACACATTTGTCTACAAGGGCCATGAAGTGAAGCTGTGCTGCCCGGATTGCAAAAAAGATTTCGACAAGGATCCCGCCAAATACATGAAGAAGGTCGAAGCCGCCGATAAAGAGGCCAAGAAGTAACGATCTCCGGCCAAAGGCTTTGCCGCAATCGCACCTCTAGTGTGTGCGGCGCGCGTTGTTGAGATGTTCGAGAAGCGGCTATTTTCGGCTGCCGAATCAGCTTTCTCTCCTCTGTTTCCTCGTGACGACCCATTTCGTTCCTTGTCACCGGGGCATTTCTGGTTGAAAATCATGGCGCCATTAAGATTTCTGCCCGCACGATGAGTGTCACTTCGCCATCCGAGAAACGAACACGGCCAGCTCCCAAGCCGGGCGCTGAACCCGCTCCGTTTTCCGAAGCGCCGGCCTGGCGCGATGTCGGCCAGGGTTGGCAGCCATTATTCGGCAATTTTCGCGGGCTTGGTTTTAGCATCGAATGGCACGACTTCTTTGCACGACGCGAGTTCGATTGGTCGGCCAGTTTTCACCCGGAATGCGTGGAGCTTTGCCTGAATCTCGACGGGCACGGTTTCGTGGAAAGCCGCGGCGCCCGAACGGAATTTACCCCCCGCACCGCCGGGTTTTATCATCAGGCGGCCGAATCTTTGACCGCCCGGCGCGCCGCTTCCGAACGGCATCAATTCCTCACCGTCGAATTCTCCTGCCCTTTCCTGGCAAAACATCTCGCGGGCACGGAAAACGTGCTGCATCCGATGGTGAAGTCCGCGATTGAAGGATGCCCCTGCCAGCATGTCGCCGGCGCAACGGTGAAGCTCACGGCGGCGCAACAGCAAATCATTTCCACGCTGCGCCAGCCGCCCGTCTACGCGGCTGCGCAGCCATTGTGGTATCAGTGCAAAGCATTGGAACTCGCCGTCACTTTTCTGTTTCAACCGCCCAAGGAGCGGGAGCTTTTCTGCACGCGCCAGCAGCGATTGGCCCAGGAACGTGTGGAACAGGTGATTTTTTTGCTCAAACACGATTTGGCCGAGCCGCCGTCGCTCGAAGAATTGGGGCGCAAAATTGGATGCAGTCATTTTTACCTGAGCCGGATTTTTTCGGCGCAAACCGGCCAGACCATCACGCAATACCTGCGCCGGTTGCGGATGGAAAAAGCCGCCGAACTGCTCCGCTCCCGGGAATTCAATGTCACCGAGGCGGCGCTGGAGGTCGGTTACGCGAGCCTCAGCCATTTCAGCCAGGCATTCCACGAGGCGTTCGGCTGCTGCCCGGGGCTTTATCCGCTGACGACGCCCACGCAGAAGGCGCGCGGAAAGAGCTAGAGCGAACCATGGCATAGGCTGTTCAATCCCAAAACATAAACGGATGTTTATTAAAGATGCCCGAATGACGGATTAAATCCCTTAAGAATGCGCCTGTTTTCAAGGGATGCATTTTTAATTGGACATCCGCCCCCTCTTCCGTACGAAGTGATGCACTATGTTTTCGCTGCAACGACTACTGGGGAAGGAAGATTTGTTTTTTGAAATGCTCGAAGCCAGCGCGCAAGAGGCGCATCACAGCGTGCAAGTCCTGGTGAAACTCAGCAATGCGCTCGACAAGCCGGACGCGCTCGCGGAGTTCGCGGCGGTGCGCCGCGGCGGCAAGCAGATCAATCGCAAGATCTCGGAGGCGGTTTACACCACGTTCGTGACGGCGCTCGAACGCGAGGACATCGAGGCCTTGTCCGTCGCCCTTTATAAAATTCCCAAGACCGTCGAAAAATTCGGCGAACGCAGCCAGCTCGCTCCGCAATATGTCCGCGGCGTGAACTTCTCGCCGCAAATCGACCTGCTCGAGAAAGCGACCATGGTGGTTCTGGAAATGGTCAAGAGCCTCCGCCGAGGGGGCAACCTGGAAGAAATCAAACAGCTCAATGGCAAACTGCAGCAGCTCGAAGGCGAAGCGGACGACGCCATCATGACCCTTTACAAGGACCTCTTCAGCGGCAGCCACGATCCCGTTCAAGTGATCGTCCTCAAGGACCTTTACGAACTGCTCGAAAAAGTCGTCGACCGCTGCCGCGATGCCGGCAATGTGATCTCGCACGTCGTTCTCAAAAACTCCTGACGCGCCATGGCCCTGGCTTTTCTGGTCATCTTCGTGGCGCTGGTGTTTGAGTACATCAATGGCTTTCACGACACGGCGAATTCCATCGCCACCGTCGTTTCAACCAAAGTCCTCACGCCGCGGCAGGCCGTGTTGATGGCGGCGTGCACGAACCTTCTCGGCGCGTTGTGGGGAACGGCGGTTGCCAAAACGATCGCCTCCGGCCTCGTCCAAACGCAGCTCGTCAACCTGACTTCCGGCATCATCATCTGCGTGCTGATTGGGGCCATCATCTGGAATCTGCTGACCTGGTGGTGGGGCATTCCGTCGAGTTCCAGCCACGCGCTCATCGGCGCCTTATGCGGCGCGGCGCTGGCTGCCTCGCACGACAACTGGAAAGTCATCGTCTGGGCCGTGCCAGACAAAAGACATTGGTGGCTCGGGGGCGGCCTGTGGTGGAAAGTCATCGTGCCGATGGTGACGTCGCCCCTGGCCGGGCTGATTCTCGGTTTTTTCCTGATGGCCATTCTCTATCTGGCGCTGCATAACAAGCGCCCTCAACGCGTGAACCGTTTTTTCAGCCGCGCGCAAATTTTTAGCGCGGCGTCCATGGGCGTTATGCACGGCACCAACGACGCGCAAAAAACCATGGGCATCATCGCCCTGACCTTGCTGGGCGCCACCACCGCCGGGCATTTCAACCATTTGCCATCCTGGCTGGCGTTTCTGCGCACGGAACAGCACGGCCACGGTCTGGAAATTGCCTTGTGGATCAAAGTCGTTTGCGCCCTGACCATGGCGCTCGGCACGGCCGCCGGCGGCTGGCGCATCATCCGCACGTTGGGGCACAAAATGGTGAAGCTCCATCCCATCAACGGTTTTGCCGCCGAAGCCAGTTCCGCCGCGGTCATCTTCGCCGCGACCCAATTGGGCATTCCGGTTTCCACCACTCACAATATCTCCGCCGCCATCATGGGCGTCGGCGCGGCCAAGCGCTTCAACGCCATCAAATGGTCCGTCGTTGAGCGGATGGTCTGGGCCTGGGTGCTGACGATCCCGGTCAGCGGGCTGATTGCGTACAGCCTCGTGGAATTATTCCGTGCTGTCGGCTGGATTCCCTGACGGCCGTGTCGAAAGGCGCCGGCCAAAAACAAATCGGCGCGAGGTTCGCTCGCGCCGATGAACCAATTCGGAAATGGAACCGAACCGAATCGAGTTTCCCCGCCGTCGAATACCTCCCGGCTGTCTCTGAAAACATGCCTTTCATTTCCTCGCCGATTACGATTGATCCGAATTTGGTTGTCCGAAGTTCGGTTGCAATTGCTGTGCCAAGGCGCACTCATTTCATTGCCAAAAAAATCAAAACGCTCACTGCCGGTCTTTATCTTTAACGAATCGCCTTCGATTCCTCCTGCTCCGTTCCGCCTTGCACAGGAAACGCACAAGCCTGTCTACGGTTGAGCCAAACGCCGTGACTTTCTTTCGGCTTGCATTATTCTGAGCCCATGCCTGAATCGCTTTTGAATGTCCTCGCTGTCGCCGGCAGCCTTCATCGCAAATCCGTCACGCGCATTGTGATCAATCACATCGCTGAAAAAATGCGCGCGGAAGATTGCGCCGTCGACGTCCTCGATCTCCAAAAAGAACCACTGCCGCTTTACAACCCGGACACGGCCTATCACTCGCGGGAATTTCAGGCACTGCAGAAGCGCGTGGACAAGGCGGACGTGCTGCTCCTCGGCACGCCGGATTATCACGGCAGCATCAGCAGCACGCTTAAAAATTTTTTGGACCACTTCTGGCATGAATTCGCCGGCAAATTGTTTGCGACCGTGGTCGCCTCGCACGAAAAGGGCCTGACGGCCACCGACCAGCTGCGCACCGTCGCGCGCCAGTGTTACGCGTGGACGCTGCCCTATGGCGTTACGTTTGCCGAGAACACGGATTTCAAGGACGGCCAATTGGCGAGCGCCACGTTCGAGAAACGCTTGGAAATGATGATTCGCGATGTGCGCGTTTATGGCCATCTCATTGCCCAACAACGCCGCGCCGATTTGGCCGCCCACGACCACTGTTTCATGGCTCGCCATCGCAAATAGCAATCAGCTAAAATGTAGGAGACGACGTGAGGAGTCTCTGACTAAAATCAAAATGGTGTTCTGCGGCAAGGCCACAATGCTTGCAAGCGCGCGATTTCGCCTCTCTCTCCGCCACGAAGCGAGGAAGACCCCGGGCTGAGAATTCTCCGAGCCATTCGCGCATTGAACCCCGAACCAGAGTATATCAGCGGGCGTATCCGGCGAGAGACGCAGGAACAACTTCCCCCTCTCCCATCGGATGGGAGAGGGCCGGGGTGAGGGTTCGGTTCATGGGGAGGAGCCTCAGGGCACACTGGAAAATTCTCGTCCCTTTCTGTGAGGGTTGAGGGGCGCGAAGCGTCTTTTTATCCGGGCATGAGTCTTGGCAATCATCCTAAAGTGGCGTTAATCCCTTGCAGCCCAGCCGCCTAAAAACACCCAAACATTTTTTGTAACATTTTCCGGGATTCGCTTAGGAGGAGGGTGTATGAATGAACCCGAATCGAAGCCCAATATGGAAAATCAATGCCCGCAATGCGGGTCTCCCCTGCCCTCCGGAGTGCTGGCGGGGCTTTGCCCGGCGTGCCTGTTCAAACAGGGCGCGGCAGCCGACACGGCCGCCCCCGAAATGGCGACGTTCCAACCGCCGACCGTTGAGGAAATCGCCAAATTATTTCCGCAGCTCGAAATCCTTTCCTTCATCGGCAAAGGTGGCATGGGCGCGGTCTACAAAGCGCGCCAACCCGCCCTCGACCGCATCGTGGCCCTGAAGATCATTCCGCCGCAAGCCGCCGCCGGGCCGGGATTCATCGAGCGCTTCAATCGCGAGGCCCGCGCGCTGGCCAAACTCAATCATCCCAACATCATCGCCGTGCACGAATTCGGCCAGGTCAATGGCCTGCCCTATTTCATCATGGAATATGTGGACGGCATGAACCTGCGCGAACTGGAACGAGCCGGCGGGCTTTCGCCTTCGGAGGCGCTTCAGATTGTGCCGCAAATCTGCGAGGCGCTGCAGTTCGCTCACGATGAAGGAATCGTCCATCGCGACATCAAGCCGGAAAATATTCTTCTCGATAAAAAAGGCCGCGTGAAAATTGCCGACTTCGGCATCGCCAAAATTTTGGGCGCCCGGCCGGACGTGGCCATCACCGAGACCGGCGGCACGATCGGCACGCCCCATTACATGGCGCCGGAGCAAATGGAGAAACCAACCATGGTGGACCATCGCGCCGACATTTTTTCGCTGGGCGTCGTTTTCTACGAGATGCTCACGGGCGAATTGCCGCTGGGCAAATTCGCGCCCCCATCCACGCGCAAGGTGCAGGTGGACGTGCGGCTGGACGATGTCGTGCTGCGCGCGCTGGAGAAGGATCCGGAACTCCGTTACCAGCACGCCAGCCAGGTAAAAACCGCGGTGGACACCATCGCCGGCAGCGCCCCGCCCCCGCCGACACCGGACGCCGCGGCGCTCGCCAGCCAGATCCTCGAACAAGATTACACACTCAGCATTCGCAGTTGCGTGCGGCGGGGCTGGAAATTATTGCGGAGTGATTTCTGGCCGTTCGTGGGCGTCACCGCATTGTTGATGGCGCTGCTGTCGTTTGCCGGGTCCGTCGGTGGTGCAATCATCCAGCACGGGCCGGCCGGCCAAAGCTCTGGAACAATCACCTCAGTGTTGGGGCTGCTCGTCTTTGGTCCGCTGACCGGCGGATTGTGTCTTTATTTTCTCAAAAAGATTCGCGGTGAGAAGGCCACCGTGGAAACCGTCTTCTGCGGCTTCAGCCGCCGTTTCCTTCACCTGTTCTTGGCGGGATTTGTCACCTTCCTTCTGATCTGGATCGGATTTCTCTGTCTTATTTTCCCCGGCATTTACGTGCTGGTGGCGTGGATGTTCACGGTGCCCCTCGTCGCCGACAAACAAATCGACTTTTGGTCCGCCATGGAATTGAGCCGAAAAGTGGTCACGAAACATTGGTGGAAGTTTCTCGGTTTCGCCATTGTCCTGATCTTGCTGTTTTTTGCCGGAATACCCGCCTTCATCGTGGGCGTGTTCATAACCACGCCATTAGTAGTCGCCTCGCTGATGTATGCTTACGAGGATATTTTAGGAAGTGTCAAATATACTCCGCCAGCGGCAAAAGGACCTTCCGGCACAACCGTGCTGCCAAAAGCGCCGCCGGTCGCGGGCGGCCCTCGCGGTCCGGGTTGGAGTCCGGCAGCGAAGATCGGCCTTGGTTTGGGTGCGGCGGCGTTCGGCCTTTTCCTTTTGATCTTAATTCTTAACGTGGTCAGAACCCACCATGGGCGGCCTCGAAATCCTCGACGGCTCGCCTCCACGCCGCACCTTGTCGACGCGGCGCCCGCTGAACTGATCGAAGCACCCGCGGATGCTTCACGCCTTGTATTCGGGCCGGTCAACGAACTGGAAATTCAGGCGCGCTCCGCCGGCACAAATGAATTCCTGGATTTGGACAAAGGGCAATTGCTCACGCCGCCCGAAGATGTCACCAGCGTTCTCGCCGGCGATAATGAAGACCGTGTTTGGGAGGGACTCGACATTCCGCAGGACTCGCGCCGTTTCAAGTATCCCACCTGGCTGAAAGAAAGCGGTGCCGACCTTTTATATGTGGGCAACGGAAAAATCGTCGGCTTTGACGCCCTCTTTTCTCCCGCCCATGGGACCAGCTCGACGAATTGGGACGATTGGGAAGGCATGGCGCCGGGACAGGTTCGAGCCGCGATGGACGTCGTGGATTGGGGCCGGCGCGCCACCGCGGCCCAACTGAACGGACAACCAGCCCCGCCGGCTCCCGCCGCGGGAGGCAATTATTCCTCCGCCGTGGTGCTGGATTCACAGGCGGCGGGCGGCCCGGTGGTCAACCTGCTCACGCGTGACCAATCGGTAAACTGGTACTTCAAAACACGCGACGGCGCGGAGGGCATTTTGCAAATAGTGGATTTCACATCCGATCCGCCCGCCGCCAAAATTCGCTACAAATTGCTGCAAAGAGAGAACGGCGATGGAGTCACGGTCCCGCTTCAAGTTGATAACACCTCCAGCGAAGACCTCGCGGACCGGTTGCAAGCCGCTTCGATCATGACTGATTACCCGGCCAGGAACAAAGCCCTGAGCGCGCTGGCCATTGACGCGGCCAAAGCCGGGAACGCGAAGGTGACCGCGCAATCCTTGAAACAGATCAACGATTTCCCCGCGCGCAACCAGGCCGGCCTCGAGGCCGTTCGTGAGCTGGCCAAACGCGGCCTCAAGAAATCCGCGCTGGAAATTGCCAAATCGATTCCGGATTTTACGACCCGGAACCAGGCACTATCCGAATTGGCACAGCAGTAGTTATATTAAAGTGAACGCCAAAATAGATTTCCGAAAAAATGCGCGGCGAGCACACGCCTTGGTTTTCGGCGCCGATAACGCAACCAATTTCGAGCGCTACATTTCGCCCCCTCTCCGCTACGAAGTGGGCAGACGGCCAGGGCAGATTTCCCTGAAAAGATCTCGCTCTTTGAACCCATGAACGACGACACACCAGTGGCTGTATTCCACGAGCGACGCTTGAACAACTTCTCCCTCTCCCATCGGATGGGACTTGAGCCGCTTGGGAAGCGGCGAAAGGAATTCGCTGAAAGCGAAGGCCCGACAGGGCCGAACGAGCGGGAGCGAGCGAGTCATTGGGCCGGGGTGAGGGTTCGGGTTCATGGGGATGTGGTGCTCAGGTCTCAAGGGTGCGAAGCCTCTGTCTCGTATCCGAAAATCATTTATGGCAATCACTCGATTGGCGTCCATTAGTGCCGCCACGGCGGGATTCGTGGTTGCAAATCCGTTTAAAAAATGCGCCCCACCATCGACATCTTTTTGACCACACGCTGGACCGTCGTGCTGGCCGCCGGCGGCCGCGGCACTCCGCAGTCCGACGTGGCACTGGAGGAATTATGCCGCACCTATTGGTATCCGCTTTATGTGTATGTGCGGCGCCACGGCCATTCGCGCGAAGATGCGGAGGACCTCACGCAGGCGTTCTTCGCCCGGTTGCTGGAAAAGAATTACCTCGAAGGTGTCAGCAGCGACCAGGGCAAATTCCGGGCTTTCCTGCTCATGGCGATTAAACGTTTTCTCGCGAATGAATGGGATCGCGCAAACACCCAGAAACGCGGAGGCGGCGTAATGCCGTTGTCGTTGGATTGGCAGGACGCCGACACGCGCTATCAAATCAACCCGGCGGACAATATCGGTCCCGATAAACTCTACGATCGCGCCTGGGCAATCACGGTGCTCGAACGCGTCATCACCCGGCTGCGCGATGAAAATAACGATGGCAAAGCAACCCTGTATTCGCATTTGGAGCGCTTCCTGATGGTCGGCAAGGACGCTATTTCTTATGGCCAAACCGCCCGGGCGCTGAATATGTCGGAAGGCGCCGTGCGAGTGGCCGTGCATCGACTCCGGAGGCGGTATCGCGAATTGCTGCGCGAGGAAATCACGCAGACCTTGTCCGATCCGGCCTTGGCGGACGAAGAAATGCAGGCGCTATTCAGCGCACTCAGTTAGGCACGTTCGGGACAAAAATTCCCCTTTTTTGTTTTGACCTCTTTCCGGATCAGCAGTAGAAACGACTCAGAAAGGATGGATTGGGTATGCAAAGGGAAATGATAAGACATCCGGAAGCATTCAATAAATTTGCTTTTATCGCGCCCCCGCCATCTCGCGCCGCCCTCGACCGGACCCCACGACACTCCACAAACGTGCTGCCGGCGTCTCGCCGGCAGAAGCGCCTCTCTCCCCACAGCTCCCGCCGACATTCCGGGTAATTCCGGGTAATTCCGGGTAAAATTTTGAAAAAAAATGGATAATCAGGCACCCGGTCGCGGCAAACTCAACTTGCCCAGCCCTCCGCGATTAAGCACCGTGCAAGGAACAAAGCGCGGCTGTGTCGAAGACCAGCCGCAGCAAGGTTGCCAACTCAAAGGCTTGCACATGTACATAACTTCCCGGCTATTTCTAACGTTTGAAGATTTTTCTCTCGCATCCCTCGCGCGAGTACCAAGTGACGCTGGATTGACGCCCCAAACAACCGCCAGTACCTTTTAGCCATGACCGAAGCGCCCACAACTGAACCCTTGCCAGTAGATCGTCTGCGAATGCGCAAGGGCATGTCTCCCGAGCAAGCCGGCCCGCTCTCGCGCGAAATTTTAGCCCTCAAAAAGCAATTGAACGCCGTCATCCTCGCGCACAATTACCAAGTGCCCGAAATCCAGGATGTGGCGGATTTCGTGGGCGATTCCTTGGGCCTCTCGCAACAAGCCGCGAAAACTGACGCCGATGTCATTGTCTTTTGCGGCGTTCATTTCATGGCCGAAACGGCCAAGATACTGAATCCCAATAAAATCGTCGTGCTGCCGGACAAGGATGCCGGTTGTTCGCTCGAAGAAAGCTGTCCGGCTGGCAAACTCGCGGCGTTGCAGAAGACGAATCCCAATTTCTGGACCGTCGCTTACATCAATTGCAGCGCCGAAGTAAAAGCGCTCAGCGACGTCATCGTCACCAGCGGCAATGCGATCAAAATCGTCAATGCCGCGCCGAAGGACAAGGACCTCCTGTTTGTGCCCGACGAAAACTTGGGCGCGTGGGTGATGGAACAAACCGGCCGGCACATGACGCTTTGGAAAGGCAATTGTTACGCCCACGTGGAATTCCGCCGCGACGCCCTGCTCCGCCTGCGCCAGCAATTTCCGGACGCAAAAATCGTTGTTCATCCCGAAAGCCTGCGCGAAGTCCGCGACTTGGCCGATGCCGTGGCATCCACCGAGAAGATGATTACCTATTGCAAAACCGATCCCGCTAAACAGTTTGTGATCGTCACCGAATCGGGAATCATTCATCGGATGCAAAAGGAATGTCCGGGCAAGGAATTCATCTGCGCGCCGACCTTCGATGTCATGCGCATGCCCACGGACAATTGCCGCTGCAGCGAGTGCAAATACATGAAGATGAATACGCTCGAGAAAGTGCGCGATTGCATGAAGAACCTCGCCCCGCGCATCGAATTGCCCGAGCACATTATGAAACGCGCCCGCCTGCCCATCGAGCGCATGCTGGAGATTTCCGCGCGGCCCGCGACTGCTTAAAAGCTAGCTCTTCGCCCTCGCGCCCGGTATAAAACCCACCCATGTCTCATTACCGAATCGGCATCATTGGCGGCAGCGGGCTCTATCACATCGAAGGATTCACGAATCAAAAATGGGTCAAAATCAAGACCCCCTTCGGCGCGCCATCCGATGATTTCCTCACCGGCACTCTCGCCGGTCGCGAGGTGGTTTTTCTCCCGCGCCACGGCCGCGGACATCGCGTCATGCCGAGCGAGTTGAACCATCGCGCCAACATCTGGGCGATGAAGAAGCTCAACGTGGCCTGGATCATCAGCGCCAGCGCCGTCGGCTCGCTCCAGGCGAAATACAAACCCTGCGATCTCGTGATGATCGATCAGTTTATCGACCGCACCAAACGCGATTTCGAGCACACCTTTTTTGGCCGAGGCATCGTGGGCCACGTCGCCTTCGCGGAGCCGATCGCCGAAGAGCTTCGCCAGTTGCTCGTGAAAAATGCGCGCGCTCTCAAAGGGCGCGTCCACGACGGTGGCGCCTACGTGAACATGGAAGGCCCGGCCTTCAGCACGCGCGCCGAATCCCAGACCAATCACAAACTAGGTTACGATGTCATCGGCATGACCAATCTCGGCGAAGCCAGATGCGCGCGCGAAGCCGAGATTGCCTACGCGACGATCGCGATGATCACCGATTACGACGCCTGGAAAACCGATGAGGCGCACGTGACGGTGGAAATGGTGATCGACAACCTGCGCAAAAACGCCGAGATGGCCAAGGCGATCATTGCGAAAACGATCCCGCAGATTCCCACCGAACCGAACTGGCCGTGCCACGACGCCTTGCGCAACGCCATCATGACGGACAAAAAGCTTTGGCCCGCGAAAACGAAGCAGCAGTTGAAGCCGTTGCTCGCGAAATATCTGTAAGGATCGGCAATTCAGGCATAAAAAAGCCGTTCCGCATCGCACGGAACGGCATTCTTAAGCCTGCGGCTTCCCGGCCGCTCAGGCTTCAAAGGATTTGCCGCAACCACAGCTCTGCCTGGCGTTGGGATTCGAGAGCTTGAACCCGCCGCCAGTGAGCGCGTCGCTGAAATCGACAACGGTGCCGCGAAGATATTTCGCGCTGAAAGGATCCACGAGCGCGGAGACGCCGTGCATTTCCACGAGGAAATCGTCCGGGCGTTTTTCGTCGAAGACCATGGAATACTGCATCCCCGAACAGCCGCCTTGCTCCACGAACAAGCGCAATGTCTTGCCGGTATTTTCCGGCTGCGTCAGCATGTTCTTAACCTCTGCCGCCGCGCTGGGAGTGAGCGATATGACCGGGTCGGTTGTGGTGACGGTTTCCATACTTCTCAATGGAACGTAACAGCGGCGCGTGCCTGTGTCAAACGATGGGCGCCAAAGGGAACAAATCGGACGGAGCGCGGCTCTGTGAGCCGCAGCGTGCTCTAGTGGCAGAACGTTTTGCGAAATCTGACGCTCTCGGTTTGCTGAGTTGCTGCGGGTCGCAGACCCGCGCTCCGCACATTCACGGGTTTTTCACGTGCGGCAGCAGCTTGTCCATTTTCTTTTGACAGATGGTCGCCTGCACTGGCAGAAGCTCTTTGAGCTGTTTGTAAAGATTGTATGCCACCTGCCATTTTTGCAATGACTCGGCAAGCTGGGCGGCGGCCATGCCGGATTTTTTTGTCCACAGCGGCGATGGCCTGCTGGAATCATTTAATCCCTTGAAAAACGTGTCGACGTATTGGTCCAGGGCTTGTTTCAGCAATTCGGTTTGTTCATCACCGGTTTTAAGCGCCGCTTGATTTTCCATGGTGGTGCCGAGCTTGAACCGCGCTTCGCTCCGCGCGTCGGGCATGGCGGCAGGTGAGTCGATCACGGTCAGATAAGCATTCGCGGCATTGGTGTATTGAACCGGGTCCTTGGCGCCGAGCGCAAAGTAACAATCCCCGATTCTGCCCCAAGCCTGGGCCGCCTGCCAGGTGCCCGGTTCCTTTTGCGGAATTGTTTTCAGCACCCCAATGGCTTCGTTTAAATCCGCCGTTTTATTGGTGGAATCCCGGCTGATGGTCGCGTCCGCGTAGGCGATGGTTGCCTGCACCTGAAGGTCGAGCGGGCAATCCGGGCTCCAGAGATTCGTGAAATAACTGATCGCCGCCCGGTAATCAAAGCGCATCATGGCCGAGCGTCCGGCCATCATGCGCGCTTCGCATATCAAATCCGATGACGGCCAATTCGTGTTTTGGAACACGAGTTGGTAATTGAATTCCGCCGTGAAATAATCGCCATGCCGGAAATAAAAATCACCGGTCCAATATTGCGCCCGCGCCGCCAATTCGTTTGTGGGAAAATGCGCGATGAAATTGGTGAATTGGATCAGCGCGTTGGTTTCGCGCCCGGCCATGTATTCGTCCCACGCCACGCTGAATTTCACCACCGGCATCAGCGAATGTCCCGGGCGATAATCGTTCATCCACGAGTGGTAATGCGCGATGGCCTCGTCCCATTTCCGTTCTTCCTCGTAAGTGCGCGCGATGGCGAGGCGCACCTCGGACAAAAGCGGGTTGGCGGGATACAGCTTTTCAAACTCCGCAAACAATTCGCGCGCGGCGGCGGGGTCCTTCTGTTCCGTCAATCCCTGGCCCGTCAGCAACAGAGCGGAGGGTCCGGCAAACCCATTCGGGTACCAGGTCAGGATATTTTTCAGCGCGCTGCCGGCGGCAACCATGTTTCGTTCGTTCAAGGCTGCCCGCGCGGCTTGATACAGCGCGCGCTCGATGAAGTGCCGATCCTCCGCTTCTGGAAGCGAGCCATACTTTTCGGCCACCGCATTGTAGTTCATCAATGCCGCCGCGTAATCCTTCAACTCGAACTGCGCATCCGCCCATTTGAATCGCGCTTCGGCCTGTTCTTCGGAAAAGGGCAGCCGGACAGCGGCGTTGCTGAATGCAAACTGGCTGGCCGCGTAATTCGTTTGCTGCCAGAGGCACCAGCCCTGATCCAGATAGGCTTTGCCGGCGAATGGGCCGTTCGTCAGGCGGTCAAATTCCACCATCGCTTCCTGAAGCAGGTTCGTATCGCCACACGTGAGATTCGTATCCGAGCCGGACAGGGCCTGTTTTAGGCGAACTTCGCCCAGCGCAAGCGTTGCCTCTTCGGCCGCCGGCGGCGTCGGAAATTGCTCCAGATAGCCGGAAAGGCTCTGCACCGCTTCGCATAATTTATTCTGTTTCAAATCAAGCTCGGCAATTTTCAAAACGGCGCGGTGCTGCTGGTCGGATGGAACCTGGGGCGCCAGATTGTTTGTGTAGGCATCGACTGCTTTGTCCAAATTTCCCAGCCGTTCCAGAACCTCGGCCCGAAAAGCGGACCCCAGCGCCAGGTTGGTCCGGTCTTCTGTCAGCAGCAGGTTTTCCGAGCTGCGCAGCGCATCATCGAGCCGCCCCTCCGCCCGCTGCAAGCGCGAGGCGAGATAATCGCGCTGCCAGCGCAACTGCGTGTTCATCGTCTGCTTGTCCAACGCCTGAAGCGTTTTTTCAACGCCCGCGATGTTTCCCTGTGCCAATTGCGCCTCGCCCAACAGCAGAAAACCGGACGCCATGATTTCGCTCACCGCGCCCTGACGGACCGATTGCTGAAAAAGCCCGTTCGTTTGCTCCAGTAACTGGACCAACTCCGGCCAGCGCTCCATTCTGGCATACGCGCCGGCTTCCCGGACGGTGGCGTCGAGCGCCTCGCGGGAATCGCGATATTTTCGCAGCATTTCTTCAAATGTGTCCACCGCCCCCTGATAATCTTTTTTGTCGAAGCGCGCCTGGCCGAGCCAGTAAAGATATTGCGGCGCTAGTCGGTTCGTCTGGTTGGCGGAAAGCAGGTCGATCGCTGAATTGATTTTTCCGGATGCAAGCATCGCTTGCGCCTCATCAAGGATGGCTTCCGGCACATGAATCGATTTCGGATACTTGTGGACGAAATCGGCAAAATCCTTTTCCGACATGTCCTTCGAAAGGTCGAATTTTGCCTTCGCCACGGAGAACGCGTTCTCCTCGGCCGAGTTGGCGGCGAGAACGGGCATGGCGCCGAGAATGAACGCCAGCAGAATTAAAATCCAGCGACTTGCACGAACCATTGGGAGGAGTGTAGCGGATTCGCGGCGCGCGCAAAGTTTGAAATGCTCAACCCGCCGGCACAACGGCGCCATTCAGCACTTCCCGAAGATACCGCCCGGTATGACTCGCCTCGCATTCGATGATTTTCTCGGGAGGTCCTTGCGCCACGATTTGTCCGCCGCCATCACCGCCTTCGGGGCCCAGATCAATGATCCAATCCGCCGTCTTAATCACGTCCAGGTTGTGCTCGATGATCAGCAGCGTGTTGCCCGAGGCGCGGAGCTTGAACAGCACTTCCAGCAGCTTTGCGACGTCATGAAAATGCAGGCCGGTGGTTGGTTCATCCAGGATGTAAAGCGTGCGTCCGGTGGCTTTGCGGCTAAGTTCGGAAGCGAGTTTCACGCGTTGCGCCTCGCCGCCGCTCAAAGTCGTGGCCTGCTGACCGAGCCGAATATAGCCCAATCCGACTTCGGCGAGCGTCAGCAACGGATCGTAAATCTGCGGCACAGCGCGGAAAAATGTCACGCCTTCATCGACGGTCATGTCGAGCACATCGGCGATGTTTTTTCCTTTGTAGGTGATTTCGAGCGTCTCGCGATTGTATCGGCGGCCATTGCACGCCTCGCAGGTGACATAGACGGGCGGCAGAAAATGCATCTCGATCTTGATCAAGCCATCGCCTTCGCATTTCTCGCAACGGCCGCCTTTGACATTGAAGCTGAAACGTCCCGCGTCGTATCCGCGCACGCGCGCGGCGGGCAGGCGCGAGAACAGATCACGGATGGCGTTGAACATTCCGGTGTAAGTGGCTGGATTGCTTCGCGGCGTGCGGCCAATGGGCGTTTGGTCAATAACGATGACCTTGTCCAGTCCTTCAAAGCCCTTCAAGGCCCGATGCGCGCCGGGGCGCTCCTTGGATCCAAAAAATTTCCGGAACAAGGCGCGCCGCAGAATGTCATCCACGAGCGTGCTTTTTCCCGAACCGCTGACACCCGTGACACACGTCAGGGTGCCCAGCGGAATGCGGGCATCCACATTTTTCAAATTATTTTCGGTTGCGCCGAGGACTTCCAGCCAGCCTTTTTCGGGCGATGGCTTGACGCGCTGCTTTGGAACCGGAATGGTCAATTCGCCGGTCAGGTATTTTGCAGTCAGCGAATGCGGATCCGCCAGGACATCGTCCAAAGTGCCGGCTGCCACGAGTTCGCCGCCGCGGACGCCGGCGCCGGGCCCGAGATCGAGAATGTAGTCCGCGTGACGAATGGTGTCCGCGTCATGTTCGACCACCAAAACGGAATTGCCGAGATTCCGGAGCCCTTCGAGCGTGCGCAAGAGGCGGTCATTGTCACGTTGATGCAGGCCAATGCTTGGCTCGTCCAGGATGTAAAGCACGCCCACCAGACCAGCGCCAATTTGGGTGGCAAGCCGGATGCGTTGGGCTTCGCCGCCGCTCAACGTGCCGCTTTCGCGATCGAGCGTCAGGTAGCCAAGGCCGACGTTGCGCAGAAAACCGAGGCGCGCGCGTATTTCCTTGATAATGTCGCTCGCGATTTTTTCCTGAAATTCCGTGAGCTTGAGCGTGGCGAAAAAGGCATCCGCTTTGTCCACGGAAAGCGCGCAAACGTCCATGATGGAAAGGCCGGGAATGACGAATGACGAATGACGAATGGGAGTGGCGGCCTTTCCATTCGTCATTCGGAATTCGTCATTTAACAAACGGACGGCCAAAATTTCAGGCTTGAGGCGCTTGCCCCCACAGGCATCGCAGAATTGCGGCGACATGAAAGCTTTAAGCCGGTTTTTGGTAAACTCGCTTTCGCTTTCGTGATAAAGCCGTTCCAGATTGGGAATCACGCCTTCAAACGGCCGCGTGATTTTGCTCTGCTTGCCCGCCCGCCAGAAGGTGAAATCGATTTCCGTCGCGCCCGAGCCCCTCATGAGCGCGCGTTTGAACTCCTCCGCCAAATCCTTGTAGGGAGTTTCCATGCTGATTTTGTAATGCTCGGCCACCGCGCGCAGCATGGCTTTGTAATAAACCACCATGCGCTTGCCGCCGCGCCGCCACGGCAACACCGCCCCCTGCTCCAGCGATTTTTCCCCGTCGGGCACGATCAGATGCTCATCGAAAACCATTTTCTGACCCAATCCATGGCAGATCGGGCAGGCGCCGTTCGGCGCATTGAAGGAAAAATGCTTCGGCGTCAACGGCTCGTAACTTTTACCGGTGGCCGGGCTGAAATTGCGGTTGGAATGAAGCGTTTCAATCCACTCCGCCGCGCCACGATTGGCGGAAGCGTCCGTCTCGACTTTGGACTTTGGGCTTTGGGCTTTGGACTCACCCTCCCCCAATTGATGCAAGGTGATCAAAATGCCCTCGCCCCATTTCAGCGCGGTTTCGACGGAATCCGAAAGCCGGACGCGAATTTTGTCATCAATGACCAATCGATCCACGACCGCCTCGATGGTGTGCCGTTCCTTGGGGTCCAGTTTGATGCGAACGCCATCGGCCAGTTCCATGATCGCGCCATCCACGCGGGCGCGAACAAAGCCTTCGCGAGCGAGGCGCTCAATCACATCGCGAAATTCGCCCTTCTGATCGCGCACGACCGGCGCGAGAATCATTACCCGCGCGCGCGGCGGCAGCGCGAGAATTTTGTCGACGATATCACTGGTCGTTTGCGTGACAATTGGAACGCCGGTGTCCGGACAAAACGGCTGGCCGATATGCGCGTACAGCAAACGGAGGTAATCGTAAATTTCGGTGGTCGTGGCAATGATGGAGCGCGGGCCGGAGCCGGAACTGCGTTGCTCGATGGCAATGGCCGGCGACAGTCCCTCGATGAAATCCACATCCGGCTTCTGCATCTGGTCCAGAAATTGGCGGGCGTAGGCGGAGAGCG
This sequence comes from Candidatus Angelobacter sp., assembly GCA_035606845.1. Lineage (GTDB taxonomy): Bacteria > Verrucomicrobiota > Verrucomicrobiia > Limisphaerales > DASXHY01 > DASXHY01. Next base: position 37,303 of record DATNEA010000070.1, on the reverse strand, counting down.
ACTCCACATATTTGCGATGCCCCTCGGCGTAGATGGTGTCGAAGGCGAGCGAGGATTTTCCGGAACCGCTTAAGCCGGTGATGACGACCAGCTTGTCGCGCGGGATCTGGAGCGTGAGGTCCTTGAGATTATGCTCCCGCGCTCCGCCAATTTTGATGAACTCTTTGCTCACAGACTCGAATTTTCCAAAACAGACAATCGGAAAATCTAACCGAGATTTCAGAAGAAGCAAAGGAGATAGCGAAAAAAGGACAAAAATTGGCCGGCCACCTATTGATTCCAGCGTCCTTTCAGGACGCCTCCGTAATGCTGGAATTACCAGCCACTGCGTGGCTGGCTAATATCCCGGGTCGCGTCGCGACTGGCGCACGGTTCTACCAATCGCGAGGCACCTCACGGCACCTGGACGATGTTATAGAACAACAAACCGCCGGACGAACCCGGGGCGGCGAAGGTCATGGACGTGCCGGTGGCGACGATATCCGTGAGCGCACCCCAATTCGGCGCGCCCAGGCTGGAGTTGGTGCGGATTTCGTACTTCTCGCCCACAACGGTGGGGCTCCAATTCAAGATGTTCGAAGCGCCGGCCCGCGTGGCCGTCGAGTCGATCGGCTGTCCGCTCACGAGCATACCGTTGGTTGGCAATGTAGCGCGGATCATGTAGCTGATCGGGTTCGAACTTTGGTTCGGCACGCCCAAAAACCAGGACACGGCATTGATATCATGCGTGGCGCTATTGGTTCGAATGACGATTTGCTCGTAGTTCGTTCCGGGGTTCGTGCTGCTCGCGAAATACGGCGACGTCACCGGCAACGTGTCCCGTTGCACGGTCAGATCGCCATTGCCTGTCAGATTGTAGAGCTCGAACAACACCGCGGCATTCGTCTGCGTGATGTCGAACGAGAAGAAATTCGTCGCGCCGGCAGCGGTCGTGAAACTGACTGCCACGCCATCGGTGAGCGGAATGACGCCCGAATTCGAGACCGAACCGTTGGAGAGGAGCAACCGGTAAAACCGGAACGATCCCAAACCGCCGGATTGCGAGCCATCATCCAGGAACGTGAAAATGCTGTTCGTCGGACTGACATACGTGCTGTAACTCACAATGTTGGAGAACGTATTCCAAGTCGGTGGGAGCGTGGAAGAGTATTGCACCTGGAACAGGTCGTTCGTGGGCGCAAACCAGGTCAGCAGGAAGTTGTTGGTGCCGCCAATGTTCGTGAGGACGATGCTGGAAATCGGAACCGGATTGGTCGAACCTCCGAGCGGCGCGACGAGGTGGAAATCAACCCTCACCGAATAAGTCACCGCGCCCGCGTTGGTGTTCTGCACGCCGAGATAATACGTGCCACCCGGCGCCAGGCGCGGAATGTTGTTGCTGAGGATCGACGCGCCGGTAGTCAAATTTGTGATCAGCAGGAAGTCGTCAACGTTCGTAACCGTGGGCGGGCTGTTTGTGCTGAGCCACACGTTCAGCGGGCCAGTGCCCGATAACAGGAGGTTCGTGGCGACATCGGCGTTGGCCGGCACGTTCACCTGATAAAACGCCACGCTGCCGGACGGCGCTGAGTTGCTGACGGTGGTGTCAGCCGGTAATGTCGGGATGACCGTCGCCGGATTCAGCAGGATCAACCGATAGAACTTGCCAGTGCCCAACCCGCCGTCCTGCGAGCCGTCATCGAAGAATTCGAACTCACTGTTCGTTGGGGTAATGTACGTATGATAGCCAATGATGTTGGTAAACGTGTTGTACGGCCCCAACAAACCCGAACTCCATTGCACTTGGAACAAGGCGTTCGTTGGCGCATACCAGACCAGCAGGAACCCGTTATTGGTTTGCGTCACCGTGGAAATGGGCGGCGCAGTCGTCAGCGGCGGCGGCGGGTTGGTTGCCGGGGGAGGCGTGGAATTCAACGAGATGAGCCGATAGAACCGGCCACTGCTAAAGCCGCCGGTCTGCGAGCCGTCGTCAAAGAACTCGAATTCGCTGTTCGTCGGATCAATGAACGTATGATACCCAACGATGTTGGTGAATGTGTTGTACGGCCCCAGCAAGTTCGGGCTCCATTGCACCATGAAGTACTCGTTCGTCGGCGCATACCAGACCAGCAGGAACCCATTCGTGCTGTTGATATTGGTCTGTGTGACCGTGGAAATCGGGACTGCGTTGGTCACGGGCTGCGACGGGGCATTCGTTAACAGATGGAAATCCACCTCCAACGTATACGTCACCGGGGTCGCATTCGTGTTCTGCACACCCAGATAATAGGTGCTTCCCGGGACGAGGAGCGGATTACTATTGGAGCCGAGGATTGACGTGCCCGTGGCCGCGTTCGTGATCAACAGGAAGTCGTCAAGGTTCGTAATTGTCGGCGGACTGTTGGTGCTGAACCACACGTTGATCGGGCCACTGCCCAATGTCAGCAGGTTCGTGCCAAAATCGGCGTTCGTCGGCACATTCACCTGATAGAACGTCAAGCTGCCAGTTGGTGCGGAGTTCGTGACCGGCGTGCCGATAGGCAACGACGGTGGAGGCGGTCCGGTCAGCAGGATGAGCTGATAGAATCGCGGCGAACTGAAGCCGCCGGTCTGCGTGCCATCGTCAAAAAATTCGAACTCGCTGTTCGTCGGATCGATGAACGTATGATATCCCACGATATTCGTGAATGTGTTGTACGGCCCCAGCAAGTTCGGGCTCCATTGCACCATGAAGTACTCGTTCGTCGGCGCAAACCAGACGAGCAGGAATCCATTCGTGCCATTGATATTGGTTTGCGTGATGGTCGAAATCGGGACTGGGTTCGTGATCGGGCCCGAGTTCGTGAAGAAGTGGAAATCCACCTGCAGGACATAGCTGACCGGGAAGTTGTTCGTATTCTGCACGCCGAGATAATAGGTCGATCCCGGAATGAGCTGCGGTGAAGTCGCGGTGTCGACGATGGACGTGCCATTGACCGCGTTGGTCAACAACAGGAAGTCGTCCGGACTGCCCACCGTCGGCGGAGTATTGGTCGAGTACCAGATATTCAACCCGCCATTGATTGCGAAGAGCAGCATGTTGGTGGCCGCATCGACATTCGTCGGCACATCGACGCGGTAATAAATCAAGCCACCGGTCAGAACACTATTGGTCTGCGGCTCGTTATTTGTGATGGTCAGCATGATCGGATTCGTTGAGAGCAGCGTCGGCGTGAGCGCCAGGCTATGGAAATAACCGCTCGATATGGCCACCACATTGGTCAGACCCGCGGGGGTCAAAGCCTGGCCGGCCGTATTGTCACCCCAACCGATGACCGTGCCATCGCTCTTCAAGGCCAGGCTATGGAATCCACCTGCGGCCACGGCCACGACGTTGCTCAAGCCCGGCGGAACATTGGTCTGGCCGGAACTATTATCGCCCCATGCGACCACGGTGCCGTCATTTCTTAGGGCAAGACTGTGGTAATTTCCGCCGGCGATGGCGACGACATTCGTCGCGCTCGGGGGCACATTAGTCTGACCGGCGCTATTGTCACCCCAGGCCACGACCGTTCCGTCGTTGCGAACCGCGAGGCTATGATAGCTGCCACCCGACACTTCAACGACATTGGTCAAACCGACGGGCACGTTGGTGAGGCCGAAGAAGTTCGCGCCCCAGGAGACGATATTTCCGCTATTCTGCAACGCCAGGCTGGCGTAAGTGCCGCCGGCAATCATCACTACGTTGGTCAACGTCGGCGGCACATTGGTGACGCTCAGGATGTTGCCGCCCCAGGCAGCGACCGTGCCGCCCGCTTTCAACGCCATGCTCGAGTACTGGCCGCCGGCAATCGCCAGCACATTGTTCAGCCCGGGAGGCACATTGGTTTGGCTGAAAGTGTTGTCGCCCCAGGCCACCACTGTGCCATTATTCCTCAGCGCCAGGCTGTGATCATAGGCGCCGGCGATGGCCACCACGTTGCTCAACCCGGGCGGCACTTCCGCCTGTTTGACATAATCAGCGCCCCAAATCACGACCTTCGCTTCGTCCAGCGTCTGATCGAAGCCTTTCACAACACCCAAAAGGTTGCTCACCACGAGCCGGAAGTGATACGGCACGTTGGTAATCAAGCCAGTGATGGCCGCCGGTGTATAGACGACATTGAACGAATTGCCGACGTTCACCGGGGGCGTTTGGTTTCCGTAAAGGGTGTTCGTGCCCCACTCATACCACGCCACGGCCGGCAGCCCATTCGGCGTCGCCATACCGTTCAATTTGGCACTGGTGCCCGTCACTGCCTGCGCCGGTTGCGTGAAGGCAAAAGGAGCAAATGGTTGAAGCACCGTCACTATAAAGTAATTCGTCGCGCTCAGACTGTTATTAGACAAGGCATATGCGTTGGTATCTGTCACAACATTTGTGATGTAGTACACTTGCCCCGCCTGCGCCAGTGTCGGTGTCCACGTGAAGATGCCGTTGTTATCGATTGACGCGCCGGCGGGAGGATTCAATAACGTGTACGACAGCGGATTGTACGGAATATCCAAGTCCGCGGCCGTATTCGTCACGGTGAGGGTGTTGAAAGGCAGAATGGTGTAATTGGTCGGATTAGGAACACCCGGCGGCCAGAACGGCGGCATGTTCGTTTCGTTGACGGTTAACTGGAAGACGTTCGTTGCGTGCGCGGGCGGTATGCCATTGTCCGTGGCAATGGTGGTGATGATATATACACCGGGCCCCTGGGCTTCACTCGGCGTCCACGTGATGATGCCGTTGTTGGGATCGATGGTCGGTATCGGGACCAGAGTCAGATTAGTCAGCGGCCAACCGTGCGCAAGCACCGCGTTCGTATCGATGACCGTCGATATCGTATAGGTGATCGTCGCGTCGAGGTCGGAATCAACCGCGCCATTGGTGATGCTCAATGGTATCAACTCGTTCGTTGCAAAAGTGGCCGGCGGCGGATTGGTGAAGATGATAATGTTCGTGGACAAGCCGGCGTTCGTGATTGGAACGGTGCTGACGAATACGCTGACGGTCACCGGGCCGAAATGAGCCATCGTGTCGAGATTCGTGACCATGTAGTTGAACGAGGCGAATCCGCCGTTGGTGCCATTGCCGAAATTGTTGGTTGGCGTGAATACGGCAATGTCTGGGCCAATGCTGGTGCACGAGTTCGTGAGGTAAACCGTGCCATTGGTCCCATTGGAAACGCCGAAGAGCAGGTTGCCGGTGTTGCCTGAAAGCACATGAAGATCAACATCAACCACGGTGTTGCTGACGGTGAGCGCATGCGGCACACCGAGCCAGTTCATGTATTCTTCCAGATCGGTGTAACCATCGCCATCGCGGTCAAGGGTCGGACTGAAATTGGTCGGATTTTCATTGAGCGTGATTTCCCAGAAATCCGGAATACCGTCCCGGTCAACGTCAGCGTACGGGAGCAAAGTCGTCGTCTCCGAGTTGGTCGTGCCGGTGGCGGACAAGATGGAGTCTTTTCCGAGGCTGCCAGCATTGTAAATCGACTGAATCTCGCATTGGGAGAGCGCCCGATCGTAAATGGACCATTCATCCATGGCGCCGTCAAACACACTGCGCGGACTGGATGCCGTGGCTAGATACGTGCGGGCTCCAATCAACAAATTGGTGTAGCTGGTGTGCGGCGTGAAATTGCCAAAATTCTGAGATGCTACGATCGCTCCATTGATGTAGAGCGCGCCGATTCCAGAATTCTTGTCATACGTGACCGCCACATGCTGCCAAGCGTTGGCAGTAAGCGCACCCTGTGGCGAATCGATTATGTGGTCGACCAGGTCCGTCCCTCTGACATTTACCTGCAACATCCCGGTGGGTTCGACCGCAAGGTTAACGCCCACGTCCGACCCGTTGGGAGACCCAAGAACGCGTTCCCATTCGGAAAGCAGTTCTTCTCGTGAAACCGTGATGGGATTGATCCACCCTTCAATCGTCATGCCGGATCCGGCTCCGACGTTGAGGCTAGGGCTTCCTGACTGCACCAGCACGTACGACCGGGCGCCATCCAGGGAAAAGGCCTGGTTGACCTCACCTGGTGCGAATCCAACTCCGTTCATCAAGGTGCCGTTGTTTGGACCGACGCTGTCCAGGGCGTTACCCTCCGCCTTCCACCACGAGGCCATTCCGGACAAAAGCGCCGGCCCATTTGTGTTCGCCGATTGTAACCGCACCCGCTGCACGATTCCCCGATCGAGTGCATCCCGTTTGAACAGGGAAGTTCCGGCAAAGTCGAGCACCCGCTCATAAGCAATAAATGCTTCATCTGGCGCAGTCGGCGGAATCTCAAAGGGATGACTGAACTCGGTGAACCTGTTTGAGAACATGCCCCAACTGGTGTTCGCGCCATCCAGAATGCTATTTCCATTGGTATCGATGAAATTGTTAGTCTGGAATATCCAGGTATCAGGCGTGCCACCCCAGAAGGCAACATTCGTGAATACGGAATTCGAACCGGCGATAAGATAATTCGCCGAGTAGTTCAGGAAATTCGTGAGGCCGCCGGGATTGTTCGCCAAATCATTGGTCGAGAGGCCGGCGAAAATGCCCCAATTGAAGATCACGTTATTTACGAAATCGAGAGAAACATCTTCGCCAATTGCCGGGCTGGCACTGTAATTATCCGCGTAAAGATTATGATGCAAGGTGATGTCGCCGGAGCCGTAACGGACCACTGAACCGCCAAGGCTGCTATCGCTCTCATTTAGACTATCAGCAAGTACGGACCATTGCACAGTCACATTGGATGAGCCTAACACGGAAACAAGATTACCAGGACTGAATGCGACGGATACGTGATCAACGATGACATTCGAAGCGTTTGTAATTTGTAACGCGTCTGCGGCGATTGTCAGACTCATTGCGTCCAGGAACAGCCCTGAAGCGCCCGGGGTATCCGTTGACGCAAAGGAGAGCGATGTAGATGGCGATGTGGCTGTAAATACCAGCGACGTTGTATGCCAATTCAAACTGCTGAAAGAATTGGCGTAATTCCCAACAATGGTAGCTAATGATTGTCCATTAACCAACACAGCAGCTTGCGGGTCACGCGCATTAGGATTGGGAGTATAAGCAAATCTCAATCGATAGGTAGTACCAGCCACAGTTGAAATATTTGTAGATATTTGACCCGGGTTATCACCATTAAGGTCAATAAAGTACTTTCCATCAAACGGCATCCCTCCGCTTGGAGGCGCATTAGTAAGTAAATCGATTGAGCCAGAGTCGACCACCCAGCCTCCACTGAAATGAATTCCAGCGGGAATACCGCCGGTGTTTGCGATGCCTGCCTCAAAACTGCCACCTTCAAAACTATTCGTCCAAACCCAGTTAGTCTGAGCCGGCCGAAAACGCATATACCTCAAAATAATATCATGCGCATCCTTCACGTAAGTCGTCGCGCCTGCGACAGTGATCCCATCCCCCGGCGCGGTCTGGCCGGCGATTGTCAGGTTCGAGTTCGTGATATACAACGGTGAAAGCAGGTTGATGGTTCCGAATGTGTCAAACACTATGGTTTCGGCGCCATTGGTCTGCGTCACGGCGTCGCGCAAGCTGCCCCGACCGGAATCTGCCAGCGTGGTTATGTGATAAACATTCGTACCGAGCGCACCGCCGCGCGTGGAGGCGCCGGAGCCTTCCGCATTGGGGAACGATGGGAACGTATTGGTGTCGATCTCCGCCAGGATTGTGAAATTGATCGGATTCGTTTCGTTGTTTGGCACGCCGAGATACCAGCTCACATCCACATTCGTAAGCGCCGAATTTGTGCGGACGAAAATGATCTCCGCAGTGTCCCCCGGCAGCCGGCTGGTTTGCAGGAACGGTGGATAAAGCGGCAGCGCGTTGGTCTGCACGGTCAAATCGCCATCTCCGGTCTGATTGAACAACTCAAAATGAAGCCCAAGGTTCGTCACCCCCGCCAGCGGGACATTCGTCACCGAGAACTTGAAGAAATTGGTCAAGTCAGCGCCCGGCCCCATGTTGGTAAAAGTGAGTGGCACCCGGTTGGTCAACGTAATGACATTAGGTACTCCATCCAGTTCCTTCGCCAGAACCGAGAACTTGACCGTATTGGAAGCTGACGATTGATCATTCGCCAGAGCGCGCTTGATGACATCGAGATACCACGGGCCGGCGGAAAGCGGCACCGGCGCCGAATTCGTGAGCACGTAAATGGTCTCGTCCGAATTGCTCCCGGCAAAACTGCCATAATCCGCATTGAGCAGGCTTGGCAATGGCAGCCCTTTGCGCAATACAAGGTCCGCGTTGCCAGTGAGTTTCAATAGCTGGAATGTCGCTTCCACCGCGTTGGACGTCACATTGAAAACAAACGGTTGCTCCAGATCGTTCGTATTCAGGAAGCTGGTGAATGGCACGCCATTCGACAACGCCACCATGTTGAAATCCACTTCCACGACAACTGTTGCCGGCGTGGTGCCGGTGTTTTGCACGCCTAAATAATACGTTTGTCCCGGTATCAAGGGCGGTGAAGTGGGCGGGTTCGCACTGATGATTTGCTTGGGAATCGTAAAGAGGAAATCAGGGCCGCCCCCTCCGATACCCGGCGGAGTCGTTTGATTGAACAACAAGTTCACAGGCCCGGTCGACGACACCAAAATGTTGGTCGCAAAATTCGCCCACGAGGGCACGAACACCTGGAAATACGCGATTTGCCCCGGTGGCACGGTATTGGTCCCCGGAGTCTGCGGGCTCAATTGGATCGGTGTCGGAGTATTCGTCTGCAGGATGAGTTGCAGTTCCCAACTGACCAGTTCAGCGTTCGTGCTGATGGCGCCCGTGCGGGCGTCGCGAATTTCAAGAGTCCACGCGCCGGTATCGCCCGGAAGTCCGGTGCCGTTCGCGTTGCTGCCCACCAAGATATCCAATGGCTGCTCGGGCAAATAATAGAGGTTCCCGGGCGGCTGCTGAATAACATTGAACGAATCGAGCAATACGCCCGGTTCCAATCCGGTGAATTGCACCGGCAATGAATTGCTTTGCGCCTTCAGCGAGAAACCCTGCACCTGCCATCCATTGTTTACGCCATAGATAAGATTCGTGATGTCACCGAAGGAAACCTGCGCCTCCGCCAGGCTCTCCGCGGGCGTGAGCGCCGGGTCGAACTTGCCAATATTCCGGTTGGTCGTCGTCGCCGAGATGCGATAGATCGACGCAATTTCCGCCGGGGACAGGAACCGGCTGTAAATGCTCATTTCATCCATCTCACCCCAGAAGAAATTGTTCGTGATGCGGCTCATGTCCTTGCCGATGAGCAGGTCGCCGCCCGTTTTCGGCACAAACACGCCCAAATTCGTCGTCGCGACATTGGTGCCGCTGTAATAGAAGCTGGCCGCGCCCGTGTTCGTGTTGTAAGTGAGCGCCACGTGCTGATACATGTTGCTTTGTATCAATCCCGGCGGTGAGAAAAACTCGTGCGGCACGCCGTTCGTGTCGAAAATATTCGCATAAAGCCGGCCATTGCCCGGCGTCGATGCGTTGGTCACCGAAATCCAGAATTGCACGCCATTCGTTTGGATCTCATCCACCTCGACCACGCCGAACGGCTTATTCGTAACGCCGCTGCACGTCAGACCGTCGTTATCCAGCATCGTCCAATTGCCCGGATGCGAATTGGTTGGGCCGAGAATTGCGACATAATGCGCCACGCCACAATTGGTCGGCTGACCAATGTCCCAATTGGTGTAACCGATGTTACTGTCGCCGGTGGACCAGGAGAAATTCTGGCCGGTCACATCATTCGTCAGGCCGATCCACATGGTGAAATTCGTGCCGCCTCCGAAATTCGCGAACGTGTCATAGATCCAATTTTGCTCATTCGCATCATTGACTTCGGCCAGATGTCCACCGAGCGCCTGCGCCCAAAGCTCCGACGTCGTCCAGTTCGTCGAATTAAGCATGTAATAGTAGTGACCGTTGTCGCGATTGAGGAAAGGCCCCGCCACGATGGACAGATTCGAAACGCTCTGCCCATCGACAACCGAATTCGTCGGCACCTTCGCGAGCCATTCCACCAGCGGTTGCTGGAAGTCGACATTGGTCGGATTGATCCAGCCTTCCACCGTGAAGCCACTGCCTTGACCGACGTCGAGCGATTTCGATTGGCGGACCTGCACGTAGGTGTTCGTGCCGGCAAAATCGAACTCAAGGCCGGGATCCGTCATCGCAAACGCCTGGCCGACTTCGCCGGCCGGGAAATTAAACCGGCCAATCAGCGTGCCATTATTGCCCAGGAATTCCGGATCGCCGCTGTCGGTCGCATCCCCTTCTCCGCGGTACCAACCAGCAATGCCCGGACCGCGGTAGACGTAATTGATGGTGTAATTCTTCCCCGGTATCAGCGAAATCACGCGCGAGATCGAACCTTTGGCCAGTGCCAAATAATTGCTGCCGCTCGATGCAGTCAGCGGGTCGGTGACGATGCTGACCTCGTTCGTCGCCATGTTCAACAGGTTCGTGCCGGCAAAATAATTCGTCCGCACGAAAACATCGTTCGTCGTCATCGTCCAGCCGCCGAATGGATCAGCAATGTTTACCGGCGTGGTCGTCGGCGTGGCAATATATTGGCCGTTGGTCGCCGAATCGAAATCACTCAACGCGAAATTCGTCCCGTCATCTCCTGCGTCATAAGGCGGTATGGCGTACTTAATGGGTATGTCCGTGAGATTCGTATCATCGGTAAACGTAAGATACGTGAAATCCTGCGAAACGATTCGTGGCGTGTATTCCCACTCTGTCGAACTCACCGGATTATTGCCTCGGTTCATTATGATGGTGAGCGTGGACCCGTTGACGAGATTGAACGGAATGTTAAATGTGTTCGAGCCGCTGACGAATCCGGAGGAGAAAATTTCCAACGACCCATCAAACACTTCCAATTGATCGGGCACGGTGAAGAAATTGTAGTCAATCACCAGCGTTCCGGAGTTTACGCCCGGAGTGATCACGTTTGTGCTGGCATTAGGGCCGCCATTCTGGACGGCGCCGAAAAAGTTCGTGAAAATATTCAAGTGCCCCATGTTCGTGGCACTCACGCCGCCGCGATTTTCATACAACAAAATGCGCTGGCCCGTGGGACTGACGAGCGTCAGGTCCAAATCCGAAATGCGCGGATGTTTAAGTACCACACCGACGTTGATCGAAACAATCGGCAACGGGCTGGTCATGTAAATAGTGTTGTTCGTCACCGCATCATCCGGCAGCGATGTGATGCCGTTCGTTTCCACAATCGGCGTCGGGTTGGCTCCATTGATATCCAGCCCAAACGACCAGGTCAGCCGGACGGTCTGCGGCTGCGCGGTGGGATTGAATATGCCCACAAAATACCTGCCTGGCCGCAACGGAGGCAGTTGCGATCGGTCGACCGTGAGGCAGTCGCCCGGCGCGTTAATCAGCTTGGTATAATCATACGCCGTCGTTGTCGGATGCCCGCGATACAGCAAATACAATTGCACTGGACCGAGACTGCCGTTGAGGAAATCCACGCAAACGGTCATGTTGGTGGCCGCCGGCGGCACATCAATGAAATCATAGAAGAAGTGCCCGGGCGGAATGGTCGCCACTACGCCGTTGGTCCCCTCCTGCGGGTCGAGGCGGATGAAAACATTGTCCACACGCCCGGTATTGAACTCCGCGTTGTCCTCTTCGCGCAACAGCCACACGCCCGCGCCTTGCTGGCCAATGAAATCTTGCAGCGTGCCCGGGCCGTCCGGATGCTGCGAACCCGGAATGTCGCCTTCGTCGTTGTCCTCGTAAATAAGTTCCTGGTTGGTGGTGCCGTTTCCGAACGTGTGATTGTTCAGCACGACCGACTGCAGGGTATGGCTGAGGGAACCAAATAAGTCGCCAAAATTTTCGTGCTCGAGAAAATTGGTCACCACCACCCGGCGAACATTGATCGGCTGCACGGCAATCGCGACGGTCGTCGCAACGCCGGGTTTATCCGGGGTGCCGTCCGGTATGGTCGTCGGAACATTGATGCCATGCAGATATTCAATGCCATTGCTATCCACCTGGCTGAAAGGAATCCGCGAGAACACCGCAAGCAAGGCGTACTCGGCCGCCTCCTGGTCCTCGGATTTCACGCCGATGTAAAACACTTCGTTCGGCTGCGCATTGCTGAAAACAATTGTCTCCTCGCCACTCCGGCTGAGTGACTTGCTGGCCGCGGAAACCACTGCCGGGTTGAGATTCGTCAAGTCCCCCGCGTCCTGGCCTCGCGCGACATACAGATCGATATCGGCTTCGGGCCGCGTGGCGCCCCCCGGGTCCGTTGCATTCACACCCACTGGCGGAATCGAAAGATTCGGAGGCAGGAAGGTGGCGAACGCCGCGTTCGTGAATGCGCCCGACCCATTCGTGCCGGTCGAGTTGGTGATGACGTAGAAATGCCATTGATTGCTCACGCCCAGAGTAATCTGCCCATTGGTGCCCCAGTTGTACTGAGTCACCGCGCCAAGCGAGAGCGTATTGGTGCCCTGCAATGGCGAACTCGCGCCCACGTGCTGGCCCAGCAGCAAGCCGCCCGAAACGTCCGGCGAATCCTGAAATTCATTCGTGATCGATGTCACATTCGGCGGATAAGTCGGAATTACCGGGCCGTCCGTCAGGGTCAACGCATTCGTGATTTCGCCGTTGTCGCTTGACATCACCAGCGCGTAATCCTGCACCACGCCGTTCGTGTGCGCCGTCACGGCATTCACGTTCACCTCGCGAGCAATCACCGTGACCGAATAATTCGTCCCGAGCACGCCCGGGATGTATACGTTTTCAACGTTGTTGACGTTGTCGGAAGGCAGGTTGTTCGTATCGCCGTCCCATTGTTCGGTAAACAAATTTCCCGGCGTGAAATCATTCCCGAAGTACACGATCGGATTGGTCGGATTATCGTAGTTGGTGACGATCAAATCCAGATTGTTGACCAGCTTGATCCCGGCAGCAGGATTGCCCGGCGGATCCGTCCATACCAGCGTGATGCGCATGGGAGTGCTTTGCGCGTTCGAGTTCACGTTCAGGAACAGCGTCCGGCTCTCTCCCGTGGCCAGCGCGTTCCTCACGTCCTGGTCCACAAAAACAGTTGGCGCCGCCACGTTAAAGGCATTCGTCAGATTAGCCGGCAGTGAATTGGTCAGGTCCACCATGCCCCAGCCCTGGTAATTGATAGAGCTCTTGACCTGGAAATCGTACAATGGATTCACCGACCGCGCGCCATTGATCAGCAGCGCCTTCATCAATGCCGGACTGGGCCGGTAATGCCAATTGTTCGTGAAAAAGTCCTCCATCAACGCCAGCGTGCCCGCCACCGCCGGCGCCGCCATGCTGGTGCCGGATTCGTAACGATAGAGGACTTCTCCTTTGTGCGGCGGGTTCGTGGTGATCAGTTGGTCATTCAGATTGGTGCGCAGGATGTCCCAATAATCTCCCAACTCGTTGGTCCGCACCACCTGGGCATCCGTGGTGATGCTCACCGGCACATTCGTCGGGTTGCCGACGGCGTAAAACCAGATGGCATCGACTGGCGACAACTGCAGGTTCGAGTCCGGAATGGAAACAAAATTGTTGCCCTGAAAATCCGCTGGAACCTGCGCGAAGTCACCCGGCCGCACGTAAATCGGCAAATCAACGTTCAAGGGATGGAGCGATGTGGCTGAAATGTTCAATTGTATCGAATCGCACGGGACGAAGACCGAGTAATTGAACGCCTGGTTCGGCGGAATGATATCGCCGGAAACCGGAAAATCATCCACGGTCACCGGGTTGTAATACGCGTTGGTGTCCCACGTCATCGAACGCGTCGAAACCACAAATGTGCCCGGCGCAATCACATCCGGTTTGAACCGCCCGAAATCACCCTCGACTCCGATGCCGACATTGCCGCGCGAAGAAAATCTCGCCACCTGGTTGCTCGAATCCGTCATGCCGAGCCACGGCTGGTTGGTCGTGCATACCGGTGTGTTGCTGTCATTGCAGCTATCACACTGGTGCACCAGGTTGGTGATGTTGCGCGGCAACTCGCTCGCGCCGACACTGATGACGTTTTTCGCCACCGCCGGCGAGGTCAAGCTGTCCGCGTTGCCACCCTGCCCATCGTCGTCGCCACCGCCGTTGTTGCCCGCGGCAAAGACGTAAATCACTGGCTGCGACCCGGTCGCCCCCGGAACGGAATCGCGCACGGCCTGGTCGTAACTGGCGGCCGCGAGGTTGTATTCACTCGATCCGTAACCCCAGCTATTGTTGGAAATCGGAGAGTTGCTTTCAGCGGCCAATTCTTGAAGCTCGGCGTCGCTCACCAATGGCGTCAGCGCCGGCAGCGCCAAAAGTGTCGCCAAGGGCGCCTTGCCTCGGAAATTCGCTCCCGGCTCTGAACCCACCGCATTGCTCGGGCTATAAACGCCGGCGCTGGAAATGATGCCGCCCACGTGCGTCGCATGGCCTTCCGTGTCCGCGATGCCCACCGGGAATAGGTTCGTCGGCCACACGATATCCGTTAAATCGGGATTGAAGACCGTCGCTCCATTCGTCGGAATCCACGAATCCGCCACCGTCACCGTGACGTTCGAGCCGGACAACCCAAGATAATTTCCGTTGGTAAAAACGTCCGCGGAATCACTCATGATGACCCGCGTCAAATCATTAGCCGATCGGCGCGGCATAGCCGGCTCGATTTCTTCCACGCCCCGCAAACCAGCCACCGCCGCAATGCTGTCGACGTTGCGCAAACCGAGTTCCGTTCCGAACGGTGACGGACTTCGGGAGACCACGGTGACACCCATCTTTTGCAGTGCGGTTATCGTTTCGGTGAGAGTCGTATTGGGTGTGTCGGTTGCATCGGGGAAAACAGCGATATTGGCCGCCGGCACGCCGGCCCCGGCGAGCGCCGCCGGCATCAGGGGGGTCTTGACTTTGTAATACGGCTCCCACGGCATCACCGTCGCATTCTGTCCCAGCGAAGCGGCGACTCCCGCGGAGGCGCGAACCAAATACGCGTTGTTGGGAATATAGGAAACGATGGTCGCGCCCGCGGCTTGCAACTCAGCGCGGAAAGCATCCGTTGCCGCCCCATGGGCCTGCACGATGTAAGCGCCGGGATCGCCGTGCGCGCGCAATGAGTCAGGAATCGCCAGCGCAACTGGCACGCTCGAATCAATCAGCGCGTTTTCCAGCAGGATGGCGTGGCTGTTGCGCGAAAGCTGGCCCACCGTCTGCGTGGTGTTGCTCAGGCGATAGGGAAAGGCGTTCGTCCGCTTCGCGACGACTGCATTTGTGGGATTCAATTCCACGATGGGAGCAGTGCTGGCTGGTTTGGTTACCAGCGTTCCCATGCGCACTTTCGGGCGAGTGGGGGTATTGCCGTTGGCCCCGGGCGCATTGGAAGCGACCGCACCGGCAGGCGTCGCCGGCTTCTCCGCCGCCCATTTGTCGCCTAATCGCCAGAAATAGAACGCGGCAATAAAACACGCCACGCTCAACAACAGCCATGCCAAGGGTCGCCAACGCTTCATAAATTTTCAGGGGTTGCCGGCGCCCAGTGGAAACTCCACCTGCCGCCGGCGCGCGTCCGAGGCTTTAGAGCCACGTCCTCCGTTCTGATTCTATCGGGTTCATGTTCAATCCGGCCCAAGGACGTTGAATTGCTCCACCACAATGTGCGGCGGATAAGTGCGTCCCAGGGCATCCGGCTTCGAGGCAAATTTGGGATCGGCCGTTCCTTCGACTCGCACCACGGCGCGAGTGGCCGATTCGGCGGTAATTTGATAATTCGTGCACAATCCATTAAACGATCCGCCCATCACCAGGGAATGGTCCGCCGGATGCAGCGTCTGTCCGAATGAGTATATCACAAAACGCGGGTTCTGATTCAAGGTCAATAATGACATTATCTGCTGTGGAATCCGCTCCATGATCTCGTCATTCACCCCGCCCGCTGCCGGCGTCGTCAGAAGATTGGTGTTGATAAACGGCGAATTCACGCTCAACTGCGGCGTCGCCAGCACGTCGCCCGCGTGCTGGAACATGCCATTCTGGAAAATCAGCCTTGTGCCGTTCGCCGAGTTCGTGTTCGCCCGCGTCGCATTGATGGCCTGCACAAACAACGCGACTGGCGTCGGATTGTTCGGGTCATACACGCCCGCCGGAGG
Organism: Candidatus Angelobacter sp.; assembly: GCA_035606845.1. Taxonomy (GTDB): domain Bacteria; phylum Verrucomicrobiota; class Verrucomicrobiia; order Limisphaerales; family DASXHY01; genus DASXHY01. The sequence goes on along the minus strand of DATNEA010000070.1, from coordinate 21,154 downwards.
AATGATCATCGGAAGCGGTCCCGTCGGAGCGTTGCTCAGGACATTGACCCCCGAAAACACCGCCGACCAGTCGGCGAGGTTGGTCTGGTTCACGTTCAACGCCCCAGCCGCGGCATTCTCATTGACAGCCGTCGTGAACAGATCGAATAACCCGTAATCCATCGTCGGATGCGTGAAAGGCACGTCCACCAAGGTGCCATTTCCGCCTGGGGCTCCATTTGTGATCAATATATTGTCATTGTCCCACCCGACCCAATCATTCATCGAAATCTGGGATGGTTTCATGTCAATTGTCTGCCATGGCGTGCCACGATGAATGCGGCCCATCCAGCCAACATTAGGCAATTTATTCGTCGGAAAATCCCAATCATCGGATTGCTGAAGCCCGGCATCCTTAACCCGGGTATCGTACACCAACTTGTTGCCGCCCTGATCACTGCCGCCGCGAATATGAAACCCGCCCCACGGCTGGTACGCGAAATTCACCATCCCGATGTTCGGCAATGAGGGTTTCGGCGCGCGTATGCCTTCTTGCACATCAATGGTGTTCCATTGCGCCTGTTGTCCATTGGTGCTGGTGAGATCCGGCGCCATGTAATGCACCAGTGGATCATTCGCCTGCCAGGAAATGCGCTGGTGAATGGTCGCATGCGGCGTATAGGGCGCTTCAAAATAATTGGTGTCATGCAGATTGTTATTCAACCGGTTGCGGAAGACCTGCGCCTGTTGCCCTCTGGTAAACGCATCCGGTTCCGTCCAATCGTTGCCCGGAAGGGTCGGGAACTCGCTGAGTGCAATCTGATTCATGATTCCAACCGGCACGTTGCCGTGAATGACATTCGTGTCCCATTCCTCAGTCGGAAGGCCGCTGTTCTCGATCGGCACGCCTTGCAATTCGGAAGCGATGTCCACTGAGGGCTGCACACTGTCGATGTTCACAAAGTCAATCACCCGGTTCGCCGTGGTATCGATCAGGATGAATTGCATTCTGATCCGCAAGGACATGAATAGATGCGGCACGAAGGCGGCGCTCCAGAGTGGCGGATTCAACTGCGTGAACTGCGGCGATACGCTTCGGTAAATTCCATTCGTGAAATCATTCGTCACGAGCAAGGGGATGATGAAGGAATTGTCTCCGCCCGCGCTCTGCAAAGTGCGCTGGCTTTGGCTCCAGCCCGGCCAACCGCTGCTGAGATTCAATGAGTTGCCAAAAGTCAGATTGTCAACATTGAGCAGCGGGAATCCGTTCTCATTGCTAACCACAATGCTGATGGTGTTCGAACATATCAACTGCAGGGGCCGGGCATAGGCGTTCGTATAGGAATTCCAGGCCTCAAGGCCGAAGGTGTTGGTGATCGCGAAATCGAGAACCTGGTTGGTAAGCCATGGCGCTCGCGCCTGTCCGAGTTGGTTGGTAAATTCCAGCTTGCGCGAAAGTGCGAGCGGATTTTCCATTGAAAATTCGTTGAAATTCGGGAAACCTTTTTTCACGCCAATCACCCACGGCACGCCGTAAATGTTAATGCCGAGCAGCGACCCGGGGTTCGCGGCGGCCTGGGGCAAGTCCCAAAATTGAAAACTCAATGGTGTGACGCCGGTGGGCACCTCCGTGTATCCACTGATCCAGACCTGGTGGTTTAGGCTGGTGAAAACCGGCCGGAACACGGTCGGGTAATTCGTCGGCCCGTTCCCCATGTAGCGCGTGGTGGTCGCGTCATACATGTTCGCCGCCAGTTGCAGGATGCGATGCACGGCCGGCGTGTAATAATTCCGGTTAAAGTTCGTGCCGCTGTAGTAAATATTCGGGTCCTGATAAATCGGGATGTTCGTTACCGTGACGAGGTTCCCATTGAAATCGTGCAGATCGAGTTGCCGGAACATTGCGGCCGCGGCGTTGGTGAAAAAGTCCAGCGGCGTCCAGGGAATCAAATTCGTTTCCATTCCCGGAATCACGTTGCCGCTGTTGTCCGTATTTTTATAATTGATATTGATCTTGCCACGGCTCGGCTGCGAGTCCGTGCCCAATTGCGACAGCATCCGATAGAACGTGTACTCATTGTAGGAATCGTTGCTCGTGCCGAGATTGGAGAGTTTGGCCACGAACGCCGGAGGCATGGCGCTGAAAATATCCTGCTGCGAAAAGAAATGGTTCGGATTATCGGCGCCGGCCCATGGCTTCCCAACCAAATCAGGCCTGGCAGTCTCGTCCATCTGGGTCGTGCTGTTCATCAAGCCGCCGTCCGAGTATTCGTCAATGCCATCCGCCGCGAGCGCTGCCGCACTGTTGGTAAATAGCTGCGACGCGCTGTTGAGATTATTATAATTTCCGTTATAACGGTAACTCAGGATCGAAAGCGCATCCTGAAAACTCATGCCGGTGTTGGCAGGGCCAACCGGGTTGCCAAGAGGACGCTCGTAGTTGTACGGGAGAACAGGATTGTAGCCTGGATAGACCGGCCCGGGCCAGGCGTTCGTGTTCAAATCCGTCAAAAAAGCGGCCAGGTTTTCTTCCCATGGACCCACTCCCTGATTGCGCATGTAGCCATCATTTCCCGGTGCCACCGACTCTGTCACCGCCTGGTTGTGCATCATGTTCACATCCAGCGTCTGCCCCACTGGCACGACCAGGTAGGCATAACGCGAGATGAACTTGTTGTCCGGGGAATGCATTTGATCCGGGTGCTCCAACTCGCCGATCCATTCCGGGTCGCCGACGAAATTGTTGCTCCCGATCGGACCGGTGCCGACGTACGAGAGCGGCTCCGTCAAATCCACATTGGTTCCATTGAAATAAGGTCGCGCCGGATTCGCGCTGATCTCCGGCCAGATGCCGTTCGTGTCGAAACGCCCGTTCCGGTTCAAATCCAGGTAGAACCGAAAATCGGTTTGGCCCGTGATGGCATTCGTCACCACGAACACCGGCGGACGCGGGTTGTAAAGCAGGTTCGCGATATTCTGATCCACCTGCCCCGCGTTATTCAGGGCCCCGCCGTTGATGATATAATCGTAATTGACATTCGTCGGGCTGGAAATGCTCGGTTGAAACCCGTCGTAATTGATGTAATTCGTCGAGACCTGCAGGCCGTAATCCTGGAAATTGGTGTGCAGCATCATGTGCGTGAGCAATTCCGAGCACACGCGCGCAAACGCGGAATCCGAGGCGTCCCGCGCGATCTTCTGGTCCGTCGCACCCGTCACCGAACTCCGCTCGCGCTGGCTCAACACCAGGAACGTCACCGCCATGAAAGTGATGATCGCCAGCATGATGAGCGTGATGACCAGCGCCACGCCGTCGCGATCACCGAAGCTGGAAGGCAAATACCACAAGTTCCTCCGGCGCGGAGGCTTTTCGCCACCGGGGACTTTGGACCCTGGACTTTGGGCTGACAAAAATTTCATTGCGAATTGTAGGCTGAAGGGTCGACGTTACGAATCGCGACGCGCTGGCGGAACACTTGAACGTTGCCGGCGTGGCTCGCCAAAAAATTGGAGCGAATGATGGGGCTGGGAATCGAGTTGTATTTCTTCAACACCGCCGGCTCCAGCACGCCCACTTCCAATTCCACAAAGGCCGGCACGATGTTGTTGGAAAACCCGTAGTACTGCACTTCTCCGGGCGCTGCCGGGTTGGGCATTTCGATCGAATTGGTAATCGTCACGAACCGATTGCTCTCAATGCTCGGGCTGCCATTCGTCAGCCAGAAACCCTGCGGGTCATAAGCGCGGACTCGAAATTCCACCACGCCATCGAGCACTTTGCTGACGTTGACGCTATTCGTCACGGTCGGCGCCGGCAATGCCAGGAAACTTAGGAACGGCTGAAAAGCATCGCCGGTGAATTGCGCGACCGGAACGTTGGTTTCAAACCGGTAAAGCGTGCCGACCAACGTCGCCGGTGTGTTCACCGAGCCGCTGGTGCGCACAAAATAGCCGATGCCGCTCCAGGTCTGGTTGTAACGCGTCGTGAAAAACACGTCTTCCAGGATGTTGGTGCGGGCGTAGATGTTCGTGTCAGTGGCGGGGAGCCATTGCAGCAGCGGCATGTAATTGGGAGGAATCTGCGCGTAAAAATTCATCGCGTTCGTCTCGTAAGTCGGCGTGATCTGCTGCATATCGCGCAGGACCAGATCGTTCAACATCCGCCCGCCTTCCAACTGGTCCGTCTGCGCCATGCCGGCACGGAACGCTTTCTGCGTCTGATCGAACATCGCCATCAACCCGATGACAATGACCGTCAGCAGCCCCATGACGACCATGATTTCCACGAGCGTGAAGGCGCGGCGGCGACGGGCGGCGGGTGACGCGTGACAGGATTTCGCAGCATAACCTCCTTGCGTTATTTGACACGCGCCACTCGACACTTTGATTGTGCGTTTAATCTTCACGGACTGCTGACGGTGTTGGTTGCCTGAACGTAAATTGACGGCCGAACGAAATATAACGGCTGAATCGGCTCAACATTGTTATTGTCATTGGTTTCGATCAATGGACCTCCAGCCATCACGCGGAACGTCGCTGCGCCGTAGTTGCCAATTTGGCCGTTAGGCAGCACCGGCCAACGGAAACGCAATCGGAAATCATGAGAGTTCGTGGCCAGCAATCCGATCGTATATAGAAGGTTCGTGCGGCCCACCAATAAATCGGTATTCGTGGGAGCGGCCGGGCAATCCAGGCAAAAGGCATTGGTATCCACCGGCACATAGGAATAATTCTCCACGATCATGCGGTAGGTGAAGGCATCGCCAAGCACGATTGCATTCGTTTGTGGCGCCTGATCCACGGCCGGCCCACTCATCGCGCGCACGTAGGCCACCACGTAGTTGCTCTGAAATGGCGGCGTGGCGAAATCCGGCAAAGGTATGGGCGGGCCTGGCGGCGGAATTGTCATCAACTTCGGCATGCTTAATAAGCCAATGATGCGAGCGCCGTTGGTTAATAAAAAGGTCGGCGCCGGAGTGAAGCTGGTTATCCCCGAATTCGAGGGCGTGTAGTAATCAAACCCCTTATCCGTCACCTTATAATTCGCACCGTATGCCGTCCAAAAATTCGTGATGCACATCACATAATTCGTGAGGTCATTGTATCCCTGCGCGCCGCTGCGAAGGGCGCTCATCCACACGCTCGCGTCCTGACCAATGATGGTTTCCTCACGGTTCCGTTTCTGCACGTCCAAACCCCTCGGCAGCGCCGCGATGATCGCCACCAGCGCGAAGGCGATGATTCCCAGGCAAATCGCGATTTCAATGATGGTAAAAGCGCGCGCGGCGGAGCGTGGGTCATGGCGGTTGCAAGGCTTCATAACAAATCCATCCGTTCCAGCCGTGCCCGGCCCGTAAGGCGGTCGATGTGAATGACGTTATACGCCGTATTCGTGCTGTTGCCCGGCGGCAGCTCGTTCACCGAAATCTTGTCTGGAACCGGCCTGTGACTGTTCGGGTCTCGCGGCTCGACAATACTGCCGTAATCGAGCGGAATGTTCTCATCATAAGCCATCACCGAACCATCGCCGGGCGTCAATTGACCGAGGTAATTGAAGGCAACGTATGGCAGCTTAAAACCGTTTCCGGCTTTGAACTGTCCGAAATAGGTCGTGTTGCTCAAGACGTCCGCGGTCGGGAACGGAATGCCATTCGTCTCCGGAAATGCGTAAATCGGCAGATCGGGCCGGTTGGCAGGATATTCCGGTTTAATCGGATAAGGACCACCCAGGAATTTGTATGGCGCGATGAAGGCGCCCTGCGGCAGCGTTTTCACGGGCATCAAATCCTTGGGATGCGTGCGGCCCGGCTGATCGCCTACGCTGCGCATGCTGACCATCAGATAACCGTTCCATTGCGCGTCATACATTTGGGTCATGATCGTGCTCTGCTTGAACGCCGTCGGCAAATCGACCCACGGGGTTGAAGATGGGGCAAAAAAATTTGTGGGAACAAACACCACAAAAACCGTCGATCGCTGACTGATGGCCAGTTGCCGCGCGCGGGCCATGTCGTCCAGCATCTGGCGCGTCGCGGCGACGTTCACCTCCGGCTTGGAAAAATTCTTCAGCACCGGCGTCAGCAGCGCCGCCAGCACGCCGATGATGGCAATCACCGTCAGGAGTTCAATGAGCGTAAAAGCCTCGCGGAAGCGACGGGTGACGGGTGACGGGTGACGGGAATCCGCGCGTCCGCGCCGCGAAGCTCGCAACTCGCTCGCCGCTTCCCGGCACTCGACACTCGACACTCGACACTCCGTTTTCATATTATTTCCAGCTCACGACATTGTCCTTATTCACGTCCTTGTCCGCCGGCAGACCAGCGTCCGCTTTCCCATCCGGCCCAAATGACCAGACCATGACCCCGCCGCGATAATCGTAATCGTCAGAGCCGGTCGGGTTGGCGTCAGAATTATACAACCCATTGATGCCCTGTCCGCCCTTGGGTGGTGTCGGCTGAGAAACCCCTGCCAGCGCATACATGCCGTCTCTGGTCTTCTCGTCATAGTTCAAATCCATGCTGATGATATAGGGATGGCCCCAAGGATCGCGATAAATGAGGTCCGGCGCCACGCCGCCCAACGACGCGTCGGACTGGGACACCATGTGCGGATTGAGAAATTTGGTCTGTTGCGAATTTCTCGCATGGCCGAAATTAGCGGTGTGGGTGGTGAGACCCGGATACGTCTCCATGTCCATCAGGATGGCAATCACTTCGTCGTTATTGGTGGCCCAAGTAGGATCCGTTGCGAGAACTTTGGGGAGATTTACTGGGACATTCGTGCCACCGTAAGTGAAATCATTGGTGCCGGGGTTCTGCGCGGAGGGATACTTGCTGTAAGCCGTCTCGTACCGCTGGATCGCGTTGACAATATCACCAATTTCCGAACGCGCGCGGACCACGGCGGCGTGTTTTTTCGCCGCGGTCAGCGCCGGCAGAATCAGCGCGGCCAAAATGCCGATGATGGCGATGACCACCAGCAGCTCAATGAGCGTAAAGGCGCGCGAGCTGTTTCGATGAAAGGTGAAGCTGTTCATAGAATGATGGGGTTCGGGTTCCAGTTGCAAATGCGGTTGGTTTTGCCTTTGAAAATAAGATCAATCCACAAATCATACCGCCCGGTGTTATTCGTCGGAAAGGAGGAATCGTAGTAGATCGGAGTCAGTTGGGGGGCCTTGGGAAAGGGATAAGGCTGCTGCTGTTGCGGCCATTGAATCGAGCAAACCAGGGTTTTTATCGGCGCATTGGCCGGGTCCGGCACTCCGATCTGTGACGGGGTCAGATTTTTCAGAAACGTGGTGGCGGCGGCGCCCTGGTCGTCACTGCGGGACCGGGTCGAGGTGTTGGCAAAGCCGCTCAGGCTGAAAATATCGACAATGCTGGGCGAACTCTTGGTGTTAATCCACGCACTGCCGTCGAGCGTTCCATACACCGTGGGCCCACTGGCCTGGCCCGCCCCGTCGTTGGTGGTCCCCATCAGCTCGAAATACAGGGGATTCATCGCGAAATTATTCGTGTTGTCCGGCGGATAAAACCCGAGCTTGGTCTTGTATTCATCGATGGCCGATTCGACATACTTCAGTTGCGTCTGGGCCAGCGCAATCTGCTTGTGCTGGTTCGCCACTCCGGCGATCGGAATAATGAGCGCCGCCAAAATGGCAATGATCGCGACGACCACGATCAATTCGATGAGTGTGAATGCCTGCCCGGGTTTTCGGTGAAGGTGACTGGTGTTGTTCATGGGGTGCATGTTCTTTGACGACCTGTTAACGCTCGCGCAATTCCTCTTCCATCCGTTCGCTCAACCACTGTTTGATCATGCTTTGATAATTCAGATAGCGGGAGCGGGCCAGGCGCTTGATGCGCGCCAGCATCCGCGGGTCTATCCGCAACGAAATCGCAACCGATTCCGCCGAGTCCCCGCTGTTGCCCGCCAACGCCGATTCCATCAACCGCAGGTCCGGCCGGTTCTCCGCCCAGAAGCTCACCTCTCCTTCTTCGTTATCGAAGAGGGGCACTTCCTCCCAGGTCGCAAAAGCGCGCATAATTAAGAGAGACGGGGGCGAGTGTCGAGCAACTTTTCAAACCTGCACCGCCCGACACTCGGTTCCCCACCCGTCACTGATTCAACGTCTGGTCCACCTTCCGCTGGTAAAAATATCGTTCCTCAGGCTCGAATGGCCGGGCCAGCACCACCCGGATCTGCTTCCCATTCGTGCGATACACACTGAAAATCCCTACGCCCCCCGCGGACATTCCCAGGTTAAAGTACCGGGCTTGCACCGAAAATCGCGGCGAATCCGGCAATAACCGCTGGGCGAACGGGTCTTCAAAAGACTCTTCCACCTCCCGCTGCGTCAAAGAACTGTCAGGACCCAGAGGCGAATTGTTCCAATCAAACTCCATAAAGAGCCGATATGTAACTTAGTCGCCCATGCATTGTCCATACAATGTATTTACACATGGCGGTTTTCGGTTGTCAAATTATTTTTGTGAGCCCGACCAAAAAACCGGCCACCGGGGTTCTAACCCGGTGGCCCGCTCCCGCTTACGGGGATGAAAGATTACCGATTAATCGCCGCCACCACCGCCGCTGCCACCGACGCTGTTCATCAGCGCAATCAGGGGCATGAACATGGCGATGACGATGCTGCCAACAACCACCGCCAGGAAGACGATCATGATCGGTTCCAGCAACGAAGTCATGGCCGCCACCGCATTGTCCACTTCTTCATCGTAGTTGTCCGCGATTTTCAGCAACATTTCCGGCAGCGCGCCGGTTTGCTCGCCGACGTCCACCATGCTGACCACCATGGGCGGAAAAACGCGGGAGGCTTCCAGCGGCGCGGTGATGGTTTCGCCTTCCTTGACGCTGTCGTGAATCGCTCCCACCGCCGAGCCCACAATCACGTTGCCGGAGGTTTCCTTCACGATGGTCAACGCCTGCAAAATCGGGACGCCGCTGCTGATGAGCGTGCCCAGCGTGCGGGTGAAACGGGAAATCGCCACCTTGCTGACCACCGGCCCAAACACCGGCACCTTGAGCTTGATCTTGTCATACACGCGCCGGCCGCCCTTGGTCTTGCCGATAAGCACGATAAGAATCCATGCCACCACCGCTCCCGCCAGCACGTAGAGGATGTGGTCTTTGATCACTTCGCTGATGCCCAGCACCAGGCGCGTGAACGCGGGAAGCTGCTGGCCTTCCAACATGCCGCTGAACACTTCCTTGAATTTCGGAATCACGAACACCATCAAAATCATCAAAATCGCGACCGCCACCACGAGCACCGCGCAGGGATAGAACATGGCCGCGATGACTTTGCCTTTGATCTTCTGCGCTTTTTCCATGAACTCGGACAAGCGCGCGAGCACGACTTCGAGCACGCCGCCCAGTTCGCCGGCCTTGACCATGTTCACGAACAGGCGATTGAAAACTTTCGGATGCTGCGCCAGGCCTTCGGAAAATGTGCTTCCGCCCTCAATGGACAGCGCCAGTTCGCCAATGATGTTTTTCAGCGTGGGATTTTTCTCCTGCTTCTCCAGCACGCGCAAGCCGCGCAACAGCGGCAAACCCGCGTCCACCAGCGTGGCCAATTGGCGCGTGAACGTCGTCAATACCTTGGATTTGACCCGGCCGCTCAACCCGGGAATCTTGATATTGATCTCGATGCTCCCTTTTTTCTTCTTTCCGCCCTTTCCAGCGGCGGGCCGTCCGGTTTTTTTGTCCGGCTTGGTCTTTTCGACTTCAACGATTTTCGTGGGGAACAGCCCCATCTCCTTGACGCGGCCAATCGCTTCGTTCTGGCTGCCAACCTCCAAAGTCCCTTTGGTTTCCTTGCCATGGGAATCCATGGCCACATAGTTAAACTTAGGCATAAACAGCTCCTCCGCAGTCGGCAGCCGCCCCAGTCCTCAATCCAAAATGGCCAGGCACGCCCGCGAGGCTGGCTGTGGATTGAGGACTGTGGACTGAAGACTCTGGACTTGTCATGTGTATTTCACGACTTCTTCAATAGTTGTATCACCTTCAAAGATGCCTCGCAAGCCGTCTTCCCGCAACGTCACCATGCCCAACTCCACCGCCTTCTGGCGCACCACCACTGTCGGCGCGCGCTCGTTGACCAGCGAACGAATGGCATCCGTGACGATCAACAATTCATAAATTCCTTTGCGCCCGCGGTATCCCGTGTCGTTGCAGTTCGAGCAGCCGCGCCCGTAATAAAACACCTTGTCGCCCAAATCGTGCGGCGAAAGATTCAGCAACGCCAGTTGCGCCTCCGTCGGCTCAAACGGCGTGCGGCAATTCTTGCAAACCGTTCGCACCAGCCGTTGCCCCAACACACCCATCAACGTGGAGGAAATCAAGAATGGTTCCACGCCCATGTCCACGAGGCGCGTCACCGCGCCAGGGGAATCGTTCGTGTGAAGCGTGCTCAGCACCAAGTGGCCGGTCAGCGATGCTTGAATCGAAATCTGGGCGGTTTCCAGGTCGCGCATTTCACCCACCATGATAATGTCCGGATCCTGGCGCAGGAACGACCGCAGCGCCTTGCTGAACGTCAGCCCCGCGCCTTCATTGACCGCCACCTGCATGATGCCTTCGATATCAAATTCGACCGGGTCCTCCGCCGTCAGCAGCTTGGAATCGATCGTGTTGACCCGCCGCAGACAGGAATACAGCGTGGTCGTCTTGCCGCAACCGGTCGGGCCGGTCACCACGAAAATGCCGTTGGGCCGCAAGATGACTTCCGAGACGAAATCGTAAACGTATTTCGGAAACCCGAGCGATTCCAGCTCCAGGTTCACCGAGGAACGGTCCAGCACGCGTAACACCACCGATTCGCCGAATTGCGTCGGCAGAGTCGAAACACGCAGGTCGATTTGTTTGGTGCCGATCGCGTAATTGATGCGTCCGTCCTGGGGAACGCGCCGTTCAGAAATGTTCAGGTTCGCCATGACCTTGATGCGCGACACGACCGGGATCGCCAGGTGCTTCGGCGGCGGGGACATTTCATACAACGCGCCGTCCACGCGGTAGCGGATGCGAAATTCCGTTTCGAACGGCTCAAAGTGAATATCGCTCGCGCGGTCCTGCACGGCCTGCATGATGACCAGGTTCACGAAACGCACAATCGGCGCCGCGTCCGCCAGGTCGGCCATCGCCGTGGCGTCTTCCGTGGCGGCCACTTCCTCGACTTCGCGCGCCATTTCGGAATCCTCGCCGAGCTGCTTGAGAATTTCCGAAACGTTGTCGCTGTCGTCCTGCCCGTAATACCGCTCGATCAGCTTTTCAATTTCGGTCGGATTGGCAATCACCGGCTGGATTTCCTTGCGAACGATGAATCCCAGTTCATCGACGCGCGCCGGGTTCAGCGGGTCCTCGAAGGCCACCTGCAACGTCGAATCAAATTGCGCCACCGGCATGCAACGATACATCCGCGCCGTGTTCGCCGGGATGGTCTTCAGCAGGTCCTGGGAAAAATCCGTGTCTTTCAACGAGATCACCTGCGCCCCGAGATGGTTGGCCTCGAGTTGCAGGATGGTGTCCAGGTCCATGATGCCAAAATCCTGCAAAATCTGGATGACCGGCGTGCCCGCGCGCTTGTGCTCGGCCACCACTTCTTCGAATTGCAAATCGTCAATCAGGCTCTGCTCCTTGATGAGCGACAGCAACGGACTTAAAATTTCTTCCGCCATATCAAATTATTTTGCGGCCGCCGGCGCCGGCGCCGGTGCGCCCGCCTGTGCCAATTCCAATTCCTGGAGTTTCGCCTGCACGGTGACCGGATCCTGCGCCTTGGTCACCACTTCCTCGCGGGCAATCATGCCCTGCAGATATTTATCCATCAGGAAGCTGTCCAGCGTCACCATGCCGTATTTGGCGCCCGTCTGAATGTCCGATTGGATACGAAAGGTTTTATTGTCGCGAATCAACGCGGCAATGGACGGCGTGTTCACCATGATTTCAAACACCGCCACGCGGCCAGGCTTGTCGATGCGCGGGATCAGCAATTGCGAAATCACCGCCTGCATGACCGTGGAAAGCTGAATACGAATCATTTCCTGCTGGTTGGTCGGAAACGCGTTCGTGATACGATCGATGGTCTTGGCCGCGCCGGTCGTGTGCAGCGTGCCAAACACCAAGTGACCTGTTTCGGCAGCCGTGATGGCGGCTTCAATCGTTTCCAGGTCGCGCATTTCACCCACCAGCACGATGTCCGGATCCTGGCGCAACGCGCGGCGCAAGCCTTCCGCGAAACTCGGCACGTCCACGCCGATTTCGCGCTGCGTCACCACCGCCTTCTTGTGCTTGTGATAGTATTCAATGGGGTCTTCGATGGTGATGATGTGCGCCTCTTCGCGTTCTTCATTGATGATGTTCAACATCGAGGCCAGCGTGGTCGTTTTGCCCGAACCGGTCGGGCCGGTCACCAGAACCAGTCCGCGAGGTTTATATAGCATTTCTTTGACACTCGGCGGAATGCCAATTTGCTCCATGCTCAACAACTTGCTGGGGATCTGCCGCAGCACCATCGCGAAATTGCCCTTTTCCTTGAACGCGCTCACGCGGAACCGCGCCGCGTCGCCGAAGGCGAAGCCGTAGTCCGCGCCGCCGCGCTCGCGCACGTGCTGGATATGCTCCTCGGACGTGATGCTGCGCATCAATTCCTCCGTATCTTCAGGCGTCAGCGACGGCCCTTCCACGCGATGCAAAATGCCATGGACGCGAATCGTTGGCGGAATCCCCACGCGGATATGGAGGTCGGAAGAACCTTCCGACACCACCAACTGCAACAAATCAGACATCGAGTAGGACATGCAAAAATTGTCTAAATCGGCTTTAGTTTGGACAGTTTAACATTGGAGTTCGCACGCGGGAAAGAGATTTCAAACGATGAACAAGGCCTCCAGACATTCTAATCCGAATCTCCCACCGTGGCGCGGATGACTTCCTCCGGCGTGGTCAGGCCGGCCAGCACCTTGCGAATGCCATCCTCGCGCAACGTGCGCATCCCCATTTCCCGCGCGCGGGAACGCAGAACGGATGTCGGCACCTTCTCGTAAATCAACTTCCGCGCTTCATCATCAATCACAAAAATCTCGAACACACCGAAGCGCCCGCGGCAGCCGGTGTTCGAACAATCAGCGCAACCGCGCCCTTTCATCGGGGTCGCATTCTGCACCGTGGCCGCATCCAGACCGAGCGCCCGCAGTTCGGCTTCCGTCGGCATGTACGGGGCCGCACATTTGCGGCAAACTTTTCGCACCAGGCGTTGCGCCATCAGCGCCCGGGTTGAAGAAGCCACCAGGAACGGCTTCACGCCAATATCAATCAAGCGGGTGACCGCGCCGGGCGCGTCGTTCGTATGCAACGTGGAGAAAACGAGGTGGCCGGTCAGGGAGGCATTGATGGCAATGGACGCGGTTTCCAAGTCGCGAATTTCCCCGATCATGATGACGTTCGGCGCCTGGCGGAGAATGGACCGCAATGCTGCACTGAACGACAATCCGACTGATTCATTCACCTGCACCTGGTTGATGCCGGCCAGGATATATTCCACCGGGTCCTCGACCGTGATGATTTTACGGTCGGGCCGGTTGATAAAATGCAGGCAGGAATACAGCGTCGTCGTCTTGCCGGAACCGGTGGGGCCCGTCACCAGCAGGATGCCGTCGGGCAGGCCAATCAGCTTTTCGAAGGTCTGCTGGTCGTCCGTGAAAAACCCAAGTTCCGGAAGGCCCAGCTTCAATCCTTCCTTGTCCAGAATACGCATGACGATGCTCTCGCCATGGTTCGTGGGCAGGCACGACACGCGCAAATCGATCAGCTTGCTGCCGATCTGCGATTGAATACGTCCGTCCTGAGGAATGCGGTGTTCCGCGATGGACATGTTCGACTGGATTTTCAGGCGCGCAATAACCGCGGCCTGCAGGCGTTTCGGCGGTGATTTCACCTCGTGCATCAATCCGTCAATCCGGTAACGCAAACGAAATCTCTTGGCGAGCGGTTCCAGATGAATGTCCGAGGCGCGCATCTTGAACGCGTCCGCGATGATTTGGTTCACCAACTTGATGAGCGGCGCGTCCGCTTCCACGGCCACCGCCTCGTCATTGACCGCTTCGACATGCTCTTCCGTCAACTGCCGCACGACATCGGTAAAACGGCTGTCGGTTTCCAGGCCTCTTTTGTCCTGGCCATAATACTTATTGAGCGCGGCCTCAATGTCCGCCTCGGACGCCACCTGGTGGACAATTTCCATCCGCAGGATGTGATTGAGACTGTCGATGGTGTCGAGGTCGGAGGGATCGGCGACGGCAATGGTCAGGGAGTCGCCGTGTTTGAAGACGGGCACGACGCGGTATTTCTTGGCGATATGCCGCGGGACCGTGGCGATGACATCATCCGCAATGGTGAGTTCGCTGAGATTGACCACTTCCACGCCGAAGTGGGCGGCTTTGGCCTGGGTCACGTCCACTGGCCGGATGATTTTATTGGCCAGCATCAAATCCACTACCCCGACTCCGGCGGAATTGGCCTCAGTACGCAGTGCCTGGACTTGCGGTGCGGTCACGAAACCGAGATCCACCAGCATGTCCACCAAATAATCGTCTTTCTCTGCCACGTTTTGGTTCTGCCCGCATCCCTTTGCAGGATGCAACAGCCAAAACAGAGTAGCGGCAGGGATGGCGTTGTCAAATGGGGACTGACGGTGGGGGCAAGAAAAATCTCAATCTTGATTGCTAATGGAAATAGCCACGGGGATCCGAATGCGTACAGCCCCGTTCCGAACCTCGTGTTCACACGGCCTAATCCAACCGACAATACGCCGCCAGCCCCTGCAATCCGCCCTCGCGGCCAAAACCACTTTCCTTGTAGCCGCCGAATGGACTCGTCGGATCAAACTTGTTGTAGGTGTTGGCCCAGATGACGCCGGCGCGCAATTTGTTCACCATCTTGAAGATTTTGCTGCCCTTGTCCGTCCACACACCCGCGCTCAGGCCGTAGGGGATATTGTTCGCGCGTTCAAATGCTTCTTCGGGCGTGCGAAAGGTCATCACGCTCAAGACTGGGCCGAAAATTTCCTCCTGCGCCACGCGATTGGCCATCGTCACGCCGGTCAGGAACGTCGGCGGGAACCAATAACCTTTGGATGGCAGGGCGCACTGCGCCTGTGTGATTTCCGCGCCTTCGTCCACACCGCTTTGCACAAGCATTTTGATTTTGTCCAACTGCGGCTTCGAATTGATCGCGCCGATATCCGTGTTTTTGTCCAAAGGATCGCCCACGCGCAACGTCTGGATGCGGTCGCGCAATTTCTTGATGACGGTCGAATAAATTCCTTCCTGCACGAACAGCCGCGATCCCGCGCAGCACACGTGGCCTTGATTGAAATAAATTCCGGCGATCACACCTTCGATGGCCTGGTCAATCGGCGCGTCTTCAAACAAAATGTTCGCCGCCTTGCCACCCAGTTCCAGCGTGAGGCGCTTGGTAGTGGCACGGGCATCTTGCCCGTGCGATCCGGATCGCACCGGCGAGGACGCCTGTGCCACTATCTTTGCGATCGCCTTCCCGACTTCCGTGCTCCCCGTAAACGCGATTTTATCCACGTCCGGATGATTCACCAGCGCCGCGCCGGTTTCACCGGCGCCAGTCACGATGTTCACCACGCCTTCGGGCAGCTCGGCTTCGCGGCAGATTTCCGCCAGCCGCAATGCCGTGATGGACGTAGTCTCCGCCGGTTTCAAGACGACGGTGTTCCCGCAGGCCAGCGCCGGCGCGAGTTTCCACGCGGCCATCAACAGCGGAAAATTCCACGGAATGATCTGCCCCGCGACGCCGAGCGGCTGCGGCGTGCGGCCCGGAAACGCGTACTTCAAT
Source organism: Candidatus Angelobacter sp. (assembly GCA_035606845.1). Classification (GTDB taxonomy): domain Bacteria; phylum Verrucomicrobiota; class Verrucomicrobiia; order Limisphaerales; family DASXHY01; genus DASXHY01. Next base: position 5,290 of record DATNEA010000070.1, on the reverse strand, counting down.
TTGTCCGCCCAGCCCGCGTAATAAAAGAAATGCGCGGCCACCAGCGGCAAGTCCACATCGCGGCTTTCCTTGATCGTCTTGCCTCCGTCCATCGTTTCCAGCACGGCCAGCTCGCGCGACTTTTCCTGGATGATGCGCGCGATGCGGTACAAATACTTGCCGCGCTCCCGACCTGGCATTTTGCTCCACACGCGCTCGTACGCGCGGCGCGCGGCTTTCACCGCCGCATCCACGTCCTCCGCGCCGCCCGCGGCGGTTTCCGTCAGTTTTTGCTCGGTCGCCGGATTCAACGAATCAAAATATTTCTTTGAGCGCGGTGCGACGAATTTGCCGTTGATGAACAATTCGTGGCGCGGCGCGATGACGCAATGCTTCGATTCCTCCGGCGCCGGCGCGTATTCCCACTTCGCTCCGAAATTCAGCCGCCGTTCCTTCACTGGAACCACTGCGGGCCCGCCATTGGCGCTCACGAGTTCCAAACGGGCGGCTTTGACGCGCGATTTGGCGGAATTGGTTTTCATTTCAGTTTGGCCGCGGAGCAGCCGGGGGCGGACTGAGGAGGAAATTTGATTTGGCCAGTTCACGAATTTTTTTGTCAATCACCCCCGCCCTTGCCTCGGCCAGCGGCAACGGCACTCCGGACTTTGTCTGGGGTTGTCCATGCCCGGTATACGTAAGCCACGCATCGCGCAGCAGTTCCTGCTTGGCGCGGACCAATCGCAAAATCTCCGCGCCGTTCGGATTGCCCGCGACCATCGCGGCGGGACTATCGACGCCCTCCAAATCCTTCGCGCCCAAATACAGCAGAATCTGTTTCGCCATGAACCAGTGGCCCGCCGCATCCGGATGCACGCCTTCTTTCGTGAATTCGAAATGAGAATCGCGTTGCCGTTGCTCGGCCAGCCACCGGTTCATTGGCTCGTGCAAATTCACCACATCCCAGCCCGCGGCGCGCTGCCCGACCAGCCAATCGGAATAACGACCCAGCACTTCATTGTATCCGACAAATGGATGGCTGAACCCCGACACGCCATTAGTATGCCAAATCTTCGCGGCCGGAATCGGCGCCGGGTCAAAAATCGAGGGCGTGATGTGAATGATTTTTGCGCCCGTCGCGGCAATCTGCTCGTGCACGGATTTCATGCCGTCCTGAAACGCTTTGAACCGCGCTTCATCAAACGGCTGATAGATACCGTCATTCATCCCATAACAAACGAACGTGAAATCCGGCTTCGCCTTCTCCAAAACGCGCCCGAGCCGCTCGTGCAAATCCGGCCGGCGATATTTCCCGCCCGCATGCCCCTCTTCGCTCAACCCGGAAACCGTCTCGCTCGATAGCCCAAGGTTAATGAACTCAAAATGCTGATCCGGAAAACGCGTGTCATAATACGCCTCAATGTCATCCACGTACCCGCCCGCATACGTGATGCTATCGCCGAGGAAGACAATGCGATGAACATTTTTAAACTTGGCGAGCGCTTGACCGGATTCAGCACCGCGGAGGGTGAGAGCCAAAAACAACGTGGCGAGAACTGGGAGAACCCGCAGACGTTTCGATTGCAACATACTTTCAAATTACGCAGCGGCGATAATTAGCAAAAGCGAATAATTTGGAAGGAAGGCCCAGGGCTGACCGACGAAATGCCCGTTCTCATTAGCACTGTGGCTTTAGCCCGGTGTTGAGGCCGAGAGCGAAATCTTCAGCCGTTTTAACGGCTTTTTCTCCCGGGCCAAGAAGCCGTTAAAACGGCTCGCGTTCCAAGTTGAGGTTTTTTCACCGGGCTAAAGCCACGATGTTAATGAGATTCAGTCAAATCAACGGGGATATGATACGTCACCCCTGCAATTCTCATAGAACCCGGTTGCACTCATCTGCCACCCGCCTTCAAGTCGAACTATCCGGTATTTCCGGATTGTTGCTTCCCTTCTTCGTCACGGCGACTTGCAGTGTTATCATCATGGCAGCGAAAAATAATCCGCGCCCTGGTAATTCCCATCCACTGTTTTGACAATCTGCATCAGCACGTCATTCACCAGCGTGCTCGCGCCGAAACGGAACCGGTCCGGCGTCAGCCAGTCGTCACCCAGCGTCTCTTTCACCATCACAAGATACGCCAGCGCCATCTTGGAATTGCGGATGCCGCCCGCGGGTTTCATGCCGATGCGGATGCCGGTGGCAAAAAAATAATCGCGAATCGCCTCCAGCATCACGAGCGTGACGGGCATGGTCGCGGCGGGATCCACTTTGCCGGTGCTGGTTTTGATAAAATCGCCGCCCGCCTCCATCGCAATCTGGCTCGCGAGGCGAACGTTGTCGTAGGTCACCAATTCGCCGGTTTCGAGAATGACCTTCAAATGCGCCGCGCCGCAGGCCTCCTTCGTGGACGCAATTTCATCAAAAACCTTCGCGTGATCGCCATCCAGGAACGCGCCACGATTAATCACCATGTCAATTTCATCAGCGCCTTCGCCGACGGCGCGCCGCACTTCCTCCAGTTTCGTGCGCAGCGGATATTGCCCGCTCGGAAAACCAGTCGCCACCGAAGCCACATGCACGTGCGAGTTTTCGCCCAGAAATTTTCGCGCGTATCTTACCAGGTTCGGATACACACAGACTGCCGCGCAACTGGGCACGCCGTATTTCGCGTCTGCGGGCTGAATCGCTTTGCGGCAGAGATAAGCCACTTTTCCCGGTGTGTCTTTGCCTTCGAGCGTGGTGAGGTCCATCATGCTCACCGCCATTTTCAACCCCGCCAGTTTCGCGCTCGTCTTGATGCTCCGTTTGCTGAAGGACGCGGCACGCTCCTCGGCCATGATGGCGTCCACGGTCGAGATAGAAGACTTGCCAATGACGAATGACAAATGACGAATGGTTGTGCCACCCGATTTTTGCGAGACCGTGGCTCTCATTTCAGCGAAGAATCTGAATCCCGCAAGCGACGCAGTCAATGCAGTTCCGCCAGCCTCGGAGCGCCGATCTCCTGATCGGCAAGACGGGTCCAATCAACTCTCAGACACCGACGCTCGCAGCCCGCCGCTACACTTTGCGTTGGCGCAATTCCGTGAAACGTCCGCGCGCGTCCTGCCAGGCCGCGGCGTTCTGTGGATCGAACTGCACCACCTCGCTGGATTCGCGCACTGCGGCGCGAATATCCGCCAGCGAACTAATCTCCCCATGCGAACGCGCCTGCACCAGCAAATTGCCAAATACCGTCGCTTCCACCGGCCCGGAAATCACCGGGCGTCCGCACGCGCTCGCGGTGAACGAGTTCAACAATTGGTTGCGCGAACCGCCGCCGACGATGTGCACGGCTTCGACTTTTGTCCTCGTCAATTCTTCCAGGCCTTCAAGCACGGACGCATACGTGAGCGCCAGGCTTTCAAACACGCACCGGGCGAATTGGCCTTCGGTTTCGGGCGCGGGCTGGTCCGTCTCGCGGCAAAAATCCTGAATCGCCTTCGGCATGTCCGGCGGATTGAGGAAGCGATCGTTGTTGGGATTCACCAGCGATCGGAACGGCTCCGCTTCGGAGGCCATTTGAACGAGTTGTTCGTAGGAAATGTCTTTGCCTTTTGCGGCAAACGCCCGCCGGCATTGCTGCACGAGCCACAAGCCCATGATGTTTTTCAGCAGCCGATACGTGCTGTCGATGCCCCCTTCATTGGTCAAATTGAGTTCCAGCACGCGCGACGAAAGCAACGCGTCCTGGACTTCCACGCCCAGCAGCGACCACGTGCCGGAGCTGAGATAAGCCCAGTTTGGCTTGCCGGTATTTTTGGTTGGCACCGCCGCCACGGCCGAACCGGTGTCGTGCGCCGCGGGCGCGACGACCGCAATCGGACCCAGACCGGTGCGTTCGGCCACTGCGGGCCGCAACTGTCCGATGCGCGTTCCCGGCGGCACGATGTCCGGAAAAATTTTCACGGGCAGGCCAAATTTTTGCAACAGGTCGGTGGCCCAGGCGCGTTTTTTCGGATTCACGCACTGGCTGGTGGTCGCAATGGTGAATTCAGACACGCGCGCGCCGGACAAACAAAAATTCAGGAAATCCGGCATCATCAGCATCGTCTCCGCCGCCGCCAGCAATTCCGGGCTGCTCCGCTGCAGCGCCAGCAACTGGTACAGCGTGTTGATTTCCATGAACTGCAGGCCGGTCGACGCAAAAATGTCTTCGCGCGGCACGCGCGCAAAGGCCTTCTGCAATATCCCCCGCGTTCGGGCGTCGCGATAATGATACGGCAGACCGAGCAATTCGCCGCTTTTGGACAGCAGCGCGAAATCCACGCCCCACGTATCCAGGCCGACGGATACCACCGATTTGCCGAATTTTTTCGCCGCCGCCGTCAGGCCGGTTTGGATCTCCGACCACAATCCGAGCGTGTTCCAGCGAAGCGTTTCACCGAGCGGGATTCCGCCATTGGAGAAGCGATGCATCTCCTCCAATTGCATCTTTTTGCCGTCCCAAAGGCCCGCCATGACGCGGCCGCTCTCGGCCCCGAGATCCACTCCCAGATAAACTTGCTGGCTCATGCTTGAAAACCAATGCGATTATAAATCAGTGATGGGTTTATGCCGCGGCACGAGTGCCTTCATCATCGCCCACGCAATCAAGTAAGCCAACGCGCAAACGACAAACATAATGAAATACGCGGTCTGTGGCGCTTGAATAAAAGCATCCCGCAAGTGGCCCTGGACGAGCTGGATGATGACACCGCCGATGCCGCCCGCCATCGTGCCGATGCCGATGATGGAGGCCACGGTTTTTTTCGGGAACATGTCGGAAACGGTGGTGAACAAGTTCGCCGACCACGCCTGGTGCGCCGTCGCGCCAATGCAAATCATCGCCACGGCCAGGGTTGCGGCCCAGTGGCCAAAATGTTGGACATTGCCAAAGTATTGCGTCAGCAACACCGCCAGCGGGCAGAGCGCGATGATGAACATCGTCGTCATGCGCGCCTTATACACGGGCATGCCGCGCTTGATGAGCTTCAGCGGAATGCTGCTGCCGTAAATGCTGCCGATGATGGATACGCCATACACGAGGAACGTGGGCAGGCGCACTTGCTTTTCGTGCATGTTGAATTGTTTGCCCAAATAGTCCGGCAGCCAGAACAAATAGAACCACCAGATGCCGTCGGTCATGAATTTGCCGGCAATGAACGACCACAACTGGCGATACTTGAAAAGTTTTATCCAGGAAACCTTCCCCTTGTCGCCCGTCGGCGCATCCGCGGCGGTTTCATCGTCGATGTGAATGTAATCGAGTTCCGCCTTGGAAATTTTCGCGTG
>DATNEA010000057.1:0-16914 GCA_035606845.1 Candidatus Angelobacter sp. | reverse complement strand
TCGCTCGTCACCAAAAGGCGAACGGCCTCCTGTTTGAATTCCCGTGTGTATCTTTTTGTACTATTGCTCATCATCGTCACTTTCCAACTGCTTGGACGACGTGTCCACTAAATCGGGGGAACCTCAAAAACGCGCGCTCGTTTTGGAGCTTGTGAGCTTCTCTGGAGCTTGGACGGTTGGTGCTTGGAGCTTTTATGCGGAGTTTGGAACTTGGAATTTTTCGTCCCTTCCCGCCACACTGTCGCATGCCGCCCCCCCTCTGCGATCTGAAAGCCCGCGCCCATCAAGCCATGCTTGAATCCGGCTTCCATCCGGATTTTCCCACGAACATTGTCCGCGAAATCCAGGCGCTCCAGAAAACCGCGCCCAAAAATGGCCACGCCATTCGCGACCTGCGCTCACTCCTTTGGTCGTCCATCGACAACGACAACTCCCGCGATTTGGACCAGGTTGAATACGCCGAACAACTCCCCGACGGCGCCACGCGCCTGCTCGTCGGCATCGCGGATGTCGACACCTCCGTGCCCAAAGGCTCCGCCACCGATCAACACGCCACCAGCGAAACCACCTCCGTTTACACCGGCGTCGCCACGTACCCGATGCTTCCGGAGGAACTCTCCACCGATCTCACTTCCCTGCGCGACGCCCAGGAACGCCTCGGCATCGTGATCGAATTGCGCTTGCTCGGTTCCGGCGCAGCGGACGGCCACGATGTCTACCCCGCCCTGCTCCGCAATCGCGCCAAGCTCGCCTACAATTCCACCGGCGCCTGGCTTGAAGGACACGGCCCCATGCCGCCCGCCATCGCCGCCGTGCCGGGAATGGAAGCCCAACTCAGACTGCAACTGCAAATTTCCCGGCGCCTTCGCGCGCTTCGCCGGCAACACGGCGCGCTCGCGTTCGGCTCCATCGAAGCCACGCCCGTGATGCAAAACGGCGATGTCAAGGGACTGGAATTGCGCCGCCACACCGCCGCCGAAGACATCATCGAAAGCTTCATGGTCGCCGCCAACGTTGCCATGGCGGAATATCTCCGCGAAAAACGCGCCCCCGCCCTTCGTCGCGTCGTGAAAACACCCAAGCGCTGGGACGGCATCCAGCTCGTCGCCGCAAAATTTGGCGTCAAACTCCCGGACGCGCCCGACCCGCGCGCTCTCTCCGATTTTCTCGCCCAACGCCAGCAGGCCGATCCCGTCCATTTTCCCGACCTTTCGCTCTCCATCGTCAAACTGCTCGGCCCCGGCGAATACATCGTCGAAGCCCCCGGCACGGAACACGAAGGCCACTTCGGGCTCGCCGTCCACGATTACACCCATTCCACCGCTCCCAACCGCCGCTTCGCCGATCTCGTCACGCAACGACTGCTCAAAGCCACCTCCAGCAATCGCCCTTGTCCCTACTCCGCAACCGAACTGGCCGAAATCGCCGCTCATTGCACCGAGCGCGAAAATGCCGCGCGCAAAGTGGAACGTTTCATGCGCAAAGTCGCCGCCGCGTGCATGTTGAATTCCCGCATCGGCGAGATCTTCGATGGCATCGTCACCGGCGCATCCTCCAAAGGCGCCTACGTTCGCCTTCTCAAAACACCCGCCGAAGGTCGTGTCGTTCGCGGCGCGCAAGGCATGAACGTCGGCGACCACGTCCGCGTGAAACTCATCTCTGTCGAAATCCCCAAAGGCTTCATCGATTTCGAGCGCGTATGACGAAGCGCGGAATTCTTTCCGCGAGTCCGCAAACGCATCGTTAAGAGCGTGTGATAAAATACATTTGCTGGTAGGGCGCGTCACTCCGTGCGCGCCGTTGTGGTCGTTTGCGGCGCCCTGCGACGACATCTGGAGGACAGGCTGGATACCCCAACGGGTAATTCATTTCCGGGGCGAACTCCGAACAATTGATAATCATGCACAGCGCCCGTTCGGAGGCGGCGGTGGCGTTTCGCAGCGCGACCAGAAATTATAGGTGAGTTGGATGAGTTCCCTAAGCTCCCCGGGCGACGTTGGTTTCACGATGAAAGCATTGGCGCCCAAAACGTAGGATTGATGGACGTCAGATTCCATTGCGGAGGAGCTGAATATAATCGTGGGAATGACTTTGCATTCCGGATGCGCTCCGAGCCATTTTAGAACATCAAATCCACCCAGGCGGGGCATTTTAAGGTCGAGCAGAAGCACGTTGGGAAAAGGATGGGCTTTTCGGTCCGCAAACGGTCCGATGGCTCTCAGATAATCGATTGCTTCCTGGCCATCCTTCACGCCGAAAAAGAATGTCCCGAATCCGCTGGAGTCGAGCGCGCGCTGGACAAAGAAACGGTCCTCTTCAGAGTCGTCAGCCATCAATATGCGAAGGCCTGGTTTGATAAATTCGCCCATAGGTATTGAATCTTTTCTTCCTCGCTCTTGCATCACATTGCCGTGGAAAACAGCGTCGTCCAATAGGGTCAGCAAAGCATGTTGAAGGTATGAAATCCCGGGCTTGCTTTGCGGAGCGGCATGCGTCTCGCCGTCGATTCGTTCAACCGTCTTCGCAGAAAAATATCTCCGCGTTTCACCCTTTCCGATACTGCTGCTCACTCACCTTCTCCCTCCACTCCACCGCCTTGCCGTCAAGCGCTTCCTGAATCGCAATATGCGTCATCGCCGTCGTCGGCGACGCGCCGTGCCAATGCTTTTCCCCCGGCGCAAACCAAACCACATCGCCCGGCCGAATTTCCTCCACCGGCCCGCCCTCGCGCTGCGCCCAACCGCAGCCCGCCGTCACAATCAACGTCTGCCCCAGCGGATGCGTGTGCCAGGCCGTGCGCGCGCCCGGCTCAAACGTCACGCTCGCCGCCATCACCCGCGCCGGCGCCGGCGCTTGAACCAACGGAACTATGCGCACCGCGCCCGTGAACCAATCCGCTGCCCCCTTCCCCGAAGCCGTCGAACCAACTCTTTTGATTTCCATATTCAATCCTTTCGATCAGTTCAGCGCCCAACCAGCTTTTGCAAATGTTCCGGATATCGTTCCCCATGAACCGCAACCTTCGCAGCCGCGCCCTCCAACTGGCGCAAATCCTCCACCGTGAGCTGAATGGACGTCGCCGCGATATTTTCGCGCAGTCGATGCGGCTTGGTCGTGCCCGGAATCGGCACAATGAACGGCTTTTGCGCCAGCAACCACGCCAGCGCGATCTGTGCGGGCGTCGCCTTCTTCTGCTCCGCGAACTTTCCAATCACCTCCACCAGCGCCTGGTTCGCCTTTCGATTTTCTTCGCTGAAACGAGGCAGGCCATTCCGAAAATCGTTGCTGTCGAATTTCGTTTTCTCGTTGATGGCGCCCGCTAGAAAACCCCGGCCCAACGGACTGAACGGAACCAAGCCGATCCCCAACTCTTCCAACGCCGGCAACACTTCCTTCTCCGGCTCCCGCCACCACAGCGAATATTCGTTCTGAAGCGCCGTCACCGGTTGGACCGCATGCGCGCGGCGGACGGTTTCCACACCCGCTTCGGACAAGCCGAAATGCCGCACCTTGCCTTCTTGAATCAACTCCTTGACCGTCCCGGCCACGTCTTCAATCGGCACCTCGGGATCCACGCGATGCTGGTACAGCAAATCAATCACGTCCGTCCTGAGCCGCTTCAACGACGCCTCGACGACCTGTTTGATATGCGCCGGCCGGCTGTTCAAACCGTTCCGCTGGCCGCTATCGCAATTAAAGCCAAACTTCGTCGCGATCACCACCCGCTCGCGGACCGGGGCCAGCGCCTCGCCCACCAACTCCTCATTCGTGAACGGCCCGTAAACCTCGGCCGTATCAAACAACGTCACGCCCTGCTCCACCGCCGACCGGATCAACGAAATCATCTCCCGCTTATCCGCCGGCGGACCGTAGCCGGAGCTCATGCTCATGCAACCCAGGCCCAGAGCCGAAACCTCCAGGCCGCTTTTTCCAAGTTTGCGCTTTTGCATTTGAAATTCCTTTCCTTGAACTAGCCGCACGGCGAACCTACCACATGTAAAATGCGTTGTCTTACGCGCATGCTTCGGCGATTGCGAAATCGCGTGACCATTGCCTCGGAAAAATGTCCAACGCTCCGTATGACTAAAGCAAAAATTGGTCTGACCGCCACGATCTTTATTCTCATCGTTGTGGCCGGCCTTGTCATGCGACACAAGCCACAGCCCGAAACTTCAAGGCGTCCGCACCAGCGCTTTCACGACGTCGCGGGAATCCCGGAAAAACAGCCCTACCATTTCACGCCGCAACAATCGCCGTCCTTCAGCGAACGCCTGAATTTCGGAAAGCAGCTGGGCCTCGCCCTGCGGATCATTGCCAAGGACAATGGCGGCCAACTTCCGCCCGACCTCACGCCCACGGCGGCCTGGCTCGCCACCAACACGTTCCGACTGCCACATTTTAGTGATATTGGAACGACCAACTTTGAACTGATTTACCGAGGCAACTTGTCGAATCTGAAATCCCCTGACCACACGATCCTCGCGCGCGAAAAAGACCCGGTCGAAATCCACGCAGGCCTCTGGAGTCGAATTTACGTCCTGGCCGACGGCAGTGTGAATCGCCTCGAAGCCACCACCGCCGGCGGCTTTCCCGCCCGCGAAAAAGAAGTCTGGCACGATCAACCCCAATGACTCCATTCGTCATTCGGATTTGTTTCGGTGTTCGGAATTCGGCCTTCGGTTATCCATCTGTCAATTCGCGCTAATTCGTGAAATTCGCGTCAAAGTCTTTGCTTTTTATCCGTGTGAAGCCGTGTCCATCCGTGGTTAAAAATCCTATCACTTCACATATCCATTCCCGCGAAACCACTCCACCGCGTCCGCCAATGCCTGTCTCGGCGGCGTCTGTGGCAGGCCCAATTCCCGAATCGCCTTGGCCGGATTGAAAAACATTTTGTGCAACGCCATCCGCACTCCCGCCAGCGGCGCGCGCGGCGGCTTGCCCGTGATGCTTGACTTCGCTTCGTCCACCGCCGCCGCCATCCACGCCACGCCATACGGAATCTGAAATTTCGGCCCCGGCACGCCCGTGATTTCCTCCAGCACCGCGAATGCCTCCTTCATCGTCCAGTTCCCCTCCGCGTTGCCCAAAATATAGCGCTCGCCCAGGCTGCCCTTTTCCGCCGCCAAAATGTGCCCCGCCGCCACGTCGCGCACGTGCACCCAATTCAAACCCGTGTCCAGGTAAGCCGGCATCTTGCGATTCAAAAAATCCACGATCACCTGCCCCGTCGGCGTCGGCTTCACATCGCGCGGCCCCACCGGCGCGCTCGGGTTCACGATCACCACCGGCAAGCCTTCCTTTGCCAATTGCATCGCGATTTTTTCCGCGCGCCACTTTGAAATTTTGTAATGGTTCCCCTTCAGCTTCTCTTCCGTCACCACCGCCCGCTCATCCGTGGGCGCAATTGTCTGCCCGCGCGATTCCACCGGCAGCCCGATGCAACCCACCGTGCTCGTATAAACAATCCGCGAACAACCCGCCTTGCCCGCCGCCTCCAGCACATTGCGCGTCCCATCCACATTCGCCGCATACATCGGCCGATAATCCCGCAGCCACAAATGATAACTCGCCGCTACGTGAAAACACCAATCGCATCCCGCCATCGCCTGCTTCAACTTGTCGCGATCGCCCACATCACCCTCCACGCGCTCAAACTCCACGCCCGCCAGCCCGCGCACGTCACTTTGCGGCCGCAGCAAGGCCTTCACGCGATGCCCCCGCGCGACCAGTTCATGCACCAGGTTCGCGCCAATAAAACCCGAAGCGCCGGTAACAAAACATTTCATGTTGAAAATGGAGAGTTGAACGCCGCCCGCCGCGAGTCAAAGAATTTTTTGCGGCGCATAGTGGCACGGGCGTCTCGCCCGTGCGAAGAAGTGGATAGGGAGCGCCAATCTCCTGATCGGCATGTTGATTGAACCAGGTCAGTTACTTCCGTTCCGCAAATCTCGCCAGCCATTAAAAAACTCTCCCCATTCCCCGGTTCTCGCGTTAAAATTCCACCATGTCCCTCACTATCGCCCGAGTTCATCCGCGTATGAAAACCAAAATTCTGCCCCTCCTGTTTTTCCTGACCCTCGCCGCCGCCACTGCGGCGGACCGTCCCGACCTCCCGTACAACGAAACCGCCAACGCAAAACAAGACATCCAACAAGCCTTGGCTGGCAATACGAACAAACCCGTCATCCTGGTCTTCGGCGCCAACTGGTGTCCCGACTGCCGCGCCTTGGACATCGCCATGAAGCAAGGCGCCAGCGCCCCCATGCTGGCGCGCGATTTCAAAATCGTCAAAATCGATGTCGGCCATTTTGACAAAAACAAGGACCTGGCCAAGACCTACGGCGTGCCCTTGGAAAAAGGAATCCCCGCCGTGGCGATTATCTCCCCCAAAAATCAGGTCCTCTACGTCACCAAGGAAGGCGAACTTTCGAGCGCGCGGAAAATGAGCGACGACGGAATTTACCAATTCTTCAAACGCGCCACAGCCTCATTCAAGCAAAAGGACTGAAAAAGATGATCCCTCCTCGTGTCGATCGATGAATTCGCTCTCACTCGCGAAATTCGCGCAAGTCCATCCCGCCATGACGAAATCCGTGTCCGTGATTGAACATTCGCCCTTGGCCATTTTGAAATTTCAAATTTCCAATCTGAAATTGCTCCATTATCTCCTCTCAAAATTCGCGTTAATTGGCGCACCACATTCGCGCAGCGAACAACACTTCTTCGGCATCCATATAGTGGCAAGCATGGGCATGACGCGCTGTCGGTGTCTCGCCAGCAGGCTTCTTGAGCATCCATGTGTGGCGGGCTTGGGAAGCCAAATTCGCGTTAATTCGTGAAATTCGTGTAAAGTCCCGTATCCATCCCGCCATGACGGGATCCGCGTGCATCTGTGGTTGAAAAGAAGCTCCCCTACAAATTCAAAACCACTCATATCGGTTTTGCCAGTCGTAAGTAATCCAATCCATGTCCGCAAACCGCCGCAATTCCGCATGGCCGTCGTGAAAAGCGATGTTTCCACCGGTGGGACGGCCCTTTTCGAGATGGGCCGAAGCATAGCCGTAGGGCAAAATGTCTTTGGGCGTGACGGTGCGAACATTGAGAAAATTCGAGGTGCGATCCGAACTGTCGGAAACAGTGATATCGGCGATCATTTCGGTGGCGCTAACATTCAGATTCGTGACGATGGTGGTCGTCTTGGAAACCAGCATCCGCGGGCGGTTCGGATTCGGATTCATCGACGGACGATCGGGGTGAAGGCCGTCATTGCGCGCGATCATCCAATAATATCCCGTGGATTTATACCGGCCATCCGAGGTGTGCGGCGGGTCGGAATCAAAGTTCCAGCAGTAATCAATCGTCGCCTGGTTCCGGACATCTTTTGACGTGGTGGTGCTGGGGCAATACATCACCAACCGGTTCTGGCCCAGCTCATTCATGAGCCGGTGCGCGATCCCATTCGGCACGTCCCAAAGGTCGGTGCCGGCCTCGGCCGATTCAGGATCGCCGATGACATCGACATTGGGATCGGGAGCCAGCGGATAGAAATCATTATTATCCGAGGCATAACTCTGCAACGCCACCATGCACTGGCGGAGATTGGAAAGGCAGGGAGTTTTTTCAGCACGCTCCTTGGCCCGCCGCAATACCGGCAGCAACAGCGCCGCCAAGATGCCGATGATGGCAATGACCACCAGCAATTCGATCAAGGTGAAACCGCCTCGGGCCGGTCTGGATTTTTCATTCATGCCAAGCCTCGCCGTTCATACATACCCTGAGAAGCAAACTGGTCAAGGCAATTAACCGCGCTCAACGTCTCTCCTCCTCATACTGTTGGGCCGGCAATCCCAACGTCCGAGCCACCCATTGCAACTGATGCCAGAACTGCTGCCGCTGAAAGGACACGACTGGCGAAATCTCTCTGCCGAGGTCGCACAGATACTCTGCAGCCAACTCAAGCTCTCCAACATACCGAAATACCACATACTGACTGAAGGTGCCGAGAATGCGACTCGCTCGCTCCGGGTGAGCGTCAGCCTCGACGCTGAGTGCCGTGGCAATTAAATGGCAGGCAAAATCCAAACCCTCCTCCGGCGAGGCGGTCGCCAGCTTCATCTTGGTGGTGTCAACGCTCACTTGCGTCCTTTTCCGACTGCCGAATTAAACTCCTTCCAGGAAACGACCTTCCTGCCTTTGCTTGAATCCGCAATTTCTTTCTGAAGCGCTTCCAAACCTTCCGCCGCGCGCCTGATGTCCGCGAGATTTCGACAGCCTTCCGCAATCAGCCGCGCCACAGGTTTCTCATGCCTGGTGATGACGAATTCCTCGCCTTCCAACACCCGGTCGAGAAGCTCGCCAAGTTTGGTTTGCGCTTCAAAGGCCGAAACGGTTGCCATACCTGCTTCTAAAACCAATCGACTAATGACTGGTTTAACACTGTGCCCTACATCGTAAAGTAAGATTTTACGCCTTCAGGTGCTCTACGACTTTGAGTTCGCGCTGCCGCGATTTATTAAGCATCACTTGCCCGGCTTCTTGAAACGAAAGGTCTCAAAATACTGCTCAATGATCGGCACGGGGTGCGTGTAATACGGCTTGTCCCGGTCGGCGTTGCGCATATCGAAACTCAAAATGAATCCATTTCCTTCTCGCTCGCAAAATAATTCATGCGACAGCCATGGCTCATAGTGTTTGTGCAACCAATCTCCTTGTGCCTGTCGCCGCCCGTAGCCCGGCCAAAACTTCTCCAGCGCCGGTTGACCCTGAAATTCCGCGTGAGTCCATCCATCCCGTTTCCAACCTTCCGAGAGATTTGGCGCATGCAACATTCCTTTAAAAACTGCGTACTCGTCGGGGCCCAAATGCTGAATCTGGATGCGAGGCGGATACTCATCATCTACATCTCCCTTGATCTCAATCTGGTCTGCGACTTCCTTTTTGAACCAATCCTCAATGGGAATTGTGCGAACTGTCCATCCGACCGGACTCACAATCGAATATCCTGCGGCAAACTCGACACGGTTTGTCTCTGACGGCGGACTCTGTGGTAAATATCGTTCGTACGGGCTGTGAACTTCGGATGCTCTCTGCGCGTGTGCACATCCGGCGACAAATAGAATCGAAAGGAGTGCGAGACATTTCATGGTTCTCGGCAATCCCTGATGTTGGCTTATTCGACCATAGGTTCGAATATTGAACCGAATTTTCCGTCCTTGAAAATTCATGCGAATAAGCCGATGAAACCAGCCCCACAAATCTCTTTCAAGGACTATTAACGAACCAAAGTGCTTTTTGTTTCCATATCCACGCCTGTCCGCGCTTAGAACTTAGCGCCAATTCGTCTCCGTTTCTCCTGTTAAAGAATTCGTGTCGATTCGTGAAATTCGTGTAAGTTCCCTTCCCCAATCCGTGTTTATCCGTGTCCATCCGTGGTTAAAAAAGAAGCCCAGCGCGAAGGCCCGCTATTATCCAAAATCTCTTTTCCCCGCGCAATTTTTTTCCGCTCCGTTAGCCAAACTAAATTCATCCAAACCCGCTCCCAGACTCTTGACTTGGGAAATCACCTTGGAAACAATCCAATCGTCGTATGCCGGAAAAGAGCAGCGCCAGAAAGAAAACGAAACGCCAGGAAACCAAAGACCTGGACGTCAAAATCCAATTCATGGAAGGGATCGTGCGGCGCGATCCTCACTACATCGAGGCCCTCCAGCTCCTGGGCGATCATTATACCCAGCGAGGCAAATACGAACAGGGCCTCAAAGTCGACGAGCAATTGTCCCGTCTCGAACCCCGCAATCCCCTCGTCTTTTACAACCTCGCCTGCAGCTATTCGCTCACCGGCGAAGTCGACAGCGCCGCCACCGCCCTGGACAAGGCCCTCGCCCTCGGCTACCGCGATTTCAAATGGCTCGCCAAGGACCCGGACTTGCGGACCCTGCGCAAACACCCGCTCTTCCGCACCATCGAGGACAAAATCCGCAAAATGAACGTCAAAATCTCCTGAAACCCTGGTTGATTTGGACTAATTCCGGGTAATTCCGGGTAATTCGGGTTATAAAATTGAAAAAAAGGGGAACGAGCCGTTTATCGTACATTAAGCGCTCGGTTTCAAACTCATGAACGTAACCATTCGCGGCAAAACTCAGCACTATCGCACGGTGGCCTTTGATGCCGACCGCAACGCCGTCCTGCTCATCGAGCAACGCCTGCTGCCGCACGAATTCAAAATCGTCCCCACCCGCGATTTTCGGGAAACTGCCCTCGCCATAAAAGACATGGTCGTCCGCGGCGCCGGAGCCATCGGCGCCACCGCCGCCTACGGCCTCGCCCAAGGCGCCCGCGCCTTTCGCAGCAGCGATCCAAAGAAATTCGCCACGCACGTCGAAACCGTTTTCCAAACCCTAAAAGACGCCCGCCCCACTGCCGTCGATCCCGTCAACGCCATGCTCGGCGTCCGCCAAATCATGGCCAGCGGCGAAAGCGTCGAAGAACAACAAGCATTGGCCCTTGCCGCCGCCGAGGAATTCGCCAACCAAGACGCCCGCCACTGTGCCGAAATCGGCGAACACGGCGCGAAGTTGATCCGCAACGGCATGAAAGTCCTCACCCATTGCAACGCCGGCTGGCTCGCCTTCGTCGATGTCGGCAGCGCGACTGCGCCCATGTATGCCGCGCAGGCCCAAGGCAAAAAATTTCACGTCTTCTGCGACGAAACCCGCCCGCGCTCCCAAGGCGCCACTCTCACCGCCTGGGAACTCGCACAGCAAAAAATTTCCCACCAAATCATCGCCGATAACGCCGCCGGCCATTTGATGCAGCGCGGCGAAATCGACCTCGTCATCGTCGGCAGCGACCGCACCCTCGGCCGCACCGGAGAGGTCGCCAACAAAATCGGCACCTACACCAAAGCCGTCCTGGCCGCGCGCCATAAAATCCCCTTCTACGTCGCCATCCCCCTTTCCACCATCGATTGGACCCTAAAATCCGGCTTCGACATCCCGATCGAGGAACGTCACGAACACGAAGTCCTCGGCGCCTGGGGCGTGCCCCGGAACCCGAAACTCGAAACCCGAAACCCGAAACCAGGCAAGAGCGTTTATGTGCGTGTCGCGAACCCCACTAGCGGCGCACGCAACCCCGGCTTCGACGTCACCCCTGCGGAATTGATCACCGGCATCATTACTCCCGCCGGCATTTTCAAACCCAAAGATTTGTGGCCTCGCCGCCGCGAACTCGGTTTCGCCCCGTAGCGCCCACCTGCTCTTTCCCATAATTCAGGCCAAGACAATCGGAGCGCCGATCTCCTGATCGGCGCGAACATGTTTACGCGCCCGACTGTTTCGAACGATAGCCCTTCGGCGAAACGCCAAAGAGCTTGCGAAACGTCTGCCGCTGCTGCTGGTAACCGGCAAAACCCGCGCGCCCGATCACGTATTTCAACGGCGCTTCCGTCTCCCGCAGCAGCAACGCCGCGCGCGACGTCCGACACCGCTGGATTTCGTTGAGCAACGTCGTGCCCGTCGCCGCCTTGAACCGGCGCTCCAGCGTCCGCCGATTGGCGCCCGCATGGCGAGCCACATCGTTCACGCCGATTTGGTTATGGCTCTGACTCCAAATGTAATCCATGGCCGTGTTCACCATCGGATCATCAAACGTTGCCGCCTTCTGCGTTTCGACCGCCCCGGTGTCTCGCAAAAAATGCGCCAGCAACCCAATCGCCTGCCAGGAAAACGTCATCGAATTGCGCGTGCCCGAAGCGTGAATGGATTCCACGAGATGCCGGAACTGGCTTTCAAAAAGCCGCCCGTTTTGAATTCTCGCGAGATTTCCTTGCAGCGCAAACGCATCATCCCGCAACCATCGATGAGGAAGCTCACCATTAAAATTCACCCACATATTAAACCAGCCCACCGCCGGCATTGGCCGGTGCCGATGCCATTCACCCGGCCGATACAAGCACGCCTGCCCCGCGTGGATTTTTTGCCGCCCTTGCGCCGTGTCGATTTCCCCGCAACCGCGCGTGATGAACCAAAGACAAAATTCCCCCAGCACCCGCCCCTCGCTCCACTTGAATTGATAATACGAAGGATGGCCTGGCCGCGGATACGTTTGATGCGGTCGCACATATTCCCACCCTGCGTGGGTCAAATAAAGCGGCTCGCGAAAAAACCGATCGTCGAGCGGAAGTGCGTGCGCCTGATCGTGAAAATGTCGCATTATAATCCATTCTATAAATCGAAAGGACATCATTCAAGCGGTTTTTACTGGGTATTTGGCGCAAATGAGATGTCGCAAAATGAATCATCAAACCCTTTGCGCCGTTTGCCGCGCCAATGACAAAATAAGCACAATCGTCACCAACCATTTCGATGACCACAGTCACCAGCAATCCCCTTCTCGGCGTCGGCTTCCACGCGGTCGGAGCGGTCTTTGCGGCCGCCTGCTACACGCCGCAAAAGAAAGTCAAAGGCTGGTCGTGGCAAACGTATTGGATCACACAGGCATCAGTCTGCTGGTTTATTTTGCCAATCGTCGGCGCCTATCTGACGATTCCCGACCTGCTCACCGTCCTGCACGAAGCCCCGGCAAGCGCGATGTACAAATCGTTCTTCTTGGGAATGGCCTACGGCATCGGCGGCACGGCGTTCGGCATCGCCATTCGTTATATTGGATTTTCGCTCACCTACGCGATCGCGGTCGGCCTTTCGGCTGTTCTCGGCACGCTCATTCCGCCGCTGGTTCATAAGACGTTGGGCGAAACATTGAGCAAACCTGGAGCCGGCTGGATCATCGCCGGCATTGTGATCGGAACCCTGGGCATTGCCTGCACTGGCTGGGCTGGGCGCATGAAGGAAAACGATCTCACCTCGCAAAACAGCAAAGGGGAATTCTCGTTGAGCAAGGGCCTGGCGCTTTCGCTGCTCGCCGGCGTGCTCTCGGCCGTGTACGGTATCGCACTGGATGCCGGGAAACCGATTGAGGCTATCGCGGCGAAGCACGGCGCGGGCGTGTACGTCGGCAACGTCACTTATATCTTTGCCAACACCGGCGCGTTTCTGACCACATCGATTTACTGCCTCTATCTGCATCTAAAACACAAAACACTCGGCGAACTCGTGGAACTGCCCGCCGGTACCGAAAAAGGAACTTTGCCCGTGAATTTCATCATGGCGCTGATCACCGGCATTTTTTGGTACGGCCAATTTTTCTTTTACAATCTCGGCCACGTGCGCATGGGCGACAAGTTCGCTTTCACGAGCTGGGCGATTCACATGATCCTGCTGGTATTATTCAGCACTCTCATGGGCGTCGCGCTGCGCGAGTGGGTTCGATGCCGCCGACTCACGCATGGCGCCCTTGCCATCGCGGTGTTCGTCCTCGTGGCGTCGGTCCTGGCGCTCACGTATGGTAATTATCTCGGCAATTTGCTCACAACTGGAGGTGGCTCATGAAACGTTATGGCAATGTCATCGGTGTCCGGGCCGAAAAGCTCGACGAATACAAAAAACTTCACGCCGCGGTGTGGCCGGATGTATTGCGGATGATCCAACGCTGCAACATTCGCAACTATTCCATCTACCTGCGCCAGCTTCCGGATGGAAACTACTATCTTTTCAGCTATTTTGAATATACCGGCAGCGATTTCGCCGCGGAAATGGCCATCATGGCAGCCGATCCGACGACGCAAAAGTGGTGGGACGTCTGCAAGCCTTGCCAACTGCCGCTCGATGACCGCGCCGCCGGCGAATGGTGGGCCGGGATGGAAGAAGTTTTTCATACAGACTAGTTATGTCCGCACAAGCCATTGAATTTGATTACAGCCTGCTCGGGAAAAACGCGAAACTCGCCGAGGAAAAAGGTCTCGCCTCCGCCGATTGGTATTCCAGCCCGATTCCCCGAAAGCGCCTCAAGGAATTGATGCAACGCCGCAATGGCCCCGCCATCCGCGACACATTGCTTTGGTTTAGCTTGTTGGGATTGACCGGTTACCTCGCCTATCATTTCTGGGGAACGTGGTGGTGCGTGCCCTTTTTCCTCGCCTACGGAGTCCTCTACGGGACCGCCTCCGATTCGCGCTGGCACGAATGCGGACACCGCACGGCTTTCCGCAGCACCTGGATGAACGATGCCGTCTACGAAATTGCCTCCTTCATGGTCATTCGCGAATCCACTTCTTGGCGCTGGAGCCACACGCGTCATCACACCGACACTATCATCATCGGCCGCGATCCCGAAATCGCCGTGCCCCGCCCGCCGGACCTCGTCGGAATCGCGATGGCGTTTTTTATTTTGAAAAGCGGGCCGAAGGAATTGAAACGCGTCGCGCGCCATTGCTATGGAGTTTTGACGCCGGAAGAAAAGCTCTACGTGCCGCAATCGGAATGGCCGCGCATTTTTCTTATCGCGCGGATCTGGGCCTTGATCTATGCCGGCGTCATTGCCTGGTGCGTTGCCATCCACAGCATCCTGCCCTTGATGTTCATCGGCCTGCCCTCCTTTTATGGCGCGTGGCTCATGGTGGTCTTCGGCCTCACCCAACACGCCGGCCTCGCCGAAAACGTCCTGGACCACCGGCTCAATTCCCGCACCGTCTACATGAATCCCGTGTTTCGCTTCCTTTACTGGAACATGAATTATCACGTGGAACATCACATGTTCCCCATGGTGCCCAATTACAACCTTCCCGCGCTCCACGCGGAACTAAAAGCCGACATGCCCCGCCCCTACCACGGCATCATCGAAACCTATCGCGAAATCATCCCGGCGCTCTTTCGGCAGAAAAAAGACCCGGCCTATTTCGTGCGGCGCGAATTGCCAGCCAGCGCGAAAGCTGGCCCGGGCGATCCCGGCTACGCTCACGCTCGCCCCGCCGAACCGTTATAAACCGAACGTCTTTCATGAACAACCAACCGAATGAAACCTGGGTGGCCGCCTGTCAAATCGGCGACATCGAAAAAGAAGACGTCATTCGTTTCGACCACGGCGGACGCACCTTCGCCCTCTACCGCTCGGCCGACGACAAATATTACGCAACCGACGGCCTTTGCACGCATGAGAAAGTGCACCTCGCCAACGGCTTCGTAATGGACCACATCATCGAATGCGCGAAGCACAACGGCCGCTTCGATTTCACGACCGGCCAAGCCCAGGGGGCGCCCGCCTGCATCAACCTTGCCACCTACCCCGTCCGCATCGAAGGCAGCCAGGTGATGCTCCGCGTCAGTTGAATGAGCCGCCCAGCGAGCAATCGGGAAATTGAAAACCCTTCCGCGAAAATCGAATAACCTTGCGCCCCAGCGAAAGTGATTTACTTTTCCGAACCTGACACGGCGGGGTAGCCAAGTGGTAAGGCAGGGCTCTGCAAAAGCCTTATGCGTCGGTTCGATTCCGACCCTCGCCTCCACTCGAAAGATCTGTGATCTTTTCGAGTATTCCTGAAGCCGAGGCAGGGCGGAAACCCTCAAATCACCCCCAATGTGCACCAAAACGTGCACCAAAAATAGAACCCGGCGGAATCTCCGGCGAATCCGGATTAAACACGTTCGAGTCCATTTCGGGCGGAATCGCTCTTCGTTCATGTTGAATACACATATGAAGGAGCGTTATCGAGTCGTGAAGTTGGGAACCCGCGGCGGCACTTTTTATTGCAAGGACACCGAGACCGGCGCGCGCACCAGCCTCGAAACCAAAAACCGCAAGGAAGCCGAGCGGCTCGTTCAGCACAAAAATGAAGCGCTGAAAAATCCGCTCGTGAATCGGAAAATCGGCATGGCCTATCTCTCCGCCGTCGATCCCAAACTGGTGACGCGCACCTGGAACGACGTGATGGAGGACATCATTCTCGACAAGGAAGGTGCGACGCTCCATCGCTGGAAATCGGCGATCAAAGATCCCGCCCTTCACTTTCTCAAAGACAAAGTTGTGGTCACAACGCTGGCGGAGGATTTTTTGGCGGTGCTGCGCGCCGGCACCGTGAGCACGAACGTTTATTTGCGTCGGTTGCAAAATCATTGCCTGGATCTTGGTTGGCTGCCGGTGCCCGTACTGCCGAAGAAAAAATTTCCAAAAATCAAACACAAGGAGAAGCGCGGCATCACGGCCGAAGAACATCAAAGGATTATCTCCGCCGAGGACGTCGCGGCACGACGCAACCAAGGTTCGCGAAACAGCGATCATCCCCATTACGATGAGCGCCGCGATTTTTACGAGCTGTGCTGGCATCTCGGCGGCTCCCAGTCCGACATCGCACATTTGGACGCTGAGGACATTGATTATAAGCGCCACGCCTTTGCCTACTCGCGAAAAAAAACCAGCAATCTCGGCGGCATGCGCATCGGGCCGAAGGCGTGGGAGGTGATTCTGCGCCGTCCGCGCACGGGGCCGCTCTTCCCGTATCTTATTACCGTTCGCGAAGCGGACCGCGCCACTGAGTTTCGCCAGCGCTGTGATGGGCTCGGCATCAAAGACGTCTCTCTGCATTCTTACCGCTATGGCTGGGCGGAACGCTCGGCCGAGGCCGGCTATCCCGAGCGCTACGCGCAGCGCGTGCTCGGGCAGAATTCCAAGGCCGTGCATCGGGCGTATGCGAAGAAGGCCCGGAAACAGTTGCCTTCACTTGAGGAATACGAAGTGGCAAGTCAGAAAGCCGATGCCGAAGGAAAGATTTTGGTAATCGCACACGAGGCCGAGGTGCCGAAGGCAGCGTAAAAAGGCCCCTGAATTGCGGCGACTGCGGCTGAAGACGCCTTTCAGCTTTTCAATCGTGTTACCCCGCCTCACGCCCCCCGGAATTGCGGCGACTGCGGCCACCATTCTTTTTAGTGTATAATATAATATCAATAGCCGCCTCACGCCCCCCGGAATTGCGGCGACTGCGGCGAAGGACAGTGGCTCTACACCCTATGCGTGCCA
>DATNEA010000002.1:0-6079 GCA_035606845.1 Candidatus Angelobacter sp. | reverse complement strand
GAATCCACGTGATGCAAAAACGTCGGGTCCTCGTGATGCAACGCCGCCAGGCCGGAGGCAACCTTATCCTCTTCGCCTTTGTTCGTGCTCTTCAACGCCGCGTGAATGTTCGGCTTTGGATAGACGACCTTCGGCAGCGATACCGGCCGTTTCGCGCTGCAGAGCGTGTTGCCCGTGTGCGTGTCCTTCAATTTCACCACCGCGCCGATGTCCCCCGGCCCGAGCGATTGAACCGTCTCGCGATTTTTGCCGTTCAAGACATAAATCTGCCCGATTTTTTCCGACGTGCGCCGGTCGGTATTGTATAATTCCGAGCCGAATTTCACGTGCCCGGAATAAATGCGAAAAAACGATAGTTCCCCGAACTGCGCTTCGCTCATGGTTTTGAACACATAACAAACCGCGTCGGGATCCGTGAGCGCCACGTCCACGTCCTTGCCGTTGGCATCCAGCGCCTTCACTTTCTCGCGATCCACCGGCGACGAGCCGTACTTGGCAATGAAATCCATCATGCGGGCCACGCCGATGTTGTTTTCCGCCGACGCACAAAACACCGGCACGAAGGATTGTTTCTGCACCGCCGCGTGCAAGCCCGCGCGCAATTCCTCCTCCGTCAGCGTGCCCTTGTCCATCCACTTTTCCATTAGTGAATCGTCCGCCTCGGCGATGTATTCAATCAACTCCCGGTGCAACTCGGAAACGCGGTCCGTCAATTCACCCGAGGCGGGCGTTTCGGTAAATTTTCCGCTGCGATCGCCGGCGTAGGTAATGACTTCGCTGCGAATCGTGTCCAGCAATTGATTGAAACCCGGCCCGGGATTGATCGGCAGGCTGACTGGAAAAATGCGCGCGCCAAAATGCTCGCGTAATTGCGTCATCACGCGTTCAAAATCGGTGTCCTCCTTGTCGAACGCATTGATGACGATCATCTTTGGAATGTCATCTTCCGTCGCGTATTTCCATGCCGCATCGGTGCCGATGCTGACACCGTGATTCGCGTTCACGACGATGAGCGCAAAATCGCCGACGCGCAGCGCGCCCAAACCTTCGCTGATAAAATCCGCATAGCCCGGGCAATCGAGAAGGTTGAATTTTTTCCCCAGCCATTCGAGGTGCATGAGCGTGGCGGAGACGGAAATTTGCCGCTGCTTTTCGCTTTCGTGATAATCGGAAACCGTGGACCCGGCCGGGATGCTGCCCATGCGATTGATGACGCCCGCGCAGGCGAGCATGGCTTCGCTGAGCATGGTTTTCCCGGAAGAAGCGTGGCCGACGATGGCGAAGTTGCGGATGTCCGCGGGCTGATATTCTTTCATAACGAAAAAGTCCTCAGGCTCGTTCGCGTTGAGTGGCACGCGCGCACAAGGCGAATTTATTCGCGCCCGGCCCGTTCGCCAAGCGAATATCTGCACCGCAACACCAAAACTTTATCCGCAACTTTGCCGGACCAGCAATGAGCCGTGCCTATTACCATTCTCGCAGTTCCAACGGCAGCGAGGAGTCTTTTTCGGGAAATAATCTGGTTTCCACAAGATAGTGAAAATCCTCCGCCTCGCGGCTCTGCCAGTAATTTTGGAACTGGATTACTCTCGCCTCATCAAAATGGATTTCCAGGAATTTAGGCTTGCTCCACACAAGGTTCAGGTTTTTGACGTCGTCCGCTCCGGAAGACCGGGCAATTGTCGTCATTTTCTTCATCTACTTTTGCCCCGTGTGGTACTAGAAAAATAAAGGTCGTTGTCCGGGTGACGGCTCCAGCATCTCCATCCGCAATCACCGCGTCGACCTTGGCATCCGGCGACACGACTCTCTTGATTTCCGAATACTTCCATTTCCAAATTGAATCCTGTTTGCGATCGCATCCCGCAAGAAATCCGACCGCACTCAAGGCAACCACGGCAAAGAAAACTCTCATCTCAAGGCATTCCGAAATTCCGTTTCACTTAATCCTGCAACTTTCCCGGTGACAACATCCTCAATCCCGCGTACCGCTTCAGCAACCTGCTCGGTTTCGCTGGATTCAGATTCGATGCTCTGAATAATGCGGCGCGCCAACTCTAGCCGCTCCTTTTCCGACAAAGCCCTGACGGCCTCGATTATTTTCTCCTTGCTCATAGAGAAAATATTATCTTCGCAGGAATCACTCGCCAAAGTGGATTTGACGCTGAATCGAACGATTGATTTGGTTCCCGTATCGGCCTATACTCAAACACATCCCGTCAACATGGAATTCGACCTTCAATGCCAACGATGCGCTGCCTGTTGCCGCTGGCCGGGTGAGGTCCGGCTCGTCGGTGATGATGCGCGAAAGCTCGCGGCATTTCTGGGTTTGAGCGAAAAGGATTTCGTTGAGCGACATACGCGTCTTCGCAACGACCGGACCGGGCTTGCGCTTAAAGAGCGCGACGACCACTCGTGCATTTTCCTGGAGGGCAACTCGTGTCTCGTCCATGCCGTGAAGCCGCAGCAATGCCAGGAATTTCCCAACCACTGGGCGAATCTCTTGTGGGGCAAGGTTTCCGTAGAAACCATGCGGCGGGATTATCCGATGCTGTTTGCGTGCTCGGCGTTTAGGAAATTTTTGAAGGCGCATCGGTTGTGATTGAATTCAATTCGACAAACTTGCTTTGGCCAGAAATTAAAACTATTTCCGTATTATGAAACTTCGGCTAGTCGTTGAGCACGATCCCGAAACCAATCGCTGGTCGGCTGTTTCCCTGAACTGCCTGGCTGCGCGTCAGCCGGTGATACGGAGGAGGAAGCAATCGCGAACGCGAAGGAAGCGTTGCGGCTGTGGTTTGAGCCTACTCCGGTCAAAATTAAAAAAGGTGCGAAAGTGGTCAAACTCGCCGTGCCGTGAGTCAGCGATTCCAATCCGCAACGCAAAAGAGGTCGTCAAGATTCTGCGCAGGCACGGTTTCCAACTGGTCGCACAATCCGGCAGTCATCAAAAATGGCGCCACGAAAACGGTCGTCAGGTGATTGTCGCGAAGCACGGAAACAAACCTATCCCGATTGGAACTCTCAAAAGTATCATTGAAGGTAGCGGACTGAATATGGAGTCCTTTCGATAAATTGCGACGGAGCACTTCGCAGGTTAGTGCGCCTCCAGCCAGTTTTCACCTACGCCCATTTCCACTTCAATTGGCACTTCCAGCGCAATGGCCGCTTTCATTTTCTCTTCCACGATTGGCAGCACTTCCCTTTCTTCGGTTTTCAATAGGTCAAACACCAGTTCGTCGTGCACCTGCAACAGCATCTTCGTCTTCAGCTTCCGTTTCTGCAACTCGGCCTGAATGTGAATCATCGCCAGCTTGATCATGTCCGCGGCGGTGCCCTGGATGGGGGCGTTGATGGCGTTGCGCTCCGCGCTGCCGCGCACGGTGGCATTCGATGACCGGATGTCACGGATGTAGCGCCGGCGGCCGGTCACGGTTTCCACATAGCCATTTTTGCGCGCGAACTCGATGGTGTCATCCATGTATTTGCGGATGCCGGAAAATTGCTTGAAATATTGGTCAATGATCTCCGCGGCCTCGCGCCGGGGAATGCCCAACCGCTGCGCCAGGCCGAACGCGGAGATGCCATACGCGATGCCGTAATTCACCATTTTCGCCTTGCTACGCATCTCAGTCGTCACCCCATCCGCCGCGACGCCATAAACTTTCGCCGCCGTGGCCGTGTGCACGTCCGCGCCAGTGCGAAATGCCTCCAGCAACCCCGCCTCGCGGCTCAGTCCCGCGATGATGCGCAATTCAATCTGCGAATAATCCGCGGAGAGCAGGCGATGTTTTGCGTCACGCGGCACGAAGGCCTTGCGAATTTCCTGGCCGCGTTCGCTGCGGATGGGAATGTTCTGGAGGTTCGGATTTTGAGAATTCAAACGGCCGGTCGCGGTCGCCACCTGGTTGTAAGTAGTGTGAACGCGATTCGTCTTTGGCCAGATCGCCGTTGGCAAGGCATCCGCGTAGGTGGATTTTAATTTCGACGCGGCTCGATAATCCAAAAGCTTCCGCACGACTTCGTGGTCCGGAGCAAGCGCGAGCAGCGTTTGTTCGTCGGTCGCGTATTGGCCGGTCTTGGTTTTCTTGGGAGCCTCGCAAATTTTCATCACCTCGAAGAAGACTTCGCCCAATTGCCGCGGCGAATTCAAATTGAACTCCCGCCCGGCCGCCTGGCAGATTGTTTTCTCCAATTGCGCCATCTCGCGCGAAAGTTGTGTGGCAAATTCCGACAATGCGGTGGACTCCACGCGAATGCCTTCGAACTCCATGTCCACCAGCACCGGGATCAACGGCGCTTCAATTTCATAAAACACGCGTTCCTGTCCCTTTTCCTTCAGCAATGGCTCCAGCGCTGCGCGCAATTGCAGCGCCACGTCGGCGGCTTCCATGGCGCGTTCGGCGATCTTTTCCGAGGCCACATCGCCGAGGCTGAGTTGCTCCTCTTTTTTTTCCTCGGCGGCCGCGCTCACGCTGTAGCCGAGATACGCCTCGGACAAATAGCCCAGCGTATGCCGCATGTCGGGCTCAACCAGGCTGTGTGCGACCATTGCGTCAAAAAGTTTTCCGCGCAGCGAAATGCCGCGCCACTTCAGCACGCTGGCGTCGAATTTTAGATTGTGCCCGATCTTCTCGATCGTATCCGACTCCAGCACGCCGCGGAACTGTTGAAGAATTTCCTCCGCGCCCTTCACGTCATCGGAGAGGGGCACGTAAAATCCAGCGTGCGCCTTCAGGGAAAAAGCCAATCCCGCCAGTCGCGCGTCCTTGGCGTCCTCGCCGTGTGTCCGCACTTTGAGTGAAAACGATTTAGATGCGCGCAGCGTTTCCATCAATTCCGTGCGCTGCGCGCAGGTCGAAACGATTTGATAATCGTGCGGCACGTCTGGCAGGAATTTCAAATCTGCTTTTGGAATGCTCGGAGGCTGCTCGGCGGAGGTTGCACCTTCTGCTTGTTCGCGCCGATCAGGAGATCGGCGCTCCGACGCTTCGCCTTTGCTGACCGGTGAAGCTGCCGGGCCAAATCCCCTGCCGGCTTTGAAATCTTCACCGAACAAGCGCTTCCCGATCGAATTGAACTCGAACTCGATCAAAAGCTCCTTCACTTTCGGCTCGTCCGGCGGACGCAGCTTGAGCTCTTCCAACTTGTAATCGCAGGGCGCGTCGCACGACAGCGTCACCAGTTTTTTCGAGAGCAACGCAACCTCGCGATTCTTTTCCACATTTTCCTTGAGCTTCCCTTTCAGTTCGCCGCTGCGCGCGAGCAAATTTTCCACGGTGCCGAATTCACCCACGAGCTTCATCGCCGTTTTTTCGCCGACCCCCGGCACGCCAGGCACGTTGTCCACCGAATCGCCCATCAACGCGAGAATATCGATGACTTGTTCCGGCCGTTGGATGCCCCAACGCTGCTTGATCTCCTCCACGCCCATGATTTCCACGCCGTCGCCCGCGCGCGAGGGCCGGTAAAGAAACGTGTTCTCATCCACGAGCTGGCCGAAGTCCTTATCCGGCGTGACCATGTAAGTTTGAAGACCTTCCTTCTCCGCGCGTCGCGCGAGCGTGCCAATGATGTCATCCGCCTCGTAGCCGTCGCATTCCAAAATCGGCACGTGGAAGGCTTCCAGCATCCGTCGCACGTGCGGCAACGCCGCCGACAAATCCTCCGGCATCGCCTGGCGCGTGGCTTTGTATTCCGGATAAACCGTGTGCCGCGGCGTCGGCGCATCCGTGTCGAATGCGACGGCGAGGTGCGTCGGCTGTTGTTTGCTCAAGATTTCCAGCAGGGTCTGGGTGAAGCCGTAGAGCGCGGACGTGTTGACGCCTTTGGACGTAAAAATCGGCCGCGCGATGAGCGCGAAGTGGGCGCGATACACGAGCGCCATGCCGTCGAGGAGAAAAAGCCGTTTCGCCATGAGCACAGAGTAGCCCGGAGAGATGAGTTCCGCGAGCCCGCAGAATTGGACATGAGAAGCGGAGTTAGTGGAGATGGAGCGCGGATCTCCTGATCGGCGCGGTGGCAAGGAATGTCGCAACGCGCCGGGTCGGAGACCGGCGCTCCGGGGGCGCGGAGGAGC
>DATNEA010000003.1:0-16386 GCA_035606845.1 Candidatus Angelobacter sp. | reverse complement strand
CCGATCAACAGTTTTCCCCGCACGGTGGGAGCGGCGTGTTCTGGGGTTGGCTGCGTCCGCTGGATTGGTGCCAACAACTGGCCAGAGCGTTGCCCCAATCGGCTGCCGGCATCCAATAACAAACTGTTGCCGCTGGAAAAGCCCCTGGCTTTCATGCACGGATTATTATGTGACGCGCGCAAACTCACCCATGTCGCGTATCTGCGGCGCGACCCACTGGTGCCCGAACTGCTGGGAATCAAGCGCGTGGCCAGCCAGTCGGTGTTGGCGCATTTCTTCCAGGGGTTCAGCTCGGCCGGGCAGAACCTGCATTGTTTTCGTCCGCTGTGGTGTTGGTGTCTGGACCGGCTGCCCATTACCAAAGAGGGCCAGCAGGAGGGCATGGCTGGAGGTTACACTAGGCAAGGGATCAAACCCTGTCTGCATCCGTTGTTGGCGGTATTGGCCGAAGTGCGATTGGTGGCTCAACTGTGGTTGCGCGCCGGCAACGCCAACAGCGGCAATAACTCGACGGCATTCTTTCAGGATCTGTGGCAGAATCTGCCGTGGCATATTCGGCTGCGTGGCGTGCGCGCTGATTCAGGCTTTTGCCTGCCTGAATTGCTGGCGTTATGGGAACAGTTACGACTGCCGTATGTGGTGGTGGCGCAACTGAGCGAGCCGATTCAAAGGGTGATCTGCAATGGACAGGGACTGAAGGGCCGGGCACGGAGGTGGCCGAAATGGAATACCAGACTCGGGGCTGGCCACATCCCCGGCCTCTGGTGTTACTGCGCCATCGTGCAATGGAGGACGACGAGCGCTGCGGCAAACGATTGCTGGACGTGCCAGGATATTGTTTTCAAGCCCTTGTGACGAGCCTGCCCAAAACCACCCACCCGCCACTGGCGGTGTGGCGCTACTACAACGGGCCGGCACACTGCGAGAACGTGATCAAGGAGCTACAAGCTGGATTTGCGCTGCCGACGTTATGTCTGAAAAGCTTTTTGGGCGAGCGAAGCGGCTTTGAGTCTGGCCACGCTCACTTACAATTTGGTGTTGCTCTTTGAGCGGCACTTGGGTTGGCAGCAGAAAGTAACCCTGCGCAGCCTGCGGTTCTGGTTGTTCATGACGGCCGGAGTGCTAAGCCATCCGGCTGGCCAGATCACAGTCAAACTCGCCGTGCCCGAACGAGAGCGAGATTGGTGGCGGCGTTTGTGCACGAAACTTTTAAACCCGATCCCCAACTGCAATGCAGTAGAAAATCGTCCGGCTTTAACTGGGTAATCCCATGAAAATCAACCTTCCTACTGCATGGTTTGGGTTTAGCTGGGTGTTAATGAGAACGAATCATCCCGACCGTTTTTTGATATGCGCCCGCGCCGAAAACGGGATAATACGGCCGAGGAGTGCCGAAGACACGGCTGAATCGGCCGTCTTTTCAGCCGTCCCTCGGGACTTGGCCCCGGTTTTACGCCACGCCGTCTCCTACATTTTTAGCAACCATTAGGGTTAGACTTCGCCGCTCAGGGTTAACTCACCCTGCATCACGGTTTGTCCATTGACGCTGGCACTTACCTGCGCCTGAATCAAATTCCCCAGCCGGCTGAGAATGCGCGCTTCCAGTTGAATGATTTCGTTGGGACGGGCCGTGCCGAAGATTTTTATTCCGCGCATGGCGGCGAGTTTCAATCCTGCGAGTTGTGGAATATTGGGATCACTTTGCGCCACGGTCCCGGCAAGTTGCGCCGCGGCTTCCACCAGCAGCACGCCGGGAAAAATCGGTTGACTTGGAAAATGTCCGCGCAAAAACGGTTCGTCCCCGCGGACGGTGTATTCGCCGGATCCCGTCTTGCCGGGCTCCAGTTTCAGCAGACGGTCAATGAACCGGAATTCCGGGCCGTGAGGCAGTGACTTCAGCGCGTCGTTCATTGGGTGAGTTTGGCTTCTGACCGTTGTTGTGCTGCCACATGGGAACAAATTGATACCATTGTTCAATGTGTTTTTGAATGATCGGCTCAAAGGCGGTCACGATTTCCTGAGTGAGTTGCAGGCGCGCTCCGGTATCGCGGAGCGCGGAACGTTCGTAAGCAATCTCCGGAAGCACATGGGCTTCGTAAGTGTCGCCATTGCGAGGCAGGTAAACGGGCAGCAAGGTGCAGCCCGAAGCGCGCGCGAGTTCCGCCGCGGCGGTCGATGCCGCGAACGGTTGTCCGAACAGGTTGACGGTGGCTGACGTGGCTGGCAGCGGACGATCAATCAACAACGCGATCGTGGCTCCGGCTTCCAGCCTGCGGATGATTTCCACGAACGCAAATGGGTCGGTTCCGATGACGAGCGTCTCGATATTCCAACGCGCGCGTGACGCCTGGCGAAGCTGGGTGAAGTTCTTGCCCGGTTCAGCCATCGTGACGACCTGGAGGGTGATGCCTTTTTGCGTCAGCCACGGCCCGCCAAATTCCCAATTCCCGAGATGCGGCGTCAGCAGCAGCACGCCGCGTTTTTGCGCGAGCGCATGTTCAAAACGTTCCCAGCCCGTCGCCTGGCCGAACGTGTTTTCAATCGGCAAACCGGCTTCGTATCGCCAGAGGTCCACGACTTTGATCGCGAACCCGTGAATCAATTCCCTGGCTTTCTTCTCCGCGGCAGCGCGATCATTGTTCAGGGCGGGCAAAAGATTTTGAATAACGATCTCGCGTCGATCGCGGGCAAAGAACCAATAAATGTTCGCCAGAATTCGCCCGAACAGAATGCAGACGCGCCGGGGCACGCAACGAACGAATCCCAGGCCCATGCGCCAGAATTCCGCGCGATAAAGAGAGGAGGGTGCCTCCAGTGATTGTTTGGTAATGGATGCGGCTGGAGGCATTAGGGTTTGGTTCTGAATTTCCGGTTGGCCAGCTTGGACCACCACGCGGGCAACAGGAAGACTGAGATTAACATGTTGCCGGCGATGCCGACAGCGCAAACCTGCCCGAGGCTCGCCATGCCGGCGTTGCTCGAAAGTGTCAGCGCTCCGAAACCCGCCGTCGCCGTGCCGCCGCACAGCAGCAGCGCGCGTCCGACCGCCCGATGCGCCACGCGCACGTGGCCATGATAACGGCGCAAGGCGAGCTGCATGAAAATACTGTAGTCGACACCCGTCCCTAAAATCAGCGGAATGCCCATCAGGTTCAGCAGGTTCCACGACCACCCGACCAGGTGCATGAGCGCCAATAGAAAAAGTCCGCTGACCAAAAGGACGCTCAGGCTTAACAGGATTTCCTGCGGCCGGCGAAATGCCAGCCAGAGAGACAGCAACACCAGGCAGATCATCGGCGTCACGAGTTTCCAGAGATTTTTCATGACGCTGTCGAGAACGGCGCGCCCGAGCAATTGCCAGCCGGAAATCCATACGTTCGGTTCACTCGCCAGCTTCTGTTCCAGGTGAACAATTCCTTCTTCGGAATTGGTTGGGTAGAGAAATCCCAGCGCGTAAAAATTCGTGGCGCTGCGCGCGACCAATTTGTCGAGTATCCAGCGGTCCAGATTATTCGTGGGCCAGAAGACGCCTTTGGTCTGGCCCGCCCGCTGCCAGGTATCGAGCACGCCATTGGCCAGGCCGAAAGCGTTTTCGGTGAAACCATTGGTCAACACGGCCGAACGAATCGAATCACGCTTGGCCACGAGTGCCTGTGCCGTCGCCCGGTTGGTGTCTTGAAAAGCCGGCCGCGGCCAAAGAGGAGTCGCCAACGTGAAACCAGTGAGAACGTGATTGCTGACGGCTTGTTGGAGAAAGGGCGTCGTCGCGTCGAGTTTTTCCGCGACCTCAGTTTCGTTCGTGCCGGCGATGAGCAGCCAGAGCGGCTCCTCTTTTTGTCCAAGCTGCTGTTGGATCATGTCCAGAGCCGCGTAAGCTTTGCTGTTGCGGGGCCGAAGCGCGTTTGCCGTGGAATCCATCTTGGGAATTCCGAAAAACAGGACCCCAATCGAGAATAAAATAATGGCAGCCGTGCCCGCAAAGATGAGCGTCCGATGCCGGGGAATGCTGGCATGTTCCGGGACAGGCATTTCGACGCCGGTTTCGATGGCATGCGCCGGGCGCGCCTTCCGTCTTTCCGGAAACAGTGGCGGCAGATAGGCGAAGATCATGACAAACGCCGACAGCGCCACCCCCACGCCGACGAGCGTGCCAAGCTGGCCAAGGCCCGGCAACCCGCCCAGATTGAGCACGAGAAAGGCGCAGATAGTCGTCGTGGCCGCCCAAAAAATGCTGGGCGCGATGGCGGCGCGAATTTCCGGCACGCTCAGCTTGGGATGCGCCAGCGCTT
Source organism: Candidatus Angelobacter sp. (assembly GCA_035606845.1). Classification (GTDB taxonomy): domain Bacteria; phylum Verrucomicrobiota; class Verrucomicrobiia; order Limisphaerales; family DASXHY01; genus DASXHY01. Next base: position 12,097 of record DATNEA010000003.1, on the reverse strand, counting down.
CCTGGTAATGCACCACCGCGTAATCGACCGCCAGTCCGAGCAAAATCGCCGCGAAACCCATGCTGACCACATTGATGCTGCCAAAGATCAATCCGCCCAGCGCAAGTGTTCCTGCCAGAATCAACGCGAGCAGGATCAGCAGCCAGAGCATCGGCTTGACCCGCCGGTGCGCGAGAAAAAATAAAATCGCAATAATCAGCGAAGTGCCGCCCACGGAGATGGTGACGTCATGCTGCATCCCGCGCGCGATTTCTGAAACGAACGCCGGGCGCCCTGTGTAATTAATTTCTATATCCGGCGCCCAATGATTTTCCGCGCGAGTGGCTTCCACACTCGCGTGGATGGCCTGCAACCACGGATAGCATTCCTTGTACGTCGCGAGCGGCGTGCTGGCTTCCACAAAAATGATTCGGAATTTTCCGTCCGGAGAACCGAATAAATTCTGGCCCTGGGCAAAATTGGGCGCGGCCGCGGCGGCGGCGGCAGGCAATTGGGTGAGCCCGAGCGGGTCGTAACTCAGCCGCGCGATATCGTTGGGCGACATCGAGCCGGCGAGTTGGTCGCGCACGCCGGCGAGCACTGTGGGAAGGTTGGTGGGCGCGAGGCGATGGGCGAGCTCATCGAAAACGTGCGGCGACTGGTTCAACCAGAGATAGCCGATCAATTCCGCGGTCTGCCCCGGATTCTCGAGCCAGGGCGGCTGCCAGATCACGCTGTTCACCAGATTGGTTTGCTTGCGGAGCCGGATGGCGATCGCCTGCGCGGCGCTTTCAGCCTGATCGGCGTCGGAGGCATGCAGGGTGATGATGAGTTCGCGGGCGTTAGAGAACTGCTGCTGGTACAGCTTCAATCCCTCCACGGAGCGATTGTTCGAAGGCAGCAGATCGAGCACTTCGACATCGAAATGAAGCCGCGCCACGCCAATGCCGATCAGCACCGGCAGCAAAATCCATAGTCCGATGGCAACTCGGCGGGGAAGTGTCATTGAGTAAAAAAGCCTGCCAACGATTCGCCGGAAGTGGAATTAGTCAATTGCCAGCTCGTTCCCGAGTTCTGCCAGGCCCAATGCTTCGCGAGCGGTTTCCCAACGACCGCCTTGGCGAGCTGGAACCACACGATGCGCGCGGGTGCCGAGCCGCGTCCCGAGTAGTGTTTGTTCTGGGGGGGGAATTCAATCTTCCAGCCGCGCGCATTCATTTGCGCCACGGCGAAGGGAAACGGATTTTTCGTGAACTGCACAAACGCCGAACCGTCTTGCCGCGTCGCGAGAATGAGTTCACCGGCAATTTCCGGCGCCTGGCGCGTCGGTTTCCAAACCGCTTGTCCTTGCCGGGTGGTCCATCCCGGTTCGGCCAGATCCACTTTCGGCATCGGCGGAGCCTTCATGAGGCTCGCGCATCCGCCGCCAAAGCACGCCATGGCAAGCAGCGCCAGCGCGAAAAACACGGCGGCATGCTGGAAAAAACCGTCACGCATTCCATTCTTCCGATCGGGCTCAAAAAAAATTTTGAACATCATCGCGAATTATTTTTCCAAGAGTTACAGATGTAGACGCAATCTATTAGAGTCCTCCGCCAAACACAATGGCGGTGAAAAACCCGTTTACTTTTCATTCGGGAATCGCTATTTCGAGCGTTCACTTTGCAGTCGAAAGCGGCGCCTCGCGCGCCTTGCCAATATGATTAGAGTCCAGAACCTGGTTAAAACCTTCGGATCCAAACGAGCTGTTGACGGCGTTTCTTTTTCCGTGGAACGCGGTGAAGTGCTCGGGTTTCTCGGCCCCAACGGCGCCGGGAAATCCACCAGCATGAGAATGATCACCGGCTTTATTCCACCTACAGAAGGAACCATCACCGTGGGCGGATTCAACATGGTAGAAAACCCCATCCCCGCCAAACGCCTGATCGGTTACCTGCCCGAAAATGCCCCCGCGTACTCGGACATGACGGTCAGCGGCTTTTTGAATTTCGCCGCCGAATTGCGTGGCTTGCGCGGCGAGGCGCGAAAGAAGGCCGTCGCGCGCGCGATCGAAATGTGCTTTCTCGAGTCCGTGCAGCATCAAACGGTCGAGACGCTTTCCAAAGGATACCGCCATCGCACGTGTTTCGCGCAGTCGATCATTCACGATCCGGACGTGCTCATATTGGATGAGCCCACCGATGGACTCGATCCGAATCAAAAACACGAAATCCGAAATCTCATCCGCCGGATGGGCGAGAAGAAAGCGATTATTTTTTCCACGCACATTTTGGAAGAGGTGGATGCCGTTTGCTCGCGCGCAATCATTATCGATCGCGGCAAAATCGTCGCGAACGGCACACCGGCGGAGTTGCGGCAGAAATCAGAATGGGCGGGCGCGGTGACGTTGCGCGTGACCGGCGTCAATGCCGCGGCGGTCAGCCAGAAATTGTCACAACTTTCAACCGCCAAGCGCGCCACGATTTTGAAGGAGGACGCCACCGGAGTCACCGCGCGTGTGTTTCCGAAGCCGGGTGTGAACGGCAGCCTCGCGCATAGCGTAGCGGACGCCGCGCACGGCTGGCGCATCGAAGAATTGCATACGGAAGAAGGCCGGCTCGATGAAGTTTTTCGGAGCATCACCATGCCGGACACGGCCAAAGAGGAGAAGAAATGAACACTGTTGCGAATATCAAAACCATCACCAAACGCGAGCTGGCCTCGTATTTTGCTTCACCCATCGCGTACGTATTCCTCGTGATTTTTCTGCTGCTGTGCGGATTCTTTACCTTTTTTGTCGGCACGGGCATGGGCACGTATTTCAAGCGCGATGACGCTTCGCTCGTCACGTTCTTCGTCTGGCATCCATGGTTTTATCTTTTTCTGGTTCCAGCGGTGGGCATGAGATTGTGGGCGGAAGAACGGCGCGTCGGCACTTTGGAATTGCTGATGACCATGCCGATTACGCCATGGCAGGCCATCGTCGGGAAATTTCTGGCCTCCTGGCTTTTCCTCGGCCTCGCGCTGTTGCTGACTTTCCCGCTCTGGATCACCACCGATTATTTGGGCAGTCCCGACAACGGCGTCATCTTCGCGGCTTACGTCGGCAGTTGGCTGATGGCCGGCTCCTATCTGGCCATCAGTTGCATCACCTCGGCGATGACACGCAGCCAGGTCGTGAGCTTCATTATCGCGCTCGTCATCTGCTTGTTCCTGATCCTGTGCGGCTATCCGCCGGTGATTGATTTTCTCGGCCAATCCGTCAAACCCGCGATCGTCAATGCCGTGGCGTCGCTCAGCGTGATGACACACTTCGACGGCTTTCAAAGAGGCGTTCTTGATTCCCGCGACGTCATTTTCTTCCTCTCGATCATCGTCTTTTCGCTCTTCACCACGAGCGTCATCCTGCGCGGGCATCGGGCGGGTTAGAAAGAATTTCCATGCAGAAAAAAACATTAGAAACCGTTCTCTACTCGGCCGCCGGAGTTGTTATCATGGCGGCGGTCCTGGTTGCCTTCAACCTGCTCACGGCGCCCGTTCACGATCGCGTGGACCTGACCAAGGACAAAGCTTACACGCTTTCCGCCGGCACGAAGGCCATTTTGAAAAAGCTCGATACGCCGGTGAAAATCCGCTTTTACTGCACGCAAGCGGAGAATGCCACGCCATATTCGGTGTATCTGAAATCCTACGCCAAAAGGGTCGAGGATCTCCTGACCGAATATCAGCAGGCCGGCCACGGCAAACTCGTGATTCAAAAAATCGATCCGCAACCGGATTCGGATGCCGAGGATTCAGCGCGTTTGGACGGCATTGACGCCCAAAACCTGCCGGACGGCCAACGGTTCTACCTCGGCCTCGCCGTCAGCCAGCTTGACGCCAAAGAAGCGATTCCGTTTCTCTCGCCCGACCGCGAACGGGAATTGGAATACGATATTTCCCGCGCCATTTCGCGCGTCGTGACGCCGGAGAAACCGGTCGTGGGCGTGATGAGCCCGTTGCCGGTGTTCGGCGAACAGCCCAACCCCATGATGCAGCAAATGGGCCAGCAGCCGCAAAGCCAGCCGCAATGGACTTTGATTACCGAACTGCAAAATGATTACACCGTGAAACGCGTCGCGATGGACGCCACCAACATTGATGATGACATCAAAGTCCTGCTCGTGATTGATCCGAAGGATATTTCGGACGAAGCCCAATTCGCGATTGACCAATTTGTCATGCGCGGCGGGAAACTGATTGCGTTCCTCGATGCGTCCTCGCAAGTGGACCACCAGAGCCAAAATCCCATGATGGGCCAAATGCCCGGCGCCGGTTCGTCGCTGGATAAATTGCTGAAGGCATGGGGACTTCAATTTGACACGACCAAAGTGGTTGCCGACCGAACGTTTACCATGAACCTCGGCGAGGAAGGCGATACCTCCCAGGAGCATCCGGTTTGGCTCGCCTTGACGCCCGAAGGCATCAACTCGAACGACATCGCGACGGCCGAACTGGATAACATCTGGTATTTCTCGGGCGGCGCCTTTACAGGCACTCCGGTTCAAGGCCTCAATGAAACTGTCCTGTTGAAAAGCACGACCGATTCGCAGTTGGTGGATGGGATGACCGCCAGTTTTTCGGGCGAAAATATCCTGAAAGATTTCAAACCGTCCGGCACCCAATACGCTCTCGCCGTGCGCCTGGATGGCAATTTCAAGACCGCTTTCCCGGATGGAAACCCGGATGCAAAAAAGGACGACGCGAAAGACAAAACCAAGCCAGCGGACCATTCACTGAAGGAAACGAAAGGGGTCAACACCGTCGTGCTCGTGGGCGATGCCGACATGATTTATGACGGCTTCACCCTGCGAAAGGTCAACACGCCGTTTGGCACCATGTCCATGGCCATGAACGGCAATTTGAACTTCGCCGAGAACCTCGTGGAACTTCTCTCCGGCGACAGCAACCTGATCGCTGTGCGCAGCCGCACCGTGCTCGAGCATCCGTTCACGCGCGTGAAGAAAATCGAGGCGCAGGCCCAGGCGCGTTACATGACCAAAATCAAGGAACTGCAGGATGATCGTGACAAGGCGATGCAGCGCCTCAACGAATTGCAGCAGCAAAAAGGGCAGAACCAGCGCTTTATCCTGTCGCCTGACCAGGAGGCCGAAATTGAAAATCTCAAAACAAACGAGGCCAGGATCAGCACGGACTTGCGAAATGTCCAAAAGGATTTGCGCCGCGACGTTGTCTCCCTTCAGCACCATGTGGAAGTCGTGAATATCGCTTCGATGCCCGTGCTGGTCATCCTTGCGGGAGTCGGTCTGGCGATTTTCAAACGCAAACGGAATTCAGCAAAATGAATTTGAAACAACTTGGAATTTTAATAGTGGCTGTGATCGTAATTGGTGCGGGAGCATTCGCGCTGCACAAGCGGCAGCAATCCTCCTGGTCAGGCGGCGATGCCGACGCCGGAAAAAAATTGTTGGGCAATTTTCCCTTCAATGACGTCGCCCACATTTCGATCCGCCATGGAACGAACGAATTGAATCTGGTGAAGAAGGATGATTTGTGGCGCGTGCGCGAGCGCGGCGATTACCCGGCGAACTTTTCGCAGATCAGCGAATTTCTGCTCAAGGCCCGCGACCTGAAAATCGTGCAGACGGAGGACATCGGGCCATCACAGTTGGCGCGCATGCAACTGGCGCCAGGGCAGGGGAGCAATTCGGCCGTGGTCGTGGATTTCGAAGGCCAGGCGGACAAACCGATTCGCACTCTGTTGCTCGGCAAAAAGCACATGAAGAAGCCCTCCGCGCCATCGCAAGATGAGGGCGATGAAGGATTCGCGGACGGACGTTATGTCCAAGCCGGCACGAATTCCTCGGAAGTCGCGTTGATTTCCGATCCGCTGGACAACATCGACACAAATCCAGACGAGTGGCTCAACAAGGATTTCCTCCACGTGGAAAAGCCGAAATCCATTGAGGTCGATTCGCCGGTCGCCACGAATTCATGGAAACTCACACGCGAAACCGAGACCGGTGATTGGAAATTGGCGAACGCCAAGGCCGGCGAGGAACTGGATTCATCCAAAACTTCGGGCGTGACCAGTCCATTCAGTTCCGCCAGCTTCAATGATGTCCGACCCGGCGCGCATCTGGATGAGAGCGGCACAAATAAACCGACGGTGATCAAAATCGGCACCTTCGACAACTTTGACTACACGATCAACATCGGCGCAAAAACCAACGACGACTATTTGGTGACCATGTCGGTGACGGCGCAATTGCCCAAGGAACGTGTGGCTGGAAAGGATGAAAAGCCCGCGGACAAAACGCGCCTGGACAAGGAATTCAAGGACTCGCAGCAGAAACTCGAAGACAAACTCAAGCAGGAACAGGGCTATGAACAATGGACTTACCTCGTGCCGAGCTGGACGATTGATCCGCTGTTGAAACCGCGCGGCGAGCTGCTGGAAGAAAAGAAGCCCGAAACCAAAGCCACCGCCGGAAAATCCGAAAAGGACACGAGCACAAACGAGGTTCCGGCTTCGCCCACTGCAAAGAATTAGAGCGGGTCCATAAATCATGTGCGGCATCTTGCCAATTGGCAAGGTAGGGCGCGTCGCTCCGCGCGCGCCGACGAGTCGTGAGAAGCCAATGATCGCAGTGCTTGTTAGCGGCGGCGCGCACGGAGTGACGCGCCCTACCAATCAGCGCACAGGCAGTGCTCCAATCGCCTGTTCGCTATGGTATTGATGGAAATGCTTTAACCCTTGGGTTGCCCGCTTGCCTCAACAATCGGCAATTCCAGAATGAACGTAGCCCCTTTGCCGATGCCCTCACTGTGCGCGCGAATGTCCCCGCTCAAATCTTTCGCCGCCAACGCGCCGCTGTGAAGTCCGAAGCCATGCCCGCCTTTGCGCGTGGTGAAACCCTGCGAAAAAATACGCGTCACATTTTCCGGTGCGATGCCAATGCCGTTGTCGGCCACTTCGAGTTTGACCTTGTCCTTGCCCAATTGCTTGATGCGCACCGTGACGATTTTCTCAGCCTTGGCGCCCGCATCGCACGCATATTTGGCGTTGCTGAGAAAATTGATCAGGATTTGCATCACCTTGTGCTTGTCGAGCGTCATCTGCGGCAATTTGTCGTACTCGCGGATGAGCTTGATCGCGTGGCGCTCGTAGGAGCCGCCATGAATTCTTATGGCGTCCTCCATGACCTCCGACAAATCCACCACTTCGGCCACACCAAGAACGCGCGCGTAATTCTGCTGAGTGGCGACGATTTCCTTGATGTGCTCCACGTTCATCACGAGTTCGTGGAGCTCCTTCCGCATGTCGGCTTGCTCCTTTTCAATATGCTCCGAGAGTTGTTTCAGGTAGGCCGGCACCTGGCGGCCGCGCTCGTCTTCCGCGAAAAATGTGCTGAGATCATTCTGGCGTTCGGTGAGGAGCTTGGAAAGTTTGCTCACGCCGGCGGCTTTGGAATTGTTGAGGCGATCGGAAAGAACGCCCGCCGCCACGTTCACGCTGTTGAGGACATTTCCGACGTTGTGCAATACGCCCGTGGCCACTTCCGCCATGCCGGCCTGGCGCGAGGCTTCGCGCAATTCGCGATGAATCGCTTCGATCTTCTGTTCCGCCACTTTCAATTCCGTAATGTCCCGGTTGATGCCGACGATGCCGACGACCGCGCCCTCGCGGTTGCGCAGGGGCACTTTGGTGGTTGAAGTCCAGGCGATATCACCATTGGGCAGGACTTTTTTCTCGGTCTTATTGATTAGCGGTTCTCCGGTTTTAATGATGCGCTGTTCGTCTTCGTAGAATTCGCGGGCCTTTTCGGCGGGATGAAAAAAATCAAAATCGGTTTTGCCGATGGCATCATCCGGATGGGAAAGGCCAAGCCGTTCGGCGAGGGCCTTGCTGATTTTTACAAATCGGGATTGCGTATCCTTGAAATAAATGCGGTCCGGGATGTTGTTCAACATGGCCTCGACCAGCATTTGGGTATTGGCGAGCGAGCGGTTTGCTTCGGTCAATTCAAACACTTTGGCTGACAGCCGGGCAATGCGCTCCTCGGCTGACGAGTCGAATTCTTTTTGTGTTATCGAGTCCATTTTCATTGTTCCACACCCCGCCCGGACGACATTCCCGCGAAATAAAATGATGACGGTTTACGCCCAAAACCGCCCAATTTCCGGTATGTAACAGCAGAGCTAATGCCAGATTTTGCGGGAACGCGCGGCAAACAACGAAAAATCAGCAGGTTACGCTTCTTCAGCGAAGGAAATGCCCGGTACCAGGGGCCTGCGCGAGTGGATTTTGACGAGCCAAAAGAAGAGCCTGCGCCGCCAATCGAGCTTCCAGCCACCCTCCAATTCCCCGGCCAGAATGGCGACGATGGCGTCCGGCAACTGGAATTTGTCCCGCGGTTCCATGAACAATTCCATGAACGAAGTGGAGTAATACCCTTCAATCATTTCCAGATACAAATCCATCGCGGCGTAAATCGTCTTCTCGTAGTTCTTGAAACGCCGGCTGCCGTTATCCCCGGCCTTGAGGGATTCGATGACCAAACGCGCCGCCATCCTGGCGGAATACATGGCGATATAGACGCCCGAGGAAAAAACGGGGTCCATAAATCCCGCCGCATCTCCGACGCGAATAAGGCGGGCGCCCGCGAGTCGCCGGTTACGATATGAAAAATCGCTCGTCACCTGAATCTGGCTGACCAGCTTGGCGTCCTTCATTCGCTCGCGCATTTCCGAGCTCGATTTCCACACGCGTTCAAAACACGCCGCCGGCGTTTCTTTCGAGCGCGTCAGTTCCGCGTGATCCAGCACGCAGCCGATGCTGACTTTTTTGGGGGAAAGGGGGATCAGCCAAAACCACTGATGTTCCAGGCGGATCAGCAAAATGTCTCCCGCTTTGGATCCTTCATCCATTTTGACATCTTCAAAATGGCCGAAAATGGCGAACTTTTTGAACTTTCGGTCAACGACCTTCAAGCCCTCCTGGTTTCCGGTCAAATTGTTTCGTCCGCTCGCATCGATCAAAAACGAACCGCGAAATTCTTCTGTGACGCCGTTTTCGTCGCGCGCCTGAATGCTCACATCCGCGCCGTTGTTCGTGAACTTTGTGACCGTCCAGCCCTCGCGCACTTCAGCGCCGGAAGACTGCGCGTGTTTCAAAAGGATGTCGTCAAACGTCGCGCGTTCGACCTGGAAAGCCATCGGCGCCCGCGTGAATTTTCCGTTGGTAAACGTGAGCTTTATGTTTTTGCTGGAATTGCCGAGATGAAATTGAGCGCCGTATTTTTTGGTGAACCCGGCCGCTTCGAGCGCGGGCAGCACGCCCATTTCCTCAAAAATGGGCTGGTTGTAAGGGAGCAGCGATTCGCCGATGTGAAAACGGGGGAAATGTTCCTTCTCCAAAACCAACACACGTTTGCCGGCTCGGGCCAGATATGTGGCCGCTGTGCTTCCGCCGGGGCCGCCACCGATGATCAGTGCGTCATAGACATCTCGGGACATGCATCCAATGAAGCGCAAAACGTCCCGCCAGGCAAGTTTCGAGACGCATCGTAGCGCCGCAGGCTGGCCGGCCTGCGCGTAAAATGGTTCCTGCCGGTCCACGCCAAAAGCGGCGTCGGCCGGCAGGAATTTTCAAATTTTCAAAAATGCCCGGCTTTAATTGGACCGGATGAAATCGTCCGCATCCATGACAGTGCTGTCATCAAATCTGCGGTTAGGCCCGGCGGAACGGATCAGGACGCCGGTGTCAGAGAAATAGATGCGAAGCGGGGTTCCCCAGGGATCGACGAATTCGCCCTTGTCATTCACGTCGCTTTTCCGGCTGCCCACAATGACGATAACGTTCTTGGGATTGTTGCCCTGAAGCGCTTTGGACACCTCCAGGTTGCCGCCCGTGGGGTAGGAACCGACGCGTTCCTTGTATTTTTGGAGGGCGGTGAAGAGACTATCGACATCTTCGTTAAATTGCGCGGTTCTGGCGTTGACACGCAGCGTGTTCCACGCGCGCGCGGCCCACACAATGCCAATGGCAATCGTAACGACCCCAATAGCCAGTAAAATTTTTCTCATGCCTCGTCTTTAGCAGTTCGGGTACCAAAAAATGGCGTTTTTTGGCCATTTCCCGGAAACGGCCTAGTCGCCATTATGGGGCAGGCGGCGCTGAACTGGCCCGGACGATCAGTTCGGCGGCCAGGCGCTTGGTTTCGGGGTGCTGGCCGCGAAGCATTTGGAGCATCATTTCCATGGCGGCCAGGCCCAGGCGGTATTTGGGCTGGCGCACGGTCGTCATTGGGACGCGGAAATATTCGCTGGTGAGGGTATTGCCAAAACCGACCACGGAAAGGTCCTGCGGAATTTTCACGCCGCGGTTCAGCATCGCGTCGGCAAAGCCAATCGCCACCAGGTCATGCGCGGCGTGAACGGCGGTCGCTTTGCAGGCTTCATTCGAGAATTGCGACGCCGCCTTGACGCCGTCTTCAAGTGTGCTGCCGGCCTGGAAAACAAGGGTGTCATCCACATCCGTGTTCGCTTCGCGCAAAGCGCGGCGATAGCCCTCAAATCTGGCCTGAGACCACGGCGCGGCGATTGGACCGGCGAGGAACGCGATGCGTTCGTGGCCAAGTTTTAACAGGTGTTGCGTGGCGGCAAAACTGGCCAGCAAATCATCCACCTGCACGCCGGGAAATTGACTGCAAAAAGGCGCGGACGGCCCCAGCAGCACGACTCGGGATTGCTGAGCGGCAAGCTCCTTGTAAATGCGCGCCTCAGGATCGATGCGGTAAACCGGCGACACGAGAATTCCATCCACGCGCCGCGCAAGCATTCGCCGGATGCAATTTTCCTCCCGCTCCACGGAATTGAGCGTGTGCATCAGCAAAAGATCGTAGCCCGAATCATGCGCGCGCTCTTCGACCGCGAGCGCCATTCGGGCAACGTTTGGGTCCGTGGTGGACGGCACGAGCAGACCGATCAATTTGGTGGTGCGCGTGCGCAGCCCCTGGGCCGAGGAATCCGGCACGTAGCCCATTTGCTGGGCCAGCGATTTTATCCGGCTTTTCGTGGCCTCGGATACATCCGGTTCATCTCGCAATGCCTTGGAAACGGTCATTACCGAGACACTGGCCCGCACCGCTATGTCTTTTAATCGAACCATGTTGTTCGCTAAATGGATTGACAGTTAATCAGCTCAAATGAGCAAATAAGCTGCCAAATCGCGCGTTCCCGGGCCGAGTGGGCGCTGCCGGAACCTCCTTTGACCTTTTTAACGGATTCAACTTGCTTAACCAGCCGGTCATAAATTGGCCCCCCGCCAGTGGAGTTTGACCCGCAAGGTTTCGAAAAAGGAGCTGCCTTCCAGGTGCATGAGGCGAACCGTCCGGCGGCTGCGACGAATGATTATTTCGTCGCCCGCGCTCAATTCCGTAACCAGTTCGCCATCGGCGCTGAGGAGGGTGGCCGGTTTTGGATTAATGACCTTCACGGAAATTGTCGAGTCCATCGGCAGCACCAGCGACCGATTCGAAAGTGTGTGCGCGCAGATGGGAGTGATCTGGAAAACTTCGGCGGTGGGATAAATCACCGCGCCGCCGGCGGCCAGCGAATACGCCGTGGAGCCGGTCGGCGAGCTGATGATGAGGCCATCGCAGCGATAAGTCGTCACCGGTTCGCCATCCACGCTCACGTGCAGTTCGATGAGGCGCGAGGCGATGCCGCGATTGATGACCCAATCATTCAGCGCGTTTCGGCGGAGCGGTTTGCCGTTGCAGGAAATATCGGCTTCGATGAGCGCGCGAGGCTCGAACTTGAATTCGCCGTTCCAGACCTGGCGCAGCGCGTGCGACAAACCGGACGATGGCACGGCGGTCAGAAAGCCGAGGCCCCCGATGTTGATGCCGAGGATGGGCGTTTGTGAACCGGCGATTTCCCGCGCGGCGCGGAGCATGGTGCCATCGCCGCCAAAAACCAGGAGCAAATCCACGGCGACGGCGAGTTCGGCAACTTCCCCGCAAACCTTGCCCTGGATCGCCGCCATCCGTGCCGTGCTGGTGTCGGTAAAAACGGTGCGGCCCGCCGCGCGGATGAGGCGGGCGGCTTTGGTGAGTTCGCCGGCGCAGGAAAC
>DATNEA010000064.1:0-145719 GCA_035606845.1 Candidatus Angelobacter sp. | reverse complement strand
TCTTCGATTACATCGAAACCTTTTATAACCCAAAGCGGCTCCACAGCGCTCTCGGCTATCATTCACCTGTGGAATTTGAACAACAACTCTATTATAAAAAGAACTGACAACGCCGTGTCCATTTTTTCGGGGGAAGTACATTTTTTTTGCCGTTTGCGTGGTTGACGTTTGGTGCTTCTCTGGACGCTTGGGTGTTGGACGCTTGGAGTTTTTTATGCGGCTTGCGTTTCGGGCGGGCGTGAGGAAAACTGAACTCTTTATGGCACACGTCAAATTGCATATTCCGGGCCCGGTCGAAGTCAGCGAGAAAACGCTTCGCGCGTTTTCTTCGCCGATGATTGGCCACCGCGGGCAGGGGTTCAAAGATCTTTACGCGAAAATCCAACCGCAGTTGCAACAGCTCCTTTCCACGAAGCAACTGGTTTATATCTCGACTTCCTCGGCCTGGGGCGTGATGGAAGGCGCGATCCGGAACCTGGTTTCCAAAAAAGTGCTGAACTGCATGTGCGGCGCGTTTTCGGACAAATGGTTTGATGTGTCGAAGCGCTGCGGGAAGGACGCCGAGGCGCTGCAGGTGCCGTGGGGTTCCCCGATTCGCGCGGCGGACGTGGACAAGAAGCTGGCGACGGGCCAGTTCGACACGCTAACGCTGATTCATAATGAGACGTCGACGGGCGTGATGAGCCCGCTGGCGGAAATTGCGGCGCTGAAGAAAAAATATCCGGACGTGATGTTCATTGTGGACGCGGTGAGCTCGATGACGGCGGTGCCGTTGAAATTCGACGAGTTGGGGATCGATGTGTTGCTGGCGGGAACGCAAAAGGCGTTTGCGATGCCGCCGGGCGCGGCGGTGTTTGTCTGCTCGCCGGCGGCGCTGGCGAAGGCGGCGACAATCAAGGACCGCGGTTATTATTTTGATTTCCTCGAGTTCCAGAAAAATGCCGAGCAGAACATGACGCCGAGCACGCCGAGCATTGGCCATGTGTACGCGCTGGCGTCGAAGCTGGAGGATTTCTTTGCCGAAGGTCTGGAGGCGCGTTATGCGCGGCACGCGAAGTTGTCCCAGATGACGCGGGACTGGGCGGCGAAGCATGGGTTCACGCTGTATCCGGAAAAGGGCTTTGAGTCGGTGACGCTGACTTGCATCAATAATGGAGCGAAGCCGGGCGGTCGCACGGTGGACGTGCCGAAGTTGCAAAAGCTGGTGAAGGACCAGGGCTTTTTGATCGATGGCGGTTACGGCAAGATCAAGGGCCTGGCGTTTCGTCTTTCGAACATGGGTGATGAAACGGAAGCGACGATGGGGCAGCTTTACGCGGCGTTGGATAAGGCGATGGCGCAGTTGTAAGGCGCCGGAATTCCATGGATTGACGCCTGCCTCACCCCTGCTGGTTTTTGAATCATCCTGAGAACTCACCAGACTGGGGAATGGAAGGAAGAAGGGAGGCAATTCCGAAGCGTGGTTGGTGACTGGATAACCCGCAGCAAATCACCTTCGTGTTTCGGTCCGGTTTGCTGACACGCCGCTCTTGGCACGTGCCAAGGAATGATTGGAGCTTTTCAAGCGGCCGGGCAATCCCTTTACCTTTGCCGCGCAGGCAAAACTCGCTGCGTGGAGCCGCATCGGGCAAGAATTCAACGATTTCGTCTCAATTCAAGAAGCTAGGTCTCAAACGGGGATATTGCTATACAAAAAGGCTGTGACTTGATATTCAAGCGATTCACGTTGTGGGTTGCGCTTTGCCAGAAGGCAAGCACTCGCCGGGCACGCTGGGATATTGAATGAAAAGATTTGCCGTAAATGGGCAAACGCTGGTGACGGCATGGCTGATTATTTGGCTGACAGCGTTCCTAGCCTATGCGACTGGTCTCATTCCCAATTGGGGCCAGTGGTATTCCCCATCATCCGGCACGAAATGGGCGCCCAACCTCCGCTCACAGACCGACGCATTCTTTCAAGGCCGCATATCTTTGGATTCGTCGCCCTACGGTTTGCGCAACGATCTGGTCTGGGACAAAGGGGGCGTTCAGCAGGTGTGGGGGCTCGGCGTGCCTGCGTTTCGCTGGATCTTTGAAGCGATGGCGAGGATCGCTGGATTCGATAAGTTTCCCGATAGAGTTGCCTTTTTGATAGCCTACGCGGCCTGCGCCTTCTTCGTCATTCGCACATTCACTACCCGGGTGCGCAACCCGGAGCCGCCTGGCGGCAGAAGCGCGGTTTTGACGACCGTGCTGGGAGTGTTCATTTCTCTTTTATTCTTGTTGGCGCCACCGTTTGTAACTTTGCTCCGGACAACGTTCGACGTTTACGAAGAAGTGGCGGCGTATTCGTATCTTTACGGCATTTTCCTTTTCGCGCTGTTCGTACGTGTCGGGCGGCGGCCGACTCTCGGGAAGGCCGCTTTTCTTGCGCTGTGGGCTGGAATTGGGCCGATTATCAGACCCACGCTGGTTTTTTACGGGCCCATTGCATTGGCGTCGGTCGGGGTGATGGTCTGGCGGAGCCCGGCGCGGCGGCGACTGCTGGCCTCGATGATTTTAATTTATGGATTGTGCGGAATCGCGGTGTGCTTTTTGAACTGGTGGCGATTTGGAAGCCCGGTTGAATTCGGGCACCGGCTGAATATCTGCTACAAGGACCACAACGTGTTCCAACTCAAATTCGGATGTCCCTGGGAACAGGAGCCGATAGTCTCGGCGGCGATCGATGAATTTGGTTCGCTCTTTTTTGTGCGGAATATGAACGGGGACGACTATTACGCGCCCAACTGCGTTGCCGGCCAATCTCCGACTTATCATTGGCACAATATGTACTTCTCGACTTTCGACTGGCTTTATCTTGTGCTCGGGCTGGCCAGCGTTGGTTTTTGGGCCGTGAATTGGAAACGATTTCGAAATTTGTGGAACCAGGAGCCGCCGGCAAGACCATTCCTGCTGGCGGTTCCGTGGTCGGTTCTATCGTGCCTCTGCCTTTTCGTATTTTACCTTTGGTCACCCAGCATGTCGTCCAGATACACCCTTGACTTCCTGCCGGCAGCAATGGCCGGCCTGGCAGCTTTGATTTATAATTGGCAGGCATTCTTCCTCCGCAATGTCAGGCGGGCGAGGAGCGCGGTTGCCTGGATCGGCGTGGCGACGGTTGCATTTCTGTTGTTCGAAATCGCTCATGCCAGGGTCTTCCCAAGCCATAGAGGACCGACTGCGACCACTGCTCCAAATGCCGTGGAATTCCCGCTATCAAACCAGCGATTCACCAATTCATTGCACGGCTATGAGATCACCGAAGACGATGATCAGTTCCAGGAGATTCCGTGCAATGGGACCTATTGGGTGCTGACCAATGGTGTCGTTCGCCCTTCCGTGACGTTGTTTGTCAATGATCCGGAATGCGCGATCCTCTCCTTGTTTTCCCTTTCCGGAGCGCCGCTGACGAAAGCGGATCTCGCTCCGATACGGGCAAAAATCGGCCTGGAGTATCTGCAGGTCCGGGAGATCAATATTTCGTCCAACAAGGCGACCATGATCTTTCGCGGCCCGAAATCAACTCGTTATCAAAAAGGATTGCAGATATGCTTCCTGGGATTTATTCGCCCGGAAGATTTGGGGCGGCGGGATCCCACCGTCGGAATGACCAGCATCTCTTTTGTGAAAACTGGCGCGTTGTCCGCGAAAACGCCGCCGGAAGAAATCGGGCGCGGGCCTGCTTTGCAAGCTGGAGGCGTTTCCGCCAAAAGCCGGGGAGCGGGTGGAATTTTGTAGCGATTAATGGGCGGAATAATTGGTTTAGTGCGACCTTGCCCATGAACCCCAGCCTCTCCCATCCGATGGGAGAGGGGAAAGTTTTGGCGCCATTCGGAGGTCTTCAAATTCAGACTCAATCCAGCGTTAGGGCGCGCGGCTCAGGTTGTGGAAAAGGTCGGATAGAAAAGCCACGTTGTCGGACTGCGCGTATTTCATCTGGCCGCCCATGCGGGAAAAGCTTTTGCAGAAGCGCAGGTAGTACGCCGGGTTGTCTTTCGGCGGTTCGCCGCGGTTCCAATCCCAATTGCCGCCGTCCTGGATGTCGACGACGTAGATGGTGTGGTCATGGAGGATTTTCCGGCCGTTTTGGAGCCGCAAATTATTGACGCAACTCACGCTCTTCTCGAAGACCTGCGGCGCCATGATGGCGGAGCCGATGGACAAGACCACGCCGCCATCGAGGTTTTCAATCGAGCTGCCGAGCAGGCGAAAATCCACTTCGGCGGCGCGGCCAATTGCGGCGCCGTTGAAGATGGGATGATTGGCAATGATGTCGTAGCCGATGCCGGGATGAACGGTGAACGGGACATTATGGCGGAATGCCTGCGCGAGGATGCAGGTTTGTTTCCAGGGATGTTTTATTTCGATGCGGCCACCGGGCAATTTTTGGGCGAGCATCGTTTGCAGAAGGTCGGCGCGGGCCGGTGAGAGCGGATGGGCAGGTTCGTTGCGCAGCAATTTTTCCAAATCGGCGGGAGCGGGAAGTGTGACGCCGTCTTCGATGATGAATCGTCCGAGACTGCGGCCATAGCCTTCTTCGCGCAATGCGCCGGCGAGCAGGGCAAGATGGATGCAGCGGCTGGTTTCATCCCAGGTGCCGAAGGTGCCGGTGGCGACGTTTTCGCGAACGCTTTCCTCGGTGCGGCCGAGAAAGGCGAGTTCCCAATCGTGAATCGACCCTGCGCCATTGGTGGCAAGGTGCGTGATCCAGCCGGATTCGGTGAGCGCATTGACGAGGCGGTGCGCGCCGTTTTTTACCAGGTGCGCGCCATACATGAGAATGATGCTGGCGTTGCGCTCGCGCGCGGCGCGGATGCGTTCGGCGCAGTCCCGGACGATCGCGGCGGTTCGGGAATCGATGGCGGATGCAGGAGTTTTCGGATCGACGAGAATTTTTTCGATGGCGCTGAGGCTGCGGCGCTGGGCGAGCGGGTAGGCTTTGATTTTTTTCAGGTCGAGTGGCGTCGGAAATTCTTTCATGCTGCGGCGGGATTAAATCATAGATGAGTATTGGGGACACGAAATTTTTGAGTGCAGGAGCCGGTTACCGCGCCAATGGCGGTAAAAAAACCTGGCGGACAAATCCGAAATCCGAAGTTCGAATACCGAAAGAAATCCGAAGTTCGAAATCCAAAAAAAGCGCGTGCCGATGATAGTGATGCTATTTTCCCCATGTCTTCCCCCAGCCAGAAGCCGGCAATGTGAATGTCTGCCAGACCACAAAATCGCTGTTTATTCATGGCCGCTCGTGGTTTAAGTTGGCGGTCGAACGAAGGAAATATTTCAAAGATTAGATTGATTATGAACGCTCCGATTTTGACGCCGGGGATGCGCGTGGTGCATCCGAATCACGGGGAAGGCATCGTGGAAAAAGTTTCGACGGGTTCCGCGGAAATTCGCTTTGGGAATCTGTTGCGGACGATTGATCCGCGGCTGGCGGACATCCAGGTGCCGGAGCCGATGGTGAAAGTGGGCGAGGCGGAGGTGCCGCTGAAACAGTTTGTGGAGGGAGTGGTCTCATCGGCGATCGATAAGCTGGGCGTGGAGAAGCCGAACGCGTCGGTGTCGGAGTTGGGACCACGGTGGCATAATGGCAAGCTGGTGCTGCATCCGTCGGACCCGACGTTGCAGACGAAGGAGGTGCCGCTGGAAACGTTTTTCCACAAGATTGTGATGGTGCGGAATCAGTTGCGCGTGCTGGAGCAGAAGATCAATGCGCATGAAAAATTATCCGATGTCGAAAAAGTGGAGATGCAGCAATACATCACGCGCTGCTACGGCTCGCTGACGACATTTAATATTTTGTTCAAGGAGAAGGAAGATCAGTTTTAAATATTCTTCCAGGAGAACGATGTCACGAGTCTTGGAATGAATTGATAATCGCCCTCACCCCGACCCTCTCCCATCCGATGGGAGAGGGAGAATTGTTGGTGCGTCGGGGACTGATTCAACTGCGGGCGTGAGTTACGTTTTTCCCGCAGAATAAGTTTGAGCCTCTTTACGTCGGCTCCTACTCAGACAGGGGTCACGCGGAATGAATTCCGCGCTCCGCAGACGCGGTGGTAGAGGGATTCGTATTGGGGGACGATCACGTCGGCGGAGAATTTTTCACGGGCGCGCTGGCGGGCGGCCTGGCCCATCTTTTCACGCAGGGAACGGTTTTGAATCAGTTCTTCGGCGGCGCGGGCGAGTGCGTCGGCATCGCCGGCGGGGAGCAGTTTTCCAGTCGCGTTTTCTTCGAGCACTTCAGGGATGCCGCCGACGCGCGTGGCGACGGCGGGGCAGCCGAAACTCATGCCTTCAAGAACGCCCAGACAAAAACTTTCGGTTTCGGAGGTGAACAGGCCGATGTCCGCGGCTTGAAGATAATCTTCCATGTCGGAAACGCGTTCGCGCACGATCACGCGCTGGTCCAGGCCAAGGCGTTTCATTTCGGAAACGAAGGGCGCAAAACTTTCGCCGGCCAGGATCAGAAGCTTGAAGGATTCGCGCGGGCGGATGCGGGCGATGGTTTCGAGGAGGAGATCGATGCGTTTGACTGGGCGGAGATTGGAGGAATGGAACAGGAGCACTTCATCGCGCAGGCCGAGTTCGCGGCGGACTTCGTCGCGGGAGCGTTTGGGCGCGCGCGGTTCAAAAAAATTGTGGATGACGTCCATGGGGCCTTCAAAGCCGAGGACGCGCTGGGTTTCCTGTTTCAAAAATTCGGAGACGGTGGTGACGGCATCGGATTGGGTGAGGGCGTGGTGGATGGCAGGGCCGTAACCGGGGTCGCAGCCGAGCAGCGTGCTGTCGGTGCCGTGGAGGGTCGTGACGACGCGGGGTTGTTGCTCGGGCGGCAGCATGGAGCGGGCGAGAATCGCCGCAGTGGCGTGCGGGACGGCGTAATGGACGTGGAGAACGTCGAGTTTTTGGTCGCGGCTTACTTCGGCCATGCGCACGGAAAGGGGCAGGGTGTAGTCCGGATATTTGAACAGCGGGTAGTCGTTGACGATGACGGGATGGAATGCGAGGCGCGGATTGTTCTCAGGAAGGCGAAAGGGGCGTTCGTAGCTGATGAAATGAATTTCGTGGCCGCGACGGGCAAGTTCTTCGCCGAGGGCGGTGGCGAGAATGCCGCTGCCGCCGACGGACGGGTAGCAAGTTATTCCGATTTTTAGGAATTTTTCCGCCATGGTTAAAACGCGCGCTCGCTTCGGCTCGTTTGTGCGAGTGAATCGAACACGAGCGGATCGTTCGGGAACAAAGCCATCGCGTGGTTGAGGCCGGCGCGGAGGCCGCGGAGGCGGGTGCGCGTGAGTTGCAGTTCTACGTAGGCGCGGGCATTGGTTTGGGATGCGTGCGCTTGCATGGCGGCGGTCCAGGCGCGGATGATTTTCGGGTCGGAGACGTCGATCAGCACGGGGGAGATGTCGGGCGGTTCGGCATCGGGAGTCACGGCGTAGAAAAATAATTGATCGATAATGTGGCGCGGAGTTTTGCGGAGTTCCTTTAGGCCGCCGTATCGGGCGAGGCGGGTGGCGTCGCGGACGAGTTTGCCTAGTCGCCAATGATCGGGATGTTGATTTTCGACGAGGCTCGGCGCGAGCACGATGCCGGGGCGGATGCGGCGAATAATGGCGGCGAGTTTGATGGCGTGGGCGGCGCGGAGTTCCAAGTGACTGTCGCCGTCGAGTTCGAGAAATTCAATCGTAGCGCCGAGCAGTGCGGCGGCTTTTTTGGCTTCGGCGGCGCGTTGTTTGGGCGTGCCGTGAGTGCCGGCTTCGCCGCGCGAGCAAATGACGAGATGGGCCTTGCGGCCGGCGAGAGTTTCGCGCGCGATGACGGCGCCGCAGCCGAATTCGATGTCGTCCGGGTGTGCTCCGAAGGCGAGGAGCGGCGGGAGTTTAGAGTTCGGTCCAGGCTTCATCGGAGCGGTCGATTTCATCGCGAGTGATAAAAGTGATTTCGGGCGCGTCTGCGGTTTGAAGATATTCCCTTTCGCCAAGGCCGGCAACGTAATGCGTGCAATGGACGATGGATTGCATCCAGCGCAAGCGGGTGTCGCGCGTGGGCGTGATTTGTTCCTTGGTGAAATTGGCTGGCGGCAAGGTCACAAAGGAATCGCCGCCTTCGTGCAATTGCAGCGTGTTGTTGGCAAAGCGCGCGCGGACGATTTCGTTTTCGTGCGGCACATCGACGAAAAATTCCGTGACATCGCACGCGACGCGGCGCAGAGCGGCGTCGCTGGAGCGAACGATCCGGATGCCGTCGAGCAGGCCGAGGCCGCGATACATTTCGAGGCAGAAATCGGCGATGTTGGGCGCGGAAGCTTTTTTGAAAATGTCGATGAGCGGATGCTCGAGGTAATTGGGAAGTTGCAGGATCGTTTTGGGCTGCCAATCGGAGGGGATTTGCTTGAGAAACAGCGGGGAAAATTTGCGTTGCAACTTGTTGGCGAAAGCGAAATTGAGCACGGCGGGTTCGTTGGTCGTGCGATGGCGCAGTATGGTGCGAGTCTCGCGCGGGTCGTGGTCGCTGTCGTGATAGAAGAACACGATTTCACCGCCAATTTCGGATTGAAGGCGGCGGGCGGTTTGGATTTTGGCAACGAGGAAGCGTTTCGGAAAAAATCCGCAGGGTTGCTGGCCGAAACAAATGGCGGGTGCGGTGCTCATGCGGTGCGCGCGGGCGCGGGTTTGAGCATCGGCTGAAGCAGGACGCTGACGCAGATGCAAACGGCGCAGCCGATGACGTTATACCAGGGATAGCTCAGGCGATTGTCGGGCACGGTAAAGAATAACACGAGGACGACGGCTTGCGCGACGAGGCCGCCGCAGAAAACGGCCGTGCCACCGATGCGGCGCAGAAAGAAGCCGACGACGAACAGGCTGAGCATGACGGGATAGAATATGGAGCCGACGATGTTCACGGCCTGGATGAGATTTTCGGCGAGGCTCAGGCACAGCGCGAATGTGATGGAGGTGCAGCCCCAAAGAATCGTGAACGCTTTGGAAGCGCGCAAGTAATGCCGATCGTCGGCGCTGGGTTTGAACACCGGTTTATAAATATCCACTGTGGTCGCGGAGCCAAGCGCATTCAGTTCGGCGGATTTGGCGGAAAGCGCGGCGGCGAAAAAGGTGGCAACGAGGAGGCCGATTAATCCGTGCGGGAAATGGTCGAGGATGTAGGTGATGAAGATGTAATCGACATCGTTTCGTTTGTCGTGCGGATCGACGGCGAGGCGGGCCTCTTTGCGGATGGATTCGACCTCGGCGTGCGCCTCCAGCGCGGCGGAGCGAGCGGCGGATGCGGCGGCGGTATTGCCGGCGTGACGCGCGTTGACCCAGGCGTCGAGCTCTTGCTTTTGCTTTTCGTGCGCGGCGGTGAAGCGGGAATCGATTTCGTGAAGTTCGTGGGCATCGCCCTGGGCAGCGCGTTCGTGCCAGGCGACCTGGTCGAAATAAACGGGCGGACGCTCGAATTGATAGGTGACGAAGAGGAGGACGCCGATGGCGAGAATGAAAAACTGCATCGGGATTTTAAAGACAGCATTGAACATCAGGCCGAGGCGGCTTTCGCGAATGGAACCCGTGAGATAACGCTGCACCTGGGATTGGTCCGTGCCGAAATACGTCAGCATGAGAAACGTGGCGGCGAAGATTCCGGACCAGAAGGTGTAGCGCTTGCCGGGATCAGGAGAAAAATCGATGGCCTGAAGTTTGTGCATGCTGCCGGCGATCGTGAGCGTATCGGAAAGCGTGAGGCCGCGCGGCAGATTGACCACCAGGATGACAAAGGCGGCGATCATGCCGGCGAAGATGACGGCGAATTGATATTTTTGCGTGGCATTGACGGCGTCGCTGCCACCAATGGCGGTATAGATGACAACGATGACTCCGCTGCCGATGATGGTCGCGGTGAGCGGCCAATCCAGCACCTTGGACAGGACGATGGCCGGCGCGTAGATCGTGAGGGCGGCGCCAAGGGCGCGTTGCAGCAGGAAAACCGCCGCGCCGAGCAGGCGGGTTTTCAGGTCGAAACGCTGGCCGAGGTATTCGTAGGCGGTGATGACATTGAGCTTTTGGTAAATCGGCAGAAAGACCGCGGCGATGATGATGAGCGCAATGGGCATGCCGAAGTAGAATTGCACGAAGCCGAGGCCGCCTTGATAGCCCTGACCCGGCGTGGAAAGAAAGGTGACCGCGCTGGCTTGCGTGGCCATGACGGAAATGCCGATGACAAACCATGGCGTGTCGCCGCTGCCTTTGAGATAAGTTTTGTATGTGTGTCGGCCGCGCGTGTGCCACGCGCCGTAGGCGGCGATGCCGAGGATGGTGACGAGCAGGATGACGTAATCCAGGCCGTTCACGAATACACCCTCGTCAACGCAAGCAGGAGCGCGATCCAAATGGCGAACGTAATGAGCACGAACACGTACACGCGGCGCCACGTGCGCAGGCCCGGAAAACCGGTTTTATCCTCTTCGCGTGCGGGTTCCGGCGTCATTTTCCGAGCGAAATGAGATTGGCAAAAAGCCGATATGCGCCGGGAACGCCGGCGGGAAGCTGGCGGAAGAACGTCAGGCCGGTGTAGACGAAATGGCCCTTGCCGTAATCCGCGACGAGCAGGCTGCCTTTCAACGGCGATTCACCGGGATCGTTGCACGCGAGGATGGGAGTGAAATGGCTGTCCCATTGATTCGGAAAATAGGTGCCGCGTTCCTGGACCCAATTATCGAAATCGGCGCTGGTGATCTTGTTGGGCGTGTTCAGGACGGGGCTGTCGGGCGCGAGAAAGGTGACGGGGGCGTGCTCGTCAGTGACGCGGAGTTGGGAAATTTTCAGCGTGAGCGGCGTGGATTCGAGGCCGTCGACGCGATTGTATTGCATGACGACGGTGCCGCCGTTTTGCACGTAGTCGAAGAGCGCGGACAATTTGTCCCCGAGATTGCGATGCGTGTCGAAGAGGCGGACGCCGGTGACGATGGCGTCGAAATCCTTGAGGCGACCGGGCGTGAGATCGTTGGTCGTCAATTCGGTGACGGTGCAGCCCATTTGACGAAGGCAAGCGTCCACGGAATCGCCGGCGCCTTGAATATAGCCGATTTTGCGGCCATGAACGGCGAGATCAAGGCTGAGGCATTTCAGCGCCGCGACAGGTTGGAGGAGTTGCAGCGGAATGTGCGAGTAATGGATGACGTAACGGTCGTTGCGATAACGCGTGCCACCGATGTCCGCGACGGCGCCGATTTTGGCCGTGGTGGATTGCGCGGGAGCGGTGACGGTGAAGGTCAATTGAGTTTTGTCGCCGGCTTGGGCGAGATCGAAGGAATGTTGGGCGGGCGTGACTTTCCAATCGCTGGGCGTTTCGAGTTGGAGAGTGCCTTTGGAATTCGCGCGAGCGGCGGTGAGTTCGATTTCGACCGGGTGCGAACTGCCTGGAGCGAAAAGCGCGACTTCGGCATTGAAATGGATGGAGACGGGCGGGATCACGTCGAGGCGGCGGGATGTTTCCTTGCCGTTGGGATCTTTTTCGATGGCGACTGGCGCATCAGCGATGACCAGCGTTTCGCCGCCGACTTCAAAGACCTGTTGAATCGGGAAGACTGGAGGATTTTCGGGGCGGCCAATGAGCGACGGGTCGTCGACGTGGAACAGGCCGGGCGTGCCTTCGGCGCGGAGCCAGTAGGGTTGGGTCAAAAGCGTGTTGCGCGGGAGAGTTTGATTGGAGTTGCGCGTGGCGGTTTCATTTGGGGTGAGGTCGACGAATTTGTTCAGCACTTTGTCGATCGAGGGATAGTGTGTGGCGACCCAGCGGACGGGGACATCGGCCCTCACTTTGACCGTGCTGTGCAGGGGCAATTCTTCGCCGGGGACGTATTCGGGTTGCGGAATCGTGGTTTGGACTTCGAGCCCGAGGCAATGCTGGATGATGCGATCGAGTTGCGTGCGTTTTTCGGTGACAAGCGGATCGGTGGATTGAAGCGCGGCGAGTTGCTTGTGCAATATCAGCAATGCGGGAACGCTGGCGGCGGGTTTTTCCGGATTGAATTGAGCGATGATTTCGCCGGCGAGTTTGCCGATGTCCGCACCGCCGGGAATGCGCGCCCAGGTGGTGTCGATGCCGTCAAAGATGTCGTTGGTGGCGGGGTCGCCGGCGAGAAGTTCAAAGGATTCGGTGCTCGTGCCGCGACCGCCGCGAAAAGTAAAGCGATCGAAGCCCTGGGTTTTGTGCATGGCACGGCTGTGCGCCGCGAGTTCGGAAAAGGAGAGGCCGGAAACGGGATCTTCGCCGCTGATTTCCAGATGCACGGCGCCTTCACCGCCGCGGCCATTCATGAAAATGCGTTTGGGCTGCCAGGGCTGAAGCGTTTTGAGTTGGTCGGGATATACTTTGGGGTCGCCGGCGAGTTTGAAGGCTGCGAGGCCGAGGACGGCAGAGGCGGTGTGATGGCCGTGCGTGTTGCCGGGGTGGGTGGAAAAGCGATTGATGACGACATCCGGGCGAAAGGTGCGGATCACGCGAACGACGTCCGAGAGAACATCATCCTTGCCCCAGATGTTCAGGGTTTCGCGGTAGTCCTTGGAAAAACCAAAATCGATGGCGCGCGTGAAGAACTGGCGGCCGCCATCGAGGCGCCGAGCGGCGAGCAATTCCTGTGTGCGCGCCACGCCGAGTTTTGCGCCGAGATCCGGCCCGAGGAGATTTTGTCCGCCATCGCCACGGGTGATGGACAGATACGCGGTGCGATAGTTTTTTCCGCGCGCGAGATAGGCGATGAGCAGTGTGTTTTCATCGTCCGGATGGGCGGCGATGTAAAGGACGCTGCCCATGTTTTGGAAGCTGCGCAGGTCCTGCAAAATGGCGGCGGGCGTGGGTGGTTCCGCCGCGCGCAGGGCGGCGGAGGAAAACAACAGTGAACAGGCGGCCACAAAGACGAGTCCCCGGCGTGGTGTGATCATGGATTGCGAAGCGCTGACCCTCACCCCGGCCCTCTCCCATCCGATGGGAGAGGGAGAAAGTTATTCAGCCGAGGAGAGAGTCGAGCGAATGATGGCTACTTCTGGACGGTGAACGAGACGGAGTATTGAGTTTTGTCCCAACTCATTTTCAATTGCCCATCGCGCGTTACGGTCATTGTGAATTCCTCGACCGGCGTATCCAGCGTTTCCTTCTTCATATCGACGCGCGCGACGTCCTGCTTTTCATCGTAGGAGCCCGGCCCGATGCCCCATTGGCCGATTTCCTTGTTGATGATCAATTTGGCCGAGCCGTCCTCATTTGGGAGAGTGAACAGCGTGTAAGCGCCGGCGGGAACGGTCGTGCCGCCGATTTCAATTGGTTTTTGAGTGATCAAGGTCGTGGCTTCGTCCGCGCCGGTGCGCCAGACTTTTCCGAAGGGGACGAGGCCGCCCCAAATTTGCCGGCCTTTCATGTAGGGCCGGCCGTAGGTGATGGTAATCCGGTCGCCATTGACGACGCGGCTGGTGGTTTCGTGCGGGCTGTGGCCGCCGGTGGAGTTGACGCGTGTTTCCTGGGCCATCAACGGCAGTGCGCTAAGGAAGGCGGTAATGATGAGAGCATGTTTGAATGTATTCATATAGTCTCGCTGGTTCCCCAGTATGGACGTTTTGATTTGGCCGGAGGTAACCACCGTTATTTCATTTCAGACTGTCGACCAAATCCTGGTTCAATTTGAGGTAACCGCTTGCGCCTTCGGTCTTTTCGGCCAGCTCGGAGGAATGCTTGGCGGCGGCAATGGCGCCTTCCTTGTCTCCAGTCTTGGCGAGGATTCGGGCTTTCAAGTTTTCCGTGTAATAGGTTTCCTGGTTGGGTCGAATGGCCTCAATCCACGTTTTGGCTTTCTGCATCTCCAAACCGTGATCGTAATAAAACATGGCGGCCTGATAATACTGCTTGTCGCCAGCGGACATGGCGTCTTCGATTTTCTGGTGAAGCGCGTCGACTAGATCCAAGGTCAGACGAATCGGGACGGCGGTATGTTCCCAAATAAGATCAATGCGCGCGGAATCGTCGCGGATGGCGTTGATCATGATGGAAAAGGTTTCGATATTTTCCGCGAGGTTGACGGCGGGCGCGGTGAAGCGGACGACGTCATTGCTTTCGTGATAGTTGAGTGGGCTGCCGGTGAGGTCCTTGTTGAGAATGATGGTCCATTCGGTTTCGCCGGGAATGGTGAACAGCGCATATTTGCCGGCGGCGACTTCGGTATCGTTCAGTTTGACCGGCGTGCTGAACGATATGGTGGTGGCGCCATTGGCACCGGTGCGCCAGACTTTTCCGTAGGGGACGAGTCCGCCGATAACCGGCCGGCCTCGCGCGCTGGGTCGGGAATAGGAGATCTCAATGTCCGTAAAGCCCACACGCTGTTTGAGCGTGCTGAGCGGACTGGCGGGGGGAAATTCGACTCGCGGTTGCGCCGGCGCTTGTGATGCGACAAGAAGCCCGGCCCCGATGACGGCAGAAAGGAAGAGCGCTTTTGAGTTCATAGGTTTTCGCGAGCTTATGAAAATGGCGGAGGAGTTAAAGCGCAAAATGACCGCGACGCCGGCACCTTTTTGCGAATTATTACGAAATAGACCTTAAGGACCTTAAATAAATGAATTCTCTTTCCTTGGGAAATTTTCGGAATTTGGCGAAGTCGCTCGGGTCGCACTTGCGGTGCTGGGCATCCGTCTGATTTTGGCCATTCCACGCGGTATTCAAGTGATGATAAAGGTGTCCCGTATCCATCTCGAATTCCTCCGCGCTGTACTTTGCCTTGCTCTCAAAGCGCTCGACCATCTCATTCAACTGTTCGGCGGCTTCTTGCAAATGAAAGCAAACGACTTTCCGGTTCATAGGTATCGCGACCTTATGAAAACGGCCGAGGAGTTAAAGAGGAAAATGACGGGCGCTGCGAACGGGAACGACAACGTTCCCATAGATCGCCATTAAGCTTCGGAAACGGCGGAATAATTCTCGGCTTTTACACCACGAAAGGCTGCCATTGTGTTCCGTGTTTCGGGCAAATAAGCTGCTGGAGCTCGGCATCTCGCTTTTCAATAACAGCCGCGTACGGGTAAAAGTGGACACCATGAATGGATTTCTGAAAGGAATTGGTCTTGGTACATAGGCCATTGACGTTCTCCGGCGGGTTGGTCCAGTTCATGGTATTGAAATTGGAAGCGAGGCCTTGCAGGTAGGAGGCAAAAAGATGGTTCTGCCCGTGAATGTCTTCGCACAGGTAAACACCGCCCGCCCGCAAATGTGGCAGTATTTCCTCCAAGGTGATGCGCTGTTGTTCCGGATGATGGCCGCCATCATCGATCAAAATATCCAGTGAGGGCACCGCTTCCCTGACCCGCGCCCAAAATCCCCGGTCGGCTTGATCGCCAATGAACACTTTCGTATTGTCATCCTGGTAGGACAGGCAGGCTTCCTCGATATCAACTCCATAAACCTTGCAGCCCGGTCCGAAATACTTTTTCCACATGGTGAGGCTTCCGCCGCTATAAATGCCGACTTCCATGATATGCACTTCACGTCCAACGAACTTCTTAAAATGACGATGGTAGATATCGAAGTAATGCCGCCATTTCCAGATACCATTGCCTTCAACGTGAGCGTCAAAGTAAGCGAGAAGCGGGTTCTCCTCTTCCACAGATTTGGCTGGCTGATTTGGCAGCTTCGGAAAAACGGTGTCCTCGCCAAATTTAATCCCTTGCACCGTTGCCGGAAAAAGCTTCAGAGCGCCCGCAGTTTGGCGGCTTTTGACGGCAGCCAGGATTCTTCGGATCGTGAAAAGACGACTTTCTGATCGTGTCATAAATCTCGGTATGAAATAATGCCGTTTTTCAACGGCCTTGGAAGGATGATTGATTTTCGTTGCTGATGCTGTCGAGCAAAATTCCGACGGCGGAGGAAAGGGGGACGGAGCGTTTTGCGCGTGTGCTCCGGCGTGTCGGAAGGCAGCGGATCGCGAAAACAGCGCGCCCGTTCCGCGCGGTTTCAACCAAGCGCGGACTTGCAGAATAAATTCCGCGCTCCGCTATTGTGTTTGCCGCGTTTGCGGAATCACATTCCAGCCGCTGACTTCCACCGATGGTTTTGAATCATGCGGCGAATCGTCGCAGGTGGCGGTCACTTCACGTCTTTCGCCGGGCAACAGCGAGAAATAGTTGTCCTGCCAGATGACGGGGAGGATTTCCTGGCCAGTGTTGTTGTTCACTTTCAAGTGAACGAAGAAGGCGAGTGATTTGCTCGGATTCTCGACCGTGACGTGAGTCACCCGATCCTTTCCACTGCGCTCGGATTTTGCCGAGACGTTCAGGTTGACGGGCGGCAGGGTGTTGAGCGCTTTGAAGTCGGCGAATTGTTTGGTGGGCGTGTAATACCAATCTGAATCCTTGCGCGGCTTGTCGAGCGTGTCGCCCTTGGTGGAGAGCCAGTAGAAATTATCGCTGATCAATTTGCCGGCGGCATCTGTCAGCGTCAGCTTGACGAAATAGACGGAACTCAGGCCCGCGGGTTCGGGCAAAGTGAACACACGTTTCACGCCGTCCGCAGCAACGTCGAGCTTCACCTGGTCGGAAAATTTATAGCTCATGTCGAGATTGAAAATTTTGGCGGTCGCCCTGAGACCTTTGAAATCCAGGCGGAGGCCGTTGACGACGACGACGGAGCGGTCGTCGTAGGAATATTGGATGTGCAAAGGCTCGCAGGCCTTTTTGGCGCCGAAATAGCCGCCAGCCGGCCGCAGGTAATAATCGTACAGATGCCAGATCATCGAGGGCCAGGCGTTGTTCATCATCCATTGGATCACACCGGAGGAGTTGTATTTGTTGCGCGCATAGGCTTCGAACATCGCGCGTTCGCCGTCGTAGGTCATGACCTGGGCTTTTTTGGTGTAATCGTAAACGTTCGTGGCCTCGCCGAAACGGCGGTTCAGGGCATCGGTGAAGATGTCCACAGTTTTGAATTTGCCGCGGCCGCAATGGAAATTCCAATACTCGTCGATGGGCCAGAGATGGTTATCGCCGAGCATGCGGCGAAGGGATTCAACGGGCGGAATGGCGGGGCCGGGGCTGATCTCGGTGGCAAAGCCAAACGCGCCGCCGGCCCGCGTGTCCGTGTACCAATACATCGGCGGCACATATTCGTAGGGGCCATTCATCTTCAGGCCGGTCGGTTCGCTGAGAGCCGATTTTTTCGCGCTGGCGGAGGATTGGGCGGGATTCTGCCAATTGAGTTCCTTGAGCACCGCGAGATAATTCTTTTCCGCGCGGGCATTGGGCGGATTATCGCTGCCATACCAGAAGGTCAGGAGACTGGGATGATTGCGAATCCGGCGGATCTGGTCGCGCAAGGACTCCGTGGCGATGCCGTAATCGCTATCCTTCCACTTATCCCATTGCTCCCAATAATCGCAGCAGCACCAGCCGGCGATAACCAAAATGCCTTCGCGATCGCAGAGGTCCAGAAAGCGATCGTTCTCGGTTTTGCCTTCGAAGCGGATGGCGTTCAGGTTCATGTCCTTCACGTAACGGATTTCCTGAATTTCGCGTTCCGGTGAAGGCCGCAGGAACATATCGGGCGCCCAGCCGCCGCCGCGGATGAGGACGGGTTTGCCATTGATTTTGAAGACGCGAACACCTTTCTGGTTCAGCTCGGACGTGACTTCGCGAATGCCAAAATGCGTGATGTTCTCATCCGATTGGATGCTGTTCACGCTGACGCGAATGTCCAAATCGTAAAGGTTTTGCTCGCCCATGTGGACGGGCCACCAGAGGCGTGGTTTGTCGATCGTGAGATCGGAAAATTCGAGGTGCCTCACTTCATACGGCGCCAGCACGAGATCCTTGCTGAAATGCACTCGGCCAATGGTCCCTTTCACCGTCGTATTGAGGTCCTCGAACCGGGAATTCACCACGTCGAAGGAAACCGTTAGGTGCGCTTTGTCGAACGACGGCATGTCCACCTTCGTGATGACGTGCGGCGACTGAATTGCGACCGGGCCGGCCGTGACGAGATAAACATCGCGCCAGAGGCCCATGCTTTTATCGGGCGGCGCGGGATTCCAATCGACCCAATTGATGCCGAGGCTGTTTTCATCCTGGGGAAACGTTTCGACGGCGAGGACATTTGGTTTTCCGGACGCGAGCTTGGTGGTGATGTTGAATTGATACGTGCGATAAGCGCCGACGATTTGGTTGGTGTCGGCAATTAATTTTCCGTTGAGCCAGATGTTCGCGCGATAATTGATGCCATCGAAATGGAGCCAGACCTGGCCGTCGCGGCCGGGATCGACTTCGAATTGCCTGCGATACCACCAAGGACCTTTGAAGGCGCTGTTGGTGGAAAGGTCGTTGAGGTTCATGCCGAAGAACGGGTCCGGGTAGACTTTGTCCTGCACGAGAACGCCCGCAACGGTGGAGGGGACGATGGCGGCGTACCAACGATCCGGTTTGAACGCGGTGGTGGAAATCATTTCGCCCGATTGCGGGACTTGATCGATGGATTGGATTTCCCAACCGTCAGAAAGGGGAGTGCGAGAAGTGGACTCAGCGATGGCAGTGAGTGTCAAAAAACAGGCGAAAATTGACACGAATAAGGAAATTTTAAGTTTCATTCGCGCGTTCGAATAGATATTAGAGACTGGAACGTAAAAGGAGCACGAAGCTTGCCAAGTCCAGCTTTGGGACGGCTGTGTTTGAAGATGGTGCGCGCTGCAGGGTTCGAACCTGCGACCCCTTCCGTGTGAAGGAAGTGCTCTACCACTGAGCTAAGCGCGCGACGCTGTTTTAAGACTACGGTGGATGCATTTGTGGGGCAAGATTTTTTGGTCCGCATGCGCGGAGGAGGGTGAATCCCTCACTTTGTTTTCGCGGTTGGCAATGCGACGAGTTTTTATGAATGACTCGGACCATACTTTTTCAATGCCGGAAACGGAGCGGCATAAACTTGACGAGGTAAAAGAGCAAATTGCCGATGTAAAAGAGGAAATTGCGAATCCCGTGGCGCGGCGGCTGGGGCGGCAATTTCAGCGAGACCCATGGCCGTTGATGTCGCTTGCGGCAGCCGGCGGAATTCTCTGCGGACTCATGCTGCGTCGAAGGGGCTAGAAACAGATTAACAAAGTATCGCCGCAAAAGAACGCAAAGACCGCAAAGAATACTTTCGTTTTTATGCGTTCTCTGCGTTCTTTCACGGCTATGAAATTGTCTAACCTTCCTGCAAACGGGATTACCGGCGGCGGTGCAGCAACTTAAGTTCGGCCGAGGGTCGGATGTCGGCTTTTAATACTTTTTGCATGTGGCGGAGGGCATGATCGTTTTGCCTGGTGGTATGGGAGCAAACGCAATCTTGCGGAACGAGGATTTCGAAGTCGCGCATATAGGCGTCGTTGGCGGTGAAGAGCACGCAAATGTCGGTGGTGATGCCGGTGATGATGAGGCGTTGCGCGCCGAGATGCCGGAGGAGGACATCGAGTGTGGTGGAATAGAACGCGGAGTGCATGGGTTTGAGCACGAAATAATCGTGGCGCTTCGGGCGGAGCAGTCGGACGATTTCCTTGCCGGGGGATTTGGCGCAGGTTTCCACGATGGCGCTGAAGTTGGATTGCCAGCGGCCGAAGTTGTCGTTGATGTAAATGGACGGAACGCCGGCGGCGCCGAGGCTTTTCTTCAGTGTGCGCAGCCGTCGAGCCATGGGCAGGGCGAATTCCAGGGTTTGCGGCGCTTCGGGGAATTGGAAGGCGTTGATGACATCGATGAGGAGCAGCGCGGTATCGCACTTGTCCGGGGCGGAGCCGTGGAGGTCCTGATTTCGTTTTTTGGGCATCGTGATTCAAATAGCGTCACTTTGCCCGGATTGGCAATGGGGTGAAGAATATGTAGTGGCACGGGCGCCTCGCCCGTGCAAACACAAGGGACTCACGGGCGAGACGCCCGTGCCACTGTGGCTACACGAACATCACTTTCGTGGTCGTCGCTTTTTCGTCCCAGCCGCGGGTGGGTTCGGCGGTCACGGAGCTGATGTCCTTGATGGAGATCTGGCGGCCGCGGGTTTTCGGGCCTTTGACTTCGATTTCGGATGGGTTGCAGGTTTGCTGCGAGATTTTCTGATGCGGCGCGGGTTTGTAGCGGATGTAAAGAACCTTGGGCGTGTCCGGTGAGAAGAAAAGGATGCGCGATTTTTCCGGGATGCAGAAATAGGCCTTGTTCAGGATGGTGCCGCCGAAACTGAAGCGCTTCAGGAAACTTGCCTGGCGATTGGTGTAGGCGCAGGTGAAGACGCGCTCGCGTTCGGGCAGGCCGCAGTAGAACAACTCGGGTCCGACGAACATTTTTTCCGGCAACTCGGTGACTTTGTAGGTGCCATCCTTGAACACGAGGAGAATTTTATCGAACTTGGTGCATTCGTTTTTGAATTCCTCGCCGTTGACCTTGTAACCGACGTAGCCGCTTTCGCGGTCGTAGGAAACTTTGAAGGCCTTGAAGGCGACGGCCTTGACGTCCACTTCCTCGTGCCGGGCGGATTTGGTGGTGAGGCGCGGATATTGGGGGCCGTATTTTTCCAGCAATTTTTCCAGGTGGCTGATGACGTATTTGGTAAGGTTCTTCAGGTCCTTGCGCGTCTGTTCAAGATCGGCTTTGACCTGGTCGGTTTCCTCGCGGTGCTTGTTGATGTCGAACAGCGAAATCCGCCGGATACGGACGGACAATAATTTTTCGACGTCGGCGTCCGCGAGGTCGCGATACATCTGCTTGCGGAACGGCTTGAAGCCTTCATAGACGGCGGCGACGACGGCTTCGTTGGTTTTGCATTTCTCGATGTTCTTGTAGATGCGTTCCTCGATGAAGATGCGTTCGAGCGTGCGGAAATGGAGTTCGTCTTCGAGTTTCTTTTGCTTCAACTCGAGTTCGCGCTTGAGCAACTCGACCAATTGCGCGGTGTTTTCGCGCAGGACTTCGCTGACAGTCATCTCGACCGGCCGATTGTCCTTGATGACGACGATGCGGCTGGCGATGGAGACTTCGCAATCGGTGAACGCGTAGAGCGCGTCCACGAGTTTTTCGGCATCCACGCCGGATGGGCATTTGACTTCAATTTCCACTTCCTCGGAAGTGAAGTCGTTGACGGATTTGACCTTGAGCTTGCCTTTGGCGGCGGCGTTTTCGATGGAGGCAATGAGCGAATCCGTGGTGGTGGTGGGCGGGATTTCCTTGATGACGACGGTGGACTCGTCCTTGACCTTGATTTTGGCGCGGACTTTGACGCTGCCTTTGCCGTCCTGGTAATCGCGGGGATCCATCAGGCCGCCAGTCGCAAAGTCCGGCAGGCACTTGAACGATTCCTTTTTGAGAATCGCGATCTGGGCCTGAAGCAATTCGGGAAAATTGTGCGGCAGGATGCGCGCGGACAAACCGACGGCGATGCCTTCCGTGCCGAGCATGAGCGTGAGCGGCAATTTGCAGGGCAGGGTGACAGGTTCCTTGTTGCGTCCGTCGTAGCTGGGGACGAACTCGGTGATTTCGTCGTTGAAAACTTCGGTGCGCGCAAGTTCGGTCAGGCGGCATTCGATGTAACGCGGCGCGGCGGCGGGATCGCCGGTGAAAATGTTGCCGAAATTTCCCTGGCCTTCGATGAGGTAACGTTTGTTGGTCAGCACCACGAGCGCGTCGCCAATGGAGGCGTCGCCGTGCGGGTGAAACTTCATGGTGTCGCCGACGACGTTGGCGACTTTCGTGAAGCGGCCATCGTCCGCGCGGTGCAAGGCCCACAGGATGCGTCGCTGGACCGGTTTCAGGCCGTCCGACAAATGCGGGATGGCGCGGTCGCGGATGACGTAACTGGCGTATTCGAGAAAGCTCGTATTGACGCGGCGATGCAGCGGCAACTCGATCTTGGCTGGATTAAACGGGTGATGAGCGTGGGCGAGATTGGCCGGGACGCTTTCGGCGACGATTTCGTGGTGGCCGTTGCCATTCTCAGCGGCTTTTTTGCCGGCTTTTGCCGCGTCGTTTTCGGGCGTCTTCGCGCCTGGGATCGGCAATTCCGGTTGATCGGTTTCGTTTTTACGCTTCTTCGACATTTTCAGCAATCAAGCTGCAAGCAAATGGACCAAAAGAAAAGAAAAGTTTGAGAGAGTTACGCGAATTTCGCGAATGAGCACGAATTTTTCAACCGCAGATGTCACTGGTACTTTTTGGCCTTGTCAGGTGGCAATACCAGCACCGTTTTCTGTTTTGGGAATCGGATGAGCACCAGATTCTCGCGCCTCATTTTTCTCGTGGCTTGATCCCACCATTCCGGGCGCGCGGTCTGCAACGCGTGTTCAAAGGCGGCCACCCACTGGGAGCCGTTGAGACTTTTCGAGTTGCCAAATTGGACGGATCCCGCGGCGACTTCCTTATCAACGAGGTAGTGCGTGCCGGTCGTCTGCATGCATTGATCGAGCAGGCCGCTGATGGAGCACGGTTGCACCGGGGTGGGCGAAAATGTTGTGTTCGCGAGGTCCGGCGCCAGCGCGTTGACGCCGGGAATCTCCTGGCCATCGGGGCCGAAAGGCCACTGAGTTGCCCAGAAGTCTTTCGGGTCGTAACGATGCGCGTAAATTTTTTTGGTTACGGTAATCGTCGCACCGGCGGCCACTAGAATGGCGATTCCGGCGACGACGGCTGTTTTTGCCTTGGTCCAGGCCATAAGTTTCAACGCTCCTTTCGCGAGGATTAAAGTTGAGGTGGCGGCGGCGGTTCCTTTGACTGCGCTTGCGGTGATGGCCGTGGTCAAGGCGGCCGGGGCGGCTTGCACGGAATGGGCCGAGACGGCGGCGGTGATGACGCCGGCGGAGAGGACGATGCCGCGTTTGGTGAAGAAGGCGCGGAGTTTTTCCAAACCCCGCGCCACTCGTTTCTGCGCGGCGCGTTCTTCCACACCCACGATGGCGCCCACCTCCCGTAAAGATTTGTTTTCAAAAAAGCGGAGGACGATGGCGTCGCGGTCCTGGTCGCGCAGGTGGGCCATGGCTTCGTCCAGGACCGGCGAAAGTTGGTCCCAGGCGGAGTCGATCGAATTGGGATCGGCCGTGAATTGCATTTGGGCCTCCTGTTCGCGCCGTTGGCGGCGGCGCTGGATTTTCAGGGCGTCAGCGGAGGTGAATCGCGTGGTGCGATAGAGCCAGCCGGATAAAACGGTTTTTTCGTTCAGCGATTTTGCCTTTTGCGCGAGGATGAGGAAGACGGCCTGGGTGATGTCTTTGGCCAAATCCGGATCGCCAACCTGACGCCAGGCGGCGGAATAGACGAGGTTGATGTGGCGCGAGACGAGAGTGGCGAACGCCTGCTCGGAGTGGCTGACGGCGTATTCGCGCACCAGCGCCATGTCGTCATTCATCATCACTCTATAAATGGACGCTGGAACCAATTGGAGACAAACTTTTTCGGACATTTCGAAATTTGTTTGGGATGGGAAGTAATATCCGAAATCCGAAGGTCGAAATCCGAAAGAAGCCCGAAACTCGAATCGGCGCGGCGGGCCATTTCGGATTTCGGATTTCGGTATTCGGGTTTAACGGCATCGCCCCTTTGTGACTCTTTCTTAACCCTGCCGACGCGAAGCGGTCACACAAGTTGGCCAATTTTTGTGGCATGAAACCGCGCGTGTTGGTGGTGGATGATGAATCCGATTTCATCGAATTGCTCAAATACAATCTGGAGGGCCAGGGGTTTGATATCCTCACGGCCGCGGATGGCGTGCAGGCGTTGCATGCGGCCAGGCGCGAATTGCCGGATGTAGTGTTGATCGATTTGATGCTGCCGGATTTGGATGGTTTTTCAATTTGCGAGATTTTGCGGTCGCAGCCTTCGACGGCGAAGGTGCCGATCATCGTCGTGAGTGCGCTGGACGGAGAATACGTGCGCGTGCGGGGAATCCAGACAGGCGTGGCATTCTGTTTCCAGAAGCCGGTGGATATGAAGCAGCTCGGGGATTCGATCCGGTCAAGTTATGCGCTGCGGCAGGAATCGATGAAGTCGGAGTTGGCGGAGGAGGAGAGGAGGAGGAAATGAAATTTGCGGCGGTCACAGACCGCCGCTACACGTCGGCCTCCGGGAAACGGTCGCGGATTTTTTGGCGGATGTCGGCTTCGTCGTCGGGTTGGTAGCGGCGGCGGACGACCAGGCGTTGCATGGCGTCGAGCAATTCAAGCCAGTCTTCGAGCGGCGGTTCGGGGACGTATTGCCATTGGTCGAAGCGTTTTTCGCGATGATAAAATTTCCAATCACGGCCGACGTGATGGGCGTAGACCTGGAGTTTGGCGCCGTCTTCGGTGGTGCGTTTCCAACTGATTTCAGCTTTGGGCATGAGAGAGATTTGCGATTTACGATATACGATTTACGTGGCCCACGGAGTTCAATTCAAGCTGGCGTTTTCGCTTTATTGTTACTCAACTTATTTCCTTATGATGACTGAGGCGGGCGGGGTTTTCCAGTCCTGCGGCGCGATTTTTCCGGCGTGGTAATTTTCAAGGTCAGCCTGGAGCCTGGTGGCGAGGGGTTGTCTTTTGAGAAGCTGGGCCTGTTTTTCAGCGAGCTCGGCCGTGACGACGGCGTTGGTGAATTGGCCGGCGGCGGCGTAAGCGAAGGCGAGCGTGTTCAGGAAATCGGGGGATTTGCGTTGGGTGAGATCGTTGGCTTGCCTGGCGAATTGGATGGCGCGGGCGGGGTCGTGAACGGACGGCTCCGGGCAGGTGGCGAGAAGGTAAGCGAGTTTGTCGAGAGCTTCGTCCCAGCCCGGCTGAAATTCCAAGGCTTTCGTGTAATTCGTAACGGCGGCGGCGGCAAGGCCTTTCTTTTGCAGAACGACGGCGTAATTCAGGTACGGCCAGGGAAATTGCGGGTTGAGTTGGATGGCTTTCTCGAATTCGGCGGCGGCGGGATCCAGTTTGCCTTCTTGCGAAAGGGCGATGCCGAGGCTGTTATGGAGCTTGTCGCTGTCGGGCTGATATTTGAGCGCCTCGGTGAATTGCGCCGCGGCATCGGCTGGGCGATCGGTGGAAATCAGTTCGAGGCCGAGATTATAGCGCGATTTGACGTCCTGCGGAGTGAGCTGCAGCAACGCTTCGTAGTGCGGGATGGCTTCCTTGCCGCGGCCGGCCTCGGACAGGGCGTAGCTAAGGTTGCGTTCGCAAAAAACGTTGGGACGAGTAACGGCCAGCGCATGAGTAAAGAGTTGGATGCTGTCGCGCCAATAGCTGAGTTGGATGCTGGACAGGACGAAGCACGCGAGCAGAACGGCCGAGGCGGCGGCGACGACCAATGATTTTCGGCCGCTACCGTTTGTTATGGATTTACGCTCGCCCTCAGCCCGGCCTTTTTCCTCGGAGAGAGGGTGGAAGTTTGGAATTGCCCCGGCAGCTCGAGCGATCGACGGCTTAAGCCAGCTTTCGGCAGACCACGCGAGCATGATGAACAGGCCGATGTAGGGGATGTAGGTGTAACGATCGGCCATGGCCTGATTGCCGACTTGGACGAGCCCGATGACGGGAACGAGTGTGCCGAGAAACCAAAGCCAGCCGACGATGAGCCACGGCGCGCTGAGGCGGGTGAGAAACGCGACATAGCTGACGAGAACGAGTGCGAGGAGAGAAAGCACCAGCAGCGTCCAGGGAATGGTCTCGGGCAGCGGATAGAACACGGAAAGGTGCCGCGGCCAAATCGCTTTCTCCAAATACCCGCCGTACGCATCCAGTGCGTTTACGGCGCGGAGCGAAAAAGGGACGTGTTCGAGCGTTTGTATCGCGCCGCCGCGGCGCTGGGCGACAACGGTGATGGCGCAGGAGGCGATGGAGAGGAGGAAGAAAGGGATTTTTTCGACGAGCAGGGAAAACGTGTTGCGCGTTGCGTGTTGCGTGATTCGTGTGTTCGTGTTTTTCGAGTTGATGCGGAATCTTGCCAGGGGCCAGTAGTCGAGCAGCAGCAACACGAATGGCAAGGTGACCAGCATGGGTTTCGACATCAGGCCGAGAGCGAACAGAAACAGTGCGAGGAGATATTTGGCGGCGGTTGGTTTTTTAGCGTAGCGACCGTAGGCCCCGAGCGTAAGGGCCATGAAGAACATGCTGAGGACGTCTTTGCGCTCGCAAATCCAGGCGGCGGATTCGACGTGGGAAGGATGCCAGCCGAAGAGCGCGGCGGCGAAGGCGCTGGGCCAGAAGGCGCCGGTGAGTTCCTTCAGGACCAGGAAAAGCAAAATCATGTTCGCAATGTGAATCGCGGCGCTGGTGAGATGGTGGCCGCCCGGGAAGCCGATGCCGTAAAGCGTGCAATCGAGCATGTGCGAGAGCCACGTGAGCGGGTGCCAGTTGGAGGCGAACGTGGCAGTGAAGGCCCATTTGACGCCGGCCCAGGTGAGTCCCGGCCGCACCATGTTGTTTTGATAAACGTATTTGTGATCGTCGACGACGATGAATTTGTAGCCGACCGTGCGCCAGTAGAGGAGCGCGGTGGCTAGCGCGAAGAAGGCGCAGACGTAAATGGTTTTGCGGCGGTCGGAAAACTGGTGGGTGCCATTCGCCATGGACGGAAGTTCAAGCGCGCTCCGGCATGTCCACGCTGGCGACTGCCATCGCGGCGATGCCTTCCTCGCGTCCAATGAAGCCCATGTGTTCGTTGGTGGTGGCTTTGATGCCGATTTGCCGCACATTCAACCCGAGGGCTTCGGCGATGCGGATTTTCATTTCGCGAATGAACGGATAAATCTTCGGCGCCTGCGCGATGACGGTGGCGTCGATGTTCACGAT
The DNA here is from genome assembly GCA_035606845.1 of Candidatus Angelobacter sp. Taxonomy (GTDB): domain Bacteria; phylum Verrucomicrobiota; class Verrucomicrobiia; order Limisphaerales; family DASXHY01; genus DASXHY01. The sequence continues at coordinate 118,913 of DATNEA010000064.1, read as the reverse complement.
TTTCCCCTGCTTGAAGGCGGCCTGGCGCGCGGCTTCCTGCAAAAACACTTTGCTCGGCGCGCCTTTCCAACCCGGGTCGGTGTTCGGAAAAAAATGGCCGATGTCTTCCTCGCCGAGCGCGCCGAGTATGGCGTCGCAGATGGCGTGCATGAGGGCGTCGGCATCGGAATGGCCATCGAGGCCCTTGGTGTGAGGGATTTCGACGCCGCCGAGGATGAGTTTGCGCCCGGCGACCAATTGATGAACATCGTAGCCAATGCCAACGTGAACCATGGGCGCAGACTAACGCGGTGGGGCGGGGGCACCAAGCAATTTATCGAATGACGAGTGGCGAATGACGAATGGCATGGGAAGCGTGCCGGAACTCGCGCAGGTTTGTAGGAGACGAGGTGACGAGTCTCAAATGCATGCTACTTGGATCAAGTCAGAGACTCCTTGCGTCGTCTCCTACCATTCATGAACGATTGTTAGGCGGCGTTTATTTTTCGGACGATTTTGTTGGAGACGGTGGTGGGGACGAGGTTCGAGAGTTTGGCGGTGAGTTTGTTGAGGACGCCGGGTATGACAATGGGCTTGCCGCGCATCAAGCCGTTGTAGCCGGCGCGCGCGACGATTCCGGCGTCCATCATGAGCGAGTCGCGGCGAAGATTTTTCATGCCGGCGCGGTCGAAAAATTCGGTGCGCGTGGTGCCGGGGCACAGGGCGGTGGCGCTCACGCCCGTGCCGGCGAGTTCTTCCGAGAGCGCGGTCGAGAACGAAAGCACGAACGACTTGGTGGCGAAATAAATGTTGGCAAATGGGCCGGGCTGGAACGCGGCGGTGGAGGCGAGGTTCAGGATTTTTCCCTCGCGGCGCGCGAGCATTTGCGGGACGAACAATCGCGTGAGCGCGACGAGCGAATCCATGTTGACGTGCATCATGTCGAGCGCGTGATGTTGCAAATCACATTCGGCGAAGGCGCCGCGCCAGCCAAAGCCGGCGTTGTTGACGAGGACGGAAATGGACGTGTCGCGGAGGGCGTCGAAAATTTCCTGCGGGGCGCTCGGTAGGGAAAGATCTTTGACCAGGATTTTGGTTTCGATGTTGTATTTGGCGCAGAGTTCGTCGGCGGCTTGTTGGAGTCGCGCTTCGTTTCGCGCGACGAGGATGAGGTTGAATTTATTGGCGGCGAAAACGCTGGCGAGTTCACGGCCGATGCCCATGGAGCCGCCGGTGATGAGTGCCCATTGGTTCATGGGCCGAATGTAGCATTGAGGATTGGCGATTGGCGATTGGCGATTTCTGAACGCGGAGCGCCGATCTCCTGATCGGCACGAAGGAGGAGTTAACTCCCATTGTTTTGGAGTGAACCGATTCGTCTTCGTAACGAAGGCGCGCCAGAAGTTTTGCTCTCTTCCCGTTCTTCGCGCCGATCAGGAGATCGGCGCTCCCGGGTTGTTGCGCAAAATCATTTGAATTTGACGGACCAGGTGATGTCGTCGCTTTTTTCTGAATGGATTGTGGCGCGAAGGAGATTGTCGCTTTGGCTGAACGTGGCTTTCGTGCCCGCGGAACATTCCACGGATGCAGCGGTCCAATTTTTATCCGGGAGGACGATGCGCAGTTCATACGGGTCGCCGCCGACGATTTTGCTGCGACCGATCAATGTTTTGGAGACGGCATTCCATTTTTCGTCGAGCACGTCGACGATGCCTTGGGTGATGTGGCGCGAGGTGCTGATGAGTTGCGGGTGGTTCGCAATCGGGCGAACGGCGAGGACGCAGCAGGATTGGCCGGGGACGCTCACTTGCAGGCGGTCTTTGATGACGGGCACGAGTGAGTTTTTCCAGTAATCGAACGCGACGTATTCCGATTCGGGATCGAGGCCGATTTTTTTGAGCGAATCGGTGAATGTTTTTTCGCTTTGGCTCCAATTGAACAGGCCAATGACGTCGCGGCGGACGGGATGGCGAGTGTCGGTCAGGAGCCAGACGCCGGGGAGATCGTGATCGAAGAGATCGACGGGGCGGGCGGGCAGGCCGTGGCTGGGCATCGTGCGTTTGAGGAGGTCGAGGCGATCCGGCGGAAGGCCGGGATACCATTCGCTGCTGGTGTTCAAGTCGCCGCTAATGGTGACCCAGGAGCAGATGAGTTGGGCCTCGTTGAGCGGGACGCTGGGGCGGACGTAAAGCGGGTCGGGGTCGTTATACCAGACGCGGCCATTGAGGAAATAATTGCGGGAACCGAACGTGGGGCCGCGCAACAGATTTTTCCAATCGGATTTGTTGTCGGGGCCGATGCGCATGCCGTCCACGAGGCCGAAGGCGCCGCCGTAGGAGCGCATGTTTTGCGGGCCGTTGCAGCCGAGGATGAAGACGTCCTTGCCGGCGGCCTCGCGGACGAGTTTGAGGCCATCGCGATAGGCTTCGATGTTGGATTTATTGGGATCGTGGAAAACGGCGTCGCCCATGTGGTCATCCTTGTAGCCGGAGTTGACGTATTCGAGCGGCGTGGCGGTGCCGGTCCAGAGGCCGTCGATCTTGATGTATTGAAAGCCCCAATCGTGCGTGATGCGCGAGACGACATCGCGGACGTGATCGCGTGCCGGACCGTAAGTCATGTCGAGGCAGGTGCCGCCCCATTTGACGGTGTAAGGCGTGCCGTCTTCGTGCTTCACAAACCAATCGTCGTGGCCGGCGAAGAACGGATCGCCGACCGTGCCCGCGAACGGCAGGAACCAGAGGCCGGGTTTGAGGCCGTGGGATTTCACGTTGTCCGCGGCGGCTTTCATGCCACTGGGATAGGGGCCTTTCGGATCGTTCGTGGTGAAATTGCGTTTGGGGCCGTCGGTTTTGACGCCGGCCTGCCAATGGTCATCAATTTGGATGACGGAGAAGCCGAAGGGTTTGAGATTTTTGTCGGCGAAGGCGGCGGTTTCGGCGAGATGTTTTTCGTCGGAAGCGGCGCCGTAGGGTTTCGAATACCAGGTGCAAAAAACGACGGGCTGCGGCGGCAGGTGAATGTCGTAAACTTTCGCGATTTGGTCGGCCCAGGATTCGAGGCCGAGCCGGGCGTCATCAAAATAGCCGACGGCGAGGGTTTCGAGTGTTTCGGTTTTGCCGGGTGCAATGCGCAGACGGCCATAATCGATTTGAGCGCCGACTTTGATTTGGTTGTCGTCCCTTTTGCTGAACAGGACGCCGTCGCCGCGATCATGTGTGAGCCAGCCGAAGACGACACCGTTGCGCGTGGCGGGATCGGCGACGGTGAGCCAATCGTAGCTGCCGGGATTTTTGTCGGCGGCGAGCAAGCCGCCGGTGCCGAGGGTGGTCAACGCGGAAGCGGGTTTGCCGAGATCAATGGCAGCCTGGAACGGACGGACGGTCCGAGTAATGGAAGTGTCTGGGCTGCCGTTGTGAAGACTGGAGCGGATGAGCGCGAAGGGGAGCTTCGGGAACAGCATGACGAGGTCCGTGTCGCCGTTCGGATAGGAGATTTGAATGGCTTTGCCTGCGCCGAATTTTTCATCGGAGAGGGAAATGATTTTCGCGGCGCCGCCGGTGGTGTTGAACGTGCCGGTGATGAAGGGGCGTCCGCCGAATGATATGCTTTTGAGCATTAATTGGTCGTGCCTCAGGTGAGCTTCGAGAAGATCGTTGCTGATGATGAGCGGTGCGCTCGTGGTGGCTGGGGCGTGAGCGGTTTCAGCGCGCGGCGGTTGTTGTTCGACACGCGGCGCGGTCCAATAACGCACGGACGCGGTGGCGCTGGACTTGGCGGATTGTTCTTCCTGCGCGTGCAGAAAGGTGGTGGCGGCGAAAACGAATGTCAGGGTCAGGAGTTTGGAGCGAATGAGCATGGGCAACGGCATGTAGGGGTTAACGGCATTCGGTCATCTCGACGCAAAACTGTTTCTCAAATCACGAGGGCGGGCAAGTGACAAAGAGTACTAGAACGCTCGAGAGTCAGAGTGGTTAATGGGGCAGGCGGACTCAGTAATACGTGGGAGACGACGTGGGGAGTCTCTGAATTTCTCAGAGTATGCTGAATTTGAGACTCTTCACCTCGTCTCCTACTCCAAAGATTTCTACGCGGCGACGAGTTCGCGGGCTTTCGCGAGTTGCTCGTGGCCCCAGCGCAACATCCGCTCGGTGGCTTCCCAGGAAATGCAGGCGTCGGTAATGGAAATGCCGTAACGCAGTTCGGAAGGTTTCTTCGGAATCGGCTGGCTGCCTTCGCGCAAATAACTTTCGATCATCGCGCCGGCGAGCGATTTGGTGCCGCTGACGCGCTGCTCGATGATGCTGTGCCAGACGTCTTCCTGGCGCGCGGGTTGTTTGCCGGAATTGGCGTGGCTGCAATCGACCATCAGCACGGCGGGCAATTTGGCCTGGGCGAGTTTCGTTTCCGCTTCCTGGATGCTTTTGGCGTCGTAATTGGTTTGCAAACGGCCGCCGCGCAAAACGATGTGGCTGTCCATGTTTCCGGTGGTGCGAACGACACTGGTGCAGCCGTCCTGATCGATGCCCAGAAAACTGTGCGACGTGCGCGCGGAGGTCATGGCGTCGATGGCGATTTGCAGGCTGCCGTCAGTGGCATTTTTGAAGCCGACGGGCATGGAAAGGCCGCTGGCCAGTTCGCGATGGGTTTGGGATTCGGTCGTGCGCGCGCCGATGGCGCACCAGGTGATGAGATCGGCGATGTATTGCGGAATGATGGGATCGAGAAATTCCGTGCCGGCGGGCAGGCCCATGGCGGAAATATCGAGCAACAGGCGGCGGGCGATTTTCAGGCCGGATTCGATGTCTTGCGAATTGTCGAGATGCGGGTCGTTAATGAGGCCCTTCCAGCCAATGGTCGTGCGCGGTTTTTCGAAATAAACGCGCATGACAATTTCCATCTGGCCGGCGAGTTCCTTGCGGAGGGCATTCAGTTTCCCGGCGTATTCGAGCGCGCCTTTGGTGTCGTGGATGGAGCAGGGGCCGACGATGACGAGCAGGCGCGGGTCTTTCTGGTGCAGAATGTCTTTGACCGCTTCACGGCCATGGAACACGGTGGCGCCCGCGGCATCGCTGATGGGCTGGGACGCCTTGAGGGCGGCGGGCTCGATCAGACGAACGATTTCTTTTACGCGCAAATCCTGAGTGCGAAACATGGGCGGCTAATATAACAAGAATGAGGGGGGAGGAAAGCCCATTTCTAAGTCCGAAATCCGAGGGCCGAAATCCGAAAGAATGCCGAAATCCGAGTGACAAATGCCGGCTGGAAAATTCAGACGACTTTTCGCCGCGTGTTCGGGCTTCGGATTTCTTTCGGATTTCGATTTTCGGATTTCGGATTTGATCGATCGGCCATCTCAGTAGAGAAAGGTTGAATGGCAGCCTGTCCGATCATTTTCATGAGCGCCTTGGCATTGTCTGGCGCGTGCACATTGAGGTCATTGTTGAAATAGGCGTAGACGTTTTTGCCCGAGCCGGCTTGCTTGCGGATGAATTTGGCCCAGGGGTCGAGTTCGGCGCGGGTATAATCGTGGCGCGCGCCGTTTTTGAGGCCATGGAAGCGGATGTAAATGAAACCAGCGGTGACGGTGAGGTTCATGGGCATGCGCAAGGAACTGAGGTTCACGTGCGCGGCGCCGTATTTGCGGAGGAGGTCGAACGCTTCCGAGCCTTCATACCAGGAGGAATGGCGGAATTCGACGGCGTGGCAATAATTTTTGGGCAGGATTTTGAGAAATTTTTCGAGGCGCGCGGGACTTTTTTTCATGAACGGCGGCAATTGCCAGAGGACTGGACCGGTGCGGTCTTCCAGGGATTTGAGGCGGCTGAAATATTTTCGCAGGCCCTTGCTGGCGCCGCTGATTTTCAGGATGTGCGTGATGAAGCGGCTGCCTTTGACGGCGAAGACAAAGCCGGGCGGCGCCTTGTCGCGCCAGCCGCGGACCATTTTGAGCGTGGGCAGGCGGTAGAAGGTGGCGTTGATTTCGACGGTGGGAAATTGGGTGGCGTAGAATTGGAACTGGCGTTTGGCGGGGACATCCGCGGGATAGAAATGTTTTTGCCATTCCTTGTAAACCCACCCGCTGGTGCCGATGTAGACGCGGTTCATGAATTAAGATAATCGGGGCGGCAATGAAGGGCAGCGGGGTGTGGGCCTGATTTTATGGCGTGACCCTTCGATACAATAGGGAGGGATAATGAAAAGATGGCGGCGCTCTCCCGAGGCGCCGCTACGGTCGAAAAATTTCTGAGTGCGGCGGTCATGGAGCGCCGCTACATTGGCTGGGTTATGCCTAAAGAAATTTTGAGTCCGCACCAGAAAGCATTGCGAATCAACCTGGACGCCAAACGTTACGGGACCTTTGCCGAAATCGGCGCGGGACAGGAGGTGGCGCGGTGGTTTTTCCGCGTGGGCGGCGCTTCCGGCACGGTGGCCAAAACCATTTCCGCGTACGATATGGCCGTGAGCGACGCCATTTATGGGCCGGCGGACCGCTATGTGAGCCGTCAGCGGCTGCGCTCGATGCTCGATCACGAATTCATCCTGTTGCAGGAGCGGCTCGGGGAAAAGCGCGGGGACCAGGTGGCATTTTTCGTTTTTGCGGACACGGTCGCGACCGGAAGTTTCAAGCGGCACGATGAGGGGCATGGCTGGCTGGGGATTCGTTTTCAAAACGAGCCGCACGCGCCTTATTCCGAGATTTTCATTCATGTGCGGATGCTGGAACACGAGAGCCTCCGGCAACAGGAGGCGTTGGGCATCATCGGCATCAACCTGATTTATGGTGCGTTTTATCTTTGGGAGACGCCCGAGGCGCTGATTGGGTCGCTGCTGGACAATCTGACGTGGGAACGCGTGGAAGTGGACCTGGTCCGGTTCGCGGGGCCGGCCTTTGCGGAGGTGGACAATCGGCTGATGGCGTTGAAGCTCGTGGAAAACGACTTGACCGAGGCGGCGATGTTCACGGCGGAGGGCGAGGCGGTTCAATGGGGCGAGGTGCTTTACAAAAAGCCGGTGCTGGTGCAACGCGGGAGTTTTCGCCCGTTGACCAACCCGATGCTCGACATGCTGGAGCGCGCGCAGGATCAATTTGTCCGGGAGGAATCGCTGCAAGGGGAGACGCCGATTGTGATTTTGGAAATGACACTGCGCCAGTTGAAAGTCGCCGATGCCATTGATCCCCGGGACTTCCTCGCGCGGGTGGATATGCTGAGCGCGCTGGGCAAGCCGGTGTTGATTTCGAATTTCCTGCGATACCATCGGCTGCTGACATATCTCTGGCGTTACACGCAAAAGCCGATCGGCCTGCCGCTGGGGTTGGTGCGGTTGCGGGACATCATGGACGAGAAATTTTATACGGACCTCCCGGGCGGCATCATGGAATCGCTGGGGCAATTGTTTCGCAAAGACGTGAAGCTGTATATTTATCCGTCGCTGGACGCGGCCGGAAAACTGACCACGGTGGAAAATCTGGAAGTGGCCCCGCACCTGAAACATCTTTACGCGTACCTGGTCGAGAACGGATACGTGGAGGACATTCACAATTACAATCCGGAGTACCTGAAGATTTATTCCGGCGACGTGCTGAAAAACATTCAGAGCCAGGATCCTTCGTGGGAGAAAATGGTGCCGCCGCCGGTGGCGAAAGTCATCAAGGCAAAGAAATTGTTTGGATACCAACCGACAGCAACGAAGTAATGCGGTTCGCTTGCGGTTTCTGAGAATGTTCCTCGGCGCGGCCGCAATTGGATGGATTGTCTGCCTGTATGGCGTCTTCGCAAGTTGGCCGGCGGTGACTGAGGCGTTGGTGGATTTTGGCGCGCATCCGATTTCTTATGATCCGATGCTGGAGTATTGGTTTCGGATGTTTTCGGGGGCGTTCGGGTTGGTAGGGGTGTGGTACGGAATGCTGATGATTTGGCCGACAAAATTTGCGGTGGCGATTCCGTGGTTTGGCGCGCTCATGCTGGTGGAAGGGGTGATTCTGTTGGTCTACGGGATAAAGTTGTCGCTGCCGCCGTTTCCATTTTACGGGGATACGCTCGCCTGTTTCGTGGTGGGCGGCGGCATTTTGTATTTTGCGCGAGCGGCGAGGGAATAAGCGGTATCTGCGATTATGTGCTGGCTGGCGGGGCGTCACTCCGTGCGCGTCGCGGCTGGGAAAGCATTGGGATTATTGATCTTCTCCACGATTCTCCGCCGCGCGGAGCGACGCGCCCCAACTTGCCGATTGGCGGGATGCCGCCACAAGATTTTTGACTCGCTCTAATGTTCGGTGCGGCGGAATCGATTCAGCGTGACCGGCACCGGGACGGCGCCGGAACTCGCAGGCGAGGACGCCTGCGCTACAGGCGGCGGATTTGCCCGGGGAGCTTTCCGGATTTTCGCGGAGTTTTTCCCGGGTTTTGTTTAAGTGCGGGTAATCAAATTTAAAAAAAGTGAGGGAGCGATTATCTTTGCTGTTCAAGTTGCAAAAAAATCCGCCGATAAAGGAGCTAAGGCTTGCAAGTGGGGCAAAAACGGTAGAGTCTATCCTGTGAACGCGGCGCGAGTCGCCCGGCCGTTCTGGGCGAAGTCGCAGCGCGTAATTCGTGGCCAGATATGAGACTGGCCGTATGGCGTATGAGTGTGTTCGATTTGATCAAAGCAACCATCGTTTGCGGAGGCGTGGCGTTCCTGTTCTACAGTTTCCCGATCCTCGGCCAAATCATGGCGATCGCCGTGCTCAGTTTGCTGTGGCTTTCCTACGCCCGGAAGACGTTGGTCCGGGTGCGGGGGCCGCAGCCGGGCCTGCGGTTGGTGCGATAACGGCTGTGACGCCAGCGTTGGCGAGACGGCGTTTCTAAATAACTCCGCGCGATTTGGTCGCGACGGTGAGATGATAGCGGTTTTTTTCCTTCTTCAATTTCGTTTTTTCCCCAAAGGCAAGCGACAGGAGTTCGGCATCCAGCGTTTTGGTTTTTGATCCCGCGGCGAGCACCCGTCCGTTTTTCAGGACCAGCACGTGGGAGAAGACAGGCATGATTTCCTCGACGTGATGGGTGACGAGCACGAGCGTGGGCGCGTCCGGCCGGCGGCCGATGCGTTGCAGGAATTGCAAAAAATGTTCGCGGGCGGCGGGATCGAGGCCGGCGCAGGGTTCGTCCAGGATGAGGAGCCGTGGTCGGGACATGAGCGCGCGGCCGATGAGCACCCGCTGGCGTTCGCCCTGGGAAAGCACGAGCCAGGGGCGCTCGGCGAGGTGGGCGCATTCGATCTGGTCGAGAATTTTTTGCGCGGCCACGCGGTCGGCGCTTTTGGATTGTCCCCAGAAATCGATCATCGCGTATTTGCCGCTGATGATGGTTTCCAGGGCGGGCTCTTCATCGTGCATCATCTGGCGGACGGAGGAACTGACGAGGCCGATGTGTTTGCGCAATTCGCGCCAGTCGGATTGGCCGTAGCTTTGGTTGAGGACGGAAATGTCGCCACGCGTGGGCATCAGGTATCCGGTGAGGGCGCTCAGGAGGGAGGTTTTGCCGGAACCGTTGGCCCCGAGGATGACCCAATGCTGGCCGCGCTCCACGCGCCAGGAAATGTTATCGAGAATGACGGTCGGGCCGCGCTGGATGCAAAGTCCGGAGACTGCCAGGATGGGCTGCACGTGTTTCATTGTTCGCGCGGATAGGAAAGCTGGTGCGGAGGAAAAGGGCAATAGCGCGAATAGGACGGAACTCGCGTATGCAGGGCTCACGCATTTAAATGTAGCGCGGCCGTCTCGGCCGCGAGTGTCGGCGGCGTCTCGCCGCCCGACGTTGAAGCACAATTAAACGGCCATGGCTCCTGGCACCGGGACGGCGCCGGAACTCGCAGGCGGTACGCCTGCGCTACAAAATCGGACGGCTTGCCAATTTCGGCTTATTTTTCAATGAAATTAAATGCGTGAGCCCTGCCCGCGTATGTGGCGCGGCTTGATTTTGGAAAGAGCCTCATTAACATTGGCGGCTCGATTGGCCAATTCGTTCTACAGTCGTGTGCGGTTCAAGATAATGGCGCTGCCTGCGCTGGGCACCTCTTTGAGGTGGATTTTTCGGCGGTTTGTTCCTTCATTGGTTGGCTTGGGATGGGGAATTCTTCGTTTTCTGTTTGCCGCGAACCGTCATTTTGGGCCAATTCGAGGATGGTATTCCGACCTGGAGTTGTTGCGCGGGAATGAACGGCCAGGGCGAATCATTCTTCTCGATCAGGGCGCTCCGGTGGTGATACCGGAATCGCCAATGGTATTGTGCCAGCGCGGGCAGCACTTGCAGCAGCCGTTTCCGGTGTTCTGGGTTCGCTGCAAGCGGTCGCGGCTCATTGGGCCGGGGCTGGCGCATATTAACGAACGGAAACAAGTCTCGATTGAAGCGGTGTATGGGCGTCCGTATCTGGAAACGGACCCTGCGGACAAGATTTTCATTCGCGGCGAACCGGTGCGGCTGGATGGCCCTTGGACGAGTGTGATTTCGCGTTGGGTCCGCGCCAACCAGCCGCAGGCTTATGCGCATTGGCTGCTCGATGCCTTGCCACGGCTGGCAGTCTTGAAGGAATTTCCGGCCGAGACCCGCGTTTTGGTGCCGGGTCAACGGGCACGCTACCAGGTAGAGAGCCTGGACATGCTGGGTTTATCGAACCGCTGCCGATGGACGAAAGAAACGGATGTTGAAGTCGAAGATTACTATTTTTCTTCCCCGCCTTCGATGATCGTCTGTTACAGTCCTTACACGGTTGAGGCGGTGCGGAGGATGTTTTTGCCGTTGATTGATAAAACGAAATCGACGCCAAAGCGCTTTTTTGTGCGGAGAACGGGAACGGTTCGAAACATGACGAATGAGGCTGAGGTGCTGCGATTTTTTGAGAAGGCCGGCTGGACGATTGTGGACCTCGTGAGCCTGCCATTTGCCGAACAGATTGCATGGTTCGCGGGCGCGGAGGCCGTCGCCGGCATTCACGGCTCAGGCTTGAATAATACTCTGTGGACGTCGCGAGGGTGCAAAATTGTGGAATTGTTCAGCGACCGGTATATCGCGGGCGATGCGGAATGGACGGCGCAATGCACCGGGGCGGAATATCATTCGCTCATCTTTCCATCGGACCAGCAACTCAACGCCATCGTGGACCTCGGCCGCGTGCGAGCGATGCTCAAATCAGCCGGATTATCATGATGAATCCTACCAGGCAAATGTAGCCGAAGAAACAGCGCCGGAACATTGCCGGGCTGATGCGAAAAGCGCGCGAGTATCGGCGCATTTTCGGCCCGCGTGGATATTGGCTGGCGTTGCGGACGAAGTTGACGCACCGGGAGCGCGCCGAGCCCGCGCCGATCGGGGCGAAGCATTCGGTCAACATTCACCTCAACAGCTCGGATCTTTCCACGTTCACCAAGATTTTTTTGAACCGGGAATATGATGTTCCGCTGGCGAAGGAGCCGAAGGTGATCATCGACGCGGGCGCGAACGTGGGATATGCCTCGGCTTTTTTTGCGGTGGAATTTCCGCAGGCAAAGATCATTGCGATTGAACCGGAGACCGCCAATTTTAATTTACTCAAGCAGAACACGGCGGCGTTTCCGAATGTGACCCCGGTCAACGCGGCGATTTGGCCGAGATCCGGCCGGATCAATTTGCTGGACCCGGGCATGGGCTCGTGGGGTTTTGAGGCGGGAGAGGCGAGCGGCCGGCCCGATGCGCGGAGCTTGGGGACAGTCCGAGCGGTGACCGTGGACGAACTGATGGCGGAATTCAATCTGCCGTATATTGATGTTCTGAAAGTGGATATTGAAGGCGGGGAAAAGACCCTGTTTGCGGAGTCGCCCGAATGGCTGAAGCGGGTGGGGGTGGTGATGATTGAATTGCACGACCGCTGGTATCCGGATTGTTCCAGGATTTTCTTTGAGGCGACGCGCGAGTTCGACAAGAAGATGGAGCAGGGGAGAATGTGATTGTGTTTCGGAAGGAATATGTTCGCCAAATCGGTGATTCGCGATTGTGATCGACGAGCGGGTGGCGGAATTTCTCGTGAGATAAAGGTTGAAACTTCTGGAGGGCGGGCGTAGTCCAATAATGTGATGCCCCTTGTGAAACTGCAATCCTCACCCCGGTCCTCTTCCATCCGATGGGAGAGGGGAAATTGCGAACGCGCCACGAGAAACTCCTGCCGTGGGCCGTTTCGTTGGCGAAGCTGATTGGCGGAAAGGATGGATTTATTATGGATGCGACGATTACTTTTACGGTGAATGGCAAGCCGCGGACCGTGACGACGGATCCGCAGCGGCCGTTGCTGGACGTGTTGCGGGAGGATTTGCGCCTTACCGGCACCAAGTATGGCTGCGGCGAAGGCCAATGCCGCGCGTGCACCGTGTTGATGAACGGCAAGAGCATCGCATCGTGCACGATGGCGATTGGCGATGTGGACAAACAGGCGATTCTTACGATTGAAGGGCTGGCGGACGGCGGCAAGTTGCATCCGGTGCAACAGGCGTTCATGGAGGAAGGCGCGTTCCAGTGCGGCTATTGCACGGCAGGAATGATCATGGGCACCGTGGCGCTGCTGAAGGAGTTTCCGAAACCAACGGATGCAAATATCGTCGCGCGCATGAACCGCCACATCTGCCGGTGTTGCAGTTATCCGAAATATATGGCGGCGATTCATCGGGCGGCGGAGCAGACGCGAAAGGAGGCGGCGTGAAAACTGGATCTCTCAAAGATGGCGGCGGTCGTCCCGCCGCGGCGGGACCGCTACAGCAGAAGCGGGCGGAGAACCAAATCGATTACAACGAGTTGCTGGAGCCGGTGCATTATGATTTCGGACTCACGCGGCGGTCATTCGCGAAAATTCTCGGCACGGGTTTGTTGCTGGTGATTTCAGCGCCGGCGCTCGCGCAGGAACGGCGTCGCCGTGGCGGCGGCGGTTTCTTTGGGCGCGGCGCGAAGAACATCGCGGCGCGATTGCACATCGGGACCGACGGCGTGATCACGCTGATGGTGGGCAAAGTGGAGGCCGGGCAGGGATCGAGCGCGGAATTTACTCAAGCAGCGGCGGAGGAATTGCGCGTGCCGGCGAGCCAGGTAGCGCTCGCGCCGGTCGATACCAGCCTGGTGCCCGATGACGGCATGACCGCCGGCAGCGGCAGCACGCCGCGGACGGTGCCGCCGATTCGGCAGGCTGGCGCGGCGGTGCGGGAATTGTTGATTGATTTTGCGGCGAAGCAATGGGGCGTCGGGCGCGAGGGAATCACAGTGGGCGTGGGCAAGGCGACCGATGCGGCGGGCAAGCGTTCGCTGAGCTATGCGGACTTCGCGAAGAGCGAGGAGGCGGGAAAAGATTTCGCGCAAGCGGTTTCCGGCGATGTGACGCTCACGAACGTGAAAGATTGGAAGGTGATGGGCACATCGTTAATTCGGCCCAACGCGCGCGCAATTGTTACCGGCGAACATCAATATCCATCCGATATTTCGCGGCCCGGCATGCTTTACGGCAAGGTGTTGAGGGCGCCGTCGTATGGCGCCAAGCTGACGTCGGTGGATGCTGCGGCGGCGAAATCGATGAAGGGCGTGACGGTGGCGCAAAGTGAAGGATTTGTGGGCGTGACGGCGCCGACGAGTTTTGCGGCGGAGAACGCTTTGGATGCGCTGGCGAAAACAGCGAAGTGGGAAATGGCGTCGCAGGTCTCGAGCAAGGAGTTGTTTGGTTATTTGAAAGAACACGCGGAGGGAGGTGTGCCCGCGAATCCCTTCGCCGACGAGTTGCCGAAAGCGGCCAAGGTGCTGCGGGCGAGTTACGACGTGGCCTATGCGCAGCATGCGCCGCTGGAACCTCGCGCCGCGGTCGCGGAATGGGCAGGCAAGGACGCATTGGCGGTCTGGACGGGCACGCAAAATCCGTTTGGCGTGCGAGCGGAATTGGCGCGCGCGTTTCATTTGCCGGAAGAGCGCGTGCGCGTGATCGTGCCGGATTTTGGCGCGGCATTCGGCGGCAAGCACACGGGCGAAATGGCGGTGGAAGCGGCGCGGCTCGCTCAGGCCGCGGGCAAGCCGGTATCGCTGCGGTGGACGCGCGTGGAGGAATTTACGTGGGCGTATTTCCGCCCGGCGGCGGCGATTGAGATTGAAGCGAGCGTTGACACGAACGGCAAACTGACGACCTGGCATTTCGTCAATATCAATTCAGGCAATGCCGCGCTCGAGACGCCTTACGCGATTGCGAAACATCGAAGCCAGTATGTGCAATCACAACCGCCATTGCGGCATGGGTCGTATCGCGGGCTGGCATCGACGGCAAATAATTTTGCGCGCGAATGTTTCATGGATGAACTGGCCACGGCGGCGGGAGCAGACCCGCTCGAATTCCGGCTCGCGCATCTGGAAAATCCGCGATTGCGCGCGGTGTTGCAAACCGCGGCGGAGAAGTTTGACTGGAAGGAGCGGGTGAAAAAAACGGGCGCGCCCATCGGATTATCGTGCGGGGTGGAAAAGGGCGGGTATGTGGCGGCGTGCGTGGAAATTGAACTGGATGCGAAAAATCAATTTCGCGTAAAGCACGTATGCCAAGCCTTCGAGTGCGGCGCGATCGTGAATCCGGACAATTTGATGAAGCAGGTCCAAGGCGCAATCATCATGGGCCTCGGCCCCGCGTTGCGCGAGGAAGTGCGGTTTGAAAATGGCGAGAACCAGACGGTGTCATTCCGCAGCTATTCGGTGCCACGTTACGAAGATGCGCCGGAATTGGACGTGCATTTGATCAACCGGACGGATTTGCCCTCAGCAGGCGCCGGCGAAACGCCCATCATGTGCATCGCTCCGGCCATTGCGAACGCAGTATTTCGCGCGACGGGCAAACGGGTGAGGACGATGCCGGTGAGGGCGGTTTGATGATAAAAGCGCCGCTCAGATGAAAATCGCGAAAATCGTTCGATCATTTCTGGTTTGCAGCGCGCTTTCTGTGACTTCGTACGGCCAAGGCACAAACGCTGCGCCGGAAATCGCCCCGGCGGCTGCTTTGCTGCAAAGAACCCTCCCATGATCGAAGGTGAGTTGAGCTTTGCGCAAATTTCCACTAGTCACCGAAGACCTATCGGAGAGGCTGCGCTCCCCGGTCACTTATCTTCCTCATCATAATTGGTGATGTTCGACGCGAAGGGAAGTTGTTAAAACCAAAACGTAGTACCCCTAGCGAGGCGAATGTCGTCAGTGGCTGCCCATCTGCACCGGGATGGCGAATTCGCTTCAATTAGCAAACAACCAACCAATAAAAGGGAAATACAATGAAAGGTACACCTCTCGGATTCGGTCATTCGCTGCCCATGCTGCGGCTCTCGGCCGTCAGTTTGGGTTGTGCGGCATTATTGCTGGCGCAACATAATGCGTTCGGCGCGTTCGGCGTGACGCCGAGCGGCGGCGGTTACATCGTGAACAACGGGGCCAACCTGGTGTTCACCGTCAATTCGTCCGGCGACATGAGCTCGTGCAAATACAAGGGCACGGAATTGAATGACACCGGCAAGGCGTCATGCATCGCTTCGGGACTTGGAGCTTCTTCGGTAACGTCTTCGATCAATGGCGGAAACGTCATTATCATCAAATGCGTTTCCACCGCGCTCGGAGGCACGCTCACGCATTATTACATCGTGCAAAGCGGCGTGGATAACATTTACATGGCCACTTACCCAACGGCGGAGCCAAGCGTGGGGGAATTGCGTTACATTTTCCGCGGCCAGTTCAACCTGCTTCCGAACGGCCCGGCGCCGTCCAATAACAATGGCAATTCGGGCGCGATTGAAAGCTCGGATGTCTTCGGCCACAGCAACGGCCAGACGACTTCCAAGTATTATGGCGCGGAACGGGCCAAGGACCTGACCGTGAAAGGCGCCACCGGCAGCGGCGTGGGAGTGTTCATGGCCTTCGGAAATCGCGAGAGCAGCACCGGCGGACCGTTCGTTCGCGACATTGAAAACCAAGGCGACGGCTCCGGCAGCGACCAGGAAATTTATAATTATATGAATTCCGGCCATCATCTCGGTCTGACCATCGGCGGGACGGCCGAACCGTTCCGCGTGAATGTGCTGCACGGCCCTTATGCGTATGTGTTCACCACGGGCGGGACGCCGTCCGTGCCGGATATGAGCTTCATCGCAAACCTCGGTTTGACCGGTTATGTGGGGACGAGCGGACGCGGCCGGTTGGTGCTGAACGGGCTGTCAGGAATGAACAGCGCTTACACCTATTACATGGGTTTCAACAACGGCACGGCCCAATATTGGACTAAATTGAGCAGCACCGGGAGTGGCGAGCAATACAACATGAAGCCCGGCACCTACACGATGACCATTTACAAAAATGAGCTGGCCGTTTGGACGGGCAGCGAGACGATCACGGCGGGAAATCCCACTACCGTCCACACGATCACCATCACCGGCGACCCGAGCACGACGTCGACCATTTGGCGCATTGGCGATTGGGACGGCACGCCGCTGGAATTCATGAATGGAAACCTGATCATGACGATGCATCCATCCGACGTTCGCATGGCCAGTTGGACGGCGCAGACGTTCACTGTCGGCAGCAGTTCCACGAGCAGTTGGCCGGCCGCGCAGTTCCGGGGAGCCAATGGCACGCTTACCATCCATTTTAACCTGACGTCGACCCAGGCCGCGGCGGCGCACACGTTGAAGATTGGAATCACCGACAACTACAACAATGGCCGCCCGAGTGTAACGATCAACGGCCATGCTTTGTCCATCCCCGGCGCGCCAACCCAACCGGGAGATCGCAGCCTCACGGTGGGCACTTACCGCGGAAACAACGACACGTTCTCGTGGAGCATTCCGTCCAGCGATTTCGTCACTGGCCAGAACACGCTGACGATGTCGCCGGCGAGCGGCAGCAGCGATCTCAGCACATGGTTGAGCGCAGCGTATGCGTTTGACTGTCTGGAATTGGATAATTAATTAACCAACCGTCGCTGCGGGCAACGGGTCCGCAGCGACGGTGATGTGAACATGTTTCGATCGACGGGATTTAGAATTGCAATAGTCGGCATGGTGATTTGCCTGGCCGGAGTAATGGCGCTGCATTTTGTGCATCGGGCGAGTGCAACAGTGCCGGCGGTTCCCCAATCAAAGCGAGCCGACGTTGCGCCAAGTGAACCGGCGGTAGATTCCGTTTCCGAAGAACAATTTCCAAACGTGGAAGTTTCGGCGACAGACAAGGAACTTTTGGATGTGGCGCGAGAACTCGTGACGCGTTCCCCGCAGCAGGCCATTGCCTGGGCGCGGTCACAAAGCGACGCCACCTTGCGCGCGCGATTGCTGCACGCGGTCGTGCAAGCATGGGGAGAAATCCAGCCCGCGATCGCGGTCGATTGGGCCATGAGCCAGAATGATTCCGAGCGGCAACTCGACCTGGACGCAGCGCTGGCCGGCGCGGTGAAGCAGCCGGAAGCCGCACTCGCGATTGTTCGCGGCTTGCTGAAATATGACCCGACCGATAGCGCCGGCAGCGTTCCAGCCTTCGTGGTGGCATTGAACAATGCCGGCCAATTTCAAATCGCCGTCGAATTTTTGAAGGACGCGCCCGCGAATGCGCGCGCCGATTGGATGGCCGCGACTTTTCGCCGCTGGGGCGGCAGCCAACCGCAGGAAGCGGTCAAGGCGCTGGCGTTGCTTGAAGATCCGAAGTTGCGCCACGCCGCGTTTCATTCGTTGGCAGACGGATGGAGCGCTAATGATCCAGCGGGCTTGGCGAGCTATGCGAGTTCGTTGCCGGAAGGCCACGACCGGACTGATGCGATCGAGAAGGCGGTGGATAGTTGGTCGTTGCAGGACCCGCCCGCGCTCGCGAACTGGCTGAATACATCCCCCAACGGAGTGGATTTCGACCGCGCCGTGGCGGAACTGATTTCAAAAACCGACGGCGCGAACCGCAGTCCGGAACTGGCAATGGCCTGGGTCGAACGCATTTCCGATCCGGCCATG
The DNA here is from genome assembly GCA_035606845.1 of Candidatus Angelobacter sp. Classification (GTDB taxonomy): domain Bacteria; phylum Verrucomicrobiota; class Verrucomicrobiia; order Limisphaerales; family DASXHY01; genus DASXHY01. The sequence continues at coordinate 100,945 of DATNEA010000064.1, read as the reverse complement.
CAAAGCAACTCCGTCGCGATCGTGTTGAAACAATGGAGCCGAAGCGACCCGGCAGCCGCGCAGAACTATGTGGCGAATGCCGCCTGGATGGATGAGCAGAGCCGTGGTGAATTTCTGAAGGTGCTGCAGGGTGAAGCGAGCGCGCCGAAGGAGTTTTGATAGTTTCCGCGCTGGTAAACGCACATTTGCCGAGTCTCCTGGAGCAATTCAAATAATTCTGCCGCCGACGTGAGTCGGCGCCATCTTTTTAAACCAAGTACGCGAAGAATCGGTCAGCGCGGACTGATATCCGCGGCTACAGTTTTTCTGGGCATGCTCGCGAGCATTGCATTCCAGTTCATTGCACTTTAACCACCAAGCCGTTGGTGATGTACAGTGTCGGGCCGCCTGGAATCGTATAATTCGTGGTGGCTCCCCCGCCAATTTCCATGAGCGAGGTCATCGAACCGTCCGTATCGTTGCTGACGGTCAAGGAACGGTTTCCGTAAATATAAGTGCTTCCCGCTGCCGTTCCAAAATTTGTTTGGGCGATAATGTCTGTTCCCCAGGAACCGAGATAGAAGTTGTGGGAAATGGTCACGTAAGCCGGCGGCGCTATGGGACTGTTCGTGACGGTGATCGTCATTGGCGATCCGCTGAGCGTGTTGCCGTCGAACACAAGGTATCCCACCGCGTAAATATAAATTGAATTGACGCCATAAAACAGATTGTTGCTGATCCTCTCGCCGATCAAGGACTCGGCGATAAGGCCATAATTATTATGGTTCAGAGTATTTCCAATGACTTCACCGTGAGTGTTGTTGGGGCCGCTCATTAAGACGATGCGAAATTGTTGCCGGTAATCTTGTTGCCGAGAATGACGCAATTTCCGGCCGGCGCGTAAAGTCCGATGCCGTTTTGAAACATTTCGTTGCCGCTGATCAATTGATGTTCGTCGCTGACGTCGCTGCCCCAGTCGCTGGTTGGCGCGTAAGGGATACCGGGATATTCGGGGTCCGGACCAAGCACGGCCACGCCTACGCTGTTGAAGTACGCATGATTGTCGTGAAAGAAAGACCCCAAATGATCTTGTGCGCCTGCCCCGTTCCGCGAGATCAGCATGAACCCGTATCCGCCGAACCCATACGCAGTGCAGCCGGCAGTCATGCCACCGCTCGCCATGTTCAAACGCATTCCGCTCACGTCGGTCATGTTTGTTTGGTAGTAAGGAGCCGCCCAGGGCGTCAGCGACAAAAAACCGGCAGACGGATACGGCAGATATTGATCCGCAGTCACGCTCAGACCATATATCGAAATATTCACGGTGGTTGGAGCCTCATCGATCAAAAAGCCCGTGAACCCCGCTTTGGCGTGCAACACCGCGTTCCACCCGATGATCATCGTGTTGTTGGTCAACTCCAGCGTGTCAATGGACCGATAGTCGCCTGGTTGAAACCAGATCAGGCCGCCTTTGGCAATCGCGGCCTTGATTTCCGCGAAGGTGGAGTTCGTTGTCAGAATGCTGCTGATTGGAGGAATGTTGGTCAGACCCGCTCCATTGCCAATGAATTGCCCTGCGAACATATTGGCGAGATTGGTGAGAATGAGCGGCCCCTGGAAGAAATTTGAGCCGGTGAAGATTTGGCTCTGGCCCAATAGAGGCACATTGGTTGATAACTGCGTGTCGGCAAGAACTCCACTGAGGTGGCTGGCTGGCACGACATCAGCGGTGGCGGCATCAATCGCGTAGGGCGCCGGGGTTAGCAATTGACGCGGCGCGAGGGACACGAAATCAGGCGCGTCGTTGGTCTTCACCGAGATCTGCAGCCAACGCGCTTCGCCGGTGAAAACACTCGCGCCGAAATCCAGCGGTACCGTGAAAAGACCGTTGACCACGGTGATGGCGGTATTGGTGAGGAGGGCGCCGATACGCGTGCCGTTGGTTGCCGAATCATACAGCTCGAATTCCAAATCATAACTTCCATTGGCCGGACCGCTCGTGCTCGTCAACCTTCCCTGATAAGTGAACAGCGTTCCGATTGGAAGCGCTTGCGCAGCCGCGCTCATCCAAACTAAAACCGCGATGCATAAAACCAACAACCTGGCGGCTGATGACAGGAACGGCGCAAATATACCCCGCTTCTTCGAAGGGGGAATCTCAGCGATCGATGGTGCCGTTTTTGAGAACGAAAAGAGAAGCCGGATCATGACAAAAATGTAGTTGGATCTCTCGTGTCTTAAACACCTTCTGCATGGCCAAGTTACCCACGTCGTACTGGTAAACGCAATCAATATTGCGGCAGGTAGCGGTTTTTACAATGTGAAGAAGGTCTCACGCAAATCCCGCTAATCCTCACGAATTCGTAAATTCGCGTAAACCGCACTGGACACATTTCCTCCTCGAGCGCATTCTTGGCCGCGTTCCATGAGGTTCCATCCACGAATTCGACGTCGTGCATTTACGTTGATCGAGCTGCTGGTGGTCATCGCGGTCATCGCCATCCTGGCCGCGCTGCTGGTGCCCGCGCTATCGCGGGCCAGGGCCAAGGCGTTGCAAACTCAATGCCTCAACAATTTGAAGCAGATTGGCACGGCCATCCAGGTTTACGCCGATGAAAATGCCGATAGCCTGCCGGGGCCGGCATTGTCCCAGGTGCCCACCGCCTACAATTCCGACAACCTGATCCTGCTGCCGGTCTATCTCCGCCATAACCTGGCGCTGCCGGAACCGGGTGACGATGACTTGTTAACGACGGCATGGCCGATCATCACCTGCCCGGCGCAAATCCGCGTCCCCGCTCCCGACGATGACAGCATTTCTCGGCGCGTCACCTATTGCGCCAAGGGCATGATTGCTCCTCCGGACGAACATTCCCGTCCTTTCGGATATCCGCTCGCCAATTATGCCCCCGTGCCAGACGGGCCTTACGGTCCGCTCAAACTCGCGAGTCTCTCCGCCTATCCGAACCTTCCCGGAATTTTCGCGTTGCGCGACGTGGACCTGGAGCTGGACACGGGCAACAACGAAAATTTCTGGCGCACGGTCCTTTCGGCTCGAGCCGTTCACGGCAGTGAGTCGCGCAACGCCCTGTTCTTTGACTGGCACGCTGAAGTCATGCGCGGCACAAATTGGCTGCATCCACAATAAACAGGCGGCGCTATCGGAAATGACTCCATCATGAAACAAAATTTGTTAAAAAAGGCCGCGTTTGTTGTGTCCTTGGCCCTCCTGTTCGGTTGTTCTTCCTTAAGTGGGCGAAAGGCACTTGATATTGTGAACCGCGCGCCAACCTTTGCGGGTTATCGCTATCGGTGTGGTGAAATGGTTAATGCGATAAATGGGCTTAGGCATCTCGGCAAGCCAAAGGCTATCCAGATTCTGAGGCAGTATGCAGTTGCTTCAGAAATGGCTCCGCTTAATCAGGAAAAGGTTGAACTGATCTGCATGTTGCTTTTTGTTAATCCAGATGGTTGGAACAAGATCCCCCTGGGTCCACGCGTTTCCTGACGTCAATTACGATGTAGTTGAAAAAAGCTATCCGCATTTCCCAATCGCTTTTTCTCACGGCATTCCATTTTTTCTTATTCACGGTTTCAGGGTTGCGGCTCTTTCATCCGATCGCAACGCGGCTCTGCCATTCGTCGATAAATGCGAACGACTAGCTATGATTGCTCGGGATTTGCCGGGTCATGGTTATAAAAAGGCAGCATCAGACCTGATTCATGGCGCAGAGTTTCGGCATCTCTATTTACATACGAATGACATCCCGGCGGAAATGATTTTGGAACAAGCGGACCCGTCACCGGAGATTGACCGAAATGAGGAGATGACTAAGGGCGGATTTTTCGTTTTGCTTAAAATCTAAATTGAACTTTTCCAAAGTGTGTCCAATGTCGATTCGCTCGTTGACGCCCATGCTCCGAACACCGACCGCCGAAATCCGAAAGAATGCCGCCCATTCTTCGAGCTTCGGATTTCGGCCTTCTTTCGGCATTCGGACTTCGGAACTCGGATTTGGACCGAGCGTCCAATGGCAAAAAACTAAATTGAACTTCTCCCGCATCTCCGCCATAACTTCCCGCATGTTGTCCAAGGTCTGTTCGGCGGCTGTCAACGGCATTGAAGCGTATCCCATCGAAGTGGAGGTGAACGCCGGTTGGGGTGACACCAAAATCGTGATTGTCGGGCTCCCGGATGCCGCAGTGCGCGAGGCGCAGGATCGGGTGGTGACGGCCTTGAACAATTCCGGTTTCAAAATGCCCATGGGCCGCACGACCATCAACCTCGCGCCGGCGGATGTGAAGAAGGAGGGGCCGAGTTTTGATTTGCCGATTGCCATCGGAATGCTGGCGGCGAGCGAGCAGATTGAGACGGATCAACTGGATAATTTTGCGATCGTGGGCGAGCTGGCGCTGACGGGCGCCGTGCGTCCATGCAAGGGCGTGCTGCCGATTGCGCTGCGCGCCAAGGCGCAGGGGAAGGTGGGCGTGCTGGTGCCGGCGGACAACGCGGCGGAGGCGGCGGTGGTGAACGGGTTGCAGGTGATTCCAATTCAAAACCTGCGCGAGGCCACGCAATTTCTCGAAGGCGAAATCAAAATCGCGCCGACCAAGGTGGATCTGCGGATTGTATTCAATCACAACCATGACGAAGAGATGGATTTCGCGGATGTGAAAGGGCAGGAGAGCGTCAAGCGCGCTTTGGAGATTGCGGCGGCGGGCGGCCATAATGTTTTGCTGATCGGGCCGCCGGGCACGGGAAAATCGATGCTGGCCAAGCGGCTCGCGACCATTTTGCCGCCGCTCACGCTGGATGAAGCGCTGGAAACGACGAAGATTCACAGCATTGTCGGTTTGCTGGCGCCCGGACAGGCGCTCGTCACGACGCGGCCATTTCGCGCGCCGCATCATACCGCGAGCGACGCGGGACTCCTGGGCGGGAACATTAATCCCACGCCGGGGGAAATTTCATTGGCGCATCACGGCGTTTTGTTTTTGGACGAATTGCCGGAGTTCAAGCGCGGCGTGCTGGAGACGATGCGGCAGCCGCTGGAGGAAGGGCGCGTGACGATTTCGCGCGCGGCGGGCACGATGACGTTTCCCTCGCAATTCATGCTGGTGGCGGCGATGAATCCCACGCCGGACGGGAAAATGCCGCACGAGAGCAGATCCTCGCCGCGCGAGATACAGAATTATCTCGGACGGATTTCCGGGCCATTGCTCGACCGGATCGATTTGCACGTCGAAGTGCCGCAGGTGAAATTCCGCGAAATGGCGGATGAAGCGCACGGCGAAAGTTCGGCGCGGATTCGCGAGCGTGTGATGGATGCGCGGCGGCGGCAACAGGGGCGTTTCAAGGACAAGCCGAAGATGACGTGCAACGCGCGGATGGGAACGCGCGAGTTGAAACAATTTTGCGAACTGAGCGAGCCGACGAAGGAGCTGCTGAAATTTGCGATGACGGATCTAAACCTGAGCGCGCGGGCGTATGATCGCATTCTGAAAGTGGCGCGGACGATTGCGGATTTGGCCGGCGCGGAAACCATCGCAAGCGAGCATGTGTCGGAGGCGATACAATATCGATCGCTGGATAGGCAGTTGTGGACATAAAATCTCACCGTCACCCCGGCTCTCTCCATGAACATAGTGGCACGGGCGTCTCGCCCGTGCCACTATAAATGCGTGGAAGCGCTCTATGAAAAATTCTCTATTTGCACCCGTCAGTATTTTTCTTGCTCTCAGTTTTTTCAACGTTGTCAGCGCCAGCGGGCAGACGAATGGGCCGAGCTTGACCGTGCGGCAAAATCTTCATTTGCCGGAAATTCGTCTGCATGATCCGTGGATCCTCGCGTACGCGCCGACCAAAACGTATTACTTGTATACTTCGAACAGCGGACGGGTGACGGGTGTGAATCGGCCGGGGACGATGGTTTATCGGAGCAAGGATTTGCGGAATTGGGAAGGGCCGATGGTGGTGTTCGCTTTGCCGGAAGGCACGTGGGCCGGCCCGCAGCCGGCGTGGGCGCCGGAGGTGCATGAATATAAAGGACGATTTTATCTGTTCACCACGTTGCACAATCCGGAAAGAATTATTGGCACGCCGCCGGAGGTGTGGCGCACGAATTACATGCGCGGAACGGTGATTGCGAGCGCGGCATCGCCGGAAGGGCCTTTTACGCTCTTGCAAACCAATGGCCCGGTGCCGCCGGCGGATTTTATGACATTGGACGGCACGTTTTACGTTGATCCATCCGGCAAGCCGTGGATGGTTTACGCTCACGAGTGGATCCAGAAAATTGACGGCACGATGGAGGCGGTGCCGTTGAAGGATGATCTTTCGAGCGCGTCGGGTCCGCCGATTTATTTGTTCAAGGCGTCCGATGCGCCGTGGCTGGATGAGCAGGGGACGGCGTCGCGGAAGGAAAATAATTATGTGACGGACGGGCCGGAGATGTTTCGGAGCAAGGACGGGCATCTGTTGATGCTTTGGTCGAGTTACGATAATCGCGGCTATGTCGAGACGGTGGCGCGCTCGAAATCCGGCGAGCTAAAAGGGCCGTGGGAGCAACTGCCGCCATTGGTTCGGCAGGATTCCGGGCACGGCATGCTTTTTCACACGTTCGATGGTCAGTTGATGATGGTGTTGCATCGGCCGTTCAAGAATGCGCGGGCGAAGCTTTACGAAATGAGCGATAAAGGCGATCACTTGCGCGTGATACGGGAGCGGACGGATTTGGATGGGGATTTGGGCGCGGCGGAACGATGAAAACCTTCAAGGTGTAGGATTTTCCTTCTTTCCGGCTTTGTGAGAGCATTTTTCAGCGAAAAATCCTCATGGAACGCGATTAAAAGCTGGAAACGGAGCTTCTTTCGCGCATGTTTTGGCGTCGTCCAAATCCCGGGTGTGGCAACATTCCATCTGGTGGGGCAGAAAATCAAGGGAGCCGGTTCTGCGGAAAGGGGTTAGGATGAGGAAAAAGGCGGAAAATACATGGGTGTGGCTCAATGGGGACTACACCCCATATTTCCAGATTTTAGTTCTCATACGCTGGCAGTAGAATACTTGCATGTCCGCGCGCGTTGAACGCCTGCTCTTGGTCCATCCCGCCCTGCGGTGGTACGTTTCGCGTACGTTGCAACAAAATGTCTTATGAAAAAACCATCTCAAATTTATCTTCATCCTGTTGCGGAAGCTGGCGCAAAGGCCGGTTCGTCCAGCCGCATTGCTGCCCGGAAGCGCGCGGGCGCGACTGAGAACGGCAGCGGTGAAGAGGGCAAGCATTTAAATGGCGACCGGGAGCGGACGTTGAATTGCGGCGGCACGCTGGACATGAACAGCATTCTGCTGGCGCTCAATTCGCTTAAGAAGGGCGACTTCGGCGTGCGTTTGCCGGTGACGTTCACGGCGACCGAGGGAAGAGTGGCCGATGCCTTCAATGACGTGGCGGAATTGCTGTCCGGCACGACGCGGGATTTGAGCCGCATCAGCCATGTGGTGGGCAAGGAAGGGAAAATCAATGAGCGGTTGAACATCAGCGGCGCGAGCGGCGCATGGGCCGAGCGGGTGAATTCGGTCAACACGCTCATCACCTGCCTGGTGACGCCGATCAGTGAAACCTCGCGCGTGATCGGCGCGGTGGCGAAGGGTGATTTGTCGCAGAGCATGGCGATGGAAATGCAGGGGCGTCCGCTGCAGGGTGAATTCCTGCGCACGGCAAAAACGGTGAACCTGATGGTGGACCAGCTCGGCGCGTTTGCGTCGGAAGTGACGCGCGTGGCGCGCGAAGTGGGCACGGAAGGCAAGTTGGGCGGCCAGGCCATTGTGAAGGGTGTGGCCGGCACGTGGAAGGATTTGACGGATAACGTGAACCTGATGGCGTCGAACCTGACCTCGCAAGTGCGTAACATCGCGACGGTGACGACGGCGGTGGCCAACGGTGATTTGACGAAGAAAATCACGGTGGATGTTCGCGGCGAATTCCTTGAATTGAAAGATACCATCAACAAGATGGTGGATCAGCTTCGTTCGTTTGCATCGGAAGTGACGCGCGTGGCGCGCGAAGTGGGCACGGAAGGAAAACTGGGCGGGCAGGCGAAAGTGGAAGGTGTGTCGGGCACGTGGAAAGATTTGACGGACTCGGTAAATTTCATGGCGTCGAACCTGACGTCGCAAGTGCGCAACATTGCGGCCGTGACGACGGCGGTGGCGAATGGCGACCTTTCCAAGAAGATCACGGTCAACGTCAAAGGCGAAATCCTCGAATTGAAAAACACCATCAACACGATGGTGGATCAACTTTCATCGTTTGCAGCGGAAGTGACGCGCGTGGCGCGCGAAGTGGGCACGGAAGGCAAGCTCGGCGGCCAGGCGGTGGTGAAAGGCGTGGCGGGCACGTGGAAGGATTTGACGGACAACGTGAATTTTATGGCGAGCAATTTGACGGTGCAATTGCGCGATATGTCCAAGGTGGCGACGGCGATTGCGAGCGGCGATTTGACGCAGAAGATCACGGTGGATGTGCGCGGCGAGATTTTCCAGATCAAGAACGTCATCAACACGATGGTGGACCAGCTTTCGTCGTTTGCGGCGGAAGTGACGCGCGTGGCGCGCGAGGTGGGCACGGAAGGAAAACTCGGCGGACAAGCCGATGTGAAAGGCGTGGCGGGCACCTGGAAGGATTTGACGGATTCGGTGAATTCGATGGCCGGTAACCTGACCTCGCAGGTGCGTAACATCGCGGAAGTGACGACGGCGGTCGCGAATGGCGACTTGTCGAAGAAAATTACGGTCAACGTCAAAGGCGAAATTCTCCAGTTGAAAGACACCATTAATACAATGGTGGATCAATTGCGTTCGTTCGCGGCGGAAGTGACGCGTGTGGCGCGCGAAGTGGGCACGGAAGGGAAACTCGGCGGACAGGCGCAAGTCGCCGGCGTGGCCGGCACGTGGAAGGATTTGACGGATTCGGTGAATTCGATGGCGTCCAACCTGACGGCGCAGGTGCGTAATATTGCGGCGGTGACGACGGCGGTGGCGACGGGTGACTTGTCGAAGAAAATCACGGTCGACGTCAAAGGAGAAATTCTCGAATTGAAAAACACCATCAATACGATGGTGGACCAGCTTTCATCGTTCGCGGCGGAAGTGACGCGCGTGGCACGCGAAGTGGGCACGGAAGGAAAACTGGGCGGCCAGGCGGACGTGAAAGGTGTCGCGGGCACGTGGAAGGATTTGACGGATTCGGTGAACTCGATGGCGTCGAACCTGACCTCGCAAGTGCGCAATATCGCGGAAGTGACGACGGCGGTTGCGCGCGGTGACTTGTCGAAGAAGATCACGGTGGAGGTGAAGGGTGAAATTCTCGAATTGAAAAACACCGTCAATACGATGGTGGATCAATTGCGGTCGTTCGCGGCGGAAGTGACCCGCGTGGCACGCGAAGTGGGCACGGAAGGAAAACTGGGCGGCCAGGCGGACGTGAAAGGTGTCGCCGGCACGTGGAAGGATTTGACGGACTCGGTGAATTTCATGGCGTCGAACCTGACGGCGCAGGTGCGGAATATTGCCGCGGTGACGACGGCGGTGGCGACGGGTGATTTGTCCAAGAAGATAACGGTGGACGTCAAAGGAGAAATTCTCGAATTGAAAAACACCATTAATACGATGGTGGACCAGCTTTCATCGTTTGCGGCGGAAGTGACGCGCGTGGCGCGCGAAGTCGGCACCGAAGGAAAACTCGGCGGCCAGGCGAACGTGAAAGGCGTGGCCGGCACGTGGAAAGATTTGACCGATTCGGTGAACTCGATGGCGTCGAACCTGACGTCGCAGGTGCGCAATATTGCGACCGTGACGACGGCGGTGGCGACGGGTGACTTGTCGAAAAAGATCACGGTGGATGTGAAGGGTGAAATTCTCGAACTGAAAGACACCATTAATACGATGGTGGATCAGTTGCGGTCGTTTGCGTCGGAAGTGACGCGCGTGGCGCGCGAGGTGGGTTCGGACGGCAAGCTTGGCGGACAGGCGGACGTGCGCGGTCTGGCGGGCGTGTGGAAGGACCTGACGGACAATGTGAATTTCATGGCGTCGAACCTGACGACCCAGGTGCGCAATATCGCGGCGGTGACGACGGCGGTGGCCAACGGCGATCTTTCCAAGAAAATCACGGTGGATGTGAAGGGCGAAATCCTGGAATTGAAGAACACCGTGAACATCATGGTGGACCAGCTTTCCTCGTTCGCGGATGAAGTGACACGCGTGGCGCGCGAAGTGGGCACGGAAGGAAAACTGGGCGGCCAGGCGACGGTGAAAGGCGTTTCGGGCACGTGGAAAGATTTGACAGACAATGTGAATTTCATGGCGTCGAACCTGACGAACCAGGTGCGCGGCATTGCGAAAGTCGTGACGGCGGTGGCCAAGGGCGATTTGAAACGGAAACTGCTGGTGGAAGCCAAGGGTGAAATTGCGGAACTGGCGGACACGATCAACAGCATGATCGACACGCTGGCGACCTTCGCGGACCAGGTGACCACGGTGGCGCGCGAAGTGGGTGTGGAAGGAAAACTGGGCGGCCAGGCGAACGTGCCGGGCGCGGCCGGCACGTGGAAGGATTTGACGGACAACGTCAATCAGTTGGCGGCGAATTTGACCACGCAGGTGCGCGCGATTGCGGACGTGGCGACGGCGGTGACGAAGGGCGATCTCACGCGGTTCATCCAGGTGGAAGCCAGAGGCGAAGTCGCGTCGCTGAAGGACAACATCAATGAGATGATCCGGAACCTGAAGGACACGACGATCAAGAACAACGAGCAGGACTGGCTGAAGACGAACCTGGCGAAGTTCACGCGCATGTTGCAAGGGCAGAAAGACATGCTCACGGTCGGCAAACTCATTCTCTCGGAACTCGCGCCGGTGGTGGGCGCGCAGCATGGCGTGTTCTATGTGATGGAGAAGGAGGACGAGAACCTCGATCCGGACAAGAACGAGCTGTATTTGAAGCTGCTGTCCAGCTATGCATTCCGGAACCGGAAGGTCATCGGCAATAAATTTGCGCTGGGCGAAGGCCTGGTGGGACAGGCGGCCCTGGAGAAGGAGCGCATTCTGCTCACGAACGTGCCGGCGGATTATGTGCAGATTGGTTCCGGACTCGGCCATGCGCCGCCCAAGAATATCATCGTGCTGCCCGTGCTCTTTGAAGGGCAGGTCAAGGCGGTCATGGAATTGTCGTCATTCGAGCAGTTCAGCCCGATTCACCAGGCGTTCCTGGACCAGCTTGTGGAATCGATCGGCATCGTGCTGAACACGATCGAGGCGAATTCGCGCACGGAGGATTTGCTGAAGCAATCGCAATCGCTGGCGAAGGAATTGCAGAGCCGGCAGGAGGAATTGCAGAACACGAACCGCGAATTGCAGGAGAAGGCGAAGTTGCTGGCCGAACAAAACGCGGAAGTGGAACGCAAGAACTCGGAAGTGGAACAGGCGCGCCAGGCGCTGGAAGAGAAAGCCGAGCAGTTGGCGCTTACGTCCAAATACAAGTCCGAATTCCTCGCGAACATGTCGCACGAATTGCGCACGCCGCTCAATTCGCTGCTCATCCTCGCGGACCAGCTCGCGCAAAACACCGAGGGCAACCTGCAACCGAAGCAGATCGAGTACGCCAAGACGATCCATGCCTCGGGCAACGACCTGCTCGCGCTCATCAACGACATTCTCGATCTGTCGAAGATCGAATCGGGCACGGTCACGGTGGATGTTGCCGAAGTGCGGTTCAAGGAATTGCGGGATTACATCGACCGGACGTTCCGGCACGTGGCGGAGAACAAGGGCGTCGAGTTCAACATTGAGTTGGACGACAACCTGCCGCGACACATGCTCACGGATTCGCAGCGGTTGGAGCAGGTCATTCGCAATCTGTTGTCGAATGCGTTCAAGTTCACGGAACGCGGCAGCGTGACGTTGAACATCGCGCAGGTGACGGACGGCTGGAGCCCGGACCGCGAGGCGCTGAACCATGCGCGGTCGGTGATCGCGATTTCGGTGGCGGACACGGGCATCGGCATTCCGCCGGACAAGCAGCAGATCATTTTCGAAGCGTTCCAGCAGGCGGATGGTTCGACGAGCCGCAAATACGGCGGCACGGGCCTGGGCCTGGCGATCAGCCGGGAAATTGCGCGGCTGCTCGGCGGGGAAATCCGCCTGGCGAGCGCGGTCGGGCAGGGGAGCGTGTTCACGCTGTATCTGCCGCAGACGCATGTGCCGCCGCGCGCCAATCGTCGCGAAACACTGGCGCTGCCGGTTCAGCCGGAGCCGGAAATCCCGGTGGCGGGCACGGAAGCCGTGTTGCCGGAACCGAAGCTGGAAGATCCGAGCAATGCGGAATTGCTGGTCGAGGACGATCGCGGAGAGATCAAGCAAGGAGACCGGTTGCTTTTGATCGTTGAAGATGATCCGAACTACGCGAAAGTCCTTTTGGGAATGGCGCGCGAGCGCGGGTTCAAGGCGGTGGTGGCGCAACGCGGTTCCGCGGCGCTCGCGCTGGCGCGCGAGCTCAAGCCGGATGCCATCACGCTCGATTTGCGGCTGCCGGACTTTGACGGCTGGCGCGTGTTGGACCGGCTGAAAGTGGATTTGGCCACGCGGCATATTCCGGTGCAAATCATCACGGTGGATGAAAACGCCGAACCCGCGTTGACGCAGGGCGCGCTCGGATATCTCGTGAAATCCGAAAACAAAGAGACGTTGCAGCATGCGCTCAATGAATTGAAGGGTTTTGTCGAACGGCCGATGAGGAACCTGTTGCTGATTGAAGATGACGAAATCCAGCAGATGAACATCCGCGAGTTGATTGGGAACGGCGACGTGAAAACGACGGTCGTGGGGACCGGCAAGGACGCATTGGAGGCCTTGCAATCGGGCAAATACGATTGCATGGTGCTGGACCTGGGGCTGCCGGACATGTCGGGCGTGGAATTGCTGGAAAAGATCAAGAACGAGCCGCAATCGCGCTCGATCCCGATCATCATCTACACCGCGCGTGATTTGTTGCAGGAGGAAGAGCAGCGGCTGCGTCGGCTGGCGGAGAACATCGTGCTGAAGGACGTGCGCTCGCCGGAACGGTTGCTGGACGAGACGGCGCTGTTGCTGCATCGCAATGCGGCCAAGCTGCCGGAACGGCAGCGGAAGATGCTGGAGACGCTGCACCAGGGCGTGCTCGAAGGCAAAAAAGTGCTGTTGGTGGACGATGACATCCGGAACATTTTCGCGATGACGAGTGTCCTGGAGCGCTTCAAGATGAACGTCATTTCAGCCGAGAACGGCCGGGACGCGATCCAGATGCTGATCGACAACAAGGACGTGGATGTCGTGTTAATGGACATCATGTTGCCGACGATGGATGGTTACGCGACGACGCGGGCGATCCGCGAGATCGAAGGGTTTGAGCATCTGCCGATCATTGCGGTCACGGCCAAGGCGATGAAGGGAGACCGGGAGAAATGCATCGCCGCCGGCGCTTCGGATTACCTGTCGAAGCCGGTGGACACGGAACAATTGCGTTCGGTGTTGCGGCTTTGGCTGCATCGATAAATGACGAGGAACATCATTACGCATTGGGTGTTCGAAGCCGGGAAGGTTGAGAGGGCGGTCCTTCGGACATCCGAGAACTGTTTCCATTGGTGACGCATGAAAACCGAGAAACTTTCCACGGCCACGTCCGCCCAGGAAATTGATGCCGCTGCGGCCGCGAAGCAAAACGGCGCAAATCATGGCGCAAGACTTGCATTGAAAAACGGCGCGGAAAACGGGAAGGTTATAGTGAAGTTGAACGGCAAGGTGAACATTCTTTTGGTGGATGACCGCAAGGACAAGCTGCTTGCCCTGGGCGCCATCCTCGCGCCGCTGAACCAGAACGTCGTGGAGGCGCATTCCGGCAAGGAAGCGCTGCGGCTGCTGCTGAAGAACGAATTCGCGGTGATCCTGATGGATGTTTCGATGCCCACGATGGACGGTTTCGAAACGGCGGCCTTGATCCGCCGGCGGCCGGCGACGGAGCACACGCCGATCATTTTCGTGACGTCCATCGGGAATTCGCCGACGCAAATGTACCAGGGTTACTCGCTGGGCGCGGTGGATTATATCCTGACGCCGATCATTCCCGAGGTGCTGCGGGCCAAGGTGAGCGTGTTTGTGGATCTTTGGCGGAAAACGGAGCACATCAAGCAGCAGTCGGAACGGCTGCGGCAGGTGGAGGAAGCGGAGCATCGCCGGCGATTGGCGGAAGCCGAGGACAAGCTGGAGGCGGAAACGAAACGCAACCGGTTTTTCACGCTGGCGCTGGACTTGTTGGGCATTGGGGATTTTGAGGGACGTTTGCTGCAGGTGAATCCGTCCTGGGAAAGCGTGCTCGGGTACAGCCAGGAGGAGCTTCGGGGCGCCACAGTGGATCAATTTGTTCATCCGGAAGACCTGCCGATGATTTTTGAACGAGTGCAACTCCTGAAAAAAGGCATGCCGGTCGAGTATTTTGAAGTGCGCTGCAAGCACAAGGACGGAACGTATCGGTGGATTGGCTGGACGGCGGCGGCGTTTCCGGCGGAGAAATTGATTTACATTTTCGGGCGGAATGTCACGGCGCGAAAGCTGGCGGAGGACCAGGTGCTGCAGTTGAACGGCGAGCTGGAGAAACGCATCACAGCGCTGACCGAGGTGAACCGGGAATTGGAGACGTTCAATTATTCGATTTCGCATGACTTGCGCGCGCCGTTGCGGTCGATGAGCGGATTTGCGCAGGCGTTGATCGATGGAGCGGCGACGCGGCTGGGCGAGCAGGAGGCCGATTACGTGCGGCGCATCGCGAAATCCGCCAAGCGCATGGACACGCTGCTGCAGGATCTTTTGGAATACAGCCGGGTGTCCCGCGCGGCCATGCCGCCGATGACGGTGAACCTGGATTCGGTGGTGAACGAAATCCTGAGCCTGCGGGAACGTGAGATCCAGGATAAGCAGGCCCGCATCGAAGTAAAATCGCCGCTGGGCGTGGTCAGCGCGCACACGCCTACGATCCAGCAGATCCTGTCCAACCTGATCGACAATGGCTTGAAATTTGTGGGCAAAGACCAGGCGCCGCACGTGTGGATTTGGACGGAGCCGGTGGCGGAAGGAAAAGATTCGCCGGCCGAAAATGGCGCGGGCAAATCCGCGCGGGTGAACGGCCATCTTGGGATCCGAATCTGGGTGGAGGACAACGGCATCGGCATCGAGAAGGAATTTCACGAGAAAATTTTCGGCCTGTTCGAGCGTCTGCACCCCTCGCATGCGTTTCCGGGCACGGGACTGGGTTTGGCCATTGTGCGCAAGGCGGTCGAGCGCATGGGTGGGCGCGTGGGATTGGAATCGCAGCCTGAAAAGGGAAGCAAGTTTTGGGTGGAATTGCCGGTCAGCCCGGCTGAAGGCAGGCCCGTTACATCCGGTTGACAATGGAAAATAAAATCCTACACGTAGAAGACAATCCCGACGATGTCATGCTGATGAACCTGGCGTTCAACCGCGCCGGCATCGCGGCGCGATTGCATGTGGTGAGTGACGGCGACGCAGCGATTGAGGCGCTGGAGCAGGTCGCGTTCAAAGGCGGCGCGCCGGTGTGCGTGCTGCTGGACGTGAAGCTGCCGCGCGTTTCGGGGCTGGAGGTGCTGGCGTGGATTCGCAGCCAGCCGCACCTGAGGCGATTGCCGGTGATTTTGCTGACGTCCTCGAGCCAAAGCGCGGACATCAACAAGGCGTATGACCTGGGCGCGAATTCGTTCCTGGTGAAGCCGCCCGACCTTGATTCGCTGACGCAACTGGTGAAAACGGTTGCTCATTACTGGGTCCAGACGAACGTCCGCCCGGTGGCGAACGCATAAACCAATTTGGCAGCGCGTCTGCCACAAAACCAGGCGGGCAGGCGGGGGCCTTTCCTGACCTTTAGAAACAGTTGAACACGTTGATATTTTGAATCAATCCCCCGAAGCACCCATTCCTGAAGACATCCGGCGTTTTATTGTCAAACACATCGATTCCGTGGAGGCGTTGGAAATCCTGTTGCTGCTGTTCGGAAATGCGGGCGAGGAATTGAGCCCGGAAGAAGCCAGCCGGAGGCTGTATACGAGCGTGGAGTCCGCGGCGAGGCGGCTGGATCAATTGCAGCGGGTGAAGTTGCTGGTGAGCATCAGCACGGAGCCGCCGAAATACCGGTTCAACAGCGCAAGCCCGGATGCGACACTGATGGGGGAACTGGAAAAGGTTTACAAGGAGCGCCGCGTCTCGATTATTTCATTCATTTACTCCAAACCTACCGATCCCTTGCGGGCGTTTTCGGACGCTTTCCGATTGCGAAAGGAAGAATCCTAATGGCAGACGTTGCATACATCCTTTGCACCCTGACGAGCATTCTTTGCGCGGCGCTGTTGTTGCGCGGCTACAAGCAAAGCGGCTTACGGCTTTTATTCTGGAGCGGGCTGTGTTTCGTGGGGCTGGCGCTGAACAATATTTTATTAATCGTCGACGTGCGCGTGCTGCCCAACGTGGACCTTTCCGGCGTGCGTTCGCTGCCGGCCCTCGCGGGGCTGCTGCTGCTGATTTTCGGTTTGATATGGGAGAAACGATGATATGAGCCATTTTGTTTCCGGCATGCTGACGATGGGATACATCGTGGCGGGTATTTTCTTCCTGCGATTCTGGCGGGACAGCCGCGACCGATTGTTCGCGATGTTCGGCGCGTCATTTTTTATTCTGGCGGTGCAACGGCTTGGTTTGGAATTTTCCCGCAATCTGCCCGAGGAGGAGCCGCTTTGGTATTTTGTGCGCCTGGCGGCGTTCGTGATCATCGTGGTGGCGATTGTGGATAAAAACCGGAAAAAATGAGTCTTTGAGCGGGAATTGCTTCCCTGGTTCATTTTCTCTGGTAAACTGGAGAGTTTATGAAACGGACGACATTTTCCCTGAGTTTAATTGCTTTGCTGCTGATTTCGTGTTCGCAGAAGCAAACGTCCACTCCCTCGGAGCGGCTGGCCTGGCACAAAAATGCGCTGGTGAAGGGGTACGAAAACTATGGCCGGCAGAATCCGAAATGGGACAAGCCGGCCAAGGAAGCCTTGGAGCAATTCGCCGAAATCCGCGCGGGTCAGGGCGATCTGACTGCTGGCGCCAGTCTGGTGGGCTATTCCGCGCAAGAGGCGCTCAAGGCCGGGTGTGATGATCCGCTCATCAAATATTTGTACGGCCGGTTTGCGTCGGACTATTCGACCCACCCATTGTCCTATTGGCAGGATTTATTCCGGCAGGCGGCGGACGGGCTGGAGAACAGCGGATATTCGCCGTTATTGAAATTTTACGCCAATGACCGGACGGCGAATGTGGTTTGGGAAGATCGCGACCAGTCGAAGTGGCAGGACGTGGTGAAATATCGCCGCGCGGCGATGAACGACCTGGCCGTTGCTTTGCAGGACAAGTCCTTGCCGGTCGATGAAGTGGAAGCCGCCGGCGAGGCGCTGCTGGACACGATCGGGCAAAATGACAAGGAAACCAAGGACGCGTACGACGGAATCCAGGGGCCGCTGTTCCAAAACTGGCCTCATACCGCAGCGGCTTATTACCTCAAGGCAAGATTTTATTACCGGTTTGCGTGGCAGGCGCGCGGCGGCGGCTATGCCAACAGCGTCACGGAGGAAGGCTGGAAAGGTTTCAAGGAAAACCTGGCCATCGCGGACGCCGCCTATCGAAAGGCGTGGTCTTTGAATCCGAAAGACGTGCGGATCCCGACCCAGATGATTGAAATGACGGTGAGCGAGCAGTTGGATCGAAAGGAAATGGAACAATGGTTCCAGCGGGCGATGCGGTTGAACACGAACAACTATGACGCTTGCTCGGAGAAACTGCGTTATCTGAGGCCGGAGTGGTATGGGTCGCGCGATGATATGCTGGCGTTTGGGCGGGAGTGCGCCGCCTCGACCACGTGGGGCGGACGTGTGCCGCTCATCCTGGTGGATGCGCATTATGATTGCGCGGTCTCATTGCCGCAGGAGGATCGCGCGGCGTATTGGAAACAACCGGACGTCTGGCCGGACATCCAGTCTTCGTATGAGAAATTCTTCCAGCTAAATCCGGACGTGAAAGATGATTACCGATATTATTATGCCCGCTATGCGTTCTACTGCGGCCAATGGCAGGATTTCAACAAACAGGTGAAGCTTATCCGGGACGCCGATGGCACGGTGAACACGGCATTTTTCGGCGGCGACGAGGAGTTCGATAAGATGATGGAACAGGCGAATGCGGGCGGGCCGAAGGATTAATCAGAAACCGCGAACGAACACGAATCATTCGTGTTCGTTGGTGTTCATTCGTGGTTGTAAATCATAAATCCGCAAGTGCCCACGGCGCACTAGAATGCCGGTTTCGTTAACGGCAGGCCGTGGGTTTCGGCGACGGCGCGGTGAGTGATGCGGCCATTCATTATATTGACGCCGCTTAGAAGCGCGGGCTGTTTTTCGCAGGCTTCGGCGAGGCCTTCATCGGCGAGCAATTCGATGTAGCGGAAAGTGACGTTCGTGAGGGCCTGCGTCGCGGTGCGGGCGTAAGCGCCGGGCATGTTGGCGACGCAATAGTGGGTGACGCCTTCCTCGACGAATACCGGATCGTGATGCGTGGTGGGACGGGAGGTTTCGGCGCAGCCGCCTTGGTCGATGGCGATGTCCACCAGCACGCTGCCGGGGCGCATTTGGCGAAGCATCGCGCGGGTGATCAATTTGGGCGCGCGGGCGCCGGGCACGAGCACGGCGCCGATGAGCAAATCCACGTCGGGCATCAGTTCCAAAAGGTGGGATTCGTTCGAGTACAGCGTGTGCGCGGTGTGGAGGGTGATATCGAGAAAGCGCATCCGTTCGAGATCGACTTCGAGGATGGTAACATCCGCGCCGAGGCCCTGCGCCATGCGCGCGGCGTTGATGCCGGCTGCGCCGCCGCCGAGCACGACGACTTTTCCCGGGAGCACGCCAGGCACGCCGCCGAGCAGCACGCCGCTGCCGCCGAAATGTTTTTGCAGGAAATAACCGCCGACGAGAATGGACATGCGGCCGGCGATTTCGCTCATGGGTTCGAGCAAGGGCAGGCGGCGATTGACTTCGACGGTCTCGTAGGCCAACGCGGTGACGCCCGACTTCATCAAGGCCTCGGTGAGCGGCCGGCTGGCGGCGAGGTGAAGATAGGTGAACAGAATCTGGCCGGGACGGAGCAGGGGAAATTCGTCGGGGAGCGGCTCCTTGACTTTCACGATGAGGGCGGCGCGTTCAAACACTTCGCGATGTGAGTCGATCAAGGTTGCGCCGGCGCGGTCGTATTCGGTATCGGCATACCCGGAGCCAAGGCCTGCGCCGCGTTCAACAAGCACTTCGTGGCCGCGTTTGATGAGTTGATACGCGCCGCTGGGCAGGAGCGCCACGCGATATTCCTGCTCTTTGATTTCTTTGGGAACGCCGATGATCATGGTTCACCTTTGATTTTGTGCGTCAAACCGAGTCATAACGGAAAATCTCTTTCTTCATCGCTGACAGGTTCGGCGATGGACTTGGTGGTTTGGGACACTTCGTGTGATACGGCAGTCGAGGGCGCTGGAACTTCGGAGACTGCGGCCGGTTCCGGCTTTGGTGGCTCGTTGGCGCCTTGAAATGTTTCGGGCTGGGGCGGCGCTGGTGTAGGCTCGGTGGTCGCCGGCTCGACTGGTATAAGCGCTGGCAGGATGACAGTGTCCTTTTGCGCGGGTTCGACTGGGGCGAGTTCGAGCCGGGCATCGGCGCGATGAACCAGCGTCAGCATGGTAAGGGAGGACGCGGCTTTTTTTTCGGCTTCCTCGATCCGGGCGAATTCACCGTAGACTTCCTCGCGGACGGGTTCATTGCGCGTGAGCAATTCCTGGCCGCGGGCGCGCATGGATTGGAGAATGTGGTGGGCGGTGATTTGTTCCAGCGGGCGGCCGGGCGTGTAGGCGGCTTCGGCGCCGGAGACTTCAATGACGAGATGGGCCGAGATGAGCGTTTGGAGGACTTGCTGGACGAGGCGGCTGGGGATGCAGAGTTCCCCGGACATTTCCTGGCTGGTTGGCGCGGGAAGGCCGCGCTGGAATCGCTGGCCGATGCAGGTCATCAGGCGCAAGGCGACGAATTCACGCCCGCGCTGGTTGACATTTTCAGCGATGCGCTCCTGCAGGTACAAGGCGCGATTCTGGAAGGCGTAGGCGATTTGGGCGCCGAACAGCAGGATGTACCAGGAAAAATAAATGCCCGCCATGAAGACGGGCACGAGGCCGAGGCTGCCGTAGATTTTGCTGTTGCTGACCACGCGCGAGACATAGAGGAAGCCGAAAAGGTTGTTCACGTGCCAGACGGTGCCGCCAATGACGCCGCCCACGAGCGCGGCATTGAAGCGAACTTTGGTGTTGGGCACGAACTGGTAAAACAGCGCGAACGCGAACCAAAGAACCACGAGGGTCAGGACGGGAAAAATCATCGGCCCGATGATGGGGATATGGGCCACGAGTCTTTGCGTGCTTTGGAAATGGACGCTGCTGGCGCCCACGATCAACATCGGGCCGACGACAATCCCGGTGCAGTAAATGCCAATGCGGCTGAACCAATTGCGCCCGCGAGTGACGCCCCAGATATCGTTGAACGTGGATTCGACGGTGCCGAACATGCGAATGCCAACGATGACGAGCAGAATCGCGCCGGTGAAGCCCAGTGTGCCGCTGCGGGTGTTTTTGACAAATTCATGAATGCGGTTGGCAGCCTCTTTTTGAAAATCGGTTACTTGATTGTTCCCGGATTCGACGATGGCGTTCGTGCCGCCGGATGCTGTAGCGGTCGTCGCAGCCTGGTTCGTTTGCAATTCAGCGGCGGAATTGTTCGTCGCGGCGAGTTCGGTGGTGGAATTCGTTTCGGTGGCCGCGATGGTAGGATTCGTTGCAATCGATTCGCTGTCCTGGGAGGGCTTGCTGGGCGGCGTGTTCGTCGCCGTTGAGGTATGCGTCACGGCGGAGACGAATTTATCGACGAAATGGTAGATGTGTTCTTCGCCCTGTTTCTTCAACAGCGCACTGGTGATGCTGATGGCGACGGCCAGGATCGGGATCAGTGCGAGCAGCGTGGTGAAGGAAAGCGCCGAGGCGCGGATGGGGCAGCGGTTGCGATTAAAACTTTTGACGACCAGCACCCAGAAATGCAGGAACCGATGGAGGCGCGTTAATTCCTGGTCCGCATCAAACTGCTCGTCCCATACGGCGCGAGCTTCCTGCTTGATTCTCTGGAACCGGGATTTCGTGTTCGCCATGCCGCGGCGACGGTAACAGAAGAGAGAAAGAGGGTCGACGTGAAAAAGCTCCGTGGAAAACTCCAAGCGTCCAAGCTCCAGAGAATCCCAAGCACCAAGTTTCAGTCCGCGGGCCAATTTTGGAATTTGGAGATTGGATCTTCTCTGGTGCTTGGACGCTTGGGATTTGGAGCTTATCCCAATAACTTTCAGGGATACACGACGGGGGCATTCAATCTCCGATGCGTCAGCGCGGGTCGCTTGCCGCTTGTCACGTACAACTTTTCGCTGCTAATCTGCGCGTATGTCACGAAAGGCAGATTCCGGCTCCGCGCGCGGGTTTGATGATATCATCGGCGCGATATTGCTTTTTGCCGCGCTGTTCCTATTGATGGCGCAGTTATCGTTTGATTCGCACGATATCACTTTCCTCTATAACCCTCCCATGCGGCCGGCGCACAATTGGATTGGGTTGATTGGGGCGTATGTCGCCTGGTGGGTTTTTGCTTTGCTGGGGGTGGTGGCTTATGTTTTGCCGCTGCTGCTGGCCATGTTCGGCGCGGCTTATCTGCTTGGGTTTCTGCACTATCTCCGGGAGAGATTGCGGTCGTCGCTATTGTGGTCGCTGGGGCTGTTGATTTCCTTGTCCGGATTACTGTTTCTCGCGGACCAGGGCGGGATTTTGGGAAACCTGCGTGTCGGCATTGGCGCGACCAGCGCGGGTGGTTTTCTGGGCTATCTGACGTACGGAAATTCGGCCCATTATCAATGGGGTTTTTCGTTGCTCGGACCGATTGGCGCGACGATTCTTTACGCGGCCATAGGACTGGTGAGCCTCGTTTTTCTGACGGCGTTCCCGCTGGGCGATTGGCTGCGCCATCGCGTGGGCAATGAGGAAAAATCCACGGCTGCCACACCAGAGGAAGCGGTGCTGGAGCGCAAAGCTCGGGATTTGCAGAAACAGGCGAAGAAGTTGCAGGAGGAAGTGGAGCGCAGCGGGCTGGGCCCTGATTTGAAGCCGGTGCCGGAGCCGACGGTGCGCGATTTGAGCGTGCCGCAAGCCAAGCCGCGCGTTAAGAAAACAAGCTCGGCCGAACCAGTGAAGGAAATTACGCCCGCCGAGGAGGGTGAAGTGATTTCGGCGCGTGAAGTGGCCGCGGCGACAACGGCTGACGTTTTAGGGAAAGGCGCGGAACCGAAAGCGGACGAAAAATCCGGCGCGGCGAAGACGGAAGACAAAGCCGTTGAAAAAACGGCTGAGAAATCCGCGGATTCTGTTCCCGAGCCAGTGGTGCACATCGCCGATAATTCCGTGCCAGCGGCAAAACCGCGGCCCGTGGCCAAAAAACCAAAGCCAATCACGGTCGCGTCCACGCCGATCATCGGGAATTACCAATTGCCGTCGCTGGATTTCCTTCAGCATCCGGATTTGACGGTGAAGCCAACCGAGTCGAAGGAGGAATTGATGGCGAACGCGCGCTTGATGCAGCAGACGCTGGGACAGTTCGACATCGACGTTTCGCTGGGTGACATTACCAAGGGGCCGACGATTACGCGATATGAGTTGCATCCCGCGCCGGGCGTGAAGCTGGAAAAAATCGCGGCCCTTTCCAACAACATCGCCGCCGCGCTGAAGGCCGAGCGCATTCATATTCTCGCGCCGGTGCCGGGCAAAAGCTCGGTGGGGGTGGAAGTGCCGAACGCAGTGAAGACGAAAGTCATCATGCGCGATTTGCTGGAGTCGGACGAGTGGCGCAATTCGAAGGCGAAAATTCCGCTGGCGCTGGGCAAGGATGTTTACGGGCATCCGATCGTGGCGGACCTCGCGGAAATGCCGCACTTGCTGATTGCCGGCAGCACGGGTTCGGGCAAATCGGTTTGCATCAATGCGATTATTGCCTCGCTGCTCTACCGATTTTCACCGGACCAACTGCGGTTCGTGATGATCGATCCGAAGGTGGTGGAATTGCAGCATTACAATGCGCTGCCGCATCTGGTCGTGCCGGTGGTGACGGATCCGAAGAAAGTCATTCTCGCGTTGCGCTGGGTGGTGAACGAGATGGAAAAGCGGTACCAGATTTTTGCGAAGGTGGGCGTCAGGAACATTGGCACGTTCAATTCGCGGCCGAATAAAAAATTGGTGCCGCAGGAGCCGGAATTGCCGCTCATGGCCAAGAAGGAAAAGGTTGAGCCCGGCGCGGAGGGTTTTGCGGTCGAAGTGGACGAGGAAATTGTGGTGCCGCGCGAGGATGACATCGTCATTCCGGAAAAGCTGTCGTACATCGTGGTGATTATTGACGAGTTGGCGGACCTGATGCTGGTGGCGCCGGCGGACGTGGAAATGGCGATTGCGCGCATCACGCAAATGGCGCGCGCGGCGGGGATTCATTGCATCGTGGCGACGCAGCGGCCGAGCGTGGACGTCATCACGGGTGTCATCAAAGCGAACATTCCGGCGCGTATTGCGTTCCAAGTGGCGGCGAAGGTGGATTCGCGCACGATTTTGGATGCGATGGGCGCGGACAAGCTGCTGGGCAAAGGCGACATGCTTTATTTGCCGCCCGGTTCGGCGAAATTGATTCGGGCGCAGGGCGCGCTGATCACCGACCAGGAGCTTCAGGGCGTGGTGGACTTCATTGCCGGGCAGGCGAAGCCGAGTTACGAAGTGGAAATTCATCAACAACTTTCCAAACCGGCGGCGAGTTTCGGTGACGAAAGCGGCATCGATGAGGACGAGGAAATTGTCCAGCAATGCATCGAGGTCATCCGCAGCGAACAGAAGGCGAGCGTGTCGTTGCTGCAACGGCGGCTGCGCCTGGGCTACACGCGAGCGGCGCGCATCATGGATGAATTGGAGAACCGTGGCATCGTCGGACCGAGCAAGGGAGCGGAGCCGCGGGATATTCTAATTGATCTGGACGGCGGAGGCGCGGACGGGGCAGGGCAGACCGCGGTTTGAACAGAAACTTCTAAGAGGGGAACGAAGAACGAAGATTGAACAGGAGAGAGCAGAGGGAGCAGAGATGTGGCGAAATGCCTTCGTTAAATTTCGTTTGCTTCTATTCACGTTTTCAGGTTTTGGGCATAAAACCCCAGCGAAATCGGGCTTTTCAGGGCGTACCTTTTCCCATGAAGACATTAACCCAAACCAAGGAGGCTATATGTTAAGATGGGCTGCAATATTCTTCGTGATTGCGATTATCGCGGCGCTGCTGGGGTTTACAGGGGTGGCAGGCGCGGCGGCAAATATAGCAGTATTCCTGTTTTATCTGTTTGTCGCCATCTTTGTCATTCTGCTGCTGCTGGGGCTATTTGCCGGCAGAAAGCTATAGAGTGACAATACATTGGCGCGGCACGCGGACTTTATTCCACGGCACGGATTGGGTCCGCGCGCCGGCCAAAAATTCGGGAAGCACTCGCTTTCAACAGTTGTGAGGCGCGAGTGCTTCCGTTGGTTCCTGCAAGTCTAAGCCTTCGCCTCGGCCTTTTCCATTGGACGCACGAGCGCCAGCACTTCTTCACGCGTCAAGGTTTCGCGTTCCAACAGGGCCTTCGCTAATTTCTCAGTGTTCTCACGCTCGGCCATGATGACGGCGTGGGCTTCGCGGTCGGCGGTTTCGAGGAGGCGGTTGATTTCGATTTCCGCGTCCTGTTTTTCCGGCTCGTAATAGAGGCGTTCGCCCATGCCCCATTGATGGATCATGTTGCGGGCGATTTTCCGCGCGACATCGAGATCGCCGGCGGCGCCGTTGGTAGTGGTGCCGTAGAATGTTTTCTCGGCAGCGCGGCCGCCCATGAGGACGAAGAGTTCTTCGAGCAAAAAGCGTTTGCTTTGGAGATTTTGATCTTCGTCCGGCAGCAGGGTGGTGACGCCGAGGGCCTGGCCGCGCGGGACGATGCTGACTTTGTAAAGCGGCGGCAACGTCGAGGTCTTCAAATGGATGATGGTGTGGCCGGCTTCGTGATAGGCAACCATCTCGCGTTCCTTTTGTTTCAGGACCATCGATTTGCGTTCCTTGCCGAAGCGGACTTTGTCGCGGGCGGATTCGAGGTCCGCGAGTTGGATGCTGTGCGAATCTTTTTGCGCGCACAGGATGGCGGCTTCGTTGATGACGTTCGCGAGGTCTGCGCCGGACATGCCGGGTGTGGTTTGGGCGATGACATCGAGCGTTTTTTCGCCTTCGATGGGTTTATCGTGGGCGTGCGCCTGCAAAATGGCGCGGCGGCCTTTCATGTCCGGATAAGGCACGAACACTTTGCGATCGAAGCGACCGGGACGCGTGAGGGCGTCGTCGAGATCCTCGGGGCGATTGGTCGCGGCGATGACCACGATGCCTTCGCTGCCTTGGAAACCGTCCATGGCGGCGAGCAATGCGTTGATGGTCTGCTGATGTTCGCCGTGGGAATCAAATTTGCGGTTCTTGCCGACGCAATCGATTTCATCGATGAAAATGATCGCGGGATTGTGCTTGCGGGCCTGGCGGAAAAGCTGGCGGACGCGCTTGGCGCCGACGCCGACGAAGACTTCGGTGAAATCACTGCCGTGGGCACTGAAGAACGCGGCGTTGGCTTCGCAGGCGATGGCCTTGGCGAGCATGGTTTTGCCGGTTCCGGGCGGGCCAATGAGCAGCACGCCTTTGGGCAAGGTGCCGCCGAGGCGCTGGTATTTTTTCGGGTGCTTGAGGAAATCGACGATTTCGGACACTTCGCCCTTGGCTTCTTCGATGCCGGCGACGTCGCTGAAACGGATGGTGGGTCGTTGGGTGACGCGGGTGTTTTTGGCGCGGCCGATGTTGGCCTGGAAAGCGACCAAGCCCACGACCAAGCCGCCGATGAACAGCGTCGAGAGAATGCTGACCCACTGGCCGCGTTCGCCTTCGCCGGGGACTTTGATCTTCACGTTCTTGTCGGCGAAGAGAGCCTTGGCTTCGGATCCATCAAGATGCGTGGTGACGTAGAATTTTTCGATTTTGCCGTTGACCTTGCGCGTGCCTTCGACGAGGTAGATGCCATTGTAAGGCGCTGGGACGGCGCTGCCTTTAATGATTTGGTTTTGCTCGATGAGCTGGGTCAGTTCGGCGCGGGAGATTTCGTGAGAGGGGGTTCTCAGGAAATAAGCCGCGATGAGGCCGCAACCCACGAGGATGAGGGTGAGGCCGAGGATGAGTTTGAAATTCTTCAGACGTTTCATTGGTTGTTTTCAGTGCGATGGACATTCAAGCGGGCGGTGGTGGTTCGGACCGGCAAAGCGCGGGCGTGTCTCAGATGCGCCGCGAGGCTGTTCGCGGCAACAAAGAGGACGATGGTGAATAAAACGCTTAACGTTTTCATGCGGTTACGGTCGCCGTTTCTTAATTTTGCGAAATCGGAACGAGGCCCTTTTTGGTGTCGGTGTTTGGACGACAAAGGGGGAAGGTAGAATGAAGAATGCAGAATGAAGAAGGCGGGACCGGGCGTGGTTCGGCTCCGAGTCCGCCTTGCACGACTGGGCGCGACTGACATTGGGGGACAATGACTTGCGGCGAGAGATATCGGCTACGATTTCGCGACGCGGGTGCAACGGGCGTAAAATCCACGCACTTGAGCGATAGAATTTCGAAAGGCGAATACGTGCGAACAGGTGCGAATTGAAGGTTTTGGGGATGAAATACGCGCAACGTGCGGAGCAATGCTTTGCGCTCCGATGTATTCCGCGACCCAGGAACGCCCGCGGCGAATTGGACGGTACGCGGCTTGGTTGATGAATTCAAAGCTTTGAGGAGCTGATTTTGCTTGTCTCATTTCCACTTGCGCCCTTTGCCTCCTTTGGCGGGACTGTTATAGACGACATGGGGGTCAATGAGCCGAGTCGGTTCGCACGGGCGAGACGCCCGTGCCACTATATAAATCAGGATTGCCAAAAGGCTTGGAAACCAGCACAAAGAGGCCATGCCTACGGTTGCCGAACAGCTTCGCCAGGCGCGCGAAGCCCAAAAACTGACCATTCAGGAACTGGCGGAGATTACGAAAATCCGCACGGACCACATCCGCGCGCTGGAGGAAGGCAATTTCAACGTGTTTTCCGCGCCGGTTTACATCCGCGGTTTTGTGCGGACGGTGTCGACGATTTTGAAGATGGATGTGCCGCAAGTGATGTCGAATTTGGAGTCGGAATTGGGGCAGACGGTGAAGTTCCGCGAGCCGCCGCCGTTGACCGATCAGCCGAAGACGCCGGTGGATTTCGTGATGTTGCAGCTTTCGAAGGTGAACTGGCGGCTGGGGGCGGCGGCTCTGGCGGGACTGGCGCTGGTGACGGTCGTGCTGGTGGTGGTGGCGCATCGGCATTCGAAACGGAGCGATCCGTTATCAGGATTGAAGCCGGGGATGTATCAGCCGAGCAATTCGGGTGAGACGTTGCCGTTGCCGAAGCATTAATAGGGGAGCGGGAGGCACCATTACTGCAGTTCGGTGCGCCTCCCCATAAACCCGAACCCTCACCCCGGCCCTCTCCCATCCGATGGAAGAGGGAGAAGTTGTTCCTGCGTCTCTCATCGAATACAGCCTCTGATATGCCGTAGTTCAAGGAGCAATGCGCGAATCATTCGGGGAATGCTCGCAGCGAATGATTGAGGCGCAAGCAGGTTTCGAATCGTGAGGCATTTTCACACGCAGCTGTGAGCCGCGATGCGCAGCTCACTGCGCCCGGGGCGGGCGCGCTCCCCAAGCAATTTGCGGCGGTCGCAGACCACCGCTACAGGACAAAGAGGAGAATCAGGACGACGATGTTGACGTAGACGGCGGCGAGGACGTCGTCGATGGTCACGCCCCAGCCGCCGGGGAGATTTTGGCTTTGGCGCACGGGCCAGGGTTTCCAGACGTCGAATAATCGGAAGGCGGCGAAGACGCCGACGGTGGGCAGCCAATTTTGTTTCGAGAAGAAGAATTCGGGCGCGGGGAAGGAGCCGGTTTTGCAGAGGTGAAATACGACCCATCCCAGGAAGCAAATGGGGATGGCGGCGATTTCATCGAAGACTACTGAGCCCGGGTCTTTGGCTTTGAGGATTTTTTCGCCGGCGCCGCAGAGCCAGGCGGAAAGGGCAAGGCTGATGACAATTCCGACGAGGAAGAGCCAGAGATTTCCGGTCAGGAGGAGAAGCGCGAACCAGCCGAGACCGACGACTGAGCCGAAGGTGCCTGGCGCGACGGGGATGCGGCCGATGCCGAAGCCTTGAGCGAGCCAGAGGAGGAGGGTGTTCACGGGGTTTTCAGGATTCGGAAATTGGCGGCTGGTTGACCGGGCTCATGTTTGTTCAGTAAATGTTCAGAGACTGCCAATGAGGCGATATTTTGTTTTACGCTCGCCCTCACCCCGGCCCTCTCCCCCGGGGAGAGGGTGAAACTTTGGACAGCTTTCAGAAGGTCCGCAACCTGGTGACTCAATCCAGCGAGATGAGTTCATTAGTCTGATGCCGCTTCTTCTTTTGGGCTCGGGTTCTGCTTGCATCCGCTTACATGTCATCAAGGTAGAGGGCGCGATTTTTCCAGAGGTAGAGGAAGCCGGAGATGAAGGTGAGCACGACGGCGACCCATTTGAAAATGGCGGCGACCCACCAGGTCCAGGAGTGCGGGCCGATGTGCCAGCCGAAAATGGCGTTGCCGACGGCGCCCCATTGGTCCTGGCGGATGATTTGATCGATGAATATGGCAATGATGGCGACGATTTGGGAAATGGTTTTGTGCTTGCCGTAACGTTCCGCGGCGAGCACGACGTTTTTGGAGGCGGCGAGCAGGCGCAGGCCAGTGATGGCGAGTTCGCGCGAGACGATGATGACGGTCATCCAGGCGGCGAACCATCCGAGTTCGACGAAGGCGATGAAGGCGGAGCAGACCATGATTTTGTCCGCAAGCGGGTCCATGAGGATGCCGAAGTTGGTGATGAGGTTGTGGCGGCGGGCGATCTGGCCGTCGAGGAAATCGCTGATGCCGGCGGCGACGAAAAACGCGAGCGCGACGGTTTCGCGGTAGGGCATGCCGGAAAACATGACGATGAGAAACGCCACGGTGAAGGCGAAGCGGGACAGCGTCAGTTTATTCGGCAAATTCACGGCGACGTTTTAGCTGAAACCGGACGAGAAACAAAGAGGCAAATCTAGCCGCGGGTTGCAAAAAACCAGGGCCTCGTGGTCATGGACCCGAACCCTCACCCCGGCCCTCTCCCATCCGATGGGACAGGGAGAAGTTGTTCGAGCTTCTCTCGTCGAATACAGCCGTTGATATGTTCTGATTTTTGGAGTTCAAGACGTGAACTCTTTTGGAGGAATTCTCAAGTCGGCTGATGCGATTTAGAAGATCAGGGCTCGACGGAGTCTCGCCCCGCCTGCTTAGACCGGTTCGGCTATCAGGTCGTAGTCGGTGTGGGCGATGATTTTGACTCGGGAGAATTCGCCGATGGGGAGTTTGCCGCGGATGTAGACGCGGCCGTCGATGTCGGGGGCGTCGGCTTCGCCGCGGGCGACCAAATAGTTTCGAGATTCGGGTTTCGGGTTTCGCGTTTTTTGCGCTTCGCGGAGGAGGCCGTGTTCCCACGAACTCACGTTGGCGGATTGGAGTTGTTTCTCGTTGGCTTTGCCTTCAACGAGGACTTTGAGTTCGCGGCCGACGAAGGATTCGGCGACTTCAACGGCAATCTTGTGTTGGGCGGCCATGGCGAGTTGGCGGCGCTTTTGTTTGATGCTGTCGGGGATTTGGCCGGCCATTTGCCCGGCGCGGGTGCCTTTTTCCTGCGAATAACTGAACACGCCGAGGCGTTCGAATTTGGTTTGGCGGATGAATTCGAGCAGGGATTGAAAATAGGCGTCGGTTTCGCCGGGGAAACCGACGATGAACGTGGTGCGCAGGGCGATGCCGGGGATGCCGGCGCGGATTTTTTTCAGGAGGTCGACGATATATTGCTGCGAAGTTTCGCGGCGCATGCGTTCGAGCATGTTTTCGTGGATGTGCTGCAAGGGGATGTCTACGTAGCGCGCGACTTTGGGGCATTCGGCAATGGTGCGGATGAGTTCATCGGTCCAGTGCGCGGGGTGGGTGTAGAGCAGGCGGATCCAGAAATCGCCTTTGAGCTCGTTCAATTCGCGCAGGAGCGTGCTGATGGTGGTGGCGTCGGCGGAAAGAGCTTTGGTCGCGGCGGAAAATTTTTCGGGCGAGGAAATGGCGCGGCTGTGGTTCGGGCGGAGGTCGAGGCCGTAATAGGTGGAGTCCTGGGAGATCAGGTTCAGCTCTTTTACGCCGTCGGCGATCAGGGCTTTGGCTTCGGCCACGACGTCGGCTTGCTGGCGGCTGCGGTGCGAGCCGCGCATGCGGGGGATGATGCAAAAGCTGCACGGATGATTGCAGCCTTCGGCAATTTTGACGTAGGCGAAATGGCGGGGGGTGAGGCGGAAGCGAGGGGTGGAAACGTCCGGGATGTAAATGGGGCGTTGGGTGACGTTTAAAAGTGTCGAGTGTCGAGAGTCGAGTGTTGAGAGGACGGTTTTGGTGTTGCCGAACTTCTCTGTGCCGCGGAAGGATTCGGATTTTTCGTGGCCGGTGGGGGAATGGTTTTTGTCCAAATCGTTCAGTTTGGCGACGACTTTCGTTCTTCGACTTAGGACTTTGGACTTTGGGCTTTGGACTTTTTCGGCCCTGCGCGCAAGGGCTTGTTTGACGATGTCGGAGACCTGGGCGACCTGGTCGATGCCCATGAAGGCGTCGACTTCGGGGAGGAGTTTGGGCAATTCCTCGCGGAAACGCTGGGGGAGGCAGCCGGAGACGATGAGGCCCTGGCCGCGATGGTTCGCCTCGCGGACCTCGGCGGATTCCAGAATGGTGTCGACGCTTTCCTCCTGCGCGGAATCGATGAACGAGCAGGTATTGACGATCATAACGTCGGCCTGGGAGGCATCGTTGGTGATTTCCACGCCGTTTTTGAGGAGGGAGCCGAGCATGATTTCGGCGTCGACAAGATTCTTGGCGCAGCCGAGGGAAATCAGGCCGACACGCACCGGGCGTTCTGGAGATTTTTCTTTCATCAAAGATGTTCAGTTTACGTCATGTGAAGGGACGAGGCAACTTCTGGTGGGGGAGTTTGGCACATTAAGGGCAGAGCGTTTTGCCGAACCTGGCGCGCTTCCGATTTGGCTTATGTTGCTGCGGGTCAAAGACCCGCGCACCGCAAATTAGGACACCGGGGGGGAGCCGGCAAATTGACAAGGCGGCGGCAAAATCGCAAAGTGCGGCCCAGCAATGAAACAATTCGATTACCTGGTTCTGGGCAGCGGCATTGCGGGACTTTCTTTTGCGCTCAAGGTGGCGCCGCGCGGGCGCGTGGCCATCATCACGAAAAAGAACAAGGCGGAGTCGAACACGAATTACGCGCAGGGAGGCATCGCGGCGGTGACGAGCCGGGAGGATTCGATCGAGATGCACGTGCGGGATACGCTGGAAGCGGGCGCGGGATTGTGCAAGGAGAAGGTGGTGCGGACGATTGTCGAGGAAGGGCCGGAGCGGGTGCAGGAATTGATCGAGCTGGGAATGAGGTTTTCCGAGCGCGAGGATGCGAATGGGCATCATCAATTGGACCTGGGCAAGGAAGGGGGGCATTCCCGGAGGCGCATTTTGCATGCGAAGGACGTCACGGGCCGCGAGATCGAGCGCGCGTTGCTGGATGCGGTGTCGCGCCAGCCGAACATTGAGGTGTTCGAAAATCATTTTGCGATTGATTTGATCACGAGCCAGAAATTGGGCTACGTGGGCGATAGCCGGTGCCTGGGGGTTTATGTGCTGGATAAAAACTCGGGAAACGTGTCGACGTTTGTGGCGCCGATGACATTGCTGGCGACGGGTGGCTGCGGGAAGGTTTATCTCTACACGACGAATCCGGACATTGCGACCGGCGATGGCGTGGCGATGGCGTATCGCGCTGGTGCGGCGATTGCGAACATGGAATTCATCCAGTTCCATCCGACCTGCCTGTATCATCCCACGGCGAAGTCGTTTCTGATCAGCGAGGCGGTGCGGGGCGAAGGCGGGGTGCTGAAGACGGTTGAGGGCGTCGAGTTCATGGATCGGTATCATCGCCTGAAATCGCTGGCGCCGCGGGACGTGGTGGCGCGCGCGATTGACGGTGAGATGAAAAAGAGCGGCGCGAAATTCGTGCTGCTGGACATCACGCACAAGCCGGCGAAATTCGTCGCTGAACGGTTTCCGAACATTTACCAGAACTGCCTGAAATACGGGATTGATATCACGAAGGAACCGATCCCGGTGGTGCCGGCGGCGCATTATCAATGCGGCGGCGTGGCCACGAACATCGATGGCGAGACGGAGATTGGCGGGCTTTACGCAGTGGGCGAAGTGTCGTGCACGGGATTGCACGGAGCGAATCGGTTGGCGAGTAATTCGCTGTTGGAGGCGCTGGTTTGCGCGACGCGCGCGGCAAATAAAGTTTTGGCCTGCGCGCGCCACGAAAATGATTTCAAGATTCCGCTGTGGCAATCGGGCAAGGCGACCAATGCGGATGAATTGGTGGTGGTGTCGCACAATTGGGACGAAATCCGGCGGTTGATGTGGGATTACGTGGGGATCGTGCGGACGAACAAACGATTGCAGCGCGCGCAGAAGCGCATCGCGAATTTGCAGGAGGAGATCCAGGAATATTATTGGGATTTCATCGTGACGAGCGATTTGCTGGAGCTGCGCAATATCGCGACGGTGGCGGAGTTGATCGTGACGAGCGCGCTGGCGCGGCCGGAGAGCCGGGGGTTGAATTACAACCTGGATTATCCGGCGGCGAATCCGGGGTGGGCGCAGCGGGACACGGTGTTGCGCAAGGAGGCGTAGGGATGACCAGCGTCCGAAATAGGACGTCGTTCGCGCCGATCAGGAGATCGGCGCTCCGGTCGGCGGTGGTGTGGAGGCCGCGAGGTTTTGGGCGTTTGATAAATTCCTTTTCGTTCGCGCTGGATGCGCGGGCGGAATATGAGGACGAGCAGCAACTCGTCCCTACCGGTTAATAGGGAAAATGCCCAGTCGGAGAATGGTCGGGGCAGTGATAATTTGATTCATGGCCCGGTTTTTCAAGGACGTTTGGGGCGTACTTAAAACTTCGGTGAGCGCCTGGATGGATGACAAGGCGCCGCGTTTGGGGGCGGCTTTGTCGTTTTACACGATTTTTGCGATGCCGCCGCTGTTCATGATCGCGATTTTCATGGCGAGCCTGGTTTTCGATCCGGACTCGGTGCGCACGCAGATGTTTACGGAGGTGGGCGGTTTGATCGGAAAGAAAAGCGCGGAGGCGATCCAGGCGGCGATGGCGGCGCAGTATCAAACGCACAAGGGATTGATGGCGAGCGCGATTGCGATTGTGACGCTGATCATCACGGCGACGGGGTTGTTCATTGAATTGCAGGACGCGCTGAATACGGTTTGGCGGGTGGAGGTGAAGCCGGGCCGAGGCGTCTGGGGATTTGTTCGGGACCGGTTGCTTTCGTTTGCGATGGTGGTGGGGATTGGTTTTTTGCTGCTGGTGTCGCTGCTGGTGAGCACGGCGCTGGCGGCGTTCAGCAAATATGTGAACGAGTTGATGCCGGGATTGGGCATATTGCCGGTGGTGATGGGTGATGTGATTTCGTTTTTGGTGATCCTGGTGCTGTTCGCGCTGATTTTCAAAGTGTTGCCGGATGTGAAAATTGCCTGGCGGGATGTCTGGGTGGGCGGGGTGGTGACGTCGCTGTTGTTCACGGCGGGAAAATTTTTGCTGGGATGGTATTTGGGGCGGAGCACGACAGTTTCGGCGTACGGCGGGGCGGGGTCGATTGTGTTGATCTTGTTGTGGGTTTATTATTCGGCGCAGATTTTGTTTTTTGGGGCGGAGATAACGAAGGTGTATGCGAACCGGTTCGGGACGCGTTTGCGGCCGGTGTCGTATGCGCGGTGGGTTTCTCCAGAGGCGGCGGAAACGCTGGGCAATTTGAAGGGTGATGTGAAATCAAGTCCTGCGAAGGCGGGGGATTCGCATCCGAAGCGGCACGCTCAATTAATTTCGGAGTTGAGGGAGGAAGTGGAGTCGTTGCGGGCGGTGTTGAGGGACGGCCATTGAAGCCCCAAGCGTCCAACATCCAAGCTCCAGGGAAATTCCAAGTTCCAAGATCCAAGTTCCAAAATCGTGGTGATTGGCTACCCCCGCAAATGTTTCGGGCGAGACGTTCGAAACGACCCGCGGGAACGCGGGTGCTACACGATATGTTATCATGCCGACGGTTTTATTCGCTTCATCAGGCGTGGATTTGGCCGTAGCTTTCTTTCATGCGAATCACGGGTGGAAAAGCGGCGCGGCGGATTTTGAAGGCTCCGAAGGGGCTGGATGTGCGGCCGACGCCGGATCTGGTGAAACAGGCGGTGTTCAACAGCCTGGGCGACCGCGTGGCCGGGGCGCGGGTGCTGGAATTGTTCGCCGGGACGGGGGCGCTGAGTTTTGAATCGTTGAGCCGGGGGGCGAGTTCGGCGATTTGCGTGGAGAAATCAGCGCGGCATGCGGAGGTGCTGCGGCGCAATGCCATCGAGGCGGGGTTTGCGCCCGAGGTGTTGCGGGTGCGGGTGCAGGATGTGTTTGCGGTGCTGCCGCAAATGGCAGACGCCGGGGCGCAATTCGATTTGATGCTGGCGGACCCGCCGTATGGAGAAAAAAATGTGGGACGACGGTCGACGTCGCTGGCGCAGCAACTTTTGGATGAGCCGAATTTGCCGCGATTGCTGGCGGCGGGCGGGCTGTTTGTGCTGGGGCATACGAAGCGGGATACGCTGGAGATTCCGGCGGTTTGGCGGGAAAGGAAGATGATGAGGCATGGGGACAGTGTGATGCGGTTTTTGGAGAGGGCGGCGGGATGCTAACCACGGATGGACACAGATGGACACGGATGAATCCGAAATCCGAATGGCGAAAACCGAATAAGGAGTTACGCGAATCGGCTTCCCAAGCCCGCCACTATAGGGGTGCCCAATTGCTGCTGTTCGCTGCGCGAAACGTGGTTCGCGAATGAGCGCGAATATTTTTGACCGCAGATGAACGCGGATGAACGCAGATGCTCGATATTGAAGTAGTTTATCGCGCCGATCGGGAGATCGGCGCTCCCGGTTTTGGGGGGCGCCAGCGTATTGTATCGTCGAACCTCTTTGCCATAGGCCGCTGTGCCCCAAGACGCACAGTTCTTTTATGCGAACAAATTGGCCATTGTCCTGTCTTATTGTTTAATGAGTCTGAATGGCCGCTGAAGATTTCGAGGGCGAGCTGAGTATCGGCGCCCAGCCGAATGCAATTCGGCGATACAGCAGAGTGCCACTCTGCGCTACGTAACAATGAATAACGATTTGCTTTCGGGTTTGTAATTCGTAGTCTATCCAGCCTGACTTAATGCGACAGTTCGCAACCATCGCCGCCAACGCGTTTATGGAACTGGTCCGGCAGCCGGTTTTTTTGCTGCTCACGACCGCCACGGCCGCGTTTGAGATTTTTTTGGCAACGCCTTATTACTTCGCGTTCGGCGACGAACCGAAGCTGGTGAAAAATAGTGTATTGGCGGCCATGCTGCTGGCAGGCTTGTTTGGCGCGGTGCTGACGGCGTCATCTTCGGTGGGGCGGGAAATTCGGACGGGAACGGCGCTGGCGGTGCTTTCGAAGCCCATCGGGCGGGCGCAATTTATTCTGGCCAAATATGTGGGGCTGGTTTTGGCGCTGACGCTGATGACGTATGTGAACCTGGTGGCGGCGCTGATCGCGAGCCGGATGGCATTTGATGCGTATGGGAGCACGGACATGGCGGCGCTGGGGATTTTTTGCGCGGGGGTGCTGGTGGCGTACGGGATTGGCGGGTTCAGCAACTTTTTTCTGCGCCGGCCCTTCGTGAGCGACGCGTTTTTTGCGCTGGTGCTGATGCTGACGCTGGCGGCCTATATTATTTTTTCGTTCACCACACAGAAGGAGAGCCTGGGCGAAATGGGGACGGTGGATTGGCGGCTGGTGCCGGCGTCGATTCTGGTGTTGTTCGCGCTGTGGATATTGGCGGCGCTGGCGCTGGCGTGTTCGACGCGGCTGGATGTGATCCCGACGCTGGCGGTTTGTTCGGCGCTGTTTTTGCTGGGTTTGATGTCGGATTATCTGTTCGGCACGCATGCGCAGAAAGGGTCGTGGTGGGGCTCTGTTCTTTACACGGTGACGCCGAATTGGCAGCTTTTCTGGCTTGCGGACGTGCTGGAAACGGGGAAAAAGACGTTCCCGTGGGAATATGTTGGCAAGGCGTTCGGCTACGTGGTGGGTTACGTGGGCGCGGCCCTGTGCCTTGCGACGCTCCTGTTCGAGGAGCGCGAACTAAGTTAAAACGTTAAATGAGTGACTTGTTAAATCAGTTAAATCCGCCGAATCAACATCGCGGAAAGATATCAAACCCATTTAACTCAGTTAACACATCACTCATTTAACGGACTCAAATGGAACGAAGCACACGAAAGAACGGGCTGGTGAATCTGTTGGCCCTGCTGGTGGTGACGGTGGCGGGTTTTGCCGTGGCGCGCGTGACGAATTCCGTGGCCGGGCAGATCAGCTCCATTTTCCTCGGCATCGGCACGCTGGTGGCCGCGGTGAGCTGGTTCCAGATGCGGCTCGAGGAAAACGAGCGGCTGGAAAAACTGGAATTCGACGAATTGATGCGCAGCAAGGGCGCGTCGAGCCTGTTTGAGACGAAGGACACGGAAGGATTTCCGGCGCAACGGTCGCGTGAGCAATTCGAGCGATTTTTCGTGCCGGTGTTCACGGGGGTGCTGCTCATCCTGGAAGCATTGGCTGCGTTTTTGCTGCTGCGCTGGTTTTCCAAAACGACGCTATTGCCGGAATTAAAACAACCGGTGACGGCGGCGGCGGTTTTTGCGGTGGCGGCGCTGCTGTTGTTCCTGTTCGGAAAATTTGCGGCGACGATTGCGCGGCTGGAGAACCATCGGCTGCTGCGGCCGGGGGCGAGTTGGGTGTTGCTGGGCGCGTATTTGTGCGTGGTGGTGGCATTGGGCGCGGTGGGTGTGGTGATGGGCTACGCGCGGATGGATTTTTACGCGGGCTGGGGGTTGAGCGCGCTGTTGGGATTGGTGGCGGTCGAAACGCTGATCAATCTGATACTCGAAATTTACCGTCCGCGGGTGAAGGGGAGAATTGCGCGGCCGTTGTATGAGAGCCGGCTGGTGGGTTTGCTGGGACAGCCGGAGGGGTTGATCAAGACGGCGGGGCAGGCGCTGGATTATCAATTTGGCTTCAAAGTTTCCGAGACGTGGTTTTATCGATTTTTCGAAAAGGCGCTGGCGTGGATTATTTTGCTGCAGGTGGCGGCGCTGTTCTTGTCGACGACGATGGTGTTCGTGGAGCCGGGCGAGCAGGCGTTGCTGGAGCACTTCGGGCAGCGGGCGAAAACGATCCTGGGGCCGGGCGCGCATTTCAAATGGCCATGGCCGATTGACAGCGTGTATCGGTACCGCACGGCGGAAGTGCAGAGCTTTTTTGTGGGCGCGCAGCCGGACCCGCAATACGAGAAGCAGAACACGATTCTTTGGACGGTGCCGCACGCGAAGGAGGAAAATTTTCTGGTGGCGAACCGGGGAATGAACGAGATCACGAGCACGAACGAGGAGGCAGCCAAGAGCACGCCGCCGGTGAGCTTGCTCACGGTGAGCATCCCGGTGCAGTTCCAGATCACGAACGTTCTTGATTGGGCGTACAAAAATGTCAACGCGACGAATTTGTTGCAGGATCTCGCGACGCGGGAAGTGGTGCGTTACCTGGTGAGCGCGGATTTCATCGATGTCATGTCCCGCCAGCGCGGCCAGGCGGCGGATGATTTGCGCCAGCGAATCCAGGCGGCGGCGAATGAACGCGAGTTGGGCGTGAAGATCATTTTTGTGGGATTGCAGGACATTCATCCGCCGGTGAAGGTGGCGCCGGAT
This sequence comes from Candidatus Angelobacter sp., assembly GCA_035606845.1. Taxonomy (GTDB): domain Bacteria; phylum Verrucomicrobiota; class Verrucomicrobiia; order Limisphaerales; family DASXHY01; genus DASXHY01. The sequence goes on along the minus strand of DATNEA010000064.1, from coordinate 62,634 downwards.
TACGAGAAGGTGGTGGGCGCGGCGCAGACGAAGCAGGCGGATATCCTGGCGGCGCAGGCGGATGACATCAAGACCAACGCGCTGGCGGCGGCCACGGCGACGAACATCATCAACGTGGCGGAAGCGGCGCGGACGAAACTGGAAATTGACGCGTGGGCGAAGGCGGCGTTGTTTACGAACCGCATCCCGGCGTTCGAGGCGGCGCCTTCCATTTACATGGAACGCGAGTATCTTCAGACCTTTGCGCGGGCGACAGCCAACGCGCGGAAGTATGTGCTGCTGACGACGAACACGCATGACGTGCTGCAGTTCGATTTGCAGACGAAGCTGCGCGAAGACCTGCTCCAGGATTTGACTGTGTCCGGAAAGAAATAATTAGCTTACATGAAACGAAGTTCTCTCATCATTGTTATCGGCGCATTGCTGGTGATCATTTTTGCGTTCTGGCTGTGCGCATTCCAGGTGCGGACGACGGAAGTGGCGGTGGTCACGACGTTCGGCAAACCGACACGCTCCCTGAACGATCCGGGACTGTATTTCAAATGGCCGCCGCCGGTGCAGCGCGTTTACAAGTTCGACAAGCGGATCCAGAGCTCGCTTTTTGAGAACAAGTTTCGCGAGGACCTGACTTCGGATGGATTCACGCTGCTGACGTCGGTGTATGTCGGCTGGCGCATCACCGAGCCGGGCGTGTTTTTGCAGAAATTTCCGGGCGGCATTCCGGCGGTGGAACAGCAATTGGGGACGCTGGTGAGCACCCCGAAGAGCTCGGTGATCGGCAAGCATCCGCTTTCGGACCTCGTTTCAGCGAACCCGGGCGGCTCGAAATTCGACCAGGTTGAGAATGAGGTGCTCAAGGCGGTGCAATCGCAGCTTCAAACGAACGATTACGGCATCGCGATTGAATTCCTGAATTTCAAGAAAATCGGCCTGCCCGAATCGACGACAGAGAAAGTTTTCAGCCGCATGACCGAAGAGCGCAACAAGCTGGTGAGCGCGGTGCAATATGAAGGCGAGTCGCAGGCGAACATCATCCGGTCGGATGCAAATTTGAAGGCGGCGAAGATTTTGGCCGAGGCGCAGGGCGTGGCGCTGAAGGTCCAGGGCCAGGGGCAGACCGAGGCGGCGAAGTATCTGGGCGTTTTTGAGCAGAACCCGGAATTGGCGAGTTTCCTGTTCCGTTTGACCGCGCTGGAAGATTCGCTCAAGGACAAATCGACGCTGATTTTCGACCAGCAGACGGAGCCGTTTACGTTGTTTAAAGGCGCGATGACGAACTCGGCCGCGAAATAATCCCAGAATGAACGAGCATTCCCATCCGCACGACGAGCACGATCACGAGCATTCGCATGGGCCGGAAGCGCACGTGGATGCCGGGTCGCAGGCGCTGAGCGAGGCGCTGCGCAGCAGTTTTGCCATCGTCCGATTTGTCATGTTCCTGCTGGTGGTGGTCTTTCTGGCCTCCGGCTTTTTCAAGGTGGAACCGAACGAGCGCGCGATGATTTTGCGCTTTGGCAAGCCGCTGGGCGTGGGCACCAAGGCATTGCTCGGCCCGGGATTGCATTGGGCGTATCCGTATCCCATCGATGAAGTCGTCAAAGTTTCGGTGACCGGCATCCAGAAGGTGGCTTCGAACGTGGGTTGGTACGCGGAAGTGGCGGGAGCGCCGGTGAGTGGGATGTCACTGAATCCGGCGGTGGATGGTTATACGATTACGGCGGACGCGAATATCGTGCATGTGCAGGCGACGCTGTATTATCGCATCGAGGATCCGATCCGTTACACGTTCGGCTTTGTGAATGCGTCGAACGTGGTGCAGAACGCGTTGAATAACGCGATTGTTTACGCTTCGGCGCATTACAAGGTGGACGACATTTTGACCCGGGACAAAGCGGGTTTCCAGGACGCGGTGCGGCAGCGCGCGACGGAGTTGCTGGACAAGCAAAACGTGGGCGTGGCCGTGGACCAGTGCGATGTGGTGACGACGTGGCCGCGACAGCAGAAAGTGAGCGATGCGTTCGTGGCGGTGCTCAACGCGCAGATCAACCGCGACAAGGCGTTGCAGCAGGCCAGCAGCGAGACGAACCAGGTGTTGACGGCGGCGATTGCGACGTCGAACAGCATTGTGAACCTGGCGGAATCCCAGCGGGCGCAATTGATCAGCGATTTGAGCAGCCGGGCGACGAATTTCGTGAATATTCTGCCGTGGTACCAGACGAACAAGCAATTGTTCGCGCAGCAGCAGTTCAACGAGGTCATGGGCCGGGTGCTGACGAACCTGGACGAAAAGATTTATGTGCCTGAGCGGGCGGATGGAAAACCGCGCGAATTGCGGTTATTGTTGAACCAAGAGCCGCCGAAGCCGCTGACGGCGACAACGAATCAGGCGGGACAATAAAATGAGATCCGAATTTCGAAATCCGAAATCCGAAAGAAGCCCGAAGGCCGAAATGACGGTCGTCTGGGCGTCAGCGGGATTTTCGGAATTGGTTCGGGCTTCGGATTTCGGATTTCGGATTTTTTGAGTTATGCAAGTGACGTCACTTTTGAGCCAGGAAGATGAGCATCAGCATCATCACCATGATCATGATCATCACCACGAGCACGATGATGGCTGCGGGTGCGGCCATGATCATTCGCATTCGGACATTCGTTTGTGGCACACGATCGTGGGCCTGGTCTTTGTCATCAACGCGTATTTGGTGGATTGGCTGACGATCAGCGACTCGCGCGTGGCCAGTTTCAGCGCCATGGCGGGCGCGATTATTTTGGGTTATCCGATCGTGGTCACGGCCATCAAGGATTTGCGCGTGGGCCGGTTGAGCATCAATGAACTGGTGGCGATCGCGGTGCTGGCGGCGTTTGCGTCCGGCGATTACAAGACGGCGGGCGTGGTCGCGTTTTTCATGCTGATCGGCGAAGTGATTGAAACGAACACGGCGGTGCGCGCGCGGGACGCGATTGAATCGCTGATCAAACTGACGCCGACCAAGGCGCGCCGGATCCGGAAAGACGGCAGCGAAGAGGAAGTGGCGGCGAGCGAATTGGCCATCGGTGATATGATTCGCATCCGGCCGGGCGACAACGTGGCGGCGGACGGCGTGATTGTGACGGGGCAGGGGTCCTTCAACCAGGCGACGATCACCGGCGAATCATTGCCGGCGGACAAGAAGCCGGGCGATGAAGTGTTTGCGGGGACGCAGAATTTGACGGGTGTTTTGGAGATCAAAGTGAGCCGCGCGGGCACGGATACGACGCTGGGCCGCGTGCGCGAACTGATTTTGGCAGCGGAAAAAACCAAGCTGCCCATCATGAAAATCGTGGACCAGTACATGGGCTTTTACACGCCGCTGGTGCTGGTGATTGGCGCGCTGGTGTGGGCGTTCACGCGCGATTTGGACCGCGTGATCACGGTGTTCGTGGTGTCGTGTCCGTGTGCGTTCATCCTGGCGACGCCGACGGCGATGGTAGCGGCGCTTTCCGCGGCGGCGCGGTTGGGCATTTTGATCAAGAACGTGGCGGACATTGAGCTGGCCGCAAAAATCAATGCGTTCGTTTTCGACAAAACGGGCACACTGACGACGGGGCAATTGGCGGTGAGCCGTTTGGCGCCGATGGGCGAGACCAAGCCGGCGGAACTGTTGTTGCTGGCGGCGTCGGCGGAGAAATACAGCAATCACCCCACGGCCAAGGCGTTGACGCAATTGGCGGATGAAGCCGGCGTGCCGCTGGTTGAGCCGAAGGATTTTGCCGAGACCGCGGGGCGGGGCATCAAGGCGAAGGTGAACGGCGCGGAGGTGCTGGTGGGACGTGCGCAATGGCTGCGGGACAACGGCGTCGATTCGGGTTTTGAAAAATCCGTCGATTTGAATGAGACGGAAGGCTGGAGTTTGATTTTCATTGCGCGCAACGGTCATTGCGTCGGCTGGGTCGGGATGCAGGACAAGACCCGCGCCGAAGCGAAGGAATCTTTGGCCGAGCTGAAGGAAAACGGCGTGCGCCGCGTGGCGATGATTTCCGGCGACCGGCAGGCGGTGGCAACGCGCGTGGCGGGGGAGATTGGCTGCGAAGAAGCGGTGGGAGAATGTCTGCCGCAGAACAAGGTGGAATTTGTGCGCGGCGTGAAGCTGAAGGGCTACAAGGTCGCGGTGGTGGGCGATGGCGTGAACGACGCGCCGGCGCTTTCCGCGGGCGATATCGGCATCGCAATGGGCGCGGCGGGCAGCGAAGTGGCGATTCACAGCGCGACGATTGCGCTGATGAACAATGACCTGCGGCGGCTGCCATTTTTGGTGAAGCTCTCGCGCAGCACGCGGGCGGTGATCAACCAGAATTTCATGTTCGGGGTTTGTTTTATCATCATTGGTCTGACTCTGGCGGCGTTTGGCACGATTGGGCCGATTGAGGGCGCGATTTTGCACAACGTCGGCTCGCTGATCGTGATCTTTAACAGCGCGCGCCTGGTGCGGAAGGGGGAGGAATTGGAACATTATCATCCGGAGACGGAAACGCCCGCCCGGCCGACCAAGCCGACGCCGAAATTGGCGCCGCAAATGGCGTGATTACAGGGCTGGGTGTTTGGCGGCACAGCTTGATTGTGGCTGCAAAGATTGGTAATTTCGTAGTGTGAGCGCAAACGAAGTCATCGAACAAATCAAGCAACTCCCGCGCGAAGAGCAGCGGAAGGTGGTTGCTTATGTTCATGAGTTGGTCTCGAGCGGAGAGGTCAGTGAGGAGTTCAGAAGGATCGCGGATGAAGTCTTCACTACCAACGCCGAGCTTTTTCGGAAGCTGGCTCAATGAAGGAAGAGCCGGATTTCCTGACTATTGCCGAAATATTGTATTTGCATGATGAATCGTTGGCGCGTTTTGGTGGATCGGCTGGCATCAGGGATCGAGGTCTGGTGGAGTCGGCCGCAGGTGCTGCTCAAAACAGTTTTTGGTATGGGCACGGAGGCTTGTTTGAAATTGCCGCCGCTTACGCCTTTCATATCGCCGAATCGCAAGCGTTCATTGACGGAAACAAAAGAACTGCTGCCGCTTCGGCGATTTCGTTTTTGCGGAAGAATGGCCTTCCCTTTCCGAAAGACGATGGTTCGGTGTACGCAGCCATGATAGAAATTGCGGAAAAGCGCCTCGACAAAAGCGGGCTGGCCGCAAGGCTTCGCCGGTTGGTAGAATCGGCCACTTGAAATGAATGTTACCGAAATAACGAAATCGACGACCGAAGTTCAAAAATCGGCGGAGACCGTGGTTTCCATCCGCGGGCTGACCAAGGTCTTCAAGGATTTTTGGGGGCGGCCGAAGGCGCGGGCGGTGGATGATGTGGATTTTGACGTGCGGCGGGGCGAGGTGTTCGGATTACTCGGGCCTAATGGATCGGGCAAATCGACGACGGTGAAGTTGCTGCTCGGGTTGTTGAATCCGACGAAGGGGCACATCGAGGTTTTCGGCCATTCGCCGCGGCACGTGCAGACGAAGTCGCGGATCGGTTATTTGCCGGAGGAATCGTATCTCTACCGTTATTTGAATTCGCGCGAGACGCTCGACTTTTTCGGGAACCTTTTTGAATTGGGCAAGGTGGAACGGGACAATCGCGCGGAGCAATTGCTGGAAATGGTGGGCCTGAACCAGACGCGGATGCGGACGGTGGGTGAATTTTCGAAGGGCATGCAGCGGCGCATCGGGCTGGCGCAGGCGCTGATCAATGATCCCGACCTCGTGATTTTGGATGAACCGACGGCGGGGCTGGATCCAATCGGCTGCCGCGAGGTGAAGGATTTGATTGTGGCCTTGGCGCGGCGCGGCAAGACGGTGATTTTGAGCAGCCATTTGCTTTCGGACGTGGAGGATGTGTGTGATCGCGTGGTGATTTATTACGGCGGAAAAATCCAGGCGATGGGCACGCTGAAGGAATTGCTGGCGCGTCCGGACACGTTGCGCATCACGACGCCGGTGTTGCCGCGTGAAACGCTGGAGCGCGTGTTGCAGGTGATCCGGCACGATATCGCGACGGACGCGGTGCGGGTGGATAATCCGACGCAGAATCTGGAGAGCTACTTTTTGGACGTGGTGCAGAAGGCCCGGGCGGCGCACGAAACGAGCGGAGCGCAATCCGGAGCGCGCGTGGCGGAATATTTGCGCGCGGGCATCGCGGAAAAACCGGCCGGAGACAAAATTTTGGAGAAGCTGGCGTTGCCGGATACAAAGCCGGTGCAACCAGTCGCGCAGGCGGCTCCGGCGGCCGACGAAAAGAAACTTGCGGAATTGACCAAGGCATCTGAACCGGTCACTCCGCCCGCGAAGCCTGGACCGGCGGCGGCGAAGCCGGCGGATTTGTCCAAGGCGGATGAGAAGTTGTCGTCGTTGCTGGGAGGAAAGAAATAGCCGGAGCGGCAGGCCGATTTGTGAAATCGATTTCAAAGACTGTCCCCATGAACCTGAACCCTCACCCCGGCCCTCTCCCATCCGATGGGAGAGGGAGAATTATTTACTCGCTGCGAGTTAATTCGGCCGCGCGATCGGCGGGAGTTTTCCTGGACACGCTTTAGTCAATAATTCAATGCAACAGTTATTTGCCATCACCGGATTGACTTGGAAAGCTGCGCTGCGGTTTCGGCTTTTTCTGGCGATTTTGGTGTTGCTGCTGCTGGCGGTCATTGGGCTGCCGATTTTGGTCAAGGACGACGGCACGGCGCGCGGGTTCACGCAGATTTTGCTGACTTACACTTTGGGCGCGATCACGGCCTTGCTCGGGATTTCGACGCTTTGGCTTTCGTGCGGCACGCTGGCGCGGGACATCGAGGAATGCCAGATGCAGGTGGTGGCGACGAAGCCGATTGCTCGCTGGCAAATCTGGCTCGGCAAATGGCTCGGGATTATTTCATTGAATGCGGCGTTGCTGGTCATTTCCGGGGCGTGCGTTTATGGGTTGCTGCAATGGCGCGCGGGCAAATTGCCGGTGGCGGAGCAGCAGACCTTGCGCAGCCAGGTGCTGGTGGCGCGCGGTTCGGCCAAGCCGGATGATGTCACGGCCGAAATTGCCGACACGGCACAGAAAATCCTGGACGAGCGGCTGAAACAGTCGCCGGTTTCGCAGGCGGATTTGCCGATTCTGAAACAACAGATCACGGAGCAGGTGAAGGCGGAATACCAGGTGGTGCCGCCGGGTTACAGCCGGACTTGGGAAATAAAGCTGGGTTCAAGGGCGAAAGATCTCCGGGACAAGCCGCTGCAACTGCGCATCAAGTTCAACTCGGCGCAGAAGAGCGCTTCGGGGACGTTTGCGGCGCTGTGGCGCGTGGGCGGGACGGCCAAGGTGAAGAATTATTGGGAAAGCGAGCCGATGAGCCTGTCGCCGGATACGTTTCATGAATTTGCCATTCAACCCAACCTATTCGATGACGACGGCGTGCTGACGATCTCGTTCGCGAACCCCAACGAAACCTCGCTGCTGTTCCCGCTGGAGGATGGCATGGAGGTGCTGTATCCGGCGAGCAGTTTCGTGATGAATTATGCGCGCGGGCTGGGAATCATCTTCTGCTGGATGGCGTTGCTGGCGGCCATCGGGCTGGCGTCGGCGAGTTTTCTTTCGTTCCCGGTGGCGGCGTTTTTGTCGCTGGCGATTTTGGTGATGGCGTTATCCTCCGGGACGATCGCGAACGTGGTTTCGGACAACAGCATTGACGCCTCGGCGCAAACGGACAAAACGGCGGTCAGCATCCTGGACGCGGTGATTGTGCCGACGTTCCGCGTGGCGATAAAAGTCATCGATCTGGCGGAGAAATTTTCACCGGTGGATTCGTTGAGCAGCGGGCGCTGCATCACGTGGGGCGAGTTGGGGATGGCGTTTGTGCAAATTGTTGTCGTGCTGGGAGGCATCTTTGCGTTCTTTGGCATATTTGTTTTCAACCGGCGCGAACTGGCCACGGCGCAGAACCAATCATGAGCGGGCGATTGAAAAAGATTATTCTGCTGGTCCTGGGCGCCGCGTTGATTTTTGGCGCGGGGACTTTGCAGAAGTCGATGAACCAGGACCGCGACCGGCTGGGGCTGACGCATGTGGAGGGATTGACGAACGCGCCGCCGGTGCTGGCGTTCACGAGCGTGGCGCTGGGCGGGTTTCGCGGATTGATTTCGAATCTGCTGTGGACGCGGGCGAACCAGTTGCAGATGGACGACAAATTTTTCGAGATGGCGCAATTGTCGGATTGGATCACGACGCTGGAGCCGCATTTCTCGCAGGTGTGGGCGCATGAAGCGTGGAACGAGGCCTACAACATTTCGGTGAAGTTCAAGGATTACTCGGACCGCTGGCGCTGGGTGCAGAACGGGATTGAATTGCTGCGGGACAAGGGGCTGCGCTACAACCCGGACGACGTGACGATTCACCGCGAGCTGGCGTGGTTTTTCCAGCACAAGATGGGCGCGAACCTGGACGACGCCAGCATGTATTACAAGAATGAGTGGCGGAAGGACATGGAGGCGGTGTTCGGCGGGAAGGAGCCGAACTATGAGGCGCTGATGCACCCGAAAACGCCGGACGAGATACGGCGGGCCAATTTGCTGCGGGACAAATACAAGATGGACCCGGCATTGATGCAGAAACTGGACAAGGAATACGGTCCGCTCGAATGGCGGTTGCCGGAGGCGTCCGCGATTTATTGGGCGGCGGAGGGGCTCGAGCGCGCGAAGGAACATCCATTGCGGGTTGGGGCGGACGAGGATTTGATTGTGCTGCGGCGGGTGATTTACCAGTGCATGCAGTTGACGTGGCAGCGCGGGCGATTGGTGGACAATCCGTTCATACACCGGATGGAATTCGGGCCCAACCTCGACATGATCCCCAAGGTCAATGAGACGTATATGACCGAGTATAAAGAAGAGACCAACCCGAACCAGAAGGAGGGAATTCTCAAGGCGCACCGAAATTTTCTGCGGCAGGCGATTTATTCGCTGTACGTTTACAACCGCACGGCGGAGGCGGCGAAGTGGTTCAAATATCTGGGCGAAAAATATCCGGACAAAACAATTATCGACGGCGATTTCAATTCCTATCCGCGCAATGTGACGCTGGACCAATACGTGGTGGCGTGCGTCCAGGAGGACATGAACGACACCTCCAAGGACCGGGAGCAAACGGTGCTGGAAGGGTTGCTGGCGACCTCGTACACGAGCCTGGCGCTGGACCAGGATGACCGGTTCACGGGCCTAAAGCTGCTCGCGAAAAAGGCGTACGACAGTTATCAAAGCAAAATCCCGGCCGAACGGATGGCGGCGATTGGATTGCCGCCGTTCAAGGACATCGATAACAGCGTTCTCGATCGTCTGTTGAATCCCACGAATGGATTGCCGGCGGATGCGCAGGCGGTGATACGGACGAAGTTGCGGATCCCAATTCCAAACGCGCCGGCGGCGCAGACGAATTTCGTGGGCCAATCCGAGGCGCAAGGCAAACCGCTCCCGGCTGGTTCACAGAATCCGTAAATGTTCACCGGGCGGCCGGCCGGCGCGTTCCCGAACCCCCACCTCCTATGGCGTGTGCTGTACGGCTACTGTAGCGTCCGCCGCATTCGTTGCTATTACAATGGGGTGGATTATTTGTAATTTTTGGGGGGTTGCCACAGCGAAATTGCAGAAAAACTTAGGAATGAAACACGCTTCGCGCCCCCCCGAACCCTGAGCACCACCTCACCCGTCCCTCTCCTCCACTTCGTGGCGGAGAGGGAGACCAATTGTGCGCTTGCAATGAGTATCAGCCGCCCTGAACGCGGCGCGGACGGCGCAAGCGCGCCGTCCCTACCGGGACCGGATCGCTGCTGGATCGCTGCTGGGATTTGTGTTTTTTGAATTTTTTCTTTAGATTTTTTCACAGAGCAGGGCCGCTTTCCACCCGGGCGGCTGCCGTTGCCGGGAACTCCAGTGAAAGATTAGGGTTTCCCCCGATGGCAAAGATTTCCGCCATTACCGACATTTGGATATGGAACACAATCAATCGCTCGCGCGATCCGGGCTCGCGCGAATGGATTTGAAACGCCTCAAAAGCCGGATGTTTCGGTCGCTCGGACGCAGTGCAAGGAGGTTGCCGTCGATTTCGATCATCGTGCCGGCGCACAACGAGGAAGCATATCTGGGAGCGACCTTGGATGCGCTCCGGCGGCAGCGTTACCCGGATTACGAAGTAGTGGTGGTGGCCAATGGCTGTGATGACCGCACGGCGGATGTGGCGCGGGAAAAATGTGATCGCCTCGTGGTGCTGAAGGAGAAGAGCCTGGGAGTGGCGCGCAATCTCGGCGCGCGCATGGCCACTGGTGAGTTGCTCATTTTTTTGGACGCCGACACGCTGCTGGAGCCGCGCGCGTTGCGCGTGATTGCGCGCGAATTCACGGAACGCGATTGCGGCGGCACGCTAAAAGGCCGGCCGGATTCGGGGCGTTTTGCGTATCGTCTGATTTACTGGCTCAAGAATTTCATTCATCGCTTCGTGGTGCGCAACGGCAGTTCCGGGGTGATTATCTGCTGGAAAAAACACTTCATGGGCGTGGGAGGTTTTGATGAGCATCTTGAGCTGCGCGAGAACAGCGAATTGATCCGGCGGATGAAATGTTTCGCTGGGTACCGTTTCGGCGGCTACAAATATATCGGCAGCACGGTGGCGACGACTTCAATGCGGCGCTTTGAACGGCGGGGGTTGCGTAATATTGTCTGGCTGTGGATCAAGCTTTGGTTTCTCTCGCTCTTCAGCGATTTGAGGCATCGGAAGTATGAGTCGGTGAGGTGAGTTGAATCAGTTAAAATGGTTAAATCGGTAACGAGCCGCTGATTTAACTATTTAACACTTTTAACCATTCAACCAGCCTATTCAACTGGTACAAAACGTCTGGCCGATGTCGTGCCAGCCGATGCGGTCGGGTTCGATGGCGGCTTGGAGACGCTCGAGGGGTTCGACAACGCCTTCGCGGCCAAGCGTGAAGGTCTTGAAATGGATGGGCAGGAAATAATTTGCGCCGGCGTTGTTCGCCATCTGGACGGCTTGCTCGGGGGTGCAATGCGACTGAATCCAAGGCTGATACGCGCCGATGGGCATGATGGCGAGTTCAAATGGGCCTTTGCTGCGCAGTGAGCGGAAGGAATCGCTCCAGGCGGTGTCGCCGCCGAAAATGATTTTCTTTCCTTCGCGCGAGACGATGTAGCCGTTGTAACCGCGATAGCGATCATGCCGCCAGCGGGCGCCCCAGTGCTTGACTTCAAAGGCTTCGACTTCTACTTCGCCATGGGCGGTTTTGACGACGGTTTTTTGGCCCCACGCGAGTTCCGCGGGTTGGTGCAGTCGCGTGTCTCTGAGCAGATCGGCGGTGGCATGGGCGGTGACGGCGCGGGTGGTTTTCGGAAAACAGCGCAGGGTGGCGGAGTTCAGATGGTCCATGTGCGCGTGCGAGAGCAGAACGAGATCGATGCGGGGCAGTTGCTTGGGCCGGAGGGCGGGGGCGACGAGGCGTTTGGGGCCGATGGTCCCGACGCGCACATCAGCGCCGATGTAATTGCCCAGCACGGGGTCGGTGATGATGTTGACACCGTAAAAATTCACGAGCACGGTCGAGTGGCCGAGCCAGGCGGCGGTGATGGCGTTCGGGTTCCACAACTCCGGCGTGGGGGTAAAATTGGGCTTGAGGATTTTCCGACGGCTTTGCGCGATGAGGCCGCGCGCCGTGCGAGCGGGCAACGTGTTCCACGCGCCAACGCCAACAGCCACAAACCTCCGGCGAGCCAAACGACTTTTAATCTTTTTCAAACTGTTCCGAACTTGTAATGGTTAAAACTTCCTCCGATTTTAGCATACAAATGGGGCGGCGCAAGAGGGGGAAATGGGGTGAATTGCCGGGGCGCCATTTGACTTACGCGCCAACCTTAGGCAAAGCACCAAGCGTCCCAGATCCAAGCGTCCAGGGGAGCACCAAGCGCCAACGGCCCAAAAGACTGATCCCCGGTGTGAGGCAAAACTCTTCAAAAACGGAGTGCGGCGGTGCTGAAAGCCAGCCGCAGCAAAGTTGCCGGCGGAAAGGCTTGCAGAATCGGCATGACTTCCGGCACTGCGGACGTTGCCGCGGCTGGCTTTCAGCACCGCCGCGCTCCAACCAAGGCGAGTCTGGCGGATTAACCCTCGAAACGAAGCATTGGAGGTTGAAGTTTGGAATTTCTCTGGACGCTTGGAGCTTTTCAAGCCGGCCCACGGACACCTCGGTGCGTGCGTCCAGTTACGCGCACGGTATGGTTTGGGGCGTCAGCAGAGGTCAGGCGGAGAGCGAGGCTTCTTCTTTGGAGTCATGAACGGCCAGGGGCAATTGCACGCAAAAGCGGCTGCCTTTTCCCGGCTCCGATTCCAAGGAAATTTTTCCGCCGGTCCTTTCCAGGGATTTTTTGACGAGGGCAAGGCCGATGCCGGTGCCGGGATATTCCTCGGTCCGATGCAACCGCTGAAACATTTTGAAGATTTGTTCCCGCGCATATTCCGGAATGCCGATGCCGTTGTCTTCGATCCAAACGAACGCGCAGTTCGGCAGATGCTTCGCGAGGCCGGGCGGACATTGGTCGAGGCCGGCCCAAACGCGGACGTGCGGCTTGACTCCGGGAGCGACGAATTTCACGGCGTTGCCCAGGAGGTTGGAAAAAATCTGCGTCAACGCAGCTTCGTTTCCGTGAACCAGGAGGTGGTCTATTTCGACGGAAACATCGGCGAGCGGTTGGTGGAGGTTCGGGTATGTCTCAACCAGGCCATGAATGAGGGCGCCGAGATCGACAGGTTTCAGCGGAAGGTCCTGACGGAGGAGCTTGCCGTAGTTAAGAGAATCAACGATCAACTGATCCATGCGCGTGGCGGCGAGGGCGATTCTGCGGAGAAGGTCGGCCTCCTGCGGTCGCAAACGGGGAGTCGCGTCTGCCCGCAGGATGGTCGCGTAGCCGATCATGGCGCGCAAGGGAGCGCGCATATCGTGCACGAGGCTGTAGGAAAAACCTTCAAGCTCGGCAATGGTTTCCTGAAGTTTCGCCGTGCGTTCCCGGATCTTCGTTTCCAGGTCCTGGTTGGCGCGGGCGAGATCTTCCTTGGCGACCCGGAGCGCCTGGCCGGTCTGGGCGCGCTCGATAATATCCGCGGCCTGGCGGGCAAGCAGATCCAGGAGTTTCAATGCGTGTTCGTCGGGTGCGTGAGGTTTTTTGAAATGCGTCGAGAACATGCCGAGAACTTTTCCGGCGCGGCTGACCACGGGGGTCGATTGCACGGCGCGAATGCCTGCTTTTCGTTGCATTTGCAGGGTGTGGCCGGAAAAGATCGCGCTTTGCTCGACGTCGGGGACGATGACGCGTTGCCCGGCGGCCAAGGCGGTGCCGCAGGAGCCATGGCCGGCGGTCACTTGGTTCCAATAATCGACGTACCATTGTGGAAAACCGCGCTGAGCGGCGATCCGCAGGCCGGAATCGGGAGAGAGGAGTTGGATATTGCCAAAGTCGGCTCTGGAAATCGCAATGGCCGCATCAACGATCTGGGCCAATGCCGGCTGCAAATCGGCCTCGCGGACGAAAAAGGAGCCAACTTCCTGCAACCGGGTCATGGCCTCGAGGTCGCGGGCCAGGCGGGTTTCCGCGCGTTTGCGCTCGGTGATGTCGAGAACGAAAGCCATGCCTTCCGACTCATCCAACATGGCGGCGCCGATAATAATGGGAACGCGGCTGCCATCCTTGCGCAAAAACTCCTTTTCGTAAGGAACGTCAACGCCGGTGGCTTTCAATTGAGCAATGGCCTGTTCATCCAGGCGTCGATACTCGGGCGGAGTCAAAGTAGACCACTCGAGGCGGCCAGCCAGGACGTCCTCGCGGGTGTAGTCCATCATGCGCAGAAATTTATTGTTGGCGTCGAGAATGCGGCCGCTGAGATCCCAGAAAAGCGTTCCGACCATGTCGGATTCAAAGAAAACCCGGAGGCGGCGTTCGCTGCGTTGCACGGCCTGTTCCGCGCGCTTGCGTTCGCTGATGTCGCGGAAATAAACGGAGAGACCGTCGGCGCTGGGGTAGGCGTGGATTTCTATCCAGGCATCCAAAGGCCGGTAGTATTGCTCAAAATGCACCGCCTGGCCGGTGGTGACGGCCCGCTCGTATTCCTGGCGGAAGTCATCGGCCTCGGGGTAGAGTTTCCACACGTTGCGCCCAAGCAACTCCTGGGCGGAGCGGCGCAGCAATCGTTCAGCTTCGGCATTCACGTACGCAAATTGCCACTGCCGGTCCAAAGCGAAAAAGGCGTCGGTGATGCTGCCCAAAATGGTTTCCGTGCGGGCGTGAGCCGCACTCAGTGCTTCCTCGGCGCATTTGCGTTCGGTGATATCCAATACTGTTCCGATGCAGCGCGCGGGGTGGCGATTGGGTTCCTGCCCTTCCAATTGAACCTTGCCGTTAATCGCGACCCAACGGACCCCTCCATCCGGCTGAAGCGCGCGAACTTCGAGTTGATGGTGCGCGGGAGATTGAGAATTGCGCGCGTCGCGCGCGGCGAAATTCAATTGGTTGCGATCATCGGGGTGAATTGCCAGCAGGAATTCCTTTAGGGGCACGCGATTGGCCGATAGCCCAAAAATCTCCCGGGTGCGGTCGTCGCCGGTGATCTCGCTGGTTTGAAGGTCGCAATCCCAGGTGCCGAGTCCAGCCGACTCCAAAGCGAGGCGCAGACGCTCCTCGCTGTCGCGCAGGGCTTCTTCGGTTTGATGACGCGCGTTCATACCGGTTTTTAAAACGCACTGATTCGATGGTGCTCAGGTATTGGTTTCTGAATTAAGGAACACAACCCTGCTTACTTTTGGTACGGAAGAAATCTCCTCCATGGGCGCCTCCGACTTTCCTCAATTTAACTCGCCAAATCGGAATGTCCAGGGAGGCCCAATTTTGGAAGTGGGACTTGGTGGATTTCAAAGGAATTCGGCTTGGCTTCTCGGTCAATCTTTAGCCTTTTTCGTTTCTCTGCGTATACTTCAACATGGGAGCGTTAATCAAAAACCGCGAGACTCAAAAATTTCTGAAAAACCTCGATCCATGGACGCCAGAACGCGGGGAGGCAAAAGAATTTGAGTCGTCGCTTGAGGCATTGAAGTTTTGCCTGCAAAACAAATTGGAAAAGGTGGAAGTGATATTGAAAACTGACGGTGTTCAATACGATTTGCCCTTACGCCAAAGTCCTGAATGCAAAGAGAGTTCGGATTAGTCCAAAAGGAAACCTTCGGCTCTGCCGGATGGACTCGCGAAGTTTGACGGCTCCGGCAATGGATATTTGGCAAGGAGTTGTGTTTGCGCTGGTCCAAAGCGGCGGAGGGCCGCCGCACTCCGGGACGCTGGCGCGAAGTTCCGTGACAGCATCAAAGCTGTAGCGATGAGCTGAAGAGACGTGTGTTTCGCGACAACTTTTGAGGAGTTTTCGCTTTGGACTCCGGGTGCTTCCCGCTAGTCTGCGCCGGATGTTTGTTCAGTTGGTGAAATGGTGGATTCTGTTGTCAACGCTTGCGAGCCTGGCGGGGTGGACTTTGTCCGCGGCGGGGATGCTGAATAAAACCGGTTACGCGATTTTCGCCGGCGTCATTGTGGCGGCGATTTTGCTCTTCGGAAAGCGGCCGCTGCTTCGTTCGTTGTCACCGGCTCCTGAAATGAGAAAGTGGCGCCGTCGGATTCGGGGGTTTTTGCCCGCGAGTTTCGTCTTCTTTGCGGTGTTGATTTTCATTGGCGGTGTTGTTTATCCGCCCACCAACTATACGGCATTGACTTATCACATTCCGCGGGTGTTGCACTGGCTCGCGCACGGACGGTGGAATTGGATCCATACGCCGGTGGCGCGGATGAATTATCCCGGCTGCAATTTTGAATGGATGACCGCGCCGCTATTGTTGTTTACAGGATCTGACCGCGCGCTGTTTCTGCTGAATTTTGTTCCGTTCCTCTTGATGCCGGGGCTTATTTTCAGCGTCTTTACCCGATTGGGGGTTCGCCCGCGGACAGCCTGGCAATGGATGTGGCTGCTGCCCACCGGTTATATTTTCCTGCTCCAAGCCGGCAGCGCGGCGAATGATGCCGTTTCGGTGTTTTTTGTGCTGGCGGCGGTCGATTTTGCCTGCCGGGCATGGGTTTCGCGCGAGCCCCGCGATGTCGGATATTCGATATTGGCCGCCGCCTTTTCCACGGGCATCAAACCCACGAATGTGCCGCTGCTTTTGATGTGGGTGATTTTGATTGTGCCGCGACTGGGTGTGCTGCGGCGGGCCTGGCGTCCGGGTCTGTTGATATTGGCAGTGGCATTGGTGGTTTCATTTTTTCCAACCGCCGTGATGAACCGTATGCACGCCGGCGACTGGCTGGGAGCCTCGGTGGAACCTGACCATGTGGACCTGCACCGGCCGTTGGACGGCATTTTGGGGAACGGTCTGGAATTGTTACAAGTGAACCTGCTCCCACCGGTGTTTCCAATGGCTAAAGCGTGGGATCGTCATGTCCAATCGCTCGTTCCCCACAGTTGGGTGAACGAGTTTCAAAGCGGGTACTTCACCACCGGCGAATTGCCGACCGAAGATTGGGCAGGGGTGGGAATGGGAATCAGTTTGTTGGTTCTCGCATTTGTGGTTGCGTCCTTGTGGCGGGGCCGTTTCGGAAAACAAGACGGGGAGTATCGCCGGATCCTGCCGAGGGGTTTGCTGCGGTGCGTTTTGATTGCACCGTGGGTTTCGTTGCTCGTTTATTGCGCTAAAGCGGGAATGTCCACGCCGGGCCGGCTTATCGCGGCGTATTATCCGTTGTTGCTGCCGCTGCTGCTGCGAGGCGGAAATGCGACGCCAATTTTCCGCCGCGCCTGGTGGCGAGGGTTGGTGGCAGTGGTCTTATTTCTTGCGTTCGTGGTTCTGGTGTTGTCTCCGGACCGCCCGTTGTGGCCGGCCAAGACCGTTTTATCGCGGCTGGCGGCGCAACATCCCGGCTCTCATTTGCTGGCACGCGCGCGGGACGTTTATGCGGTTTATTCCGGCCGCCATGATGCTTTGGCCGGCGTCCGCAAATTGCTGCCGCCGGAAACGCGGACGGTGGGATTCATCGGCACCGCGGACGATTGCGATATTTCCTTGTGGCTGCCTTATGGAACGCGCCGGGTGGAACATTTCTTTTTGACCGACCCCCCGGAACAAATCCGATCCAATGTGGACTGTGTGGTGCTGGGTGGCCTTAACTTGAAATATAACAATCTCACCCTCGACGCGTGGATGCAGCAAACCGGAGCGGAATTGGTGGGGAGCACCAATGCCACGATGAAGGTCGGCGAAGGAGTGCAGCCCTGGTACGTGGTGCGGTTCAAACGATAGGGCGGCGTTTTGCGCTGCCCATAACCCGAACCCTCACCCCGGCCCAATGACTCACTCGCTCCCGCTCGTTCGGCCCTCTCGGGCCTTCGCTTTCAGCGAATTCCTTTCGCCGCTTCCCGGGTTCAATGCGCGAAGTTTTTTGGGGAATTCCCTCCAGGTTCGCTCCGTGAGCATTGAAGGAACTGATGCTTACAAATTTTTATCGATTCACGGTTTTTTTCCTGATGCGGTTAAAACTCAAAGCGCGCAAATGAATTTTGCCGGGGAGGTGGGGAAGGAACAATTACGACGAAAGTTTTGGGTTGTATTGGGTTTCAAGTGACACGCGGAATAAATGGATTCCGCGCTCCGTTGATAACAACGAAAAGGCCGCGGCGACAATTGCGTCGCGGCGGCCTTTTGCGAACTGACTCCCGGACTTTGCTGGCCGATCAGGCGGCCTTGAACAGGGCGATGGAGTTGGAACGTTCCAACGCCATTTTGACCAGGCGCACGTTCAGGTCCGAGGTGTTCGAGTCTCCGAAGATAATGCGCGCGATTTCGCGGGCGATCGCGTCAAGGGATTGAAGCTGGTCGCGGTTTTGCCAGACCTGCTCCAAAGCCATGCGGACGAGGCGCACGTTGATGTCGGGCGCATTGTCCCCGAAGATGATATGGGCCACGTCGAGCACGAGGGTGTCGAACTGAGGGTTGTTCTCTTTTGTCATGGATTGCCTTTCTTTGCTGCTGCCGGATTTGGCCGGCGGCGGCGGTTCATTGGTTTTAGGCGGTTGATTGGGAACAACCTGGCCTTTATCGGAGGACGGTTGCTTTGCGGCAACATTCTCCAAAGTTTTGTTTTTCTTATCGGATCCCTTGGACGCCGGTTCGGGCGCTTCTTCGGACGATGGCAAAGGCGCAACTGGCGTGACGGGGGCCGCCGCCGCAATTGGAGGGGGCAGGGGCGCTGGGATCGGAGCGACTGGCGTCGCCGCTGGAACTGGAATCGAAGGTGTGGGTGACGGGGCCTTGTTTTCCACGACGATTTTTGTTTCGGCGGATTCCATGGCGAGTTCGGCGAGGGCACCGGCAGGAATCAAAGCGGCGGCGGGTTCCAAGGCTTCCTCGCGAACGGGTTCCGAGTTATTTGTCACTTCAGCGGCGGGAACTGGAAGTTCGGCGTCGGGCTTTTCAGGATCGGTTGTGCGCGTTTCGGTGGTTGGGGCCACCAGGTTTGGCGTTGAATTGCCGGTAGTGATGCCTCGCAGGAACATTTCGGTGTCGTGGGAAATGATGGCCTTCGGCTCTTTCCAGACCAAGTCCGTGTGGGGCGGCTGACCGTTGGCGCTTGCGGGCGCGTTGACCAGCCGGGGCGGCGCTTTCAACAAATGGATGGTGACTTTCAGGGCGAGTTCCAGCCCCGCAACGGGTTTGGCGATGAGGTCGCCGCCGCCGCTGAGGACGCTCTGTTTGCGATTTTCGAAATTGTTGAAGGCGGTGACAAAAATGACCGGCGTTTTTTCGTGGTGGGGCAGCGCGCGCAATTTTTCGCACAGCTCAAATCCGGTGAGGCCCGGCATGTTGATGTCCAGCAGCACGAGGTCGTAATCGTTTTGCTCGAGCATCGAGAGGGCGACGGTCGCGTCGATGGTGCTGTCGGCGGCGAGGTCGGCGCTTTGCAGCGCGGTCACGGCGACGTCGTTGCAGATTTCGTCGTCATCCACGGAAAGCACGCGCGCTTTGGGCAGCGGGTCCATGCAATTGACGGTGGTATTCGTGAGCAGGATGCGCAAACAATCGGCGGCCTGGGCAAGAGTTTGCAAAATGGAGGGCGAAATCACGGATGGTTTGCGCTCGATTTCGGAGAGCAAGGCTTCCCACGCGGACGCGAGCAGAGAAAGCCGCGAACAGCCGGTTTTTTGCGCGCCGGCGTGCAGAACGGACAGCCGCTTGCGCAGCCCGGAGAGATTCTCGCGACCGGCATCGGTGGAGGGCGCCTTGATGAACGCCAGGCAATGCTCGCGGACGGCCGGCATTTCGGCGATGGCGTATTCGAGGAATTGGTCGGCGGTCCGCGTAAAATCGAATTGGTCAGCGACGGGTTCGGCGCCGTTGCCGTTCGAGTTGCCAGGCATTTTTAGGCCTGGCTCGGCATCGGGGGCAGCGGGTGCCTGAGGCGGGGCAACTGGAGCCGGGATCGCGACCGAGCCGTTGGCGGCGGCGGCGGTCATTTCCTTGATCAACTCCATGAGCGCGGCGAAATTGGCTTCGCTCTTGGGCAGGGCGCGGGTGGGGCTGGATTCCACGTCTTTGGGCCAGTCGGATTTCGGGGCGTTGGAAAAAATAATGACGGGGATGTTCCGGAACTGCGGATCGGCCCGCATGTAGTCGAAGACGTCGCGACCGCTGAATTTGGGAAGCATCAGGTCCAGGACGACGAGGTCCGGGGTGATTTCGGAGAGGACTTTGAGGGCGGCGATGCCGTCTTCGGCGGTTTCGACATGAAATCCTTCGCGCTGCAGGCGCTTGTGATACATGGTCAGCGCCACGGCGTCGTTTTCGACGAAAAGCAAGGTCGTCACGGATTTCATTTGTTTTTCCCGCGGTAAAACGTCACATACGGTTGCCCGACACAACAGGTTTATCCCCAGAGCTGCTCCTGCCTGCGCAGCAACGCTTGTACCACGAGCTTAACGTTCATGAGAGATTCACTTTGAGCCGGGTTTGTGCCCTTTTTCACGACCCGGCGTGTCCAGAAATCAGCCGGTTTTTGAGCCGCGCATTGGGCATTGAAAAACGATATGGGAGCAAATTTTTTTCAATTCGTGGTTTCTTCGAGGCGTTGCTAGGCTGCCGCTGGAAATCAGACGCGCGCATGAACGACTCAATGCAACGAACGGGATCATTTCGGGGGTTTTGGAGCCTGATCATCACGCAATTTCAGGGGGCTTTTAGTGATAACGCGCTGAAACAAATCACGATTTTCATCGGGATCAGCCTGGGCATTTCCCAAATCGAACGGGACCGGCTGGTTTCAGTGGCGACGGCGCTTTTGACGCTGCCATTCATCGTCTTTTCCATGGCCGGCGGGTATTTCGCCAATCATTGGAGCAAACGCACGGTCATCATCGGCGTGAAGGTTTTTGAAATCGGCGTGATGGGGTTGGCGATGACGGGGCTGGCGTTGCGCAATGTGCCGATGATGCTGGCCTGCGTGTTCCTGATGGGGGTTCACAGTTCGATTTTCGGGCCGTCGAAATATGGTTCGCTGCCTGAGCTTTTGCCCGAGACCAAGCTTTCGTGGGGCAATGGGATTTTGGAATTAGGCACGTTCCTGGCGATCATCATGGGCACGGTTGCGGGAGGGGTATTGTCGCAGATTTTCAACGTTCGGCCGGTATGGGCGGGAGTGGTTTTGGTGGCGTTGGCGCTGGGTGGCTTGACGAGCGGCCTTTTCATCACGCGGGTGCCACCGGCGGACCCAAGCCAGAAGTTCAGGCTGAATTTTGTCGGCGAACTTTGGACTCAGGTCAAAATCATGCGCAAGGACCGCGTCCTTTGGCTGGCGTTGATCGGCAATACTTATTTTTGGTTCCTCGCGGCGCTTTTGCAGCAGAACATCATCATCTACGGCCTGGATGTTTTGAAGACCGACCAAAGTCACAATAGTTATTTGCAGGCGGCGGTGGGCATCGGAATCGGTTTGGGAAGTTTTGCGGCGGGATATCTTTCGGGCGGAAAAATTGAATACGGCCTGGTTCCGCTCGGGTCGATCGGCATGACGGTTCTGGCGATGTTGTTGTCCATTCATTCGCTTTCTTTTTCCGTGATGGCGGGCGGGTTGGCGTTGCTGGGATTTTTCGCTGGATTTTTTGTCGTGCCGATCAATGCGCTGTTGCAGCACCGGCCGAATCGGGCCGACAAGGCGGGCGTGCTGGCGGCGCAAAACCTGATTTCGTCGGCGGCGGTGTTTGTGGCGGCGGGGGTTTATTATTTCATGCAAAGGGTCTGGCCGCGCAATCCGTCCTCGATTTTCCTGGTCAGTGGCGTTGGCACATTGGTCGCGACGGGGTATTTGATCTGGCTGCTGCCGGACTCGTCGCTGCGGTTCGTGCTTTGGTTCCTCACTCGCACCGTTTATCGGATTCGCGTGGTTGGACGCGAAAACATTCCGGCCAAGGGCGGGGCGTTGTTCGTGAGCAATCATCTTTCGCTCGCGGATGCGATGCTGTTGCTGGCGTCCACGGATCGCCATGTGCGGTTCATGATGTACAAGGCGCATTATGAATTGCCCTGGATCAAGCCGTTTGCGCGCGTGCTGGGCGTGATTCCGATTTCGTCCGAGCAACGGCCGCGGGAAATGCTGAAGTCGCTTCAGACCGCGAGCGAGGCCATCAAGAATGGCGAGGTGGTTTGCATTTTTGCCGAGGGGCAGATTACGCGCATTGGGCAGATGATGCCGTTCCGGCGCGGCTTCGAGCGCATCATGAAGGACGTGGAGGCGCCGATCATTCCGGTGGCGTTGGATGGCGTGTGGGGCAGCATTTTCAGTTTTGAGCGGGGCCGGTTTTTGTGGAAGTGGCCGCGGCGAATTCCGCATCCAATCACGGTTAATTATGGCAAAGCGATGCCGCATACGGCGTCGCCGTTTGAAGTGCGGCAGGTGGTGCAGGAGCTTTTGGCCGAGACGTGGGTGGATCGCAAGGCGCGGATGAAAACGCTGCATCGTGGATTTGTGCGGACGGCCCGGACGCGGCCATTCCGGTTCGCGATGGCAGATGCGCAGACGCCGAAGCTGCGCTTTGGCTCGGCGTTGATGCGGACGGTTTTTCTGGGGCGGCGATTGAAGCCGATATGGGAGGGTCAGAAAATGGTTGGATTGCTCCTGCCACCATCGGTGCCGGGGGCGTTGGTGAATTTCGCGGCGATGCTGGCGGGCAAAGTGCCGGTGAATTTGAATTACACGGTTTCGGAAGCGACGCTCGCTTCGTGCATCCAGCAGTGCGACATCAAGACGGTAATCACTTCGAGGGCTTTCCTGGAAAAAGTGAAATTGAAAGTGCCGTGCAAGACGATGTTTCTGGAAGAGGTCGTTGGTTCCAACACGCGCGAGAAAGCCCTCACCCGTCCTTCGGACACCCTCTCCCATCCGATGGGAGAGGGGCAGGGTGAGGGTACGCCGTCATTTTTCGAGAAACTTACGGCGTTTTTCATGGCCTTCTTTTTCCCTGCCGGAATGCTGGAGCGCGCGCTGGGGCGGGACAAAGAAGTGGAGTTGGACGATTTGGCGACGGTGATTTTTTCGAGTGGCAGCACGGGTGAGCCGAAGGGCGTGATGCTGAGCCATTATAATATCGGCGCGAACATCGAGCAATTGGAGCAGGTGTTTGGATTGGGGCGGCGCGATTGCGTGCTGGGTGTTTTGCCGTTCTTCCATTCGTTTGGTTTCACGGGCACGCTTTGCATGCCGGCAGTCGTGGGCGTGGGCGCGGTGTATCATCCGAATCCGCTCGATGCGAAAACGATCGGACCGCTGGTGCGCGATTACTCGGCTACGTTTTTGCTCGCGACACCGACGTTTCTGCAACTCTATATGCGCGGTTGCGCGCCGGAGGATTTCGGCAGCTTGCGCGTGGTGATGACGGGCGCGGAGAAATTGCCGGAACGGCTGGCGGCGGCGTTTGAAGAGAAATTCGGCATCCGGCCGCTGGAAGGTTACGGCTGCACGGAATGCGCGCCGGCGGTGGCGGTGAACACGCATGATTTTCGTTCGGCGGGCATCCGGCAGGTGGGAGCCAAGCGCGGGAAAATCGGGCATCCGCTGTCGGGCATTTCGATTCGTATTATTGATCCGGAGACGCGCGCGCCGCTTTCGATGGGCCAGCCGGGCCTGATGCTCGTGCGCGGGCCGAACGTGATGCGGGGCTATCTGGGCAAGCCGGAGAAAACGGCGGAGGTGCTGCGTGATGGGTGGTACACGACGGGCGATATTGCGGCTATCGATGAGGATGGTTTTTTGCAAATCACGGATCGCTTGAGCCGCTTCAGCAAAATCGGCGGCGAAATGGTGCCGCATATCAAGGTCGAGGAGCGGTTGCATGAACTAGCGGGTTCGACCGAGCAGACGTTTGTGGTGGCGGGCATGCCGGATGAGAAAAAGGGTGAGCGGTTGGTGGTGTTGCACAAGCTGGGCGACGCGGCGTTGCAGGCCTGCCTGGAAAAATTATCGCAGACGGATTTGCCGAATTTATGGAAGCCGCGCGCGGACCAGTTTTTTCACGTGGATAGTTTTCCGATGTTGGGGACAGGGAAATTGGATTTGCGAAAGGTGAAGGAGATGGCTGCGGAGTTGTTGCGACCAGAAGTGGTTGCTCAGTGAGCGGAGGCCCGGTTTTCTTTTCGCTGGCCGTAGTCGCCGGAGAGAATTCTGCGGATGGAAAGATCTTCATCGAGGTCGGGCCAATGCAGGCCGAACGGCGAGACTTCAATATTGGAGAGCGACTTATCCGGTTTTCCTTCCAGTCGGAGGTTGCCATGGATCGGAAAACTGAAATCGAGACCGCTGGCCATGGAGACATAAATCCGGCCTTCGCGGTGCGCTGCTTTTGTCGGCGTGTTGATCAATCTGCTCATGACTGAAGACTTGCTGGTCGCATCAGCGAGAAGATTCCTTTGGAAACAGCAGCTATGGCGAGAAATGCGATCGTCAGGGCGAGAAAAAATGAATTGGAATAGTAATAGCCGGGAAGGTGCATCCCTGCGCCACCAAGAAGTAGGTCTGCGACGAGTAGCAAGCTGGAGGCGGCGAGAGCGATTCCGATGCGACACCAAGAGAAATTAAACGGCCGCAGAATTCCAACGAATGCGGCGAACTCTCCCGACATGACCAAACAAACAATCAAAACTCCCTCGGTTGGATAAGTACGGTGCGAAGAATAGTACACATATCCCGGATTGAGACCGCCAACAAACGCGGCTCGCAACCCGGCAATCCAAATCAAAAACAAAGCGCCAACAGCCAGCCGCGCGATCCAATGTTTGTTGAGTGTAGCCGCGTCCTTTCTCATAGCTGGATTAGGCGTGCCGTGAAAACCTGTCCAGCGGGTTTGGAGAAGCAAAACATTGGGCGGGAGGCCCGTGGAACGTTGATTACAGCTTCAAATACTCGGGCTTGATTTGGTCGCGGTCGAAATGGAACAGGGCGAGGGTGCGTTCCAGGTTGAAGCGCTGGCGGCCGGCGTAACCGGGATTGAAATACCAGATGCCGCCGATGCGTTGATTGAAGGGCTTGTGGGTGTGGCCGAAGACGATCACGTCCGGTTTCTCGCGTTGCACGCGCTCGGAGTGCAGCACGGCGGGCGTGTCGGGTTGCACGATGTGTTGCAGGTAAAATTTGTGCCGGCCCAATTCGAAGACTTCGATTGGTTTCAGCGGCAGCATCAAGTCGGTGTTGCCGGAAACAGCGGTGACGGGCGCGATTTTTTCGAGCTCCGAGAGAATGGAGGCCGTGCCGACATCGCCGGCGTGGATGATGTGCTCGACGCCCTTGAATAGTTCAGGGATTTGCGGGTCGAAAAAATCGTGGGTGTCGGAAATGACGCCGATCTTCATTGATGCAGGGGTTGGATTGGATTTTAGGGAATCACCTGGATTCCAAAATGGGATTTACGCAGCACGCAACACATTTCACGCCTTGGCTTCCTCCGGAGCCGCTTCGGGTTCCCCATCGGATTCGGGAGCGCGCATGCCGGCTTCCTTGTCCTGCGGGGATTCCGCGGGAGCCGTGAGTTTTTGTCCCGCCACAAACAACGCAGTGAACAAGCCGGTGCCGAGCAGTGTGTTTCGGAAGAAATCGAGGGTGGAGGGCCAGTTGCTCACGCCTTTAGTCAGCGCGAGGATCCAACTGGCGAAGGTCTTGACGTATTCGACGTTATGGAAGGGATTGAAAAACCACGCGGCGGTATTGGTGATGAGATAAAAGACGATGGCGCCCAGCAATCCGCCACCGAGCAATCCTGACCATGACGACTGGGGCTTGAATCGCCGGCCCAGAAAAATTAAAACGCCATACGCTGAGTAATTGAACACCAGGTTCGCGAGGTTGGGAGCGCTCCAGACATCGTTGGCCGGGTCTTTGTGCTGGTAATAACAATTGAGCCCCAAATCGGTGGCCAGCAGGACGAGGAGCGGCAGCCACCAGGAAAGCCGTTTCGGAAAGTAAACGCCGGCGCAAAATGCCAATGCGTAGACCGCGCTGAAATTGGGGGGGAGCAATCCCGGCCAGCGGCTCAATGCGAACAGCGCCACAAATACGAACGGCAGCGCGCGATTCCACTTGTCTTTCACTGCCGGAAGCATACGACGGCGGATGGGGGATTCAAAATCATAAATTGTTTAGCACACTGTCTGTAGATTGGCACCCTGGGGAAAACCGCTGAAGCGGTTTTTACGTTTTTCACGCCCTTAAACACCCAGCTAAAGCAGGGTGCTAATGAGATTGCGCGCGATGGTTCCACGCCGTTACTCATTGTTCTAAATTCATGTCTTGTAGGCCGCTTGTCCGCGCATCGACGAATCTGCTGTATGTTTCAGACATTTTTTTCGTAAGTTAAAGCCGTATGGCGCCTGTTTCGGCCGAGAAGCTTTTTCCGATTATTTACGAAGATGCGGAGTTGCTGGTCATCAGCAAACCGGCGGGATTGGTGTGTCATCCGACCAAGACGGATGAGTATTCGAGTTTGATCAGCCGGGTGCGGCTTTATCTGGGAAAGGACCAGCGGGCGCACCTGGTGAATAGGCTGGATCGCGAGACGAGCGGGGTGACGCTGGTGGCAAAATGCGATGCCGCGGCGCGCGAGGTGCGGCGGCTTTGGGAAAATCGGCTGGTCGACAAGGAATACGTGGCCATCGTGCATGGGCATGTGGGCGCGGAGAGTGAATTGATTGATGCGCCGCTCGGCAAAGACGAAGCCAGCCGCGTGGCGGTGAAGGATTGCGTGCGCGCGGACGGATTGCCTTCGCGGACGGAGTTTTTTGTGGAGAAACGGTTTTCGCGGGCGGAAGGTGATTTTACGCTTTTGCGCGTGCGATTGCTCACGGGTCGCAAACATCAAATCCGGATTCATCTGGCGCACGCGGGGCACCCGATCGTGGGCGACAAGCTTTACGGCGGTGAGGAGGACTGCTATCTCGCGCTGGTGGAGGACCGGTTGACGCTTGAACAGAAGCAGCGATTGATTTTTCGGAACCAGGCGTTGCACGCGCGATTGGTGCGGTTTACTTGGCGATCGAAGGAGGTTGAATTTCGCTGTGAACCGGAACCGTGGTTTGGGAACTTCGTGGAAAACAACGCGCTCCTTCCCTATTTATGAGGTGCGTCCTAATTCGGTTTGCGAAGCGCGTTTTCCTCTGGCAATGAATATTGCTTCTATGATTTTGCGGAAAACGAAGGTTCTGGTTTTTGGCTGTGCGGCGGCGTTGTCTTTTTGCGGACAACAATCCGCGAAGGCAGCGACGGATCCAGCGAACTTGGAAACGGCTTCACCGAGCACCATCATTCGTCTTCACTGGCTGGGCAAGAAGAACATTTCAGCCGACACGAATTCGGCCGGGCTGATGAAGGTTTGGAATTCGCCGGAAAGTCGCAGGCTGGAAACACAAACGCTGGACAAACTCGCGAGCGCTCCCTGGCGGCTGTTGTTCGGTGAAACGAATCGGGCTTCGTTTGAGTTGTTTCGGCCACTCATGGATGATTTGGCGGAGGACGAATCGTACATTGAAGTGCGGCGGGCGACGAATTCTCCGAATGTGGCCGACGAAATGGTGCTGGCGATTCGCTTGAACGATCAGCGCTCCGCTCTTTGGGAAAAAAATCTGGCCGCGGCTTTCAAATCGCTCACGGGCATTGCCCCGAAGAATTTTCGCGAAGGCTCGCACTGGGCTTTGAAAAAGCATCATGCGCCGAACTTGATTGAATACGTTCGCAAAGACGAGTGGACCATTGTCGGCGCGGCGGAGGATCATAACCGGTTGTTGGACGAAATAATGCATCGGATCGAACGTGCTCACGTGCCGTTTGTGGCGAGCGCGACGAATTCCTGGCTGGACGGTGAGATGAACCTGGCGCAATTGGTCGCGATGACCCGGCCTCAGTGGGATTTGGATTTGCCGGCGGATTTGCCGGAGGTTTCGTTTAGCATGACGGGAGATGGGCAGAGAGTTCGCACGCGGGCGCAGATTCATTTCCCGGAAGCATTGCCACTCACTCTGGAGCCGTGGACGATTCCGACCAACCTCATTAATGGAGACTTGTCCAGCTTGACGGCGTTGCGCGGAGCGGGAGCGTGGCTGCTGTCGGGGCTTTGGCGAACATTTGAAACCAATTCGCCGCCGAACCAGCTTTATGTATGGGCCGTGGATGGCGTGCCGATGGAAATGTATCTGGCCGCGCCGTCGGCGGATGCCAGCAATACGGTTTCGCGTCTGACTGATTTTGTGCTGGATAAATCGGACTCGTGGTTTGGGAAAGCGCACGACCTGGCCGGGTTTCGAAGAGCAAAAACATTCAATGGGCTTGAATGGAAGGGAGTGCCTTACATCTTCCCATTTTTAAAGTCGACCGAGGCGTCGGGGCGAAGTTTTATAACGAGCGGATTTTTTCCACTGACGGGCACGAACCAGGCGCCGCCGCAGCCATTAATTCATGAAATTCAGAGCGGCACGAATCTGGTGTATTGCGATTGGGAATTGACCGGTTCGCGTCTCATGCAGTGGAATTACATCACTCAACTGATGCGGGTCATTGCGCGCAAACCCGAGTTGTCCGCGGATTCCGCCGGCTTGCAATGGCTGCAATCCATGAGCCGGACAGTGGATCAATGCAGCACGGAAATTGTTCGCAAGAATGATCGTGAGTGGACGCTGAGGCGATCGTCGAGCGTTGGATTTACCGCGATTGAACTGGAGCTGTTGGTGGGCTGGCTGGAATCGCCACAGTTTCCGGCGATCGATGGCTGGTCGATGCGATCTCGCGTCGATCATTGAATCACGGACTCCGTTCTTGTAGCGGCGCGCCGCGAGCGTCGCTGGGATAGTGCGGCGGTCACAGACCGCCGCTACAGACCTGCCGGCGAGACGGCGGCAGCACGTTGGCTTCCGGAAAAAATCCGTGTTCATCCGTGTTCATCCGTGGTTAACATCTTTTCGTGCTCGCGATTCCAAAAAACATGCGCGCGGCTGTTTACCGTGGCGCCAACGATCTCCGCATCGAAACCGTTCCCCTGCCGCGCATCGGCCGGCATGAATTGCTGGTCAAGGTGGCCGCGTGCGGCGTTTGCCCCACGGACATAAAAAAAATTCATTATGGCACCGTGCCACCGCCGCGGATCTTCGGCCATGAAACCGCGGGCACAATAGTTAAGATAGGCGGCGGCGCGAGCGTTCTCGCGAGCGGTTTCAAAATCGGTGACCGCGTGGCTCTCCATCATCATGTGCCATGCATGGATTGCCACTTTTGCCGCCACCACGCTTTTGCCCAATGCGCGCAATATAAGCGGACTGGAATCACCGCCGGTTTCGAGCCGGCCGGAGGCGGTTTTGCTGAATACGTGCGCGTTATGCCGTTCGTGCTTCCCGGCGTGGTGAAAATCCCCGCGAAAAATTCTTTTGAAGAAGGGGCGATGCTCGAGCCGGTCAATACCGTGCTCAAAGCGGTGAAACGCCTGGCCTTGTTGCCGGGGGATAAAGTGCTGGTGGCCGGGCAGGGGCCAATCGGGCTGATGTTTACCGGGATTTTGAAGCTGCACGGCATGAACGTGCTTGCGACCGACTTGTTGGAATCCCGGCTCCGGCTGGCCAAAAAATTTGGGGCGAAATGGGTTTTGAACGCAGGCACCGATTCCAGCCATAGGGGCACGGACGTCTCGCCCGTGCGAGCAGGGATTCACGGGCGGGAGGCCCGTGCCACCATGGATGCGGCCATTCTCGCGGTTCCGTCGGATGCCGCGCTGAGAGAAGCGTTCCAACGCGTTCGCGGAGCGGGCCAGATTCTCCTGTTTGCCCATACGAAACGCGGAGCCATGACGGAAGTGGATCTGGCCTCGGTATGCGTGGACGAAAAAGATTTGCTGGGAAGTTATTCGGCGGATTTTACACTGCAAAGGGAGGTGGCGGCGCTCGTTTTTTCGCGGCGATTGGACGTTCGTGGGGTGATCACCCACCGTCTCTCTTTGGAGAAGACCGCGGAAGCGGTGGAGTTGGCCGCTCATCCAACGGCGAAGTCTCTGAAGATAATTGTAACATGTTGAAAATAAATGGTTTGCATGTATGTGTTAGTCGCGTAAATTCGTGCAATTCGTGTCAGGCACCACTGTCCAAAAACCGTTCAAAAAAAGTTCAAAAATTTGTTGACACTGTGCTTGCACTTTGGGATAGTCGCATCACACACGGTAACAAATAGAAACAAAATGAGAACAAAAACACTACTTCTATCGGCTGCGGCAATCGTCGCAGGTATCCTTTCTTCCCAAGCGCAATCGAATGTTTTTTCAGCGAACGTTGTGGGCTATGTCAGTGTGGTTTTTCCTGGCAATGGCCAGTATCAACTTTGTGCTAATCCGTTCGATGACGGTAATGGCAATTATGTGACGAACGTGCTCGGTAATTCACTGCCGAAGCAAAGCCAAGTGCTGGTTTGGAACGGTACCGGATATAACATCATCACTCGCGGTGGTACGCCTGCGGCTTGGCCCGTTGGAACCACTCAGCAAATTCCGCCTGGTGTTGGCTTCTTTGTAAAGAACGGTTTTGCTGGTTCTCCGCCTATCACGAATGTTTTTGTCGGTTCAATCGTGGTTCCGAATGGCGGTTCCGTAACCAACCAAATCCCGGTCGGATATACGTTGCTTGGCAGTCCTATTCCTTACGCTGGCAATGTAGCGATCGCCGGCCAAAGTGGCGGTGACACGAATTTGGATTTCGGCGATGCAGTCGGCAAACAGTCTCAAATACTGGTTTGGGATTCCGCTTCGCAAGGTTATGCGACCATTGCTACGAAAGGTGGCACTCCTCCGACATGGCTCACCAGCGCAAGCATTACTCCTGGTCAGGGCTTTTTTATCTTGAACAAACTTGGGCCTGCTACCAATGTTGTTCAGAACCTGAATCTACAATAACTGGAATTATTTAAAAACCCATAAACAAACAACATGAAAAAATCATTACTCGTCGGACTGCTTAGTTTGGCTGTGACGGCAGTGTCGTCCTACGGACAAGGCATTATCACGTTGGATAATTATCTTAGCAACGGTGGTGCTGGTGGTCCTAATTTCATCACCTATGGTGCCGGTGTTCCGATCAACGGTGCTAGTGGCGCTACCGGTTCGGGCGGCATTCAAGCTGGGTGGACGGTTGGATTTTATTGGGCGGCGGGAAATCAGCTTGCAAATGTCACTACCGATGGTTCGGGCATCGCGATTCCGACAGGTGGTGGGTTGACATTGGCAACTGGATCCGGCAGCACGGCTGCATCGGCTCCCTTTGGTACTGCTGGCACCTATCTGGGTAGCGCAACCTATACGACGCCGGGCGTCGCCACTGGCGGCACCATCACGGTGGACGTAATTGCCTATGACACAGCAGATGGGAGCTACGCCAATGCAGCGTTTCGGGGACATTCCGGTGCATTTTTAATGACGGTCGCTGATCCGACCGGAGCGCCTAACAAAACGGGCGACGCTCCGATGCCAGGGTTTAGCGTTCTCCCTGTGCCGGAGCCGTCAATCTTCGCTCTGTCTGGCTTGGGTGCGGCAGCTCTCATGCTGATCCGCCGCAAGAAATTAGCGTAAGTTTCGTTTATATTAACCCGCTCTCGGAAACGAGAGCGGGTTTTTTTTTGAACTCGAACTTCGATGATGGACTTGCCAGTAGTACAACTCGGAGTTGAATTTGCGGTAATCCGCAAGCCTTTAAACAACCAATTGAATAGCATCACATGAAAAAGTCATTACTCGTCGGATTGATTAGTTTGACTGTGACCGTAGTTCCCTCCTTTGGACAGGGTATTATTACCCTAGACAATTACCTCAGCAACAGTGGGAATGGTGGCCCCGGCTTTATCACTTACAATGGCACCGGCATTCAAGCTGGCTGGACGGTGGGATTTTACTGGGCGGCGGGAAATCAACTTGCGAGTGTTACACCCGATCCTACGGGCATTGGAATTCCGTCAGGCGGCGGGTTGGTGTTAGCGACTGGAACCGGCAGCACGGCAGCATCATACCCATTTAATACTCCGGGCACCTATTTGGCGGCTGCCACCTATACGACAGCAGGTGTGGCAACCGGCGGCATCATCACGATGGAACTCATCGCGTATGACACGCCGAGTGGTGGCTATAACCTTGCAACCCTCAGAGGGCACTCCGCTCCATTCACGATGACCGTCGCCGATCCGACCGGCGCACCGACCAAAACTGGTGATTTTGCACCTTCTTTCACGATACCTGTGCCGGAGCCTTCCATCTTCGCTCTGTCCGGTTTGGGCGCGGCCGCTCTCATGCTGATCCGTCGCAAGAAAGTAGCCTAAGTTTCTTTTCTCACAAACCCGCTTTCGGAAACGAAAGCGGGTTTTTTGCTTTTCAAATATAGCGGCGGTCTGTGACCGCCGCTGTTCAATAATCCGTTTGTCGTCCGGCGGTCGCAGACCGTCGCTACACGTCGTAGCCGAAGGCTTTTGCGAACGGCGCCAGCTTCGCCAAATAAGGTTCGAGGTATCTCTCGTAATTCCGCCAGCGGCCTACGGCGCGCTTGAACACGGGCCTGGTGACATCCGCGTAGGTGGGCGAGCGCACGAGTTTCTTTTGGGCATGCTCATGAAAGTGCAGCACGCGTTTGTCCCAGGACGCGCCCAGAAATTCCAGTGTCCGGCGAGCCACTGATTCGAGGTCGGACACCATGTCCTCATAACGCACTTCAATACGTTCATTCGGAATCAGCGGAGCGACGGTTTGATACATGGCCATCAGTTCAGCGTAGTCATCCACCGCGCCTTCCAGGGTTAAAAACGCGGCCGCGGACTGATTCAATGAGAGTGGTTGCATGAAGCAGCTTAGGACCACGTCGCGAGGGTCGCGCAGGGCGATGAGCAGTTTTGTTTCGGGAAAAATTCGAATGAACGGAATGAGAAGGAAGGTAAGAATTGGATTTTTGTCCACGAGCAGGCGAGTGCCGATGGAATCGCCCAAAAACGCGTCCATGCAACGGAAATAGTTCGTGCGCGCTGGTTGCAGAATTGACGGCGGCGCCGAATCCAAAACGGCAAGGACGTTCGCGTCGACTGGTGCGTTGCGGGCCAGAAACGGATAGGCATGATCGTGAAAGATGGTGGTCTCTTCGGCCGAAACGATGTCCGGATGCGAGTCCAGCACTTGTTCCAGCAATGTGGTGCCCGACCGTGGGTGGCCACAGAGCAAGGCCAGCCGGTGCATTGGCGCCAATTCTTTACTGCCAGCCTGCCATCGATGAAGGGTTTCCGCCTTCAGATTATCGCGAAGCTCTTTTAGTTGTCCGCGAACCCGGTGTGCGGCGGCGATGTGCGGCGCGGCATCGGGAATCAGCAGGGCTTTGGCGTCCCGGAAGGCGGCCATGGCTTCGTCGTAACGCCCCTGTCGATCGAGAATGCTGCCGAGTTCATAGCCGGCCTTGACCCGGATGTCGCGCGGTGTGTCGTTCGAAAGAGAGCGGAGGATTTGCTCGGCCTCAGATAATCTCCCTGCCTGCCTTGTCAGCCGGGCCTGGACCAACCGGGCGGCGGAAAAGTTTGGTTTGAGGGCGAGCGCTCGCCCGGCAAATTGGGCAGCTTCATCCAATCGGCTGAGACGTTCAGAATTTTCCGCGAGAGCGACAAAAATATCGGGAGTGGCATCCTTTTGTTCAGAGGCAAGGCGATAGTATTGGTTGGCCATGATGGCATTTCCAAAATCGTGCGCTCGCATGGCCGCAGCGGCCAGTGCTTCGGTTTTTTTGGGGGAGAGACGGAGGGCGCGTTCGAAGGAACTTTCCGCTTTGGCGAAATCGAAATTTTTGCCGTAGGCATGGCCCAGATTGAGCAGGAGCGTCGGATTCCCCAGATCGAGCCGGCTGGCTCGTTCCAGGATTTCAACGCATTGTTGAAAATCCAGCCGTCTTCTGGCTTGGTCTGCTGACTGAAACAACCGGGCAAGTGCGTTGTTGGAGACGAGTTGCGGCCGTTTCATCTGTCGTGGAATGATAAAAGCACTTTCAGATGAAGCAAGCCGAAGGAGTTTTTTTGTCGGGCTGAGGCATTAAGTCCACAGTGATTTCGCGTGGATCTTATTATCACCGTGGCTTTAGCCCGGTGAAAACAAGGTGAGCTTGGGGCACCAGCCGTTTTAACGGCTTCTTTGGTCGCGGGAAAAGCCGTTAAAACGGCTTAGAATTTAGCTCTCCGCCCCGACACCGGGCTAAAGCCACGGTGCTAATGAGAACAGGCATTTGACGCGTCATCCCTGTTTTCTTTGGAGTCTTGCGTTTCTTTGGGGAATCGTTTTGACAGGCCCACCGATTTTTGGCAATCATTGCGCTATACATTGAGCAAAAAGAGTTGCTTGTGGTCTGTAAAATACATTTTGTGAGAATCGTGAGTTGGCTTCTAAGGGGAAGTGGCGCATGACGTCTTCGTTTTTTTACCCTCAAGCCTAATTCGAGCGGAATTCCAGGAACATCTTCTTCTCCCATTTCTCAACATGAATGTGAAACATCTTACGATTGCTGCCACAGGGGTTTTGTCGCTGATCTTGATAGGGTCGATTCAGTCCGCCGCTGCGCAGAGCACTTATGAAGATTATACATTTATCACGCTAGCGGGACCAGATGCTGCAGGGCCTGGTTGGCTGGACGGCGTGGGTAATGCGGCAAGATTTAACAATCCCCAGAGCATCGCGCGCGATACGAATGGAAACCTTTATGTGGCAGACGCGGGAAATAATACGATCCGAAAAATCGCGCCGGATGGTTCCGTCACGACCCTCGCTGGGTTGAACGGCACGGCTGGCTCAACGGATGGTCTTGGCGCCGCCGCCAGTTTCAATTCCCCGTTTGGAATGGCGGTCGACAGCAGCGGAGCGATCTATGTTTCTGACAGTGGCGCAAATATCATTCGAAAGATATCTCCATCGGGTTTGGTGACAACCTTTGCGGGGCTGGCGGGAGTCGCCGGCACCAATAATGGAACGGGAACTGCGGCGCGCTTTAATGAGCCTGACGGTCTTGCCATCGACAGCAACAATAATCTGTACGTTGCTGACACGTTGAATGATGTCATTCGAAAAATTAGTCCGGATGGTGTGGTAACCACATTTGCAGGATCATTGGGCAAGCCGGGAAGCGCGGACAAAACTGGCACGGCCGCAAGCTTCAGGTTTCCTATCGGAGTGGCTGTCGGTCAAGATGGAACGGTTTATGTGGCGGATTCGGGCAATTATACCATTCGAGAGGTCACACCGGCGGGAGCCGTGAGTACCCTTGCCGGCTCAGTAGGGTCACCCGGTGTGAGTGACGGAACCAACCAGACCGCGCGATTCAACGGATCCTATAATCTGGCCGTGGATGGCAATGCCAATTTGTACGTTGCTGACACGTTTAATCACACGATCCGGAAAGTGACTCCGGAAGGCGTCGTGACGACGCTGGCGGGATCGCCCGCAAGTGCGGGAAGGGTGAATGGTGTGGGCTCTTCGGCACGGTTCGATTTTCCGATGGGAATCGCGGTGGGCAGTAACACCAATTTGTATATTTCGGATTCTGGCAATAATTGCATTCGCGAAATCAATGCGGCTCTCGTGGTGACGACATTGGCGGGCGTCCCCAGTGAACCTGGCAGCACGGACGCGACCGGAAACGCGGCGCGATTCAATTTCCCGGCTGATGTTGTATTCGATAAAAACACGAATGTCTACATATCTGACTTGGCTAACAATACGATTCGCAAGATGACTCCAGACGGGGCCGTGACGACCTTGGCCGGCCACGCCGGAATTTCAGGTACTAACGATGGGGTTGGCGACGCCGCGCGGTTTTTCAATCCATCCGGCTTGGCAGTGGATGGAAACGGGAACATTTTTGTCGCTGATACCGTAAATGACACAATTCGAGAAGTAACGCCGCTCGGGGTGGTTAGCACGTTTGCTGGAGCCCCCCAGGTTTCGGGAACGAATGACGGGACTGGATCTTTCGCACGTTTTTTCGATCCGTTTGGGGTCACTTTTGATATGAATGGGAACCTGTTTGTGGGAGATACTCACAATAACGCCATTCGTAAAATCACGCCGGACGGCACAGTGGCGAATTTCGCCGGCACCATTGGAACTGCCGGCACCAATGACGGACCCAATCTCACGGCTGCATTTGATTTTCCTGAAGGCCTCACCTTCGACGGAAGTGGCAATCTTTATGTGGTGGACGATGCAAGCGATATTATCCGCAAAATTAGTGGTGACGGTTCAGTGCTAACCTTCGCTGGTACTGCGCTTCTTTCCGGGAGTGTGGATGGAACGGATGCGGCTGCGCGGTTCAATCATCCATTCGGCATCGCGGCGGATGAAAGCGGTAATCTTTACGTCAGTGATACTGGTAACAATCTAATCCGCAAAATCACGCCTGCCGGTGTCGTGACGACGATTGGCGGTGTGCCCGGTGTGACGGGTAGCTTGGACGGTTCGGGCAGCGATGCCCTTTTCAATAGTCCGGAAGGATTGGCTGTCGACAAACAGGGGAATCTATATATAGCAGATGCGGCAAATCATTCGATTCGCAAAGGCTATCCGGCCTTGCCGGACCGTCCGGTGGTGGACTTGCCGGCGGCGCGAGTGGGGGTGACCCGGCATTTTAGCATTTCGAATGAGACGACGACTTCGTGGTCGTGGAGCGTGATCCGGCGCCCGGCTGGTTCGGTGGCGCAATTTTCGGCCACCAATATTTCCAATCCGACGTTCACGCCGGATGTGGAGGATATTTATGTCATTCAATTCCAAGGGTGGGATAATTCAGGCCGCACGACGATCCGGCGGTTGACCCTGGTGGCGGATGATACTCCGCCGAGCCTCAGCATCACTAATCCGATTTCCGGACAGAGCGTCAGCAATGGGATAGTGACGGTAAGCGGTACTGCGACTGACAATCTCGGTTTGTCCAATGTTTGGGTTCAGGCCAATGGTGGCGCGTGGACAAAAGCGGTGGGAAATAAGCACTGGTCGCTCGACGTGCCGTTGACGCCGGGAACGAACGTCATCCGCGCGTATGCCGAGGATTTTGCCGGGAATGTTTCACAAACGAATGAAGTGGGTTTCACCTATATTGTGAGCGCGCCGCTTACGGTTCTGGTTCATGGTGGCGGCACAGTCACTCCCGACCTCAATGGCGTGTTTTTGGAAATCGGCCAAACGTATTCCATCACCGCGCAAGCGGGCGCGGGTTCGTCGTTCGTCAGTTGGACTGGGAATGGCGATTTCACGACGGACTCGAACGTGCTGACGTTCGTGATGCAATCGAATCTCACGTTCACCGCGAATTTTACCGATACGATCGGCCCGGCGCTGACGATTGGTTTGCCCAAAAACGGATTGCATGTGAGCAATGCGGTTTTCACGGCCATTGGCGCGGTTTCGGACAATGGCCAACTGGCGGGCGTTTGGTATCAGTTGAATGGTGGCGGGTGGATGCAAGCCAGCAACACTGCGACGAATTGGACGGCGGCCCTCTCGCTGACCGGCAGCGCCAACACCCTGGAGGTGTATGCGGTGGATACTTTTAATAACGTTTCGCCGACCAATACCGTGTCGTTCACGTACGTGCCCAGCGGCAGGATGACGGTAATCACGAGCGGGAACGGCACGTTATCGCCGAATTACGACGGCTGGTATTTGCAGCTTGGAAAGAGTTTTACCATGACGGCCAAGCCTTCATTAAACTGGATTTTCACCGGCTGGACGGATGGGGCGGGGAACACGGTGGCCACGTCTCCGGCGCTGAAGTTCACCGTGCAGAGCAATACGACATTCTCAGCGGAATTTATTCCCAATCCGTTCCTGTTCTTCCAGGGGCCTTTCGCAGGATTGTTTTACGACACCAACAATCCGGCGGTGAGCAGCTCCGGTTTCTTTTCGTTTACGCTAGGTTTCAGCGGCAGTTTTTCGGCGAAAATGCAATTCGCATCGGGGCAGAAGGCATCGTTCTCGGGCGATCTCTCGCCGAACGGCACGTTCTCGAATTCTGTCACGGCCAAAGGTTCCGCTCCGTTCACTGTGCAGCTTGCATTGGATTCATCCAACGGCGGACGACTAACGGGTACGGTAAGCCAGGATGGCTGGACTGCGCCATTGATGGCTGTGCGCGCCTCGTATTCTCAGCTGCATGCCGCGCCGCAGGCGAACAATAAATACACGCTGATCATTCCCGGCGGCAATGATTCCACGGTGGCGCCGGCCGGCAACGGGTACGGAACCGTGAGCGTAAACGTGGCCGGAGACGTCAAGTTCAGTGGCGTGCTCGGCGACAACACGAAGGCCGCAGAGAGCACTTTCATCAATGAGGCCGGCCAGTGGCCATTGTTCGTGGCGCCATACAAGGGCAAGGGCGCAATTTTTGGCTGGATGACTTTTGTATCAAACGATCCCGAAAGTGATCTGAGCGGTTCGCTAACCTGGCTGCGGCTCGCGCAATCGGGAAAGTCAATCTATCCCGCCGGTTTCAGTTTGACGAATCTTCAGGCAGTTGGATCTTTGTATTCCTTTACCAGCGGAGTTCCGTTGCTGAACCTTCCCGTGGGAGGCGTGGCGGTTCTTCAGCAGGGAAACCCTGTGCAGAGCTTCACCAACAACTTCACGCTCGGGAACGATAACAAAGTGACCAGCTCCGACGGGTTGAACGTGAAGATTACGACTAAATCCGGGTTGTTTAAAGGCACCGCTCGCGATCCAAACACGGGCAACCCGGTCACGATCAATGGTGTCCTGTTGCCGAAACAGAACGGCGCATTTGGCACCTTCATCCAGAATGGCCAAAGTGGTGGTGTCTATTTGGGTCAATGACGGTGAGACGTTAAACAATATTTTGGCGGCGGTGTGGGCATTGACATCCCGCGAGAAGCGCATAGCATAAAACGCAGTCAGGCGGCGCGTTCGTCTATCGGCTAGGACACGGCCCTCTCAAGGCTGAAAGACGGGTTCGATTCCCGTACGCGCTACCAATCACGGATGCGTTCATTTCAAATCATATTTAATCCAACCAGCGCGGCGGAACTGGCCAAGATGCCGAAGGAATTGCAATTGCAAATTCTCGGCGAGTTCCGCGGAATCCCACAGCAGGTCATGACGACTGAATTGGAGGAATTCGGCAAACTCGAACGCGCCGGACGGATTCTTCATCGATTTCGCATCGGAGATTACCGCGTTTACTTCGAGAAACACGAGTTGGGCGTGGTGGTGCATCGGATTCTCAGCCGGCACACGCTTAAGGATTTCCTGTTTCGATCAGGCCTGAAGATGGATGAGGACGAGGCGCTTCAGCAAAACCCGAAATTTTGGGAGATGATTGAGGTGGCCAAAACAGCCGCGCAAGCCTGAGGCGGATCTCCGTCTTCCCGCTCACGCCACGTCTTCGCCCAGTTCTACGTTCCAATAGGCCAAGTCCACGAAATGTTTCCAACTGTCGTGATGGTGCAGGTTGAGGTTGATCTGCACAAAGGGACGCCATTTGGGTCGCTTGGGCTTGCGGACGAGGTGCATGCCGGCTTCCTGCGGGGTGCGGTTCGCTTTGCGGGTATTGCACTCGATGCAGGAGCAAACGATGTTTTCCCACGTGGTGGGGCCGCCGCGGTCGCGGGGAACGACGTGGTCGAGGTTCAGGTCTTTGCGCTCGAATACCTTGCCGCAGTATTGGCAGGTGTTTTTGTCCCGTTCAAAAATGTTGTGCCGCGTGAATTTCACTTCTTTCTTGGGCATGCGATCGAACACGACCAGCAAGATGACCCGCGGCACGCGAATGCGGAAGGAGATGGTTTTTACGGATTCGGGATGCGGTTCACGCAGCGAGAAATCGTACCATTGAGTGAAATTGTAAGTGCGAAAGGAACCGTCATCCGAAGTTAGGACTGCTTGCGCATGGCCTTGAAAGAGGAGCGATAGAGCGCGACGAGCCGTGCAGATATTGACCGCCTGCCAAAGACGGTTTAACACGAGAACATGCTGGTTCAACATTGAACTCATACCGACGGCGGCAAATTACACAAGACCAATTGGTGTGTCAACGCAATGGCAACTGGCGCAGGGCTCGCGCATTTAATTTCCGTGAAAACAAGTTAAACTTGGCGAAAGGCGTCTGATTTGTAGCGCAGGCGTCCTCGCTGCTGGTTCCGGCACCGTCCCGGTGCCAGGAACAATGGTGGCTAATCGTGCTTCAAGGTCTGGCGGCGAGACGCCGCCGACACTCGCAGCCGGGACGGCCGCGCTACATTTAAACGCGTGAACCCTGCTGTGGCGGAGGACCACGGCTTGCCAAACGTTTATCCGTCGCGTTAACATGGACCGTCATGAAAAGGCTTTTTGGCACTGTTGTTCTATTGCTTGCGTTGATCTGTAGCGTGCGCGCGAATGGTCCGGATGATGATTACGTCCAGATTTACAACCTGATTCAGGAGGGTGACACGCTGGCGACCAATCAGCCGGCGCAGGCGCTCGCGAAGTATAACGATGCGCAAACGGCGCTGCGAAGGTTCCAGAAGAACTATCCCGGTTGGAATGATCGCGTGGTTAATTTTCGGTTAAATTATCTGTCGTCGAAGATCACGATTCTTTCTGCGAAGGCATCTGGTGCAACGAACGCGCCAGTGGCTTCTTCCGTGCCACCGTCGTCGGCGACGACAACGTCCGTTCCGGCACCAGCGGCAGTTCAAGCGCCGGCGAAAACGGCGCCGCAGACGGTTGGCCCTTCGGCGAGCGAACTCCAGAATCAGATTGCCGAACTGCAAAATGAATTGAGGCAGTTGCAAGGGGACAAATCCTTGCTGGAAGCAAAGCTGCGGGAGGCGCTGGCGGCCCGTCCGGCCGGGGCGGATCCACGTGAATATGCCAAGGCGCAGGAAAAAATTCGCACGATTGAAAAGGAAAACGAATTGCTGCAGGTGAGTCTGGCGCAGGAAAAAGAAAAGGTCGCGGCCGCGCTGAGCGGTTCGACCGAATTGCAGCAGACGAAAGACGAATTGGCGGATACAAAACGCCAGCTTGCCGAACAAACCGCTCGGGCATCCCAACTCGCCCAGCAGAATGAGTCCTTGCAAGCGCAAATAAAGACATTGACCGCGAGCAATGCTGAACTCGCGAGCTTGCGCTCCGAAAATGCCGCGCTTAAAAAAACTACGGGTGTGAAATTATCGTCTGGGAATGACGCGGAGCTCAGCAAACAATTGGCGGACGCGCAGGCCACGATTGCTTCGTTGCAAGCGGACAAGGACGTGTGGCGGCTCGAAAAGGAGGCCCTGCAAAACCGCGTCAAACAGCTTTCCACGGAGTCGACGGTTGCCGGTCCGTCGACGGCGATATGGACGCAGGACAGCGCGCATGTGAAGCAGTTGGAGCGCGAGCGCGATGAGTTGCAGAAAAAACTGGATGCCGCGCAAAGGGAACTTTATGGCCGCAACGGGAAGGAGACCGCGGCCCGCGTGGATGAACTGGCAAACGAGCTGGAGGGTATGCGGGCGCGCCTCGATGTTTATGAATCAAAGCCCGTGCCGTATACTGCGGAAGAATTGGCTTTGTTTAAAAAGCCCGAGACGAGGGTAGCGGATGCTCGTGAAGGAGAAAAGCCGGCGCGCGAGCTGCCCAAGGGAACGATTGAATTGGTCGCCTCGGCGCAGGAGGATTTTTCCCGAAAAAGCTACGAGCAGGCCGAGCAAAAATACGAGGAAGTGCTCCAGCGCGATGACAAGAACGTGAACACTCTGGCGAACCTGGCCACGATCCAACTGGAAATGGGCCATTTGGATGACGCGGAAAAAAACATCAAGGCGGCACTGGCGCTGGCGCCGAATGACGCGTTCAGCCTTTCCATTCTGGGAAACCTGAGGTTTCGCCAGGCGAAATATAATGAGGCCCTCGATGCATTAAGCCGCGCCGCCAAGCTTGATCCAAAGAATGCGGAGATACAAAATTTCCTGGGCCTGGCTCTCAGTGAAAAGGGCATGAGAAACGCGGCCGAAACGGCGTTTCGCAAGGCCGTGCTTTTGAATCCCAACTATGGCGGGGCGCAAAATAACCTGGCGGTGTTTTACCTGACGCAGCAGCCGCCGTCGATCGAGCTGGCGCGGTGGCATTATGACAAGGCGATTGCCTCCGGTTTTCCGCGCAATCCAGACATGGAAAAAGCGCTGGACGAGAAGGAAAAGGCGCAATCGGCGGATGCGGGGCATTGAAGGGTGGCATGTTGCGGCAATGCTTTCACGAATTGTCGATTGGGACTCGCGGGCGCGGGTTATACGAGTTCACGGATGAAGTGGCCGGCTGGGTGGCGCAGAACGAATTCAAAAACGGGCTGCTGACCCTGCATTTGCGCCATACCTCCGCGTCATTGTTGATCCAGGAAAATGCCGATCCGGACGTGCGGCGTGATTTGGAAAATTTTTTCGCGCGGTTGGTTCGCGACGGCGACCCGCTGTTTGTGCACACGGCAGAGGGAGACGACGACATGCCGGCGCACATCCGCACCGCGCTCACGACCGTGAATCTCGGCATCCCGCTGCACAATGCGCGGCTGGCGCTGGGCACCTGGCAGGGGATTTACGTTTGGGAACACCGGCGCGCGCCGCATTCGCGCCGTGTGGCCATGCACTTTATTGGTGAATAAACTGGCCAATTCGGTCACCTAATGGCATTTTCCGCTACACGTTTTATGATGAGTTTCCGCAAACACATTTTTCTTTCGGCTTTATTGGTCCCGGCGCTGTTGATTGGCAGCTCGCTTTTCGTTCGGGCGGCCAATTCCGATACGAACGTTTTTGGTTTTACCGGCCCTGAGATTTTTCCCATTGATCCGCAGATAGAATCCTTGCATGTGGCGGACATTGACGGGGACGGGCTGAACGACATCATCGTCGCCAACAATTCACGATCCAAGATCGATATTCTTTACAATCAAACGGGGAAAACCAATCGCACGCAGAACGCGCGGCCCATGGACAGAACGGATGTCAACGACTTGCCGCCGGATGCGCGTTTTCGAATTGAATCCATCGCGTCCGAGAAGCGGATTTCCGCGCTGGTCGTGGCGGACCTGAACGGTGACGGAAGACCGGATATTGCTTATTACGGCGAGCCGAAGGAACTGGTGGTGCAATATAACGAGGGCACCAATAATTGGAGCGAGCCGAAACGTTTTCCGATTGATGACGGGCAGCTTTCCGAGAATGCGCTGACCACCGGGGATTTGAACGGTGATGGTCTCACGGACCTGATTTTGCTGTCGGACAATTACGTTTACCTGATCGCGCAGAAGCCGGATCACACGCTCGGTGAGCCGCAGAAAATTCCGTTTTCCGGTTCGGTAAAAGCCGTGCAGGTGCTGGACGTGGACGGCGATGGTTTGAGCGATTTGCTGCTGGTGAATTGGGAGGACCGGAATCCGTTCCGCTTCCGATTGCAGGAAAAGGGCGGGGAACTGGGGCCGGAGGTTTATTTCTCGATGCCGCCGATTCGTTCCTATTGGGCGGATAACCTGGAGACCAATTCCAAGACGGAGGTGATCACCATCGCGCAGAATTCGGGACGCGCGCAGATTTCCACCTTTAATCGGAAACCGGCCGAAACGCTTTCCGG
This sequence comes from Candidatus Angelobacter sp., assembly GCA_035606845.1. GTDB lineage: Bacteria > Verrucomicrobiota > Verrucomicrobiia > Limisphaerales > DASXHY01 > DASXHY01. The sequence continues at coordinate 19,400 of DATNEA010000064.1, read as the reverse complement.
AAATCTTCGCGAGGGACAATTCCAGGTTTTGCCGCTGAACAGAACGGACCGGGCGCGGCGCGGATTATTGTGGGCGGACGTTAACGGGGATGGTTTGCCCGATTTGCTCGTCGCCCAGCCGGACAGCGGGCAGATATCAATTTATCTTCAGCAAAAGGACGGCACGCTTTCCAACGCGAAGACTTTTTCCACGCTGGCAGGCATTACGGACCTGGCGGTGGGGGATTGGGACTCGGATGGCAACCCGGATATTTTCATGCTGAGCGAGGATGAGCGGCAGATTGGCGTCTCGCGATTGGACGACAAGCAAGGATTGCCGTTTCCCACATTGATTCCGCTCGGTGGACGCCCCCTGGCGATGGCGGTGGGTCCTTTGAAACCCGGCGCAAAGCCGGTGCTGGCGGTGATCATTGACCAGGACGGCAAGCGTTCGCTGGTCACGCGCACCGCGGATGGCAAATCCAAAACCCAAAAATTAAGCGATGATTTCAAATCCAACCCGACGAGCATTTCGTTCCAGGACGTGGACCAGGACGGGCTGGCGGATTTGGTGGTGCTGATTCCGTACGAGAAAGTGAAAGTGTTGCGCCAGGTGCCGGGCAAGGATTTCGAGGAAATCGATGTGGCGGCGCCGGGCGGCGCGATGGAGCAGCCCTGGATGACGACGCTGGATGTGGATGGCGACGGCAAGCCTGAACTTGTTTTGCCGCAGAAAAACTTCCTCCGCGCCGTGGTGCTGCAGGCGGACAATTCGCTGCAAAGCTCAACGAATCGCGAAGGGTGGACATTCAAAGTGAAGGAGCAGATCAACGGCACCGCGAGCAATTCGCGAATCGTCGGCGCGGCGGCGATATCGAACGGGACGAACAATACGAGTTCGCTGTTCATGCTGGACGCGGAGCGCAAGCAGCTCACGTTGGTCGAGCGCGACAGCAAGGGCGTGTGGCAGGTGGTGCGCAACCTCGATTTGCCGGTTTCGGATTTTGCGACGCTGCAATCGGTGGCGCTGGGCGGCACGGCTCCGAACACGGTTGGTTTTCTGGGATTGAACACGGTGGCGTGGATGCCGATGCACGGGGACGTGTGGGACTTGACTGAGCTAGACAGTTACGAGACTCCCATCAAGGACGGTCATCTGGGCGATGTGACTTCCGGTGATTTGAACAATGACGGGCGCAAAGACCTGGTGTTTTTGGAAACGGCGAAGAATTACCTGGACCTTGTGCTCTTCAGCAAGGACCACAAGCTGGTGCCGGCGAATCGCTGGCAGGTTTTTGAGGAGCGCACGTTCCGCAACCGTCGGGACGATTTGCCCGAGCCGCGAGAAGCGGCGGTGGCCGATGTGACCGGCGACGGAAAGAACGATCTGATCGTGCTGGTGCACGACCGGATACTGGTTTATCCGCAGGAGTAGGGTCGTTAAATAAGGGATTTGTTAAATGGTTAAATCGATAAATGAGTTAAATGGGCCGGACCGGCTCGGTTTAACAGTTTAACCATTCAATCTATTTAACTTCCCCACTCACTTCATCAAAGCCGGGGGCGTGGGGGTGAACATTTTGTAGGAGAGGCCGTCCATGTTCGCGCTGACGGTGTACACTTTGATGCCGAAATATTTTGAGATTTTATCGAAGGGCGGCAGCAGGGAAAAATCGAACCAGTTTTTGAAGGAGTTTGAGCCGGGGATTCCGGAAAGCCCGAACATGGCGCCGGGAGCCAGTGAATTGGTGCCGCCGTTTCGCAACGCTTCGAATGCGGCTCGTGTCGTTTCGGCCGCATTTTCGTAACCCAGCACGCCGGTGTTCGAGCCGCCGGCTTTGACGATGGCGTCGGTGAGGCCGGGGGTTTCGCGCAGGGCTTTTTGCTGGCTGTCCGCGCTGCGGAGGAATTCTTCCACCATCGAGGGATCGGTTGAAATAGCGACGTAGCCGCCGCTGCCGGCGTAGCTCAAGCTCCGATCACTGGGAGCTTCACCCGAAAAATCGGCGCCGGGCAACGGCACGCCGGGCAGGGGAACGGAATAAATCTTGCGGCCGAGAAAGTCACGTTCCTTGGGCGTGGCGGCCTGCGGGCTCCTGAGGGCAAGCAGATATTTGAGCGACGAGACGACCTGGTCGGAATTTGGCGTGCCCAACAACAAGAGCGACGGGGCGGAAGCGATGTCCGCGAGGGTGTTGCCGCGCGGGGCTTTCTCGTAACTGATCATGTCGTCACCGAGGTTGCCGAAGAAATTCTTGTTCAGGTCGAAATCCGGATCTTTTTCCTTGGCCAATGCGTTCGCCGTATCAATTACAAAATGGAGGGTCTCGGTGGCTTGGGGCGAAATGTCGGCAGCAACTTTTTGCAGCGCGGCCCAGGCTTTTTGGCCGTCGAGCCGCCAGCGCTGAAATTTCACCACATCCGCCGGGACGAAAGGAGGGGGTGAAGCGTCCTTGGCAGCCGGAAAGGCGGTAAAGATTCCCTGGCGGCTGGATTCGGGCATGCTCGCAAAAAACCGGAGGGTGGAACCTTCCGGAGCGACTTGCATGCTGAAGGCCAGCGTCTTGATGGCGCTCACACCAAACGCGTTCAGGATTTTCGCAGGGTTGAGCATCGCAAACGGATCGGGCGTGTCCGGGTCCTGTTTCACCTCTTTATGCATCACCAAATCCAGGAAGGTTTTGGCGTTTGCCCAGCCGTAAAGCGGCGAGTCGCGGAACAAGGCGAGCTTGTTGGCGTTGTAAGCGGCCAGGTCGCCGAGCGACGGCATTTCGCCGCCGGTCAAATGCACGAGGACTTTTTCGACCGGATTGGCGGTGTTGCCGACGATGAGCAGCGACTCATATTGGCCGAGATAGATTTCGTTCTTCGCGGCGGCGCTGTTGGTGGAATCGTCGAAATCGCTGTCGTTGCTCGAGCCGGAGAGTTTGCGCAGGGTTTTGGGAATGTCCTTGTCCGAAATGGGCAGCACGGTGAAATCAATGTTCCGGATTTTTTCGGTGCGAAGAGTCTTGCCGGCTTCGATCCATTTTTTGCGAATGTCAGCCAGGTTTTTGGTCAACTGGCCGCTCTTGTCCTTCGTGTCGAGCAGGAACAGGAAGCCGGGTTGCGAGCCTTTCGTCGAAGGCCAGCCATTCTGGGTGATGGCCACCGTGATCTGGCCCTGCGGCAGGTTGGTGTAATCGCTGAAATGGACGCCGAGGTCTTTTTCCAATGGCCGGATCAGATCGTCGTTCAACTTGGAGAGGAAATTGTCCTTGAACGGCTTCATGGCCGGGTCATCCCAAAGCTGCATTTGCGGCGAACTGCTATAAGCCTGGCGCAGCTTCGTGTAATCCGGCGTGGTCACCATCAGGAGGGTGTCGTCCGGCAGGATTTTTTCCACCGACGGAATGACGGCGGAAGCGGTGAGCGTCAGGGAAAGGAGGAAGGCGAAAACAAAAAGCCGGCGCGGGATGGAGTACATGTTGGGATTGCTGGACTTGACTTAATTGTCCTCGTCGTCCGAAACCTGATGGTGCGTGCGGCTGGGCGGTTCGAGATAACGATACGGATTGCTCGGGTTGTCGTTGGAGTAAGCGAACGCGTCGCGATGATCCAGGAAGTATTTCACGCCTTCGATCGGGATGGCGAAGCCGAGGCCTTCGCCGAAGGTGATTTTCATGTTGGTGATGCCCACTACTTCGCCGGCCATGTTGAAGAGCGGGCCGCCGCTGTTGCCGGGATTGATCTGGGCGGTGGTTTGAAGGTACAGCTCGCCTTCGAATTCGCGGGTCTTGGTGCTGAGAATGCCTTCGGTGACGGTGCGTTCAAGGCCGAGCGGACTGCCAATGGCAAAGACGCTTTCGCCCACGGCGAGATTATCCGAGCTGCCGAGGACGACGTATTTGAATTTCGGCGCGTCCATGTCTTCAATTTTCAGCAGGGCCATGTCTTCAAATTTGTTGATGGCGATGATGCGGACCTTCTTGTAAACCTTGGGTTCGAGTTGTCCATCGCGCTCATGATAGACGGCGACGGAAATTTCGGTTTCGCCTTCAATCACGTGGAAATTGGTCACCAGGTAGCCGTCCTGATTGATGATAAAGCCGGAGCCGAGCCCGCTGGGAGTGCGAACTTGCACGACGGCTTCGCCGATCTGACTCACCAGCTCGCGGACGGATTTCTCCGGCGCGGATTTGCTGCCGGAGGAGAAAAAGCCGGGCGTGACCGGGGAGGCTTTCACCTCGGCGGCAGCCGCTTTGGAGCCGGACCGGGAGGCGATGGCCGCATCGGCGCGGGCAATTCTTTCAATGTCATTGCGCGGGATGACCAGGACGGTGTAACCGATGTCCATGACGACCTCGTTGTGTTTTTCGGTCAGGATTTTGCCGATGACGGCGGCGTTATCCTTGAGTTGGATCATGTCGGCCTGAACGCCTTTCGCGCCGACGCAAAAAGCGAGGGCGGACAAAGTTACAAACTTTCGCAGCATAGTGTGACAATAATGGACGGTATGCGCTTTGACAAGCGAACAGCGTGCCAGGATTTTAAATGGCGGGGTGATGGCATCCCCCCCGGTTGATCTGGTTTGACTGGGGTTGGCGGGGGTTGATTTGCAAGGACTTGCCAAAGCCCCAAAGCCCAAAGCCCAAAGTTGATGGCCGGTGGGTATATCCACGAAGAGGTTGGAATTGGTCGGAAAACCGTTTGTCCAGGTCTGGAGTCCGAAGGCTGCGGGCCGGGAATGGCTGAACGAGTCGGCACATGGCGCCGGCAATTCTATATTTGGTGGATTCCATTTTTCCCCCTTGTTTCGGTGTGCTGTCCTTTCAACCTCTTTTTTGGAGCTGGTTTAACATGGCTGTCAATGGCTTGTAGAAAAGATCCGAAGAATGTCTTAAAGCTGTGGTTGCATTTTCTGCTTTTTTCGTCATTCGCCTTTCACGGGGGTGAATGACGAAAAAAGTGAGTTTGTTTGAATCGCACCCAGGGTTGCGGCTGCTGCGCAGCCTTACCTTGGGCTACCATCTGTCGCTCCTCCGGAGCTCCGAATTCAGTTGGGTATCTTTTCTACAGTGCAATTTGTAATCTGCACGCAGTTAGATGCATCAGCCGAATTTGAAAATGCGTGATATATTCCGGTTCCTGAAAATATGCTGTTGCTCGCGCCGATCAGGAGATCGGCGCTCCGATTTTGCGTCGGGCTGGGAGTATGCGTATGTCGGCGCGGCGCGAATGGGGTATTCATAGTTCGGGGAACAACTTTCAATTTTCAGCGGCAAAATGCGTATGAAAAAGAATATCAAAATCGTGGTCATTGGCGGCTCCGGGCTGATCGGAACAAAATTGGTGAAGGATCTCGGCCGGCGAGGAAATGAAGTCGTGGCGGCTTCGCCGTCCCTGGGCGTGAACACGGTCACGGGTGAAGGGCTGGATGAAGCGCTCAAACGGGCTGATGTCGTGGTGGATGTGGCAAACGCGCCGTCGTGGGAGGATCAGGCGGTGCTCGAGTTTTTTGAGACGTCGGGCCGCCATCTTCTGGATGCGGAAGCGGAGGCAGGCGTGGTCCATCATGTGGCTCTTTCGGTCGTCGGCACCGACCGTCTGCTGACGAGCGGTTATTTCCGCGCGAAGATGGTGCAGGAAAAATTGATCAAGGCTTCCTCAATTCCGTATACCATCGTTCGCGCGACGCAGTTCTTCGAATTCGTGCGCAGCATCGCGCAACTTGCCACGGAAGGCACGACGGTGCGGGTGCCGCCGGTTCTCATGCAGCCGATTGTGTCGGATGATGTCGCTGCGTTGCTGGCGGATGTGGCCCTGGGCGCTCCGGTGAATGGCATGATCGAAATCGCCGGGCCGGACCAAATCCGGCAGGATGAACTGGTGCGGCAATTTTTAAGCGCAACGGGCGATGCGAGGAAGGTGGTGGCTGATGCGAAGGCGCGTTATTATGGCATTGAAGTGAATGATCAAAGCCTGGTGCCCGAGGGCAAGGCGCGGCTTGGCTCGACGCATTTTGCGGAGTGGCTTAAGCGCAGCGTTTCGCAGAAGCAGGCGGCGCACTGAAAACACTTTTGTTCGCGCCGATCAGGAGATCGGCGCTCCGATTTTGCGGGCGCGTTTTGCCGCCTCGTTTTCAATGGGCGGTGGTTTCGGCTTCGGGGGCCAGGACGGGGGAGGATTTGCTGAGGCGGAGGACGGCGAGGACGCCGGTTAGGATCGCAATCGCGCCGCAGGTGACGTAGGGCACGACGCCGGGGCGGGGAAATGCTTTCACGGTATACAGGCCGGTGGCGAAAATCGGGCCGAGGATGCGGGCGAGGCTTCCGGAACTTTGGGTGACTCCGATGGTCGCGCCTTGCTCATGCGCGGAGGTGAGGTTGGAAATCATTCCGAAGATCGGCGGGCGGGCGAGGCTGGAGCCGATGGCCAGGATGCACAGGGCGATCAGCAATTTCACCCAGGGCCAGCCGGCGGCATGGAAAAGAAGTTTCCACGAAAGCTCGGGCGCGCCTTGCATGAACGGGACGATGATCAGCGCAACGCCGGTGAGAAAGAGGCTGGCGAAGATCAGTTTGGGTTCGCCCAGCTTTTTAACGAGCCGGCCGGTGGCGCCGCCCTGAAATAAGGCGCCGACCAATCCAACGACGACGATCAAATAGCCCGCCGTTTTGCCAGCTTGGATGAGGTCGAGGTGGAAATTATCGGCGATCAGCAGGGCAAGGGTGGTCTCGAAGCAACTGAAGCAGAAGGTGGCTAGGAAGAATACCATCACGAGCAGGCCGACTTTTGGGCTGGTAAGCGTGTGGATCCATTGTTCGAGGTGCGGGCGTTGGCGCGCCTGGTCGGAATCGGGTTTGCGGCTTTCGCTTAGGATGATAAATGCGAGGATGAAGTTGGAGGCGCTCAAGCAGGCGGCAACCCAGCCGGGGCCGGTGAGGCCGAGGCCGGAGAGGCTGGCGGCGCCGATTCCAGGACCGAAAACGAATCCCAGCCCGATGGCCATGCCGATGATGCCCATCATTTTTGAGCGTTTTTCCTGCGGCGAAATGTCGGCGACATAGGCCTGGGCGACGGTGATGTTGCCGCCGCACATTCCGGCCAGGACGCGGGAGAGAATTATCAGCCACAGCGCGGTCGCGTGGCTTGGCAGGCCGGAGGCGAGGGCGAAAATGACGTAGGAGACGCAGGCGCCGGCGGTGCTCAACAGCAGGACGGGGCGGCGGCCAATCCGATCCGAGAGTCTTCCGAGAATCGGTGAGAAAAAGAATTGCACGGCGGAATAGGCGGCGAAGATGACGCCGATAATGAATCCGTGCGCGCCGAAGTCGCGGACGTACAACGGCAACACGGGGACGACGATGCCGAAGCCGACGAGGTCAAGAAAGACGGTGAGAAAGATGACGAATATTGAAGGTTTTCTCTTCATGGGCGAATGGGCAGCACGGCGTGGCCCGCGGATGACGTAACAGAAATTGACATCTTACGAGTTTATTGGTGATCGGGCGCGAGTCAAGGGAACGGTCTGGGAGGGATTTTGAACAGAAGGAAAGGAAGGGAACAAAAATTTGAACAGGAGCGAGCAGAGGCGGAGAGCTTTGCGAATTCCTTGGTTAACCTCGTTTGCTTCTGTTTCAATTTTTGTTCCACGGGGGCAGGTTGAGGGGTTTGGCAGGGGCGCCGACTTGCAATTTCAAGGAGCTGCCATTCGTCGCGTCTTCGAGCATTCGATCTTCGGCGATTTTCAGATACGAATCAGCGATGGGATTGTCATAGGGTTGGAGGAAGTGTGAGCGCTCCAGCCAGACGCGGGCGGCGGCGTAATCGCCGGCCTGGACGTAATGCCAGCCCATGTAGGCGTTGTTGAAACAACTGTTCGGGTCCATGCGGTTGGCGCGATCGAAATACGCGAGCGCCTGGTCGTGCTCGCCGATTTGATCGAGGCACATGCCGTAACGGAGGAAGCTGGCATCGTCGTAAGGATTCAATTCGGTGGCGCGTTTGAACCATTTCATGGCTTCGAGCGCCTGGTCCTTGTAGTCGTCGTTGTTCTGCCAGCTCAAGAGGCGATAATCCTCGCCGATGGCGCGGGCGGTGCCGGCGTTGCGCGGTTCGATGGAGAAGGCGTTTTTCAAGGCGGCGATTTGCGCGGGCGAGGTTGGTTTGGCTTTTTGCGCGCGCATGAGCCAGGCGGATTCGCCGGCGGAGCGTCCGGCCTGCCAGCCGAGGTAGACAATGCCCAACGCGAGCGCGGCGGTGAAAAGCGCTTTCGTGCCGGGACGGGCGGTGAGCCAGTATCGCTCGGTGGCGAATCGGACATAGCAGGCCAGCAATGCCATGAGCGTGATGGCGACGAGCGCGTTGGCCGGGATGTGCATGTTAAAATCCATCAGGGAATGGATGAGGATGGCGAGCAGGCCGATGGATGCGCCGAGAACGATGGTGATTTTGTTGCTGCGATGCTCGCCGAGGGTGTTGGGATCGCGCCGCACGGAGCGCCAGGTCCAGATGGCGCAACCGAAGAGCAACCCCCATGCGGCCGCGACGAGCGCGGCGCCCACAATTCCCCAGTCGGTGAGAGTGTTAAGATAGTCGTTGTGGACGCGGTCGGGGCTGTTCTGGACGATTTCGGGGCGATATTTTCCGAAGCGATAATTGAAATGCGCCGGGCCGATGCCCCACCAGATGTTCTCATGCCATAATTGCACGGCGTCGCGCCAGATGGCGAACCGGCCATCGTCATTAAGCTGGCCGGAGGGAGTTTGTATTTCGGCGACGCGATTTTGGAAGAAGACGTCACGTGGCACGAAATAGGTTCCGGCGATGACAATGCCTGCCAGCAGCACCAAGGCGGGCAGGCGATGGGCGTGGTGGAACATGAGAATGACGAAGAACAGAGCGAGCGCCAGCGCGGTGGCCAGCCAGCTGCCGCGTGAGACGGTCATGATCAGGGCGGCAAGGATGACGAGCGAGGCGTAGCCGGTGAAGACTTTGGTGAGCGCTTTCATGCGGCTGGTGAGTGTGCAGGCGAGGCCGAGCGGCAGGATCATTTCCAAAAAGCCGGCGAGGTTGTTCGGTGAAATGAAGGTGCCGCTGGCGCGGTGGGAGTACGGTTTGAACAAGACCCAAACGCGATTCGAGCCGGTGACGAATTGGAAGATCGCGTAAAATGAAATCGCCATGGCGAGGAAAACGAGCACGAGGGTGATGCGTTGGGCCAATTCCTGGCGGTGGAGGTTGTTGACGATGGCGAGGAAGAGGAAGGCGTAGGTCAGCACCTGGATCATTTCGCCGCGCGCGACGTATTCGATGTCGGCGGTGAGATAACGGATGACGGCGTAGATGGCAAAGGCGATGACGGCCCAGCAGACGGGGGGCCAGAGGATTTTTGGGCGTTCATTGACCCAGAGGCGGATTCCCCACAATGCCATGATGCCCACGGTGAGCCACTCCACGATGTTGAAGGGGTTTACGAGAATGAAATCGAGCCAGGAGCCGACGGGCTTCTGGGGGCATCCGCCAAATGCCAGGGGCGTGAAGACCAGGATGAGCAGCACCAGCCCGAAAATGCCCCGGGTACAAAACTTGTCCAACGATTCGCGATTCATCGAGCGTTTGAGGATATCGGAGGTGTGGGGAAAGGTCACGCGAAAGAGTTGCGAAATCGTACGATAAACGGGCTGAAAAGTTGAGGCGCGTTGACCGGCCTAATAGGACGAATTATATCCGGAGGTCATGCTTTCGAGGTAGGCATATCCGAGAACGCCTCCGACCAGGGTGGCGTCGACCGTGATCGCGGCTGGAGTCAGGAAGAATTTTTCGACTTTGCCTTTGCCGTCATTGTAGTGCGGCAGATCGTGCGGGGCGGGGTCGGTGGTGTCCGAATAGAGCGTGAAGGATTGGCGGGTGGCATCAACCACGGCGTAGGTGGAGGGCGCGGGTTTTTCATTGGGAGGCGAGGCAAAGACCGGCACGGCGGCGAGGCAAAACATGGAGTTGGTGCTTACGAAATGAGGCGCGTGGCGGTTTTCGATGAGGTTTTCGTTTTGGTTCAGCCAATAAGCACGGGCATGGGTGGTGTCGCTGCGCTCGGCGTATTCGTTGTAGACGACCAAAATATCTCCCGGCGGTTTCGCCGCAAACAGGCGCAGGTGGGGATCGTTCGCCGGTTGATTCCAGGCCTCCAGGCCGGGATTTTTCCACAACGCAATGGTGCAACCGCTTCCCAGCGTTAAAAGCAGAAGCGGCAGGATGCTGCCGATCAATTTTTTCATGGCGGATTGGGTTTACAATCGCGCGGTGGGGGGAATTGGCAAGTTTTTAGTTCTCTGAGACGTGTCTCTGATCGAAGCAAAAAAGCCGCCGACTAATGTCGGCGGCTACGTGATTTTTAATTTAAGGTTTTAATTCCCGAAATGCTCGCGGGGGTCGGCGATTTTGCCGGCCAGGGCGCTGGCGGCGACCGTGGCAGGCGAGGCGAGGAACACTTGGGATTCCTTGTCGCCCATGCGGCCGGGGAAATTGCGGTTGGTGGCGCTGATGCACTTGATGCCGGCTTTGTTGATGCGGCCGAAGGTGTCCACCGGACCGCCGAGGCATGCGGCGCAGCCGGCGTTTTCGGTCATTTGGACGCCGGCATTCACGAGCACGTCCCAAATGGTTTGCTTGCCCCAATAGGTCGTCTGCAAATCGCGGACGATTTCCGGAGTGGCGGGCACGCCGAAGGTGTCGATGACGACGCGTTTGCCATTGAGCACGCGCGCGAATTCAACGAAGTCGCTGGTCTTGCCGCCGGTGCAGGAGCCGACGTAGGCGCGGTCGAGTTTGACGTGGCCCATTTCCCTGGCCTTCTTGCGCTGGCCGGGGTCGGGATGGCAGGCGACCGTCGGTTCGAGCTTGTCGAGATTGACGACGAGTTCGTAGACGAACTTCTGGTCTTTGTCCGCGAACACGGGTTCGTAGGAGGATTTCGTGCCGTTCAATTTCACGCGGGCGTCCACATATTCCTGGGTGCGGGCATCGAATTCGAAAATGCCGTTCTTGCCGCCGGCTTCGATGGCCATGTTGGCGATGGTCATGCGGTCGTCCATGGAAAGGCTGGCGACGCCGGGGCCGTCGAATTGCATCGCGCGGTAGGTCGCGCCGTCAAAGCCAATTTCGCCGATGCAATGCAAAATGATGTCTTTCGCCATGACGCCGGGCTGCATTTTGCCTTCGAGACGGAAATGCATGGTCTCGGGGACCTTGATGAGCAGTTTGCCGGTGCCCATAACGAAACCGGCGTCGGTGTTGCCGATACCGGTCGCAAATTGGTTGAACGCGCCGGCCATGCAGGTGTGCGAATCGGTGCCGAAGAGGATTTCGCCGGGGCGAGTGTGGCCTTTTTGCGGGAGCGCGGTGTGGCACACGCCGGCATAGTGCGAGCCGTATTGTTTCTTGAGCACCCCTTTGCTCGAATCAAAGGTCCAATGACCGTTCGGATCATCGATCACGTCGTAAAAGTATTCGATGCCCTGTTCCTTCGAGAAATCGCGGAGGATGTCGACGTTGCGGTTCGACTTGGAGTCGGCGGTGAAGATGTAATGGTCGGGAATGATGACGATGCGGCGCTTGTCCCAGACTTTGGCGTCCTTGCCGAATTCGCGCTTGAAAACGCCGATGGTACCCGGTCCGCAGACGTCGTGTGTCATGAGGATGTCGGCATTGACCCAGATGTTATCGCCGGCTTGAACTTTTGGTTTGCCCGCGGCGCGAGCGAGGATTTTTTCAGTGAGTGTCATGGGAAATCGAATTGATAATTATTAATGTTTGCCGTTTCGCTTCTTCGAGCGAACGTCATCCAGCGAAACCGTGTGCGGGGAATCCAGTTGTTGAATATTGTCATGGCGGTCGGTGATGAGCACAACGCTCCCGCCGATGGCAACAAAATCGGGATGTTGCACCGCGATTCTTCGCCCATCGGACAAGCAAATCTTAAAAGGCGTGAAAGGCGTTTGATGCAGACGTTCGCGGATTGTTTGTGTATTCAACATTTCGTTCCAGTGTAGCCGGATAGCAGGCCGTGTGCAAGGAGACGGCGGGCTGATGAAATCCTCAATTTAGTGTGCCCGCTTGCCGTTGGGTTTTGCCTTCTTCGATGGCCGTTCTTCAATCGCGATGACGTGAAGCGGATCAATGTTGGTAACAGAATATCCTTTGCCGATGACGACGATCAGACCAGGAGTGACCGCCGCAAAATCGGGGTGCGCTACCGGGACGCGGGAACCATCACCAAGCCGAAATACAAATGGCCTTGTATCGCGGTGCAAGCGTTCTCGAATTGAGTTCGTATTCATCGGGCGTTTAATTGTAGGCGGGGGAGACTTCGTGCGCAAGGAAACGGCACAGTGGCCTAATTTGGACGGAGCGCGGCTCTGTGAGCCGCAGCGTGTCAAAGGGGGACGTTTGCTGAATCTGACGCTTTCGGTTTGCTGAGTTCTGCGGGTCGCAGACCCGCGCTCCGCACCTTCCGCAGATTCGGACTGTGCCGAAAGTGCTGATAGCTGGAAACGCTCAATTGCCGGGCACGTAATGGTCGATCGGTTGTACGACGACGCGGGATTCGTGCTCGTTCACAAGGCAGGCGGTGAAGAGGGCGAGCGCTTCGCCTTTTTCGTTCACGTAAATGAACGGGCGCTCTCGGCGGGCGAAGGTTTCGGAGGTGCCGTCGTCGTAAACCACTTTTTTGGTGAACACGGGCTCGTGGCTTATGAGCTGATAATGGATGCCGTCCTTCGAGAAATATTGGGCGCCGTCTTTGTTGGTGCCGGTGGCCTTGCCTTTCCAATCGTTGAGCAAAATATTGTATTGATCGTGCGCCCACCAGATGGTCGGGTCTTCGAGTTCGTTGTTGTCCTGGAGAAGATTTTCGCCGTGCGCCACGACGGTGTACGGGCCGTCGTAAGCGGGCGCGGTGAAGGCGATGCCGCGGTTCACCTGGTGGCTGTCGCGCAGCCGCCCGAAAACGTAAATGCTCAAATCGGGCCGCACGAGCGGGGCGGGGTTGCTCACCTTCATCACGGGATGATCGCGGCGCGTCCATGGTCCGGTGACGGAATCGGCGACGGCGATGCCGGTTTGGTTGGCGGTGTTGATGTAATAGAGAACGAACTTGGAGCCGGCTCTGACGATTTTGACGTTGTGAATGCGGGAGTTGTCCCAATTGTTGGTGCGTTTTTGCAGGACGACTTCCTGGAAGGTGTAGGGGCCGAGCAGATTGGTGGACGTGGCGCGCACGCATTCGGAATGGGTGGTCCAGCCGGCGAGGCCGAATTGGGACGACCAGGCGGAGGCAAACATATGATAGGTGTCGCCGACTTTGATGACGGATGAGCACCAGACGATGTAGCCGTCCATTTTGAAGCCGCCGTTTTTCACGGCGGGCAGGAGGCAATCTTTCAGGCTGCGGGCTTCGAGTTTTTGAGGTGCCGATGCTGTGTTCAGGTTAGTTTCGGCGGCGGGTGTGAGGAGCGGCGCGGTGGCGAGGGCGAGGATCGGCAGGAGATTTCGAAATTTCATTATTTAAATTCGCAGCATCAGACATGGGAGGATAGGGGAAAGTTACATTTGTCTGCGCGCACAGCCGACGGGAGAGGATTTCTAAAAACTCTGAAGCGCTCCGGCTAAAATCAAATTTCAAAACCCTCACATCTGCCCTCTCCCATCCGATGGGAGAGGAGAATCGCTCACGGTTCGGGATCGAACTCAGCCAAATTGATGGCTATAGTTTTTCGGTCGATCTACATGTTCCGCCTCCTCACGTCGGCGGCTACGGGTGCAAAAATTGCGCGGTTTTTTCGGTGTTGTATTTCATTGAGCTGGCGGGCGTTGCCTCATAGCATGAATTAAATCGGCTGAACGACGTCTCACCATCATGAAAACGAACTACTCTTTCGCCAAAGCTGGGATCGCTGCCGCGCTCGTGGCGGCCCTGACCGGTTGCACGACTTACGTGGTGCAACGGCCGGAGCCCCAGCCGGTCGCGGTCGCGCCCGCGCCGGCACCAGAACCGCCGCCGGTTTATGTGCAGCAGTCCGCGCCGCCGCCGCAACCCGACGAAGTGGCCATTCAAAGCGACAATGATTTTGATCAGCCGCTCAGTCCGTACGGCGAGTGGGTGGTGGTGGGTTCGTATGGGCGTGTGTGGCGTCCGGCGCACGTGGAGGCGGGCTGGCGGCCTTATTCGGATGGGCATTGGGAATCGACGGATGACGGGTGGTATTGGGCGAGCGACGAGCCGTGGGGCTGGGCGACGTATCATTATGGCCGTTGGGAATTGGATCCCAACTATGGCTGGGTTTGGGTGCCGGGAACGCAATGGGCGCCCGCGTGGGTGAGCTGGCGCGAAGGCGGCGGATACGTCGGCTGGGCGCCGTTGCCTCCGGAACCGCGGCCGGGCATCAGCGTGAGCGTGGCGATCGCGCCGGCGGCATTTTGTTTCGTGCAGGAAAGCCACATGCACGATCCGATTCGGCACAACACGGTGATTGTCAACAATACGACCATCATCAACAAAACGGTTAACATCAACAAAACACGAATCGTGAACAAGGTGGTGGTGCGTGATGGGCCGCGCGTGGATGAAGTCGAACGCGCGAGCGGACGAAGCATTCAAAAGGTTTCGGTGAATGATTTGCGGAAGCGTGACGAGAAACCGGTGGCTGAGAGACAGCGCACGGTGAAGACCGCGCAGGAGCGTGCTCCGCAGCCGCAACCGGTGCGGCAGCCGGAACCGCGCCAGACGCATCCGCGGGATTTGCGGAATGAGCAACCGCACCCAACGGCGTCGACGCAGCCGCCTACGCGGTCCATTGAAAAGCCGGTACGCAAGCAACCGATCGGACCGGAGCCGGAGCCGGTTCGCCAGCAGCGAGTCAGGCAGCCGCAACCCGCCCCCGCCAATCCTCCGCGTGAAGCGCGTCCAACTCAGCCGGCCCGCGAGCAGGCGCCGGCGCAAGCTCGGACTTCCGAACGTCAGCCGACGCGCGAGCAGGCGCGACCTGAGGTGAGGACACCGGAACGACAGACGGCACGGCAACAACCTGCCGAAGCTCAACCGACGCCGAGACAGGATCGCCAGGAACAGCAGCGCGCCGCCCGGCAGCAGAAGCAAGCGGACAAACAAGCTCAGCGCAACAATCGCGCCTCTGGGGAGCGAAACGCGCGCGGTCGTGGGAATGGAACCAATTCGATTGAGGGTGTCGAAGGCGGGCGCCGATAAATATTCGTTATTTCGGACGAGGCCGGGATGATGGCAGAGAAGTCGTCATCCCGGTGTTTTTTTGCGCGGAAGCGGGCATCGAGATGTGCGATGTGTTGCTGTCCGCTTCTCGCTTGCTCGCGCCGGCCACGGTTTTTCTCCAGGAAGGCGCGGGCAGCGAGTCGATCACGGTGGATGGCGGGGATTTGTCGAAGGCGGCGAAGGCGTTGGCGTTTCAGAATGGCGGGCACGAGAAGGCGGTCAGGCTTAGAACTTAAGCGGTTTGGCATTCTTGCGCAGAAGTTATTCGACCGGCATTGCGTTCGTGGCAGAAAAAAAAGCGCCAGGGGCTGCGCACTCCGGGATGCTTCGCGAGTTCTAGAGCCGCAATCCTCCGTTTGACCTTGGTGGAGTGGCGACGTAATCTCCCCGTCACCAATGAGCGTTGAGCCATCCAAACGGAATATTGTGTATCTGGCGCAGGGGAAGATTCGCGTCAAGGCGGGCGATGAAGCGCCGCGCACGATTGAGAGCGTGTTTGGCGATTCTATTCGCGAAAAGGCGGTGCGCACGCAGCAGCGGCATTCGTGGAAGGGCGCGGGCAGCAATGGCTCGCCGTTTGGGGCGGTGTTGTGGGGCAGGAAGGCTTTGCCGATGGAGATTCCCATCGCGATCACGAGCATCTGCGGTTCGCGGCAAGCGGGTGCGCTGGTTTATTCGCTGGAAAGCGGCAGCTTGTGCGCGTTGCTGGAGGTGACGCATCTCGGCGCGGAGGAGCAGCGGCTTTGGAACGATAACCAGACGCGCATCCGTCATGTGTCGGTATCGCGCGAGACGGGCGATATGGTGTTCAGCGTGCTGCATCAGAACGGCACGGCGAATATTGGCGTGAAGATGCACGGGCAGGGCGGCTTCAAGGAACTGACGGAGGGGGATTCGTTTGACACGGCGCCGCGGTGGGTGCCGGGCGGGGCGGGGAAAATTGTTTTTCAATCGGCGGGCATTGGCCGGAATGCGCGCGGGCAATTTGCGCAGTTCGGGCCGTTCAGCATTCAGCAACTGGATGGCGAACGCGGCGAGATGATTTCTGTTCTCGAAGACGCGCGATTTGATTATTTGGCGCCGCAGGTCCTCGCAGATGGACGGATGTTTTACATCCGGCGACCGTATGCGGCGCATGAGCGGTTGCATCCAATTGGAGTGCTCAAGGATATTGTGCTGTTTCCGTTTCGGCTGCTGTATGCAATTTTCCAATTCCTGAATTTCTTTTCGTCGGCGTTCACGGGGCGCAAGTTGACTTCGGCGGGCGGGCCGAAGGGGCAGGACCTCGACATGAAACAAATGATGATTTGGGGAAATCTGGTCCAGGCGCGGTCCGATGCCGAGGCGCAGGAGGAAGGCGCGGATTTGGTGCCGAAATCGTGGGAGCTGTTCTGCCGCACGGACAATGGGGAGACGAAATCGCTGGCTGGCGGTGTGCTGGCTTATGATACGGATGCGGAGGGGAATGTGCTTTACACGAATGGGAACGCGGTTTTTTTGATGACGCCGGATGGGCGCAAGCAACGGATTTTGAGCGAGCGGATGATTCAGCAGGTTTTCTTTTTGCCGGAGTGATCCGGAAGAATTCAGTTATATGAACGCTCGCCCTCACCCCGCCCTCTCCCATCCGATGGGAGAGGGGGAAATTTTGTGACCGTTCGGAAGGTTCGACGATCGGTGATTTAATTCAGCGAAGGAGAATCGTAGGAGTTGACGTGAGGAGGCTTCGATCTTTTTCGCGCAGAAAATTCGAGAGCCTCCTTGCGTGGGCTCCTACATGGATGCGCGAAATTTTTCTTTTGTTGAAATTCAATCATGTTTCATTTTTCAATCGGTGCTTGACGGTTTTTTTGGATGTGATTGGATGGCTTGGATGAAATTCAAAGTTTTTGCAGGACTGATTGCGATGGCTGCGCTCGTGGCGGGGTGCGTGGACACGGTCACGGGCCAAAGGACTGCCGGCGTGCCGTTCATCAAGGACACCATCCAGGCACGCTATGAGATGCCGGTGGAACCCGTTTTCGAGGCGGCCCGGAAGGTGATTGCCGAGAATGGGCAGTTGATTACTGAAGGCACGCTCTATGGCCAGACCAACGCCGTGGGCAATCTCGTGAAGACCATCAAGGGCAAGGTGGACGAACGCACGGTTTATGTGCGCGTGGAGGCGCTGGACCCGAAAATCACCGGGACGGAGGTGCAGACTCGCACGGCCAGCGGGGTTTCGGACATTGATCTCGCGGCGCAAATTGATAAGGAGATTGCGCTGAAGTTGGCGAGGTAGGTTCGTTAAATAAGTTAAAAGGGTTAAATGGTTAAAAGCTCGCGCACTCATTTAACCATTTAACGATTTAACTGATTTAACTTTTCTTGAGGCCAATATCCTGCTCGTAGGTGCCGAGCTTGATGGTTTGGCGGGTTTGCTGGCCTTTGATTTCGAGTTTCAGGTGGGTGATGCGGCTGGCGGCAACTTCCGCGGCGGCTGTGTTCGGAAACATGTCGATGATGCGCTGGAGCGTGGCGCGGACGGTGTCGTATTTCAATTGATGGCGAATCTGCAAGTCCGCGAGCAGATTGAGCCAATGCACGACGCGTTTGGAGGGTTGGTTGGGATGGGTGATGAGCTGCTCCAATTGGTCGGTGGCGAGGTCGAGGCGGTTATAATGGTCGGCATAAATCACGGCGAGTTTTTCCCGCGACTCGGCGTCGAGCGGGTGGGCGTGAAGATGTCGCACGAGTTCGGCGGCTTGTTTGGCGGCGTCGGCTTCCGCCGGTTTCGGATGGAATTGGGGATCGAGCAGGCCGAGGTTTTGCACGCCTTCCACCACCTTGAATTTTTTCAGATCATGCCGCGCCAGCAGATGTTCCGTCGAAGCCAGCGAGGCGATCCGTTGCGCGGCGAGCACGGACATTTCCGTGTCCGGCATTCGCTCAATGATGCGTTGGAGGGTTTCGCGCGCGGTGTCGCGGTCCTGGTTGAATTTCAAGTACCAATCGGCGAGCGCGTTCAGGGCCATGGCGACGTTGCGCGGCGGGTGTTCGGGTTGATTGCAGATGCGTTCGATGGTGATGGCGGCGCCCGGCAAATCGTTCAGGTTTTCGGCCTGCAAATCCGCCATCAACATCCAGCCTTCGAAATCAGTGGGAAATTTTTCGAGCTCCTGGCGAACGAGATTGAACGCTTCGTGATAATTGCCGCGTTTGCGCTGCGTGATAGCGTGGGAATAATGAGGTTGCGGTTTCGGGGGTTCGAACCCGCCGGTGTAAAGATTTTCAAACGGGCTGGCGATCAGGCCGGCGATGTTTTTGCGCCAGGTGATGGCCATTATGAGGCCAAAAATGGCAGAGACGGCCACCGCGTACGCTGTAAGCAAGCCGCCTTTGAAGATGTTCGCACCAACCTCGTGAAACGCATATGCTCCGCAGCCGGTCGTGAGAATCCACTTGAAAAGCAGGAGCGGCGGATCTTCCGACCTTTTAAGTATCCAAATGAGATAACCGACAATGAGAACCAACGATATGCCGTCCAGGATGATTGCAATGACGTGGCCGAAGGTTAGCGCCAGGAGGGGCATCGTCATTTTTGCCGGATAATTCGATCCGGCTGTCGCGCCCGGCTGACGGCGGTGTCATAGGTGACGAGGCACCTGCAATAGAGGTCGTGCAGGCAATTGTCCATGAGCACCATGCCTTCCTTGCGGCTCATCTGGATGGTGTTTTCCATCTGGTGCAATTGGTTTTCGCGAATGAGATTTCGCACGGCGCCGTTGGCGATGAGCAATTCATAGGCGAGCACGCGGCGCGTGCGGTCGGCAGCGGGCAGCAATTCCTGCGCGATGATTCCCTGCAGCGAATTGGCCAGTTGCATCACGACCTGGCGCTGGGAATTGCCTTCGAACACGCCGACGATGCGTTCGATGGCTTGCGAAACGCTCGGCGAATGCATCGTGGCCAGCACGAGATGGCCGGTTTCGGCTGCGGTTAGCGCGGTCGCAATCGCTTCCGGGTCGCGCATTTCGCCGACGACGATCACGTCCGGGTCCTGGCGCAAGACGTGGATGAGGGCACGATTGAAGGAGCGGACGTCAGTGAGCACTTCCTGTTGCACGACGATGGCTCGCTTGTTTTCGTGGACGAATTCGATCGGGTCCTCGATGGT
>DATNEA010000055.1:0-11980 GCA_035606845.1 Candidatus Angelobacter sp. | reverse complement strand
GGACCTTTGCGCGTGCGGGCGTTGGTTTGCGTGCGCTGACCGCGCACCGGCAGGCCGCGCATGTGGCGGACGCCACGATAGCACTTGATGCCCTGCAGGCGCTTGAGGTTCATGCCGATTTCGCGGCGCAGATCGCCTTCGATCACATACTTGCCGTCCTGGATGGCGTGGACGATCTGCGAAAGCTGCGCTTCGCTGAGGTCCTTCGCCCGGATCTTCGGGTCGATGTTGGCCTTGGCCAAAATCTCGACGGCGTTGGACGGGCCGATGCCATAAATATACCGCAGCGCGATATCAATGCGCTTGTTCGGCGGAACTTCTACACCAATAATGCGTGCCATAAATTATCCTTGATTATCCTTGCCGTTGCTTGTGGCGTTTGTTGCTGCAAATGACCCGAATGACGCCCTTGCGCCGGATGATCTTGCAATTTTCGCAAAGTTTTTTGACTGATGCGCGAACTTTCATGTTTTTCGTTAAACTGTTAAATCGTTAAATCAGTTAAATGAGTAACTGGGTGCGGGCGCCTCGGCCCCATTTAACCAATCACTTATTTAGCTATTTAACCGTTTCCACCACTATCCGCCCTTCCGATAAATCGTAAGGCGACATCTGCAATTTCACTTTGTCACCGGCTTTCGCGGCGAAGCTTTCCTTCGCTTTGCCCGTCGCGTACGCCAGCACTTTATGGCCGTTCGACAATTCCACCCGATACAATCGCTTGGGCAGAGTTTCGACGACTACACCTTCAACTTTGAAGGCACTTTCTCCGGCCATGTTAAAATTTCCGGTTCACCTTCAGTCACCAGCACAGTGTGCTCAAAATGAGCCGATAATGAACCATCTCGCGTGACGACTGTCCAGTCATCATTCAAGATTTTTACGGCCGGCGACCCGGCATTGACCATCGGCTCAATCGCCAATGTCATGCCCGGCAACAGCCGGTCGTTGCTCCGCGCATCCACGAAATTCGGAATTTGCGGCTCTTCATGCATCGATTTCCCGACGCCGTGCCCCACAAACTCCCGGACCACGCTAAAACCGTTGTTTTCCACGTAGGTCTGGACCGCGCGCGAAATGTCCGTGACCCGGTTCCCGGAAATTGCCTGTGCAATCCCCTCATAGAGAGCCTTTTCCGTCACGTCCATCAGCTTCTGCGCCAGCACCCCGCAACCGCCCACCGCCACCGTCTTGGCGGTGTCCCCGATATAGCCGTTGTAAACCACGCCGATATCCAGGCTGACAATATCACCAAATTTCAACAAGCGCGGGCCGGCCAATCCATGAACGACCTGTTCGTTCACCGAAATGCACGCCTGGCACGGGTATTTCCGATACCCCAAAAACGCGCTCCGGGCGCCGTAACTCTTCATCCGCTCCGCCGCGTAATTGTCCACCTGCAAGGTGGTCACGCCCGGCTTGATGAAGGCCGCGACATCATTCAGCACCGCCCCCGCGATCGCGCATGCCGGTCGCATCGCTTCCAATTCCTGCGCGCCCTTTAAAATGATCTTTTTTTTCACTTCAAATCTTAACACGGAAAGAGCCCTTTTGCCGGTCTTCCCGATGTCAAGAGCAGGGAGCTTAAAACCGGCCTTTCAGGCGCCCTTTCTTCAAAAATCCATCGTAATGGCGCATCAACAGGTGCGCTTCCATCTGGCGCATGGTGTCGAGCATGACGCCGACGGCGATCAGCATGCTGGTGCCGCCGAAAAACTGCGAAACCGACCACGGCACGTGCATCTCATTGCCCAGAATAATCGGGATCACCGAAATGATCACCAGGAAGATTCCGCCCGCGAACGTGATGCGGCTCATCGCGTTGTGCAAATAATCAGTCGTGGCCTGTCCGGGCCGGACGCCCGGAATGTAACCGCCGTTCTTCTTCAAATCATCGGCGATTTGCAATTCGTTGAATTGCGTTGCAACCCAGAAATACGAGAAGAACAAAATCAATATCGAATAGATCGCAATATAGAGGAACCCGCCTTCATTCAGTAAAGCAGCGAGGTCCGTGAAAAATTTGATGTTCAGCCCTTGCCCGATGAACAAAGCGATTTTTTGCGGGAACATGAGGATCGATTGCGCGAAAATGATCGGCATCACGCCCGCGTAACTGACCCGCAATGGCATATAATTCGTCCCGCCGGAATACACCTTCCGCCCCACCGCCCGCTGGGCATATGTGACGGGAATTTTCCGCTGGGCCTGGGTGATCGCGGTAATGCCGGCAATCACACCCGCCAGCAGCAGCAGCAACGCAATCGCGTGGCCGATGTTGCCCTTGGCTTCCGCCCCTCCCAGCAGGAACATATCCCGAACACCCAGCCATGCATTCGGCAAGCGCGACAAAATGTTGATCGTGATGATGAGCGAGACACCGTTGCCGATGCCGCGGTCGGTGATCTGCTCACCCAGCCACATCAACAGCATCGTGGCGGTCGTCAGAACAATCGTCGTCTGAATCCGGTACCACCAAATCCAACCTGCCGAGTAGAGCACCAGGGGATGGGTCAACTGGATCTGGAGCACTTTTTCCGGATGCTCATAGCCAATGGCCGTGAACAACCCCTGCCCCAGGCACAGCACCAACGTCAGGTAACGGCCATACTGGACGATCTTCGCCCGGCCGCCTTCTTCACGCGACATCTTGCTCAACTGCGGCACGACCGCCGTCAGCAACTGAATGATGATCGTCGCGCTGATGTACGGGATGATCGTCAATGCGCCAATCGCGCAGTTCTGAATGGCGCCGCCGGAGAACGCGCTCAGCAGGCCGAGCGGACCCCCGCCGCCGTGGCGTTGAGCTTCGTCAAACGCGCGATTCAACTCCGTCGCGTCCAAACCCGGGATGTGGATGTAAGCCGTCAGGCGGCAAACTGCCAGCACGACGACCGTGAATATAATCCGGGACTTTAATTCCGGGATTTTGAAGCAGTTGACGAAGGTGTTAACGATGGAGCGAAACATGACGCGACTTAAGCCTTCGCAGTTTCAGCCTTTTTGGCGCCAACCACTTCGCAAGTCCCGCCCTTGGCTTCGATTTTGGCCTTGGCGGAGGCGCTGAAAGCGTGGGCACTCACGGAAAGCTTCTTGGTCACATCGCCATCGCCCAGGATCTTGATGCCGTCGCCCTTGCCATTGGCCAGGCCGACGCTGCGCAACGCCGCAAAATCCACGCGCGCGCCATCTTCAAAAACATTCAACGATTCCACATTCACGGGAATGTAGACAGTGCCATGCCGCGAATTGTTGAAACCGCGTTTGGGAATTCGGCGGATGAGGGGCATCTGGCCGCCTTCAAAGCCGATGCGAATGGAACTGCCGGAGCGGGCCGTCTGGCCCTTGCCACCGCGTCCCGAGGTCTTGCCGTGGCCGCTGGATTCACCCTGGCCGAGCCGTTTGCGACGGTGCTTGGCGCCCGGACGAGGTTTTAAATCATGTAAACGCATAAATTTGTTCTGCCGGATTACTGGATTGATGGATAAATGGATTCCCGGGTTTTGCCTTCGGCGATACTGTTCATCCAACTATCCAATAATCCATTCATCCAAAATTAACTGTTGGCCGGTGTCGTTCCGGGAGCAATCGGTGCTGCGACTTTCTTGATCTCGAGCCCGCGGCTCTTATAAATATCTTCGCGCATGCGCAGGCTCAGCAACGCGTTCAGCGTCGCTTTCACCACGTTCGCCGCGTTCTTGGAACCGAGCGATTTGCTCAAAATGTCCTTCACGCCGGCGGATTCGAGCACCGCGCGGACGGTTTTGCCGGCGATGATGCCCGTTCCGGGCGAGGCCGGACGGAGCAGCACTTTCGCGCCGCAATAATGGGAGAAAACTTCGTGCGGAATGGTCGCTTCCTTCAGGGAAACGCCAACCATGTTGCCGCGGGCGGATTCGCCGCCCTTGCGGATGGCATCGGCCACTTCACCGGCCTTGCCCAGCCCCACGCCAACGCGGCCTTTTTTGTCGCCCACGACCACCAGCGCGCTGAAATTGAACCGGCGTCCGCCTTTGACCACCTTGGCGGAGCGGTTGATGAAGACTACCTTCTCGACGAGTTCCTCGCCGCCCTGGCCGTCATTCGATTCGGGTTCCGGCCGGCGACGGCCACGTCCCGGGCCGCGGCCGCGTTCACCACGCTCGCCGCGCTGTTGCTGCGGCTGTTGTTGTTGCTGCGGTTGCTGCTGCTGTTCCTGGGGCTGCTGCTGCTCTTCGCCGCCGCTCTCTGGATTTTGGTTTTCGTCAGCCACAATATCTTCTCTTTTCTTCGTTGTTAAAATTGCAATCCCGCTTCACGGGCGGCATCGGCCAAAGCCTTGACCTTGCCATGAAAACGCGCGCCGCCGCGGTCGAACACCACTTGTTTGATGCCCTTGTCGATGGCCGTCTTCGCGGCCAGCGTTCCAATCGTCTTGGCGCTGTTCACGTTCGCGCCCAATTTCTCCCGGTCGGGAGTCGCCTTGTGCAGCGTGGACGCCGCCGCAATGGTCTTGCCGGCCACATCGTCGATAAATTGAACCTGAATGTTTTCGTTCGAGAAGAAAACACTCATGCGCGGGCGTTCTTTGGTGCCGCTTACTTTTTTGCGCACGCGCCAGTGGCGCAGTTGCGCGAGTTGTCGTTTCGATTTCATTTTTCTTTCGCCACGGATTTTGCCGTGGCTCAAAATTCACTTTTAACTTATTTAACCGTTTAACTTTTCAACGATTCAACCATTATTGGACCGTCTTGCCTTCCTTGCGCTGGACATGTTCGCCCACATAACGCACGCCCTTGCCTTTGTAAGGTTCCGGCGGGTAGAACGAACGCAATTCGGCGGCCACCTGGCCGACGATCTGTTTGTCCGGGCCTTCAATGGTCAGCTTCGTGTTCTCTTCGACGGTCACTTTGATCTGGTCCGGAATCGGGTAATTGATCGGGTGCGAATAGCCGAGCGTCATGGTCACGTTCTTGCCCTGCACCGCGGCCTTGAAACCGACGCCCTGGATTTCCAGCTTCTTCATGAAACCTTCGCTCACGCCCTTCACCATGTTGTTGACGAGCGCGCGGCTCAGGCCGTGCAGCGCCTTCGCCTGGGCGTCATCGCCCTGGCGGCTGACCAGCACGTTGCCGCCGTCCACCTTCACATTGGTATGTCGCGGGAGGTCAAAATTCAATTTGCCTTTGGGGCCTTCGACGAGGACCTTGCGGCCCTTGACTTCCACCTTGACCTTCGGCGGAATCGTAATCGGTTGTTTTCCAATTCGGGACATGAGTCGTTAAAACGTTAATGGTTACCAGATATAGCAGAGCAATTCTCCGCCGAGATTCTTTTTGCGCGCCGAGTTGCCGCTCATCACGCCTTCCGGCGTCGAAACGACCGCCACGCCCAGGCCGCCGCGCACGCGCGGAATTTCCTTCGCGCCGACGTACTGGCGCAGGCCGGGCCGGCTCACGCGCCGGATGCCTTCAATCACGCTCTTCTTGCCCTGATACTTGAGCTGGAGCTTGATGGTCTTGAACGGTTTGCCCGCCACGGTCAGTTCCGCCACGTAACCTTCCTTCTTCAGGATGTTCGCGATGCTCTCCTTCATTTTGGAGTGCGGGATTTCCACGGTCGGCAGCAACGCGCGCTGCGCATTGCGGATCCGCGTCAACATGTCAGAAATCGGGTCGATCATAAATTCAATGCAGAATGCAGAATGCAGAATGCAGAATGAGAATTCGTTGCGCGGTCACTCGCGCCGTCTTTACTGTATGTTTCTTCATTCTTCATTCTTACTTCCGCATTTTTGTTACCAACTGGCTTTCGTTACTCCGGGGATAAGTCCATTCAACGCGGCTTCGCGAAACGTCAACCGCGAGCAGCCGAACTTGCGCCAATAGCCACGGCGGCGGCCGCTGAACGAGCAGCGGTTCACCAGCCGCGTCGGGCTGGCATCGCGCGGCAACTGCGCCAAGCCGGCGTAATCGCGTTTCGCCTTCAATTCGGCGCGGAGCGCGGCGTATTTCTTCACCGTCTCCTGCTTGCGCTTATTGCGCTCTTTCCATGCTTTCTTGGCCATAAATCTTTTTCTTCTTCGTCTTTCGTGATCCGTTCACGTTTTACGTTTCACGTTTCAGATCGTCGCGTGAAACGTGACTCGTGAAACGTGAATCAAATGCGTCATTACATTATTTCGTCGCCGCTTCCGCCGCCTTCGGCGCTTCCTTCGCTTCCGCCAGTGGGAAACCCATCAGTTTCAACAGTTCCAGCGCCTCGGCATCCGATTGCGCGCTCGTCACGATCGTCACGTCCATGCCCTGCGTCCGCTTGATCTTGTCCAGTTCGATTTCCGGAAAAATCGTCTGGTCCGCGATGCCGAACGTGTAATTGCCACGGCCATCAAACTTGCGCGGCGACAATCCGCGGAAGTCGCGAATACGCGGCAGCGCCGCGGCGACCAGCCGGTCGAAAAATTCATACATCGCGTCCTTGCGGAGCGTCACACGGCAGCCGATCGGCTGGTTCTCGCGCAGCTTGAAATTCGCGATGCTGTGGCGCGACTTGCTGATGGCCGGCTTGCGGCCGGTGATCTGCTGCAGGTCCTTCGCCGCGTCGTCAATCGCGCTCTTTTCCAGCGAGGCGCTCACGCCCATGTTCACGACGATTTTTTCAAAGCGCGGAATCTGGTGCACGTTGCCGTATTTGTGCTTGTCCCTCAGGGCCGGCACCACTTCATTTTTGTATTTTTCGTAAAGTCTGGATTTCATTGTCTTTGGCCACGGATTTTGCCGTGGCGTAAATCATCATCAGGCCGCCGCCGCGCCGCCGCGTTTTGCCGCGCGCGCGTCAAATGCCTCGGCCCTCATCAAATTCGAAGTGTGGACCGTGCCTTCGCGTTCCACGATGGCGCCATTCGGGTTGTTCTCGTTCTTGCGCGTGTGGCGCTTGATCATCTTCACGCCTTCCACGATCGCCCGGCAGCTCTTGTGGCTGACCGAAATAATCTTGCCGCGCTTGCCCTTTTCGGCGCCCGCCAGCACCACCACCTCGTCGCCCTTTTTCAAATGCAATTTCATACAAATTCTTTTTTGTAGCGGCGCTCTGTGAGCGTCGCCGTCGTCTAAATCACTTCCGGCGCGAGCGAAATGATCTTCATGAACTTCTTGTCGCGCAATTCGCGCGCCACCGGTCCGAAGATGCGCGTGCCGCGCGGGTTCTGTTCCTTGTCAATGATCACACAGGCGTTGCGATCAAAGCGCAGGTACGAGCCGTCGCTCCGGCGAATCGTCTGCCGGGTGCGCACAATCACGGCGTCCACCACCTCGCCCTTTTTCACCGTGCCATCGGGCGCGGCTTCCTTGATATGGGCCTTGATGACGTCGCCAACGCCGGCATAGCGCTGGTTTTTGCCGAGCACGCCGATCGCCCAGGCGACTTTCGCGCCCGTATTGTCGGCCACATCCAAATGAGAACGAACTTGCAACATAGAATCGAATCCTTAAGCCGCGACCGGCGTCACGCCGCTGCTGCGTTCCAACACCTTCGTCAGGCGCCAGCGCTTCAGCTTCGAGAGCGGGCGCGTTTCTTCAATGAGCACCACGTCGCCGATCTTCGCCTCGGCCTTCTCGTCGTGCGCGTAAAATTTGCTGTAGCCGGTCACCACTTTCTTGAACTTCGGGTGCGGGAACCGGCGTTCCACCTGCACCACGATGGTCTTGGCCATCTTGTTCGAGATCACCTTGCCAAGGCGTTCCTTGCGATTGCCGCGCGTCGCGGTCGCCGTCGTTTCCAAATTTTTCGTTTCTTCAGCCATGTGTTTGTTAAATTGTTAAAATAGTCTTTCGTTAAATCAGTTAATCGGTCGTGTCATTGTTCACTCATTTAACGATTTAACTCATTTAACCTGTTAGCTCGCTTTGTTGCGCAACTCTGAAATGCGGGTTTCGACGCGCGCAATGTCCTTGCGGAGCAGGCGGAGCCGGCCGGGCTTTTCGAGCTGCGAGCTGGCCTGCTGCAATCGCAGGTTGAACATCTCCTGGCGCAGATCGCGGCTCAACACCGTGAGCTCCACGAGCGTCGCGTCTTTGATTTTCGGATCGGACATCTTCATAAAATTCTCTTACGCCGCCGCGACATGATGCCGCGAGATAAACTTCGTTTTGATCGGCAGCTTCGTCGCCGCCAGGCGCAGCGATTCGCGCGCGATGGCTTCCGTCACGCCGTCCACTTCAAACAACACGTTGGCCGGGCGGATGACCGCCACCCATGATTCGAGCGGGCCCTTGCCCTTGCCCATTCGGGTTTCCAACGGCTTCTTCGTAAAGGATTTCTGCGGGAAAATCCGGATCCACATTTTGCCGTGGCGCTTCATGTTGCGGGCGATGGCCACGCGCGCGGCTTCAATCTGCTTCGTATCCAGCCAGCAACGCTCCATCGCCATCAAACCATATTCGCCGAACGCCACCGTGCTGCCCCGATACGCCAATCCCCTGCGGCTGCCGCGGTGCATCTTGCGAAACTTAACTCTTGCTGGCTGTAATGGCATACTTCTCTATTCGTTAAATTGTGACCCGTTAAATTGTTAAATTAGTGATTCGTTAAATCGTTTCTGACGCACTTGGCTATTTAACTCTTTAACCAATCACTCATCACTTCACTTCACCGGCACCGCTTCGGGCTGGGCCGCCGGAGCCGGCGCTTGTTCCGCCTTCTGCGGCTTGTTTTCACCTTTGCAAATCCAGCACTTGATGCCGAGCTTGCCGTAAACCGTGTGCGCTTCCGCAAATCCGTAATCAATGTTCGCGCGCAACGTGTGCAACGGGACGCGGCCCCAATGATATTGTTCCACGCGCGCCAGTTCCGCGCCGCCCAGGCGGCCCGCGCAACGGATCTTGATGCCTTCCGCGCCGAAATCCTTCGCCGTCTGCAACGCCTTCTTCATCGCGCGCCGAAACGAAACGCGGCGTTCCAATTGGAGCGCCACATTTTCTGCCACCAGCTGCGCATCGGTTTCCGGCTGCTTGATTTCGATGATGTCGACGTAAATTTCCTTGCCGGTCATCTTGCTGAGCTCTTCCTTGATCTTGTCGATTTCGGCGCCTTTGCGGCCGATAACGACACCCGGACGGGCCGTCAGGATGGTGATGCGGCAGCGGTTGGCGGCGCGCTCAATCAAAATCTTCGGCACCGAAGCCGTCTCCAGCTTCTTCTTCAGCAACTCGCGAATCTGGCGGTCTTCCGTAAGCAGTTTGCCGAATTCTTTTTTGCCGGCATACCACTTCGAGCGCCAGTCACGATTGACGGCCAGGCGAAGACCAATTGGATTAGTTTTTTGACCCATACAATTACTTACTCGTCAGTCAGAACAATTTTTACGTGGCAATTCCGCTTCAAAATCGGGCCGGCCGAACCGCGCGCCTTCGGCGTGAATCGCTTCAGCGTCGTCGCCGTCTGCGCCACCGCTTCCTTGATGCGCAACGATTCAATCTTGGCCTTGTTGTTATTCTCGGCATTCGCAATGGCCGACTTCAACGTCTTGGCCACGAACCGCGCGCCCTTGCGGGGCACCACCTGCAGGACCGCTTGCGCCTGCAGCGCGGGCAACCCCTGGATCTGGCGCACCACCTCGCGCATCTTCTGCGCGGACATGCGGATATTTTTGGTAATGGCGTGAACTTGCATATGACTATTTCGCCTCCGCTTTCGCCGTGTGAGCGCCGTGCTTCTTGAACGTGCGCGTCAGGGAAAATTCACCGAGCCGATGGCCGACCATGTTTTCGGTCACGAACACCGGGTTAAACACCTTCCCGTTGTGCACGTTAAACGTCAGGCCGACAAAATCCGGCGTGATCATCGAACGGCGCGACCAGGTCTTGATCGGCGTCTTCTGGTTCGTGCTCTTCGCCTTCTGGATTTTCTCCTGAAGGTGCAAATCGACAAACGGACCTTTTTTAATCGAGCGTCCCATAAATTACTTGTTCTTCATCGGCCGGCCATCGCGGCGGACCAAAATAAATCGGTTCGAAAACTTCTTCTTCTCGCGCGTGCGATATCCCTTCGCGATCAAACCCCACGGCGACGTCAGCTGCTGCCAGCCACCGCCCGACTTGGATTTGCCGGCGCCGCCACCGTTCGGATGGTCCACCGGATTCCGCGAAACACCGCGGTTAATCGGGCGAATGCCCCGATGACGCGACCGGCCCGCTTTGCCGAGCATCACATTTTCATGCTCCGCATTGCCCACCTGGCCAATCGTCGCATAGCAATTCTCATTGACCTTGCGGATTTCGCCCGAAGGCAACCGAATCTGCGCGTAACCCTCATCGCGCGACATCAAGCTCGCCGCCCCGCCCGCCGTGCGGACCATCTGGCCGCCGCGACCGGGAGTCAGTTCGATATTATGAATATTGCTGGCCAGAGGAATGGAACGAAGAGGAAGACAGTTACCGATTTCGGGCGGAGCGGAAGGACCGCTCATCAATTTGGCGCCGACCTGCAAGCCGGCGGGAGCGATGATATACGCCTTCTCGCCATCCTTATATTGCAGCAACGCCAGGCGCGCCGTGCGAATCGGATCGTATTCAATCGCCGAAACCGTCGCTTCCACGCCGTGCTTTTGCCGCTTGAAATCCACGATGCGGAGCTTCTGTTTATGGCCGCCGCCAATGCCACGAGCCGTCGCGCGACCGTAATGGTTGCGCCCGCCGGTCTTCTTCCGGATTTCAACCAGGCTCTTTTCAGGCTTGGTCTTCGTAATCTCACTGTAATCCGCGAACGTGACGTATCGCGTTGACGGAGTCAGCGGTCTAAATGTCTTAACTGGCATAAATCAAATCAGTTACCAAAATCAACCAAGTCATTTTCGTCAAATGCTGTAGAGCGCGAACCTCGGCGCCGATCGGCGGAATTTGCCGACGCTACAACCATCAAACAATCATCAGCTTGGAGAGCGGAGCCATCAATCCTGCCCCCAGACGGGTGGTCAGTTATCGGTCCCGCAAGTTATGCTGCCCGTCCCTTTTGGGGAAACGGAGGCCGGAATATAGGCAAACCCAAAGCCGTGCGCAATAGGTTTTTTCATTTATTTTTGCTGTGCGGCCAGAAGCCCGCACGCGAAGGCAAAATTAGCCGCTTTTGCCCCGCTTTCAAGGGCTCGGGCCGTCGCTCGGCCGCCGCAAATCCGAATTCTGAAACCCGAAATCCAAAAGAAATCCGAATGCCGAAACCGAAACTCCTACCCCTTGAACGCCGGGCCGAAGTTGATATTCCAACCGGAATGACGGCCCTCGAACACGGAGCGCACGGAGCATTGCTCCGCGCGAACCGCCGACACGTCCTCCACTTTATCTCGATGTCAGGACCGATCGCTTGTGTTATAGTCTCTTACTGAAAAACCGGCCCCGCCAACGTCGGCAACAGAGTAGCTAGATCCGGGTCAAAATCATTTGGATCTTGATAGAAAAAAGCCTGCCGCGAATTCAAAGCTCCCGGCCATGTCGTAAGAAAATACATCTCTTCAAACTTCACCCACCGCGCCGAACCATCGGCGAAAACCTCGTTGCCACCAGTCGGGCTGCGATGAGAATTGCGGTGAGGCGGCAGATTGTCGAAAATCGCGCTAGCTCGGTTCGTCATAATTCCGCCGCCCCAAAATCCGCCCACTTTCATCACGGCATCGGCAGCGAGACACCAACCCGGACGGGACTGCGCTAGTTTGATCGGGCTGCGAGATGGAATGCCATCTGGAAATGCGGGATTGCGCCAATTGGTAATTCCGCCGAAATATTGGTAACCAATAATCCATTGATTCATTACATACTCGCCGAACCCTTCCTCAAACAACGGCAAGCCCGGTCGATTGAGGCAGGTCCACGGGCGCATCTCAATTTTTAGAGGGGTCGGACGAGTGAGGGTAGAGCAGGTGCCAACGACCATTGCGCCAGAAGGTTTCCAGACACATCAAGGCTTCGTCTCCTGAACGGGTCCAGAACTGTCCGGGACGTTTGAAACGGCA
>DATNEA010000037.1:0-28892 GCA_035606845.1 Candidatus Angelobacter sp. | reverse complement strand
TGCGTTACAAGGACAGCCCGCAGCCTCATGCGCCCGGCATGGTGCCGCCCGGGTTCGAGAACAAAATTATGCACACGAGCTTTCGCGTTGGCGAAACGGTGGTGATGGCGTCGGACGACTGCACGAACAAAAGCTCGGCGTTTCAGGGGTTTTCGCTGGCGCTATCCGTTCCCACGGAGGCGGACGCGGACCGCGTCTTTAAGGCGCTTGCGGACGGCGGCCAGGTGAAGATGCCGCTGACGAAAACGTTTTGGTCGCCAAAGTTCGGGATGCTGACGGACAAATTCGGCATCGGCTGGATGGTCAGCGTGCCGGGGCATATGGCGTAAGGGTGGCCGGTAGGGCGCATCGCTCCGCGCGCACCGCAGGGTGACCAGCCCGCTCGCGTAAGGTTATCCGCGGCGCGCGCGGAGCGACGCGCCGCACCTGGCTGCCATTTTTTTATTGAAGCGAGGGCGAGGCTGACCTTTGCTTGTACTGTGAACGATAGTAAGCAGCCATTCACCGACCATGTCACCCGCGCGAACAAGTCTCCTCGAGGCGCGGCAATCGCATGGGCCGTGGCTGCGCTGCTGGCCGTGGCGGCGGGCGTATTGTTATTTCTATGGAATGGGGCCAATGCGCGTCATCAGCAGGAACTTCAAGCGTTGCAAAGCACTTTGAACGACACCAAAGCCGACCTTGCCAAAGCCGTGGCGCAAAATCAGACCAATCAGGATCTAATCGCCTCGCTCACGAATCAGGTCGCTGATTTGGAGAAGCAAAAGGAGCAGGTCGCGCAGGCGTCCAAGTCGTTGGAAAATGAGATGCGATCGCAGCTTGAATCCAAGGACGTGACGATTTCGAAGCTGCAGGGGAAATTGACTGTCAACATCATGGATCGGGTGATGTTTGATTCGGGCGAGGCGGTGTTGAAGCCGGATGGCGAGGCGGTGATGCGGAAAATCGCTGCCCTTCTCCAGGAGCATCCCGACCTGGCAATCAACGTGATTGGCCACACGGACAATGTGCCCATCAGCCAGAAGGCGCAGAGCCGTTTCGCGAGCAATTGGGAGCTATCGACCGCGCGGGCTTTGGCGGCGGTGCATTTTTTGACCGAACGCGCCGGAGTGGATCCGCGCCGCGTGGGCGCGGTGGGTTATGGCGAATTCCGGCCGGTGGCTGATAATTCCACGCCGGAAGGGCGGGCCAAGAACCGGCGGATTGCGATTACGATTGTGCCGTGGGATACAAGTTCTCCAGAAGCTCCGCCTGATACCAAATCCGATGCATCGACCAATTCACTGCCTCCGGGCGGCAGGGTGAATTGAGCAAAAAGTATTATGAACGGGAACAGAGCGAGATTCAGAGCGGCGGAGGGCCGCCGCAGTCCGGGACGCTGGCGCGAAGTATTATGCGGAGGCGAGGCGGCACGCGTCTTGTCTCGATGAAATGAAGACGCAGCCCAGTCGGAGCCGGCTGCGTTTTGTGCGAAATAGTTTGCGGCGCTGCCGAGGCGCCGCTACGAGGGGATTGAATCAATCAAACGCGTGGCCGGCGCAGCAGAGGACGTTCGTGATCTTGTGCCGGACGAGTTCCTTGACCTTGTTGCGGGCGGGGGCGAGGTATTTGCGGGGATCAAATTCCTTCGGGTTTTCCGCGAATACCTTGCGGATCGCGGCGGTCATGGCCAGGCGCAGGTCAGTATCGATGTTCACCTTGGTGCAACCGGTGCGGCGGGCGACTTCGATGTCGGATTCGGGCACGCCGGCGGTGTCGGTGCCGAGTTTGCCGCCGTATTTGTTGATTTCCTCGGCCAAATCCTTCGGCACGCTGGAAGCGCCGTGGAGCACGAGCGGATAATCGCCCAGGCCGGCATCCATCAGGGCTTTCTTGATGGCGACGAGGCGGTCGAGGTCGAGGTGCTGTTCGCCTTTGAATTTATAGGCGCCATGGGAATTGCCGATGGCGACGGCCAGGGAATCGCAGCCGGATTCGCGGACAAATTTCACCGCTTCCTCGGGGTTGGTGTAATGGCCGCTCTTGGAATAGTTGCCGCCTTCTTCGCCTTCGTCGAACTGAGCGCCCACCAGGTGGCCGAGTTCGGATTCCACCACGCAATTGTGTTTGTGGGCGTATTCGACGACTTTGCGGGTGATTTCCACGTTCTTATCAAAAGGCTCGTGGCTGGCGTCGATCATGACGCTGGTGAAACCTTCATCGATGCATTCCTTGCACAGCTCGAAGGAATCGCCGTGGTCGAGATGGACGGCGATGGGAATATTGGAAAGGCTGACGGCCGCTTCGATGAGTTTCTTGAGATAGACCGGGTTGGCATATTGGCGGGCGCCCTTGGAAATCTGCAGCATGACCGGCGCTTTTTCCTCTTCGCAGGCCTCGATGATGGCCTGAAGCAATTCCATATTGTTGACGTTGAAGGCTCCCAATGCGTATTTGCCCTTCAGGGCCTTGGCGAAAAGCTCGCGGGTATGTGTCAATGGCATAAGTTTCGAATTCGAGTTCAGTGGACCGCGCACATGGCACGGTCAGCGGGGCATGGTAGAAAGCGCGGCGGCGAAAGAAAGTAAAAATTACAGGACGAAAGACAGCGGGGAAGCTTGAACAGGAGCTAACAGAGGCAACAGAGAGCAGTTTTATGAGGATTCTCTGCTAGCTCTGATACCTCCCGTTCACCCGATTTAGCGGCCCAAAAACGGAGCGGGCGTCAATCGCTTTCGCGACTGACGCCCGCTTTGTAATCCAAGATAACGGAAACCGGTTATTTGTTGTCGCCGCTGACGAGCTCGCCGAGTTTGAAAATCGGCAGGAACATACAAACAACCATGCCGCCGATGACGACGCCCAGGAACACAATCAGGATGGGTTCGATCAACGAGGTGAGGCCGGAGAGGACGGTTTCAATTTCTTCATCCAGGAAGTCGGAGATGCGTTCGAGCATGTTGTCGATTTTGCCGGTTTGTTCGCCGGCGGTGATCATGCGGATGACCATGTTCGGAAATACGGGGTGTTTGCCGAGCGCCGTGGAAATGCTTTGTCCGCGCTCGATATCGCCGGCGGCGGTTTTGATGGCTTTTTCCATGACCACATTGCCGACGGTTTGGGCAACGATGTTCAGGACTTCCAGAATGGGAACGCCGCTGCGGATGAGCGAGGCGAGCGTGCGGGTGAAGCGGGCCAGGCAGATCTTGTGCGCGATGGCGCCGAAGATGGGCAGTTTAATGCGGCGGCCATCCCAGAATTCACGGCCCTTCGGGGTTTTGATGAACCAGAACCAGCCGTAAACAATCCCGCCACCGCCCAGGATGAACAGCAGGATGTAGTGCTTCACGAAATTGCTGAAGTTGATCAGGAACTGGGTGGGCGCGGGCAACTTGCCGCCGAAACCCGAATACACGTCCGCGAACACCGGCACCACCTTGACCAGCAGGAAGGTGGTGATGAGCACGGCCACCACGCTGACGATGGTAGGATACATGAGGGCGGATTTGACCTTTTTGCGGAGTCGCGCGGTGTTTTCCAGGTAGGTCGCCAAGCGCGCAAGAATTTCGGCCAGCAAACCGCCCTTTTCACCGGCGGAAACCATGGCGACATACAGGCGGCTGAAGGCTTTGGGGTGCTTTTGCAGGGCTTCGGAGAAACTGTCACCGCCTTCCACGCGCGTGCAAATGTCCTTGATGACGTCGCGCATGACCTTGTTGGTGGTTTGTTCGGCGAGCGCCTGGAGGCATTGCACCATCGCGAGACCGGCATCAATCATGGTGGCGAGCTGGCGGGTAAAGATGACGAGGTCGGCAAGGCCGACTTTGCCGC
This sequence comes from Candidatus Angelobacter sp., assembly GCA_035606845.1. Taxonomy (GTDB): domain Bacteria; phylum Verrucomicrobiota; class Verrucomicrobiia; order Limisphaerales; family DASXHY01; genus DASXHY01. The sequence goes on along the minus strand of DATNEA010000037.1, from coordinate 25,082 downwards.
CGGAGGTTCGGCCCTTTTTGCCGACCTTTTCCTGGATGGAAACGACGAGGAGGTTGCGGTTGAGCAGGGCGGCGATGGCGGCCTGTTCGGTGCCGGCCTCGACCGAGCTGCGGATTTCGCGGCCGGTGGCCGTTTCCCGTGCCACATATAAGAATGAAGCCATAAATCTGAATGCTTGATATTTTAACGCTGGTTGTGGGAAGCAGCAGTTGTTCCAAACCGCTAAAAAGCACATAACTCCGGGGAAAACTGGGGATTGATGGGTCTTTATGGCGCGCTTCAGCCCAAAAGCTGGACAGAAGGGCAAAAACGGCGTTGCCCCGTTTCAGGGCTGGCCACAAGCGACGGGGGGCAGACCGAAAATATGTGTTGTCAAACTCTGCGATTTTCCCTATCAATTCGTACAAATGCACCGGGTTGGTGCCGGGGGTAAACTGTTTTTACCCCAATTTGTAGCGTACAGGAAAAATGTACCAAAAATAATAAACTAAACTGGAGGAACCAAATGAAGTTTAATAAATGGACATTAGGATTGGTAGCAGTTGGATTAGTGACGTGGACGTCCGCAGCGCGGGCAGATGATGCGTCAGCGCCAGCAACCGTTTTGACGGCGCTTTCTTCAACCACGCTCAGTGGTTATGTGGATACGTCGGCTCAGTGGAACCTGGGCACGGGCAATGCAAATAACCCGCCTTATTCGTTCGGCGGCGGCGACAAAGCAGATGGATTCAACCTGAACGTGGTTCAGCTTTCGCTCGACAAGCCGTTGGATGAAAGCGAATGGGCCGCCGGCTATCACGTCGATCTATGGCTGGGACCGGACGCGAATGCGCTGGGCACGGTGTCGTCCGCGACGACCTCGGATTTTGCGATTCGCCAGGCTTATGTAGCGTTGCGCACCCCGATCGGCAACGGCATTGATTGGAAGATTGGCGTGTTTGACACGATCATCGGTTACGAATCGCTGTCCTCGCCGAACAACCCGAACTACACCCGTTCCTATGGGTTCTCAATCGAGCCGACGACCCACACGGGTCTGCTCGGCACCTACAAGGTGAGCGACATGGTCAATGTGTCAGCCGGCATCGCCAACACCGTTGGACCCATGATCAACAACCGCGCGTTCAACGGCGGCGGACCATTCGACGGCACCGAAGCCGAATCCTATAAGTCCTACATGGGCTCGGTCTCCTTGACCGCCCCGACGAGCTGGGGCTGGATCGGCGGTTCCACGCTGTCCGCCGGCGCTGTCAATGGCTTCAATGTAGCCGCTGGCGCCAACTCGGCGAACTACTATGTCGGCGCGACGATGAATACGCCGATCAATGCATTGAAGGTGGGCGCGGCTTACGACCTGCTCGACGTGCATCATGCTAACGGTGACGCATGGGATATGGCCGGTTATGCCAGCTATCAGCTCACTGAGAAACTCAGCGTGAACGCCCGTGGCGAATATCTCGACCAGGTGAACGTCGCTCACGTCATCGAAGGCACGGCCACGCTTCAATACGACCTGTGGAAGAACGTGATCAGCCGCGTTGAATTCCGCTGGGATCACGGCAGCAACGGCCGCTTTTTCGGCGGGCAATTCGTCGACGGAGTGGCCTCCGCCCCGACCCGCAGAAACGCTTACCTGCTCGCTGCGCAGGTCATCTACAAGTTCTAATTCAGTCTGAAAACAACAACCCTCCCGAAAAAATCGGGAGGGTTTTTTGTGCCCGGATGCGGGCGGAAACTCCGGGTGGTTCATTTCTGAGGCGAGGGAATGAACGGCAGGGGAATGAAATCAAGGTCCTTCGTTTTCTTGCCGAACATTCCCCTGCCTTAAATTCCATTCCCTCTCGCTGCCCTTCTGAGGCAAAGGAATAAAAGATTGAAATCCATTCCACAAATGATTCCCCTGACCGCGCGCGATTCCATTCAATCTCCAAACAATTTCTTCAGGGTATCGCGCGCCTTGTCTTCACGGGAGAGATCGGAGGAGTCCTTCGATTTGGGGGTGAACTCGCGGCGAACCATTTCAAAATACTCGCAGTAATTGGCCATCTGCTTGTCGAAAACCGGTTCGGCGCGGCGATCGCGGCATTGATGGGCCGAGCGCGGATCGTAACTCACGCAATTGAGGCACACCTTCAGGTCCGCGCCGCAAATGCACGATTCAGAGCGGCCCGGCGTGCCCGCCAGCGTGTATTCACGTCCACACTTCCAGCAATGTCGCGTTAGAGCCATGGGAAATAGTGTAGTGTGGGAGCGCGCTTTGGCCAGCGGGTTGTTACGGCGGGCATGGAACCACCGATGTCCCTCAGGCGACGTTGGCCGCGTGTTCCACGTGGGACAATTGATCCAGGCAATTCCGCGCTTCGCGGCGGAGTTGTTCGCGATCGGCTGTGTTCAAGCCTTGCGGGTCGAAGCGATAGCGGTAGTGCAGGCGGACCAGGACGCGCAGGGAGTTCTTCACGTCATCAAAGGCCGGCGCCGCGGCGGCGCGTTCCAGCCAGTCCGCGAGCGGTTCATTGGCGCCGCGCACGAAGCCCCGTTCAGCCAGTTCCTTTTCGATTTGGTAAAATTCGGAATCCACTCCCGGCCAGATGGCGGGCCGTTTTCTGGCAGAACCCTGGTTTCCGCGCCGCCGCCGCTGGCGCACGATTTGGATCAGTATCAGCGCCAGCACGGGCACGAGGCCGATGAGAATGTAGTTCCTCAAATGAGTCTGGCCCCAGCGCAATTTGGAAAATTCGAACCGTGCCCACCACCACAAGTCGGACAACCAGTGCGACTGATGCGCGCCCGCGTTAAGCCCGGTGCCGGGTGTGGTATCAAAATCCTGCCACACTTTCTTTTGGTCATTCCAAACCAGGCACCACGCGTGGGCATCACTTTGGCGCACCACATATCCGTCCCAGCCTGCTTCATGCACCGAGTAACCGACGGCGTAACGGGCGGGAATGCCGATTTCCCGCAGCAGCAGCACGGTGGCGGTCGCGAAATATTCGCAATGGCCCGCGCGTGTTTTCAGGAGGAAACGGCCCAAGGGCGTGCGGTTGGTTCCCGGCTCATTGTCGGCATCCTGCCAAAGGCAATAGGTGAATTTGGTCGCGAAAAATTCACTGATGGTTTTCATCGCTTGATCCCGGTCCTGTCCGCGGAGTCTTAACTCGGAAACAACCTTTTCCAGCGCCGGAATTTCGTTGGTGGGAACGGCCAGGTCTGGATTCGTGCGGTAGTGCGGGAAAATGGCGGAGGGAACTTCGGCATCGGTCGCGGGCGCCCCGTCAATGGTGAGGCCGGGCCCATAAACGGCATCAAACTGCACCAGACCCGGTCCTTCGGCAAGCACCGCGCCGGCAGTGCTTTTCTTAATCACATAGGCCGGGAAGTTTTCCAGCCGCGCGCTGCCGGACGGCAACGGCAGCAAGCCGACCGGATTGTGAGTTTCCCGGTCGCGGTCCGGGAGATAACAGGTGATGCCAATGCGTGAGATGTTGGTTTTGGCAATTCCGAGCGGCCACGTGGTTTCGTTGGTGACGGAAGGCAGAATCTGCGTGAATGTCCTGGTCGACCGATTGGCGTACCAGGTGGGCGATCGAAAGGTGCGGTAACTGGCTTCGCGCAGGTAAGCGGGAAATTCGCCGCCTCTCGGTTTAAGCCAGATAACGATTCGGGGCGAAGTTTCGATCGCTCCGATCTGGCCGATTTGCGTCTGGCTTTTCGAAGGATCCGTTTGGTTCCGGCGGAAGATACGGGCGACCAGTTGAAAGTTGAAGGTGTCCACGTACCGCTGGAGCAGGCCCATGCCGCGCGCGCCGGAATACCCGAACGCTATGGCCAGCGCGAGCGCGCCGATCCACACGCCGAGTCCGAATCTCCGCGGCCGGCGCAGCCATAATACCCAGCCCAGCAGCGCGCACAGGCCCCAAAAGTAGGAATTGCCATCGTTCTTGTGCACGCTCGAAGCGAACAGGCACAGCGCGAAATAGGGATACGACACATCCACGCCTTGAGCGGCAGGCAGTGGCTTGCCGAGTTTCCGGGCCTGTTTCCACCGGCGTTGAAGAATCAGCGATATCGTGTGAAGCGGAATTTCCTGGCGGACGCTGAAGGCCTGCGCCGCCATGAACAGAAAGAAAACCATCGGCGTCCACCGAATCAACGCCGCCGCCGTCCGCGCGCTGGCCATTCCCGCGGCCCGCTCGGAGGAGATGTTTGGGACTTGAAAAAACAGCCCGAACCCTTCGGGACCGCCATTGTCCGCGAAGGCGTAAACTGCCGCGGCCAAAAACAACAGCGCGCAAAACGTCCAGATCCGCTTGAAATCCCCATCCTCCAATTCCCACCGCAGTTTGAAAAAGCGCGAACCTTCGAGGAGGAGGCCCATGAGGACGCCGGGAATGAGAAAATCCGTTTGCCATCCCCAGAAAAGCAAGGTTGCGCCCAACACGAGAGGCGGGATTTTCATAACTTCGCCAGCCCTTCCTCGATTTTGCCGGCTTCGAGAACATGGATATCCGCAAATTGTTCGCGTGAAATGTCCATCTTCATTTTGGTTCCACGCTCGGTGACCAGCAGCACCATCGTGGGCACGCCAATGGCCGCCAGCTTTTGCACCAGTTTGCGGCGTTCCTCGTCCCACGCCAGCAACACGCAAATGCAGCCGCTGACGGTTGAAGCGTGCTGGACCACGAGATGTTCGAGCTTCGAAAACGGATGGTCCGGACAGACGCGCACGGAAGCCAGAATTTCCAGCATTTGATCCGCATGCGCCAGGCCGCGCCCAGCCGTGAAGCAATACGCCTGCGGTCCGACGAACAGCAGGTCCAGCAGCGATTCCTGGGTAATCAATGTGCAGGCAAACGAGGCCGCCACGGAAACGGCTTCTTCGAAAGCGTCGCTGCGCGGATCATCGATGAACGTGTCGAGCACGAGCGCGTGCCGGACGAAAAATTCATCTTCAAATTCCTTCACGATGGGCTTGCCGGCCTTGGCCCAGCTCCGCCAGTGGATGTGCCGATACGGGTCTCCGCGGCGATAATCGCGCAACGAAACAAATTCCTCGCTGCGGCCGATGTTCGAAGCCATGGCCACGCCGCCTTCCTGGTATTTCATCGCGCCGGGCAGCGCGATGGGCGGAAGCGCATAACGTTTGGGCAGGATGAGCGCGGTTTGCGGCAGCGGCACCCTCGAAAACCCGCGAAACAGCCCGAACGGATCCGGCCGGGCCAGCGTCACACCTCCGAATTTCAGCACGCCACGGCGTCGCGGCTCCAGTTCCACCCGCACTTCCACTTCGCCCTTCGGCGGAATGGAGGGAACGAGCGCTTCCTTGGTCGCAGCAATCCGATGCGGTGAACCGCGTTGCGGCGCGACACTGAAGGCGCGGACGATTCTGTTGGTGGCCAATTGCGCGGCTTTCCATTCACCGAAGCTCGGGCGCGGGTCGCCCAGATTTTCCAGCAAGGTCAAGTCACTTTGGGCTTTGGCCGTCAGGTTTTTGACTGTGATTTGATAGTAAAGAGGCCGGCCAACGGTGCCAAAACGCGGCAGCAATCGCGTGGCGGAAAAGCGGGCGCGGAAAAACCAACTGAATGTGACCGCCGTGAGCAGCATGAACAGCAGAATCGGCAGCGCCTGGTAGACGACCGTGTTCTCCGTGTCCGTCCCCATCAGCATCGTGGCGGCGATGCCGATCAGAACCATCCAACCCGCGCGCGTGAACCGGCGCACCGCGCGATAGCGAAACCCCGAGGTGATGCGGTAGCTCCAATAGAGAGAACGATAGATCACGTATCCAAATCACGAATGACAAAAGACAAATGGCGAGGCTCGAGTCCGGGCGGCGGCCCAGCGATTCCATTCTGGAATTCGTCATTCGTCATTTTTAGGCCGGGACTTTCAATTTTTTCAGCACGTCTTCGACTACGCCGCGCGCGCTAAGCCCCGAGAAACGCGCCTGCGGTTCCATGACCAGGCGGTGCGCGATGACCGGTACAGCCAATTCCTGGATTTGCTCCGGCGCAACAAAATCCAAACCGTCAAAGAGCGCCAGCGCCTGGGCGCCTTTCATGAGGGCGATGGACGCGCGCGGGCTCGCGCCGAGCTGGACGCCGTTGGCCGTGCGCGTGCCGGCGACGAGTGCCACGACATAATGCTTCAACTCTTCGCTGATGCGGATCGTCTCGATTCCATGCTTGAGGGCAAGCACATCCGCCAATGTGGCGCAAGGTTCCAGCAGTTCCAGCGGGTGCTTGTGTTCCTGCGCCGTAAGAATGGCTACTTCGTCGTCAGGTTGCACATAGCCGAGGGTGAATTGCATCGCGAAACGGTCCATCTGCGCCTCGGGCAACGGATACGTACCGCGAAATTCCACCGGGTTTTCGGTGGCGATGACGAAAAACAATTCCGACAAAATGCGTTGTTCGCCATCCACGCTCACCTGGGATTCGCCCATGGCTTCGAGCAAGGCGGATTGAGTGCGAGGCGACGCGCGGTTGATTTCATCGGCGAGGAGGATATTGGTGAAAATCGGCCCCTCGTGAAAATGAAACTGCTGGTCGCGCTGGCTGAACACGGACACGCCCAGAATATCCGACGGCAGCAGGTCGGGCGTGAATTGCACGCGCTTGAACTGGGCGGAAATGGAGCGGGCGAGCGCCTTGGCGAGCGTGGTTTTGCCCGTACCGGGAAAATCCTCGAGCAGCACGTGGCCGCCGCTGGCCAGGGCGGCGAGCAATTTGCGGGTGGGGCTGGCCTGGCCCTGCATGATTTTTGCGATATTATTGGCGATCCGCTGAAAAACCCGCCTCGCCGCCTCGTGATCCTTGTTCAACATGGGACTGGACATTAAACCCGCGGATGCGGCAGAAGTTTCGACGGCAGCGGGATTCAAATTTTCCCTCATAGCCACATTTTAATTAACATCGCGCCAGACTGCGAATACTTTCTATCAAGTTGGACAGGAGCAGCCGGGTGACCGCACGAAAAAAAACAGTGGCGAAATGAAAAAACATGGAAGTCATCATACAATCGGATGAGCAAGCCGCGGCGTTGTTGGTGGCGCGGATTATTGCTGCGGATTTGCGGCGGAATCCGGAATTGATCCTTGGTCTGGCAACGGGCCGCACGATGAATCTGGTTTATCAACGTCTCGCGTGGTTGCATCGGGAACAGGGGTTGGATTTTTCGCGTTGCCGGACGTTTAACCTGGATGAATATGTCGGTTTGCCGCCGGGCGATCCGAACTCCTACCACTATTATATGCAGGAGCATTTGTTTCGACATTTGAATGTCAGTCCGGGGCGCATCCATTTGCCGGATGGCATGGTCGCGGATTTGGATGCCGAGTGCCGGAATTATGAGGCGCTCATTCAGCAGGCGGGCGGGATCGATTTGCAACTGCTGGGCATTGGCCGGGCGGGACATATTGCGTTCAATGAGCCGTTGTCGTCGCTGCAATCGCGCACGCGCGTGAAGGCGCTTTCGCCGGCGACGCGGGAGCAAAATGGCAAATTGTTTGGCGGCGCGGATAAGGTGCCGCCGCGCGCGATCACGATGGGCGTGGGGACCATTCTCGAGAGCCGGCGGTGCGTTTTGCTGGCATTGGGGAGCGATAAGGCGGAGGTGGTCGCGAAGGCGATTGAAGGCCCGGTGACCAGCATGATTACGGCGACGGCGTTGCAGATGCATCCGCGTTGCGCGGTGGTGCTGGACGAGGCGGCGGCGAGCCAATTGACGCAGAAGGATTATTATCGTTGGATTTTTGCCAATGAACCGGAGTGGCAGGAGTTTCAGTGAGACTCCTCGGCCAACAATGCAGTTCAAATCATTTATCGAATAAACGCAGAGACGCTGAGGGCGCAAAGCAGCGCAGAGTTTTAAGGCTGGCCGGAATCAGCGTACAGTGGCTGCCAAAGACACGGCTTATCCTTTGCGGAACTCTGCGGTTCTCGGCGTCTCCGCGTTAATCCGCCATTTTTATCCAACAGTGCGTTGTTCGCGCCGATCAGGAGATCGGCGCTCCGGTTTTGGCGAAAAAAAGATGGCCGCCGAGTAACCTCGGCAGCTACGGGGTTAGGAGCGCTCGCGTTCTTCGGGGGGCGGCGCGGGCGTGGGAGCGGGTGATGAGGGCGGAGGGGTGTGCTTCACGAGCAATGGAATGCTGGCTTGCGGTTTGCCGTCGAGGAGAATGTCGATGGAGTAGAGGCCTGGTTGCTCGAAGTTCAGTTGCTGGATGGTGATGATGAAATTGCGGGTGCCGAAGTGCGAATCGCCGGGCAGCACGACTTCCGCGGGCAAATCGATGCCCGGCATGATGAAGCGGCCGTCGGCATCGACGAAATTCAGGCGGAGTTTGTGCGAGCCTTCGTCTTCGTGGCCGAAGGTGACGCGCAGGGCGATCGAGCATTGCGGGTGAGTGGCGGGGATTTGCTGGGCGATGATGGTGTCAAAGGCGCCGAGCAGGTTCAGCTTGCCGTTTTCCTCGGTAGCCGCGTCGCATAAAACCGCTACTTGAATGTTCATCCGCCGCAGATTAGACAGGAATTATGGAGGTTGGCACGCATTTCTTTGGCCCTAAGGTCTGGGAAGTGCATCTTAACACTGTCCTTAAAAAACAAAATTGGTCGTATTGAAACGGGCGCCTGGAAAGTCGCCCGAACCCGCAGACAAGAATGTCTGCGCCACGTAGCGCAGGCTTTCCAGCCTGCGGGTTCAGGGACTTTCTAGTTCCCTGTTCAGGACAGTGTCAAGATGCGTCCGGTCTGGGTAAACCGGTCGCCGACAGCAGGCAGTTTCCTGTCGTTCCTTTTAATGCCGATCCGCCTCCTTACGTCGGCGGCTACGCGCGAAGCGATTTGCTTCATTCATGGAATCGGCGTATGAATCTGTCTGGCCATGCCCTTGGAATCAACAGCGAGGTCTATGCGTCGGTGGAAGCCGATTTCTTTTTGGCTATTGTGCAGTGTTGCCTGTTTCATGGTTCGTTCGGCGGCTGGGCAGACGTTGGAGGAAACGCGGCAGCAATTTTTGCGCGGGAATTACGACGAGGTCATCAAAACGGCGAAGAAACAGGTGGAAGAGAGTTATTCCAGCGACTGGCGCATCCTGCTGGTGAAATCGCTGCTGACGGTGGGCCGGTATGGCGAGGCTTACACGAACGCGCGGGATGGCCTGAACGATTATCCGTTTCGGCTGCGGCTTTATTTGCTCGCGCGCGAGGCGGCTCTTTATCAAAACGACCTGGCCGGGGCGAATCGCCGGCTGTCTGAGGCCCAGGCGTTCATTGAGGAACGCCGGTCGGTGAATTCCGGCGGGGACAATCTCGTCGCGACGGGCGAAGCGATGCTGATGCTGGGTGTGGAACCGCAGGTGGTGCTGGAGAACTGTTTTCGGCAGGCGGAGCAAATGGACCCGGCGCCGCGCGAGGCGTTTCTGGCCACCGGGAGATTGGCCCTGGAGAAGCATGATTTCTCTCTCGCGGCGGAAGCTTTCCGGGCGGGCTTGAAAAAATTTCCGGATGATCCGGACATGGAATCCGGGCTGGCGAAGGCGTTCGAGTCGAGTGATCGCGAGGAAATGATGCGGCATATCGAGGCGGCGCTGAAGGTGAATCCGCATCATATTCCGACGCTTTTGTTGCTGGTGGACCACTTGATTGACGCGGAACAATATGAGGAGGCGGACAAGCAACTGGACGTTGTCTTGAATGTAAACCCGCACCAGCCCGAGGCGCTGGCGTATCGCGCCGTGCTGGCGCATTTGCGGAATCAGCCGGACAAAGAAAAGGAATTCCGGGAAGCGGCGCTGAAGTTTTATCAAACGAATCCGGAGGTGGATTATCTGATTGGGCGCAAGCTGGCGGAGCACTACCGTTTTGTCGAGGGCGCGGCGGAGCAACGGCGGGCGCTGGATTTCGAGCCGGATTATTTGCCCGCACAGCGCGAGCTTGCGGAGGATTTGCTGCGATTGGGCCAGAATGACAGCGGGTGGTCGCTGGCGGAAAGCGTGCACAAGAAGGATGCCTACGACGTGACGGCTTACAATCTTTCCACGCTGCACGATCGCATGGAAAAATTCCAGACGCTCACGAATGAGCATTTCATTGTGCGCATGTCGCCGTTGGAAGCCCGTTTATATGGCGATCGTGTGCTGAGTTTGCTGGAACGCGCGCGCGAGACGCTTTGCCGGAAATACGGGGTGGAATTGACGCGACCGACGGTGGTGGAAATTTTCCCGGAGCAAAGGGATTTCGCGGTGCGGACGTTCGGGATGCCTGGGAATCCGGGTTATCTGGGCGTGTGTTTCGGGTCGGTCATCACAGCAAACAGCCCGGCGTCGCAGGCGCCGAATCCGGCGAATTGGGAGGACGTGCTGTGGCATGAGTTTTGTCACGTGGTCACGCTGACGGACACGAAAAACCAGATGCCGCGGTGGCTGAGCGAGGGAATCTCGGTATATGAGGAACGGCAGGCCAATCCGCTCTGGGGCGAGAAGATGAACCTGGCGTATCGCGATATGATCCTGAGCGGCGAATTGACGCCGCTGGGCCAGCTCAGCGGCGCGTTCCTGGCGCCGACAAATTCCGCGCACCTGATGTTCGCTTATTATGAGTCGTCATTGGTTGTGCAATTCATCGTGGACCAATTCGGCCTGGATTCGTTGAAAAAGATCCTCGGCGATTTGCGCGACGGCCAGGAAATCAACAAAGCCATCGCGGCGCACACGGCGCCATTGGCGGACCTGGAGAAACAATTTGCCGCGTTTGCGAAAGAACGCGCGAACCAACTCGCGCCGGGCGCGGACCTGGCCAAGCCGCCGGCGGACGTTTCAAAAACGGAGCGCGCGGCGTGGGATTTGATGCATCCGAACAATTATTACACGCGCATGGAAAAAGCCACCGAGTTGATGCGCGCGAAAAAATGGGCCGAGGCGAAGCCGGTGCTGGAATCCTTGGCGGAGAGTTATCACGGGGAAAGCAAGGCGGAGAATCCGTTGTGGCTGCTGGCGGTGACGGAGCGGAATCTCCGCGACACGAATGCCGAACTGGCAACCTTGGAAAAGTTCGCGGCGCGGGAATCGGATTTTGCGGACTTGTTCAACCGACTCATTGAATTAAGCCTGCAACGCAAGGATTGGGCGGCGGCGGTGAAATACGCGGACCGGTTGCTGGCGATCAATCCGTTAAGCCCGGTGCCGCATCGCGCGCTGGCGCAGGCGGACACGGCGGTTGGGAATAATAATGGCGCGATTGTCGCTTACGAAAAATTGCTGATGCTGGATCCGCCGGACCCGGCGGAAACGCATTTCCAATTGGCGAAATTGTTGCACGCGCGCGGAAATTCCGAGGCGGACGCGAAACGGAATGTGTTGCAGGCGCTGGAAGATGCGCCGCGTTATCGGGACGCGCAGCGGCTGCTGCTGGATTTGGAGAAGGATTCGCCGCAGCCGCAGGCTAGCGCCGCGACGTCCCCGGAGGCAAGCCCATGAAAAAGAAGTGGCTGCTGGTCTTCCTGCTTTTGATTGTGGCGGCGGGTATTTGCGCGGCGCAGAATTGGGGGCGACGGCGGCGTTACTACAGCGGCGGCAATATAATTGAAACCGAGGGCGGCGTGCCGGTGGATGAAACCAAGGTGCGCACGGCGCGGGAGATTGCGTCGCACAGCACCGGCACGCCGATCTGGACGAACAAGCCCGGTTTTGAAAAGGACGTGTTCACCTTCGTGCGCATCATTCGTGATCGTGACCCGGACAGCTCGTGGTCTGCGGGAAGCTGGATCACGGATTTTCCGGACAGTGATTTGAATCTTTCCTTTCGCCTGCAGCAGGTGACGTCGATTAAAACGGACCCCAATGGCCGCACGATTCGGCTGACGGATCCGGATTTGTTCAATTATCCATGGATTTACATGGTGGAGCCGGGCAGTTTGCTGCTGCGCGACGAGGAGGTGCCCATCCTGCGAAAATATCTGCTGAATGGCGGCGTGCTGATGGTGGATGATTTCTGGGGGAATTGGCAGTGGGAAACATTCGCGGCGCAGATGAGGCGCGTGTTCCCGGACCGCAATTTTGTGGAGTTGCCGATGAGCCATCCGATTTTTCATTGCGTGTTCGACCTCAACGTTCCCAAGAACAAATTGCAGACACCTTCGATTTATCAAGCCGAACGGGTGCATTCGACCGATTACACGTGGGAAAGCCATCGCTATAAGGACGGCTCGCCCGATGATTGCCGCGATGTTCATGTCCGGGCGATCCTGGACGACAAGGGACGCATCATGGTGATTGCCACGCACGATACCGACAACGGCGATGCCTGGGAACGCGAGGGCGAGGACGACTGGTTTTTCCATGAGTTCTCGGAAAAGCGCGGTTATCCGCTCGGCATCAATATTATTTTCTATCTCATGACCCATTAACAACCGAAAGGCATTTGTGGAAACTGCAACTGCACCTGAAATCGCCCCAAGTGACGCGCAAGCCGTCGAAAAACTCATCAGCGGCCGCGCCCGCATCGAAACTGAACTCGCCAAAGTGATCGTCGGCCAAAAGGAAGTGGTGGAGCAAATTCTGCTCGCGCTGTTTTCGGGCGGGCATTGTTTGATCACCGGCGCGCCGGGCCTGGCCAAGACGTTGCTCGTGAAATCCATCGCCCAGATTTTTCACCTGCAATTCCAGCGCATCCAATTCACGCCCGACCTGATGCCCGCGGACATTACCGGCACGGAAATTCTTTCGGATACCGGAGGCGGGCGGCAGATGACGTTCGTGAAAGGGCCAGTGTTCGCGAACATGATTCTCGCCGACGAAATCAACCGCACGCCGCCCAAGACGCAATCCGCGCTGCTGGAAGCGATGCAGGAACACCAGGTCACGGCGGCGGGCGTGCGGCATGCGTTGCCCGAGCCGTTCTTTGTGCTGGCGACGCAGAACCCGATTGAAATGGAAGGAACGTATCCATTGCCTGAAGCGCAGCTCGACCGGTTCATGTTCAATGTGGTGGTCAATTATTTGCCGGAGGAGGAGGAAGTGAACGTGGTGCAGCAAACGACGGCGCGGCGTCCGCTGAAAATCGAGCCGCTGTTCACGGGCGAGGACGTGCTGCAGTTCCAGGAACTGGTGCGGCAGGTGCCGATTGCCAAGGGCTTGGTGCGCTACGCGGTGCGGCTGGCGGCGGCCTCGCGTCCGCAACAGAGCGATTCGCCGGCGTTCGTGAATGATTGGGTGAGCTGGGGCGCGGGCACGCGCGCGTGCCAGTATCTTGTGCTCGGCGCCAAGGCGCGGGCACTGCTGCAGGGACGCACGCATGTGGGCGCGGAGGATATTCGCGCGCTCGCGGCTCCGGCATTGCGGCATCGCATTCTGGTGAATTACCGCGCGGAAGCGGAGGGGACGAATGTGGAAGGCATTATTCGGAAGTTGCTCGAGACGGTAAAGGAGCCGGGAGTGTGAAAATGAAATCTGAAGGCCGAAATCCGAGGTCCGAAAGAAATCCGAAGGCCGAAGCGCGAATCGGAGCGCTCGTTTTCGGATTTCGGATTTCGCCATTCCTTCGGATTTCGGATTTCGGGTTTCGGATTTAACCCATCATGCCAGCACTGCCTTCCAATTCTTCATCCTCGCGCCTCGGCGAAACGTTCGTCGATCCGAAAGCGCTCATGGCGATTCGCAATCTGGAATTGCGCGCGCGGTTGGTGGTGGAAGGTTTTTGGACTGGATTGCATCGCAGTCCGTATCATGGCTTTTCGGTGGAGTTCACGGAGTATCGGCAATATTCGCCCGGCGATGACACGCGCTACCTGGATTGGCGGCTGTTCGCGCGGTCGGACCGTTATTACCTGAAAAAATTCGAGGATGAAACAAATCTGCGCTGTCATTTGCTCGTGGACCAGAGCCGCTCGATGGATTATGGCTCGGTGGGCTATGCCAAGGCCGATTATGCGCGCACGCTCGCGGCGACGCTGGCGTGGTTTCTGAATGGCCAGGGCGATGCGGTGGGGCTGTTCACGTTCGATGGGCAAGTGCGGGAATTTTTGCCGGCGCGGCATCGCCACGGCCATTTGCGGCAATTGATGCTCGCGCTGGAAAAACGCGCCGCGGGCAGGGAAACAAATCTCATTGCGCCGTTGCGGCGGGTTTCGGAACTGGTTCGCAAACGCGGGTTAGTGGTGTTGATTTCGGATTTGCTCGCGCCGATCGATCAATTGGAGCCGAGCCTGGGCCGACTCACAGCGGCGGGGCACGAGGTCATCGTTTTTCAAACGCTGGATCCGAACGAACTGGCTTTTAATTTTCATCAGGCCGTTTTGTTTCAGGACATCGAAAGCGAGCGCGATCTGTATTTGGAACCGGACGCGGTGCGGGAGGACTATCAAAAGCGGCTCTCGGCGCATGGCGAGGCGGTGGAAAGAATTTGCCGGCAGCTGGGAATTTCCTTTCATCGCATCACGACCGATCGGCCATTGGAAATGGCGCTGTCGGACTTTTTGCGAAGCCGCAGTCGGCGAGGCAAGTCCATTCGCCGCCGCGGACAAAGCTCCGCCGCGCCCAAAACATGAACTTCCTCGCGCCATGGTTCCTGCTGGGTGGATTGGCCATTGCCGGGCCGATCCTGTTTCATCTCATCCGGCGGGCGGCGCGCGAGCGGGTGCCGTTCAGTTCGCTGATGTTCCTGCGGCCAACGCCGCCGCGCATGACGCGGCGGCGGAAGTTGGAACATCCATTCTTATTGTTTCTTCGCTGCCTGGCGCTGCTGTTGCTCGCAACGGCGTTTGCCCGGCCATTTTTTACGCGGGACATCGCGTTGCCCACCGACCCGGCGGAAGCGCGGCAAGTCGTCTTGCTCATTGATACCAGCGCGAGCATGCGGCGCGAAGGTTTGTGGAACAAGGCGCGCGCGGTGGCGGATTCGTATCTCGAGAAGGCCACACCGGCGGATCAATTCGCCATCATGACATTCGATCGGCAGCCGCGCACGCTGATGAGTTTTGCCGAATGGTCCTCCTGGAGCGCGGATCAACGCGCGGGACTGGCGCGGCAACGATTGGCAGCGGTTAACCCGGGCTGGATGAACACTCAGCTTGGCCTCGCGTTGACCAGCGCGGGGGAGCAAATGATGACCGATGCGGTGGCGGCCAAACCCGCCGCGCGGCGCGAGGTCATTTTGATCAGCGATTTGCAGGAAGGCGCGAAGCTCGATGGCTTGCAAGGGCACGACTGGCCGGTGGGCGTGAAAGTGACTGTGGAACGCGTCGACCCGCCTCGAAAAGGAAATGCGGGGTTGGAAATTGTATCGAGAACCGGCGGCAATATCGAAGCTGAAAATGCAATCCGAGTTCGCGTCGCGAATTCGCGCGATTCCAGCCGCGAGAAATTTCAACTGGCCTGGGATGGTGATGCCGCGCCGATGGATATTTATCTGCCTCCCGGCCAAAGCCGCACGTTTATGGCGCCGAAATTTGGCGCCGCGAAAACTTCAGGCGAGTTGCACCTGCGCGGCGGCGAAAAAACGTTCGGCGACGTTTCTTATTACGCCGCGCCGGAAACCGAACGCACCACAGTCGCGTGGTTCGGCGCAGAGTCGGTCAACGATCCCGAAAAACTGCGCTATTATTTCGAGCGCGTTTTTCCGGAAACGGGCCAGCGACGCGTGCTGGTGAGCCGGCCTTACACAAACGAGGCTTTTTCGGCGGCGTTGCTCGCGCCGGCGGCGTTTGCGGTGATTGCCGACAAACTGACACCGGAGGAAACGACATCGGTGCGCGATTGGCTTGACGGCGGAAAATCGGCGCTGATGGTTTTGACCGATTCGCGGATGGCGTCCACGCTTTCGGCCCTGGCGGGGCTGACCGATGCGCAAGTAACCGAGGAAACGGGCGGCTATGCATTGCTCGCGGACGTCGACTTCGCGCATCCACTGTTCGCGCCTTTTGCGGAGCCGCGTTTCAGTGACTTCACACAGATTCATTTTTGGAAACATCGGCGCTGGGAAATTCCGGCGGGTTCGGCCGCGCGCGTGCTGGCGACATTTGATGACGGTTCGCCGGCGCTGGTGCAATTGACCGTCGGCAAAGGCAACCTGCTCGTGCTCACGTCCGGTTGGAATCCAGGCGACAGCCAGTTCGCGCTATCGAGCAAGTTCCCGCCGCTGATGCAACGGATGCTGGACTGGAGCGGAGCTGAGATGCCGGTGCGGTTTCAATTTTTGACGGGTGATGAGATTCCATCGCCGGGTTCTCTCGAGGCGGACTCGCCGCCGGGACAGCGGCGCTCCCAGGTGGAGTGGCAAAAACCGGATGGCAAAAAAATTTCACTGGCGGCGAACGCGCCGTTCACGGAAACGGACGTGCCTGGAATTTACAGCGCAACATTCGACGGCAAAGAACGTCGTTTTGCGGTGAATGTGCCGCTGGACGAGAGCCGTACGGCGCCGATTGCGCCAGATGAACTGGCGCGATTGGGTGTGCCGCTGCAAATCACTTCAGACGTGTCGGTTGCGGAGAAGCGGCGGGTGCAACGGCACCTGGCGCAGGCGGAACTGGAGAATCGGCAAAAGCTCTGGCGCTGGTTGATTGCGGGGGTGCTCGCCGTTACGTTGGGGGAAATCGCGCTCGGCGGCTGGCTCGCGCGCCGCGTCCGGACCGCGGAGGTCGTCGCATGATGGAACCGCGCCTGCAAAAACAGCTTGGCAGGTTGGAACTGGCTTTGCGCCAGGCCCGCTTGTGGCGGCGGCTTGCGCTGTGCTGGCTCGCGGCGATGGCGCTGTGCATTGTGCTTTTCCTCGTGCGCGGATTCACCGGCTGGAATTCCCCTCTTATTTGGACGCTGCCGCTGGGTGCGGCGGCGGTTGGTGCGGTGTTGATTTGCGCAATCGAGCGCGTTCGTCGGCCAGATTTTCCAGCGCTCGTGGCCGATTTGGAGCGCGACGATCCCAAACTGCGCCACCTGATTTCCGCCGCGGCGGAGCAGGAGCCGAACGCGGAATCCGGCGAATTTCATTTCCTGCAACGGCGCGTGATCAACGCCGTCGTGACTCATCCGCAGCAACAAATATGGCGGGAGAATGCGGAGCGGAAAGTTTCGGTCGCGTTCGTGTTGCAAATTGTGGCATTGATTGCCTTTCTGGCCGTCCTTGCTCTAAGCCATGTTTCCACGCGCGGGTCTCGCGCTTCGATTCCGTGGCTGCAAAGTGGGATCGAGGTGTCTCCGGGCGACGCGAAAATCGAGCGCGGCACGGGGCTGGTGATTTCAGCGCGGTTCAGCGGCAGGCCGCCGGCGGAGGCGACGCTGGTGCTGGTGACGGCGTCGGGAAAAACCAAACGCATTCCGCTGGAACGCCATTTGGCCGATCCCGTGTTTGGCGCAAGCCTGATCGAGGTCGACGAAGACGGGCTGTATCACGTGGAATACGCAAACAGCAAGACGCGCGATTATAAAATTTCGGTCTTCGATTTTCCGGCGCTCGCGCGGGCGGATGCGGCGCTGCAATTTCCGGCTTACACGGGACTCACTAACAAAACGATTCCCGACACTTTGCGTGTGACGGCAGTGGAAGGCACGCGCCTGACCTACACAATGCAACTGAATAAGCCGGTCGTGCGGGCGCGGCTGATTGGCAAAGACGAGGCTGCATCACTACCGCTGAGTGTGCAGACGAATGCAGTGGCGATGCTGAATGGTTTTCTCATGACGAACAGCGCGCGGTATTCGCTTGAATTGGTGGATGCGGACGGGCGCACGAACAAATCATTGGCGGATTTTTCCATTCAGGTGCTGACGAATCGCCGACCGGACTTGAAGGTCATGTTTCCGCGCGGCGACCAGCGCGTTTCGAAATTGGAGGAATTGCAGGTGCAGGCGGAGGCGTCGGATGATTTTGGGTTGGTCAAATATGGCGTAGGGTTCGGCATTGCCGGGCAGGATCCAAAAATGGTCACCTTGGGAGGTTCGGCGCACGCGAATGAAAAACGCCAGTTCAACGAGATGATTTCCATGGAGAAACTCGGCGTCGATGTGGACCAGGTAGTGTCTTACTTTGTCTGGGCGGATGATTACGGCCCGGACGGACAGGTGCGGCGGACGTATAGCGACATGTTTTTTGCCGAGGTGCGTCCGTTCGATGAGGTTTTCCGGGCGGACCAATCGGGTCAAGCAGAGGGCGGTGGGGGACAGCAGGGAGGCGGTGGCAACCAGAATGCGCGCCTGGCGGAATTGCAGAAGCAGATTGTGATAGCCACGTGGAAGTTGCAGCGTGACAAAACAGGCGTGGAAAAGAAATGAGGCGGTTATGAAAATTTTCAATCTAATGATTTGTGCGGTGATGCTTTCGGCGACACCGGTGCTGGCGCAGGAGTCGTCAAATTCCGACGCACCAAAGGCGGGTGCTGATTATTCGTCGGATATTGTCACTGTGCGCGACGCGCAAGACGAGGCGTTGCAACAGGCGAAGGCCGCGCTGGAACAAACCGAGAATCCAACGGCGCACAACGCGCTCGAAACGGCCATCACGGAAATGCAGAGAGCGGAAACGGCACTGGATGCCGCGAAAAATTCGCCCGCGAAACTTGGTCCGGCATTGACGGCCGAGCAGACGGCGTATCAGGCGTTGTTGAAGGCGACACCGCGGGAGTTTCGCATCACTCGGCAGCGCAATGGGCAGAACAGTGGTGGCCAATCTGGACAGCCAGAGCGGCAGCAACTGAATCAGCTGGATTTGAAGGACGAGGCGAACCGTTACGAGACCGAACGGCAGGCTTCGGCACAGCAGACGCAGCAGCAGCGCGAGGCGTCGGAAGTCGCGAATCGCTTAAAGGAACTCGCGCAGCGCCAGCAGGACTTGAACGATCGGTTGCGGGAATTGCAATCGGCGTTGCAGACGGCGAAGACTGACCAGGAGCGGGAAGATCTGCAGCGCCAACTTAAGCGCCTGCGCGATGAGGAGCGGCAGATGCTCGCGGACGTGGACCAATTGCGGCAGCGCATGGAACAATCGCCGAACGCGGACTCCAACGCCAACGCGCGGCAGCAACTGGATCAGACGCGACAAGACGTGGAACGCGCGGCGCAGCAGATGGAGCGCAATTCGCCGTCCGATGCTCTGGCGGCGGGCACGCGCGCGGAGCAATCGATGCAGAATGTGCGGGATGATATGCGACGGCAAAGTTCCAGCCAGTTTTCTGACCAGATGCGGCAGTTGCGGAATCAGGCGCGCGAGCTGGCGCAGCAGGAGGATGACATCGCGAAGAAATTGGATTCGATGCAAAACGGGCAGCAGAAGCTGGATAATTCAGCGGACACGCAGCAGCTTGCGGATCAATTGGCCAAACAGGCGAACACGCTCACCAACCTCATGGCGAACATGCGCGCGATCAGTGAGCAATCGGAGAACGTGGAGCCGTTGCTGTCGCAGAAATTGTATGACACATTTCGTCGCGCGGACCAGAAGAAGACTGACAATCTTTTGCAAATGGGCGCGCAACTGGCGCAGCGCGGTTTTTTGCCGCAGACGAGCGACGTGGAACGTTCGGCGCGCACGAACATCAACGAATTGCGGCAGGGCGTGGATGCCGCGGCGGAAAGCGTCCTCGGGAATGAGGCTGACGCCTTGCGTTTTGCGCAGCAGGAATTGCAGGATTTGACGCGGCAAATGCAGCGCGAAGTGGCGTCGGAAGGGACGAATGGCTTGCAGGGGGGCACGGCTAGGACGAATGGGCTGGCACGGCCGTCGCGATTTGCCGGAGCGGGCACGGGGCAGTCGAATCAGTTGGCGAGTGCGAGAGGCCAACGCACGGGACAAAACGCTGTGGGGCGCGATGGTGGGACGAATTCAATGGACATGGCGGCCTCGGGCCAAAATGGAAATCGTAGGATGCAGGAAGCGCAGAACAATTCGCAAGCCGGGCAGCACGGCGAAGGAAGCCAAGCCGATTCGCAAGGCAATTCCCAACAGCGCAATCAAGGTGAGCAAGCGCAAAATGGCCAACAAGGCCAGCGCGGCCAGGGCGACAAGCAACAAGCCGAAGCGCAAAATCGTGAAGGGAATCAAGGTCAGCAGGGTGGCCAGGGAGATCAGCAGGCGGAGAATAATTCTGCGACGGACCAAAATTCTCCAGGCGGGCACAATGGCGGATCGCAGCAAGGCGATTTAGCCCAGCAAACCCAAGGCGGGCGCAACGGCGGACAGGTTGGCGACGTCGAGCAATTGACTCAGATCGCCCGGCAACGCAACGGGGGCAGTGATGCTTATGGCGGTGGCGCCGGAGGGCCGTTAACGGGAGCGCGGTATTTGGATTGGGCCGACCGGTTGCGCGACGTGGAGCAGGCGCTGGATTCGCCGGATTTGCGTTACCAATTGGCCACGGTGCGTGAACGCGCCAGCGCACTCCGGCAGCAATACCGGCAATTCCACCGCCGGCCGGATGAGCAGGTGGTGCGCGAACAGATCATCGAGCCGATGACGCAGGTGCGCGTCTGGGTGGAACAGGAACTGGCGCGGCAGCAAAATGCGAACAGCCTGGTGCCGCTGGACCGCGATCCGGTGCCGGACAATTATTCCGAGCTCGTGCGGAAATATTACGAGAAGCTGGGGAGCGCGCAGTGAGCCAGGCGCCCGTGAATCAGCGAATGGCTCGAATCAGAGTGTTTGCCAAAATTCATTCCCGAATGACATCACCGAAAGAAGCGGCGGAGGGCCGCCGCAGTCCGGGACGCTGGCGCGACGCCCAAAACGCTGCGTTTTGCATCATCATTCCCGGAGGTGCGCGCTCATGATCGGGTTCGCCACCATCATTTTATCCAATCGCGCCTGGATGCCGGCGGTGGGTGTGGGTGTGGTTATCCTGGCGGTGGCCGTTCTCTGGTCATGGCGAAGGAGCGCGGCCCAGGGCTGGGTGAAATTGACGTGCGCGATTTTAAAACTCGCCGGCATACTCGCGCTGGCGCTTTGCCTGCTCGATCCTTTGCGGGTCGGTCAACACGCCCGGCCGGGCGCGAATGTTTTTGGCATCATCGCCGATAACAGCCAAAGCATGGAAATGAAGGATCCCGGCGAGACGCGGTCGCGCGGCGAAGTCATGCGCGAGCAATTGATCGGCGGCGGGAAAAGCTGGCGCTCAGCTTTGGACGAAAATTTTCAAGTGCGCCGTTACACGTTTGATTCGCGATTGCAGACGACGAAGGATTTTTCGGAATTGAACTTTGACGGCCGCAGCTCGGCGCTGGGCGGCGCGTTGCGGACGGCGGTGGAATATTGGCGCGGGCAGCCGGTGGCGGGCGTGTTGCTGTTCACGGACGGCAACGCGACGGATATTGGCGCGGATTTGCCGTCGTTGGAAGGTTGTCCGCCGATTTATCCGGTTGTGGTGGGCAGCGATTCGGCGATGCAGGATATTTCGCTGGGCAAAATCACGGTGAGCCAGACGGCATTCGAAGATGCGCCGGTCACGGTGCAGGCGGAGGCGAACGCGAATGGTTTTGCCGGCTCGCAAATCACCACGCGATTGATTGAAGTGGGCGCCGGCGCCTTCGTGACCAACGGCGGCGCGACCAATGCGTCGTTGCGCATCGGGTCCGTCTCGAATGTGGTCGCGAAATCGTCGCAATTCGCGTCCGGCAACGACGCCACTTTGAACTATCGCTTTCAAATCCGGCCCGAGACGCCCGGGTTGCATTTCTATGAAGTGGAAACGCGGGTTTCGGATGAAACCAAGGCGACGGCGACGCCATCGCGCGAGGCGACGCTGGCAAACAATCAACAAATGATCGTGGTGGATCGCGGCCAGGAGCCATTTCGGGTGCTTTACATCAGCGGCCGGCCGAATTGGGAATATAAATTTCTGAATCGCGCCATCCAGGACGATCCGCAGGTGCAAATGCCGGCGATCATTCGCGTGGCGAAACGCGAGCCGAAGTTCGAATTCATGGGCCGCGAAGGCGAATCGAGCAATCCGCTCTTTCGCGGTTTCGGGACGAACGACGAGGAAACCGGCCGTTACGATCAACCGGTGCTGATTCGCTTGAACACGAAGGACCAAATGGAATTGCGCGGCGGATTTCCGAAGACCGCGGCGGAATTGTATCGGTACGACGCGGTGATTGTGGGCGATCTTGAGGCGGAGTTTTTCACGCACGACCAGATGGCGTTGATTCAACGTTTCGTATCGGAGCGCGGCGGCGGTTTCCTGATGCTCGGCGGCGCGGAGTCGTTTCGCGAGGGGGATTACGCGGGCACGCCGATTGCCTCGTTGCTGCCGGTGTATTTGGACCGGCCGGTGGACGCGCAATTGCCGGGCGAATTCAAACTGACGCTGACGCGCGAAGGATGGCTGCAGCCCTGGACGCGCTTGCGGCCGGTGGAAAATGAAGAAAAAACGCGCATTGACGAGATGCCGGCGTTTGAAGTGTTCAATCCGTTGCATGATATCAAGCCGGGCGCGAGCGTGCTGGCGACGGTTTCGGACGCGAACGGGCGGCAGTATCCCGCGCTGGTCGTGCAGCGGTTCGGCCTTGGACGCACGGCGGCGTTGATGATTGGCGATATGTGGCGGTGGGGGTTGCGCGATGAGCAGATGCAGAAGGACCTCGCGAAATCCTGGCGGCAAATGGTGCGCTGGCTCGTGGCCGACGTGCCGCCACGCATTTCCGTGTCGGCCGAAGCCGCGCCCGGCGGCGATGCTTCGGAGTTCCGCCTGACGGTGAAGGCGCATGATGAAGAATTCAGGCCGCTGGATAATGCTTCGGTAAAATTGACCGTTAGACCGGTTCAGGTTTCGAGTTCGTCCCGACAGTCGAGAGCCAGTGCTCAAAACTTTGTCCAATTGACGGCTGATCCAGTTTCAGGCGAGTCGGGAACTTACACGGCGACGTATGTGGCGCATGATACTGGCGGGTATTCCGTGGAAGCGACCGTGATGGATAGCGATGGAAGAATGGCCGGGCGGGCGGCGGCGGGTTGGACGTCCGATCCGGCGGCGGAGGAATTCAAATCGTTGAAGCCGAATCGCGCGCTGCTGGAAAGTTTGGCGAAGAAAACCGGCGGTGAAGTGCTTTCTATGAGCGGCCTGGATGCTTTGGTTCGCAAGCTGCCGGAGAAGCACTCGCCGGTGATGGAAACGTGGACGTATCCACTTTGGCACAAGCCGGTGGTGCTGTTGTTCGCGCTGGGCTGTTTCGTGGGCGAATGGGGGCTGCGGCGGTGGAAAGGAATGCCGTGAACCTGCCACACAAGATTCAACAGAAGGGAACGAAGGGAACGAAGAGGGAAAGGTCTGTGACGTGCCGGTCGAAATGTTTTCTTTCGCCATTTGCTCTTCGTTTTCTTTGTTTCCTTCTGTTGATTTGTTTGGCTTTCGGCTCGCGTGCGTTAGCAGATAATTCACGCAGTTTGGTGCTGGTCATTGGCGCGGCGGGGGAATCCGAGTATGGGGAGCAATTTACGGCATCGGCGGATTTGTGGAAGCGGGCGGGCACAAACGGCGGTTTTCAAATTTCTGTGATTGGCGAGGGCACGGGTGGCGACAGCGATCGCGGGCAACTGTTGACGGTTTTAACGAATGAAATCGCGCGGCCAGCGGATGAATTGTGGCTGGTGTTCATCGGGCACGGCACTTTTGATGGACGCGCGGCGAAATTCAATTTGCGCGGCCCGGATATTGCGGCGGATGAACTGGCGGCGGTGCTCAAGCCGTGCAAGCGGCCGCTCGCAGTGATTAATTGCGCAGAGGCGAGCAGTCCTTTTATCAACGCGCTTTCGGCGCCCGGGAGAGTGATCATCACGGCCACACGGAGCGGGTATGAAGTGAACGCCACGCGTTTTGGGAATTATATGGCGCGGGACGTGGCGGATCCGGCGGCGGATTTGGACAAGGACGGGCAGACGTCATTGCTGGAAGCGTTTCTGATGGCCTCGCGGCAGGTGGGCGAATTTTACAAGGAAGCGGGCCGGCTTGAAACGGAACATGCGTTGCTGGACGACAACGGTGATGGATTGGGCACACCGGTGGATTGGTTCGTGGGCGTGCGCGCGGTCAAGAAGGCGGCCAATGGCAAATCCGTGGACGGCGTGCACGCCAATCAAATGCATCTCGTGCGCAGCGCGACGGAGCAGGAGCTGTCGCCGCAATTGCGCGCGCGACGGGATGAATTGGAAGCGCAGTTGAGCGCCTTGCGCGATCGCAAGAGCCAGATGAAGGAAGACGATTATTATAATCAGTTGGAGAAGATTTTGGTCCCGATGGCGAAGCTTTACGAAGCAAAGTAGCCGCCGACGTGAGGGAGGCGGAAATCAGCGAAATCCGCCTCGTTGCCTCGGCGGCTACGAGATCGACGACCTCGTCTCCAAAAACGTTTTCAACTCTCCCGCCGCCTTGCCGCCGAAGCCGGGGACTTCGGCGATTTGTTCCGCGGTGGCGAGACGGATGCGTTGGACAGAGCCGAATTTTTTCAGCAACGCGGCTTTGCGGCGCTCGCCGATGTTTGGGAATTCGTCGAGGATGCTTTCGGAAATGCGCTTGAGGCGAAGTTGGGCATTGTAGGTGTTGGCGAAACGATGGGATTCATCGCGGACACGTTGCAGGAGTTTGAGCGCGCCGGTTTCGTGCGAGAGGCGCAATGGTTCACTTTGGTCGGGACGATAGATTTCCTCGAACTCCTTGGCGAGGCCGATGACGGGAATGTGTTCCAGGCCGAGTTTCTTCAATTCCGCGACGGCCATGCCGAGCTGGCCTTTGCCGCCGTCGATGAGGATCAGGTCGGGGAGGTTGCTGCTTTTATTTGTGTTTTCCCCGGGAGCCCTTTGAGCCACCTCACCCCGGCCCTCTCCCCCGCTTCGCGGCGGAGAGGGAGAAAGTGCTTCAGCGTTGGTTTCAAATTCGGGCGTTTGGTCTGTTCCAGCCGTTTGATCCGCTTCGTCAACGTGATCTGTTGTGGCGGTTTGGACCGGTTGACCATCGTGGCCGGGGGCGCGACCGGCGCGGACGTCGATGGCGGAAGCATCGGTGTCCGGTTTTACTTTGCCGCGGCGTTTGGATGCGGCGCTGACGTCGTCGACCAATTCCTGTAAGGCTTCCGGAATCGCTTCGCCGCCGTCGTCTTTGGAC
>DATNEA010000027.1:0-6704 GCA_035606845.1 Candidatus Angelobacter sp. | reverse complement strand
TCCCAGGTTCATGGCCCGTGAGCAGTTCAAAAAAGGAACTGGGGACTACAGAGCGTGTTAGGACTCCACCCATTTGAGATTATTCATATGCAATTGGAGTAGTTCCCGAACGGATTTCCGAGTCGTAGATGTATTTCGTCCCGCGCTGTACGCGCGAGACGGAATATGGGGCGGCGCAGCAGCGCCGCCCTACCTTGAAGAGGGTTATTTCCCGGGTTCGGTGAACTCGTAGATCGAGCCGTCGAAGGAGAGGATGTAGAGTTCGCCGTTGCTGTCTTCGCCGAAGCTGGGGATGTTGCGGGTGGGCGAGCCGGGGACGAGCACGCCGTCGGCGGTGAGTTTGCCGTTTTCATAGCGCAATCCCCAGATGGTGCCTTGTTGGAAATCGGCATAGATGTAGACGCCGCGCAGGTCAGGAATTTTTTTGCCGCGATAAACGTAGCCGCCGGTGATGCTTTGGCCGGTGCCGTGATTGGGGAATTTCGAGTCAGCGAGCATGTTGGGGTTATGGGCGTATTCGATGATGGGGTCGATGGCCGGGGTGCCGCGGACTTCGTGATTGGGGGCGCCGTGGTGCTGGTTGAGCGGATGAAAGCCTTCGCGCGCGCTCCAGCCGTAATTGCCGCCTTTCTTGACGATGTCGACTTCCTCCCATTTGTCCTGGCCGACGTCTCCGACCCAGAGTTCGCCGGTCTCGCGGTCGAAGCTCATGCGCCAGGGGTTGCGCAGGCCGTAGGCCCAGATTTCCTGGCGGATGACATTCGCGCTTTGGTCGAGCGGATCGGCCTTGAGTTCGCCCTGTTTGCTGATGTCAACGAACGGGTTGTCTTTCGGAATGCCGTATTCCAGGCCGGCGGTTCGCGTGTTCACATCGATGCGACACATTTTGCCGTAAAGGTTGTTGAGCTTCTGCGCGGCATCGCGGGGATCGTAGCCGGCGCCACCATCGCCCAGGCCGAAATAGAGGCAGCCATCCGGGCCGAAGAGGAGCTTGCTGCCGTTGTGGTTCCAATTGCGCGGTTCCTTGCGGACGGACAAAAGCAGCCGTTCGGTTGCCGGGTCGGCTTTGTTGGGATCGGTTTTGGAGACCTGCCATTCGGCGAGGATGCTGTGTTTCGGTCCGCTGGGATGCGAATAGAAGATGTAGAATTTTCCGTTGGCCTTGAACTGCGGATGGAACGCGAGGGAGAGGAGGCCTTCCTCGTTGTCGACGTGCGGACGGCGATCGCTGATATCGAGGAACAATTTCGGTTCGGAGCCGTTGTGATCGGCGGGCAGTATCCAAATGCGCCCGTCCTGTTCGACGACAAACAGGCGATGCGTGCCGTCCGGGGCTTCAACGATGTCAACGGGCCGGTCAAATTTCAGATTGGGATAGGCGACTTTCAGTTCGAGTTTCGGCAATGAGCCGGCAGCGAGGGCCTGGCCGGCGAAGGCTGAAACGACGGCGGCAAGAAAAACCGTTTGCGAGAAGTGACGGATTGATTTCATGAAGAGCCGAGTTAACCCGAAGGGCAGCGTGGGCGACAAGCAGTTTTTCTGCAGAAACCGGTGAAAAATTTGCATGAGGGATGTCATAAAGTCGTTTCTGGCGACGCTTAATGGTTATAAGCTATTTTTTGTGAGCCGAAATCCCGAATCCCTGCATATTTTTGAAGTGTTGGCCAAGCAGCACGAGGCAATGCTGCTGGCCTATATTCTATCTTTGGTTTCGGATTACAAACTGGCGGAGGACGTGGCCCAGCAGTCGTTTTTGATTGCCTACCGGAAGATTGGCACGTTGAAGGATCCCGAGGCGTTTCCGGCGTGGCTGCGGGGCATCGCACGGCTGGAGGCGCTGTCGGCCATGCGGCGGCGCGATCGTGAATTTCCGGTGGAACCGGTGGTGTTGCAGCAACTGGATGAGGCTTACCGGCGATTTGAAGAGCAGCGCCCGACGGAAACGTGGGAGGAGCGTTTTCATCTGGTGGAGGAATGTTACCAGCGGCTGCCCGAGGCGCTGCAGACGGTTTGCCGGCTCCATTATTTGGAAGGCCGCAAGGCGTGGCAGATTGCGGAGAATCTCGCCCTGAACCTGACCGCCGTCCTGAAACGTCTCGAACGCGCGCGCAATGCCCTGCGTGATTGTGTTCGCTCAAAACTTGTCGGCGACTCCCATTGATTCATGCCCGAGCCCACTCCAGAAAATACGCCCGGCCAGCCGGAGGAGCAACATCCGCCGGATGGATGGGAGCTTCTCTGCATTGGGGTTATTCGGAGCGAATTTGGCCGGCAGCGTTCGCGCGCGCTGGACAAGGCCATGATGCAATTGTCCGCCGAACAGGCGTGGGAGGAAGATCGGAGAGAAGCCGTGCGCCTCGGTTGGTGGCGTCGGTTGCAGGGAGTTTTTGCAATGCGTCTGGCGCCGAGTTTCGTGGTGGGACTGGCGGTGGTTTCGCTGCTGGCCTTGCTGGCGTGGATTTTGATTCCCCTGGGGTCTTCGCGAAACCAGATCATCGTGATGAACCCGGTTGGCTGCAAAATTTCCGATGCGATGGATGCGCGTTGGGGTGGGAAGATTCAGCTCAAAACAGGCGACAAACTTCCAGCGGGGGTGTTGCGGCTTGAATCCGGCGTGGTGGAATTGACTTTTGGTTCGGGCGCGAAAGCCGCGGTGGAAGGGCCGGCGGAATTCAAAACGACTGGCGGCAATGCGGTTGAATTGAGCAAGGGAAAACTTTCCGCCGAGGTGCCGCATCCGGCGATCGGTTTCACGGTTCGCACGCCGAACGCGACGGTGGTGGATTTGGGCACTCGATTTGGCGTGGAGGGGAAAGGCCAGGCTGACAGTGAGGTGGATGTTTTCGAGGGCAAAGTTCATGTGACCGAAGGTGTGGCCAGGCAGGCGGAGAATGGATGGGACCTCACGCGCAATATGGCAATGGTGCTGGATAATCGAGGCGGCGTGACGACAGCGGCGGCACCGGAAAGTTCCTTCCCGCAACCGAGCCACAGCATTTTGATTCGCCCGGCCAATTGCAGTTTTAACGGGCCGAATCATTTCAGCCTCGGCGGATTTCCTTCCACGGTCGGATATTGGAGCGGTCCGGCGTTTGGTTTGACGGGGACGATCACGGGCGTGAAGCCGGTGGAAGGGCAGGGAATGCTGCGTTTTCTCTCGCCGCCGCGGCAGGGCGGCAAAGCGGTGGATTCGGTGGTTTGGCAGATTGTTGATTTGCATGCAGCAAAGGCATTCATGACGTCGCGTGGCGCCACGGATTTGAAGGCGTGGGTGCAATTCAACCGCATAGCGGGTGACTCGCGGACGGCGAGCAAGTTCAAGCTGACGGTTGCGGCGTTTCGCGGCCGGCCGGAAGAAGCGGCGGGTTTGTGGGCGGTGCGGAGCCAAACGGCACTGGCGACGGCGGAACAGGAACTGGTGTCGGACGACAATCCAACCACCTGGGAGCGTGTGGAGGTGGGCACGACCATGCCTCCGGAGGCTGATTTTGCGGTTTTGGAAATCCGGGCGATTGCGCCAAAAAACACGCCTGCAAATGTGGATCCATTTCCGGGTCATTTCGCGGATTTAATCGATGCCAAGGTATGCCTGCCATTGAGAGCGAGCAGTTCTTTGGCGGTTCACTAATGTCAACGAAGAGAAAAATCAAATGTTGCGGGCCGGTTATTTTAGGTTTTGGAACGAGGCTGGATGGCGTTTTGCATCAGGAACGATTATCGGTGAGCGGCTTGACGTGAATGGATGTTGTTATACTATTGAATGTAACGGTTCGGTGGCAATCGAAGTTGCTGACCCCTTTCAGTTCCTCGTTGACCCGCCTTTTGTATTTCGCATTGCGAGTTCGTGTACTTGAATCGCGCAGCCCTATCTGCGTTCACGATTTGCGTGCGGAATTTAGTTAACGACGAAACATAATATGAAAACCAAAACCCCCTACGGGCGAAGGTTCATGGCCTTCACCCTGATCGAACTTCTTGTCGTCATCGCCATTATAGCCATCCTCGCGGCGATGCTTTTGCCGGCGCTTTCACGCGCCAAAAATCGCGCCCGCACGGCTGTGTGCATCAACAATCTTAAACAGCTTGCGCTGGCGAATGTGATGTATGCCGGCGATTACGGGGCGTTTGTGCAGCCGTCGGTTGCCGGGTCCAGTTTCGGAACCGGGGGCGAATGGATGGGCAGCATGATTGAATATTTTGCCAAATCCACGAACTTGATCACCTGTCCGGCGGCTTCAACTTTGCCGCCTGCCACCATGATCGGTTCGGCCATCCCGACGGCGATGGGAGGCGGCGGGCAGAATGGCACGGCCAATTATGCCTTTACGCGCACATTGAACGGCACTGCCCCGATACCGAGGATTATGTGCAGCTATCAATACAATGGCTGGCTTTATGTGGGGGCGGGTGGAAAGGGCGCCGGCGACGGTCCGAATGACATCGAATCTCCGCATGGCGTGCAGGATCCGGCGTGGTACTATTTGAAGCCCTCCAACATGGAAAATGTGGCCATGACTCCGGTGTTTATGGACGGCGCCTGGGTGGACGCGTGGCCGGCGGAGGATGACGGCCCGGCGGCAAATCTATGGACGGGTCAGTACAGCAGCCATGACAATGAAATGGGACGGTTCACCATCCTGCGTCACGGCGGGAGCACGCTTCAGACCGCGAGAATTATTTCTTCATCACTTCAATTGCCAAAGCAGGGCGGAATTGTTGTCAGCATGGCGGATGGCCATGCGGAATATTCCACGTTGCCGAATCTCTGGAGTTATAATTGGCATCGAGGCTGGGGCAAAAAGGTCAGGGTGCAAATGGGGAGTCCTCATTGAGAGGAGGAGTTCTGGGCGAGCCGAGCAGGAAATATCTTCAAAACGCAACGGGCCCGCATCTTGAGAGATGCGGGCCTGAATGTTTTTTGCGATGACGGTGAATTATTGCGCCGGCGCCGGTGCTCCGAGGCCTCAAGTGAAAGGTTGGATGACCGGCACTCAGCGCGACTTTAAATCCTATTACGGATTGCGGATGCTGTGGCCTGTCCAGGTCAGCAGTACAGGGTCAATGTCCTGGTAGCCGAGCCAGGCATCACTGGGGAAATTAAACCAGAAAGTATCCCCGTAATCGAAGCTGATATCGTCGCCGCTCACCGGGGGGCCATCGAAAAGCGGTCCAGTGTATACCCAGGATGTTCCCGAGGCATCCGGAGTGTGGTCGTAATCATCTTCAGCCACTTCTACAGAGACACCGCCCCACCAATCGCCGTTGGAATCCTGCTGGGGCAGGAGATTTCCAAGGGCATCGGAGATTGCCGAAACTGGAAACACGCTGTTGAGCGTGGAGGGTTGCTGGTCAATGACGAAGTTATAATTGCCCGAACCGGAATTATAAGGGGGCCGAGTCACTGGTGCGTACTCTTGGATGGGCAACCGTGCCTGCGTGAATCCATAGATTGTGGAGCTGACGCCGCATTTAGTCGCCTTGTAGAAGTGCTGGTCGTTTACATCTGATTCGCTAAAGGTGGCGGTTCCGTTCACGAGGATGACTGTTCCGACGAGCGTCCAGCCGGTGTCGTTCGGCTGTATGGATGAGTAGATGTCCCAGGCGGTGCCCGGCTGGCCGGTGATCGTGAAACTGAACCTGGCGTTTTCCCAGATGTGCGAGGGGTTTTCCCATTTGCCATTGCTTAGAGCCTGTCCTTAACTTTTGCCAAAAAGGGTTCCGAGCATCAGGGTGGCGAAAGCTAGCCAGTGATAGCCGGCGAAAGTAGTTGCCAGCCGTTCATAGTCACGTGCCAATCGTCGGAATCGGGCCGACCATGCGAAGGATCGTTCCACCACCCAGCGGCGAGGCAATAGCACAAATCCGCGTTTGGCTTGATGGTGTTTGACCACCAGTAACTCGATGCCTTCTTGAGCGGCTGCTTCCGCTGGCTTCTCTCCAGTGTAACCCTGATCTACAAAGGCCACCTTCACCGGTTCTTCCACTTCCGCTTGCACCGCTTCGGCCAAGTGGCCCACTTGCGCTCGATCCTGTTCGTTGGCAGGCGTTACTGCCAGAGCCAATAAATGCCCCAGCGTATCCACGGCAATATGCACTTTGGAACCTTTGCGTTTTTTATGTCCATCATAGCCGGCCCGCGCTCCACTCTCCGGTGTCGACTGCACGGTGCGGCTGTCCAAAATCACCGCGCTGGGATCGGCCTTTCGTTCCAGCGCCATCCGCAGCACGGCCCGTAAATCATGCGCCATCGCCTCGAAACATCCGGCTTTAATCCAGCGCTGCGTTTGTTGGTGAACCACCTTCCAGGGCGGCAGATCGTTGGGCAACATGCGCCAAGCCCCACCCACCCGCACCAAATATCGCAGCGCATTGAAAACCGCGCGCAACGCATGCTCCCGCTGGGGCGCGTCCTCTTTCATCAACGTCAAATAGCCGACGCAAAAACTCCACTCCTCATCGCTGACATCACTCGGATATCCTTTTCGCTTTTCGTTCATCCACAGCTTATTGCCGGGATGCCTTTACTTTGTACAGACTATTCTCGCAAAAAGTTAAGGACAGGTTCTAATGATCACAGGGTTGCCACTCATGCGAAGGCGTCATAAGCACTTTAGAAAATTGATTGGAAAATCCAAAGATGTGGGTAATGCTCAGCCCCAAGGAGAGGGTGATCCTTTGTGGAATTCGAGGGCAAACATAAGTCG
>DATNEA010000034.1:0-143654 GCA_035606845.1 Candidatus Angelobacter sp. | reverse complement strand
GGCGTTCTCGGTGTTCATCTGGTAGGGCACGCCGGTGGTCAGAGCAATGGCACCCGCGCACGTGTCGTTGGCCGGCGGCGGCATGGTGGCGATGATGCTCAAATTTCCGCCGAAACTGGTCTGGTTCCCGCCGGCGTCGATATAATAGGTAACGCCGGGTACGACGGGGAACTCGGCGTTGGCTCGGTTGCTCACGCAGTACGTCGCGAAGTCAGTTGCGCCTGCGGTATAATAGCTGAGCGAATTGCAGGCGCCGGTATAGACATTAAATGCTGTCTGGAAATCACTGCCGCAGGTGTTGAGCAGCAGGAGTCCCGCACGTGTCGGAGTGAATCGATACCACACGCCTTTGGTAATCGGGAAGGCATCACCGCTCGAGGACGCGTAACTCGTATTCGTCGTGTACACGACGCCTTCGGTCATATCGATGGCCGCATCGCATGTATCGTTGGCGGGCGGAGGGCCGTTCGCGCTGATGCTCAGGTTTCCGGAGGCTCCGTTTTTGCCGGCGGCGAGAATATAATAATTGGTTCCGGCTTTTCCGAGGAAGCTCACGCTGGCGCGGTTGGTCGCGCACGCCGGACCGAAACCATCGTTGCACGCGACGGGTATCAGTGATGAATTGTCGCCGGAATAAACCTGCAACACGGTTTCAAAATCGCTGTCGCATGTCTCAATCGTGACCGGCGCATCCTCCGCCGGTGTATAAACATACCAGACGCCATTGCTGGCGGTTGCATCGCAGAGGGGAACGGGATCGTTGGTGGAAGATGCGTAGGCGGTATTCATGGCATACTTCAAACCGGGATTCATCGGGATGGCGTTGTAGCGCTGATCATTGGGCGGCGAAAAAGTTCCGGCGGAGATTATAAAATTCCCCGTGTTTCCGGAGATGCCGCCCGCCTGGATGAAATAAGTCCGGCCAACGACGCCGTGGAAGGCGAGACTCGTAAAGGGGTAGCCATAGTAATCGTAAGTGCATAACACGTTCGTCAATTGGCCGCAGGTTCCCTCAAGCACCTCCAGAGCCGGGAACACGTTAGAGGACTCAATGCTTATGGTGATCAAATCGGACGAAACGGGAGTGATGCGATACCAGACGCCTTTCACATTTCCGCCGCATCCGTTCGTAAAATCGCCAGCGGAGGTCGCCAGGGTCGTATCCACGAGGTAAGTCCCTCCGCGGGTGATATCGATGGCGCCGCTGCATTGGTCGTTTGGAATCGCCGGTTGCAGGGTGGCCTGAATCTGGAGATTGCCGAACAGTTCGTTGCCACTTCCGGCAACGAAGATGAGGTAGTTCGTCCCTGCCTTGGCCTGGAATACGACGCTGGCTTCAGTCCCCCGACACAGAGGACCATTGCCATAGTTATATCCATCCTGGACGGGTATCAACGAGTTGCAGTCGCCGGTATAGATTTGCAGCGTGGTGGCATAATCCGTACCGCAGGTGCCGACTGACACGACGCCGTCGGTCGAGGGCGTGAAGGAGAACCAGACGCCTTTGTTGTCATACCAATACGGAGGATCGCCAGAGGAAGTCGCGTTCGCTGTGTTTTCGACATAAGCCACACCGTTGGTCAGGGCGATGGCGCCGTCACAATCATCGTTGGGCAGGGGTGAGGAAAGCGTCGCTTGGATTTGGAGATTGCCGGTAGCGCCGCTATTGCCGCCCGCGAGAATGTGATAGGTGACGCCGGCCGCGCCTTCAAAGACAACACTGGCCCGGTTGGATGAACAGGCCGGGCCGAAACCGTTGTTGCAGGAGTCCAGAGGCGACGTCAGAGCGCCGCAACTGCCGGTGTAAACGGAGAGGGCGGTGCTGAAATCGCTTCCACAGGTGCTGACCGTCACGAGGCCATTGCTCGCCGGGGTGTAGTTGTACCAAACACCTCGGCCAAAAGGATAACCGCAACTCGGGTTCGGGTCGCCGGCCGATGTGCTCGTGGCCGTGTTTCGCGTATAGATCACTCCGTCCTGCATGGGGATTGCATTTTCACAGCGGTCGTTCAGCGACGGCGAGAGGGTCGCCTGGATTTGGAGATTGCCGGCAGCGCCGCCATTGCCGCCGGCAAGAATGTGGTAGGTGACGCCGGCGGAACCTTCAAAGACAACACTGGCCCGGTTGGATGAACAGGCGGGGCCGAAACCGGCGTTGCAGGAATCAACAAACGACGTGAGTCCGCCGCAAGCGCCGGTGTAAACGGAAAGAGCGGTGCTGAAATCGCTTCCACAGGTGCTGACCGTCACGATGCCGTCGCTGGCCGGAGTGTAGGTGTACCAAACACCTTTGCCAAAAGAATAACTGCAACTCGGAGTCGGGTCTCCGTCCGATGTGCTCG
Organism: Candidatus Angelobacter sp.; assembly: GCA_035606845.1. Taxonomy (GTDB): domain Bacteria; phylum Verrucomicrobiota; class Verrucomicrobiia; order Limisphaerales; family DASXHY01; genus DASXHY01. Next base: position 141,312 of record DATNEA010000034.1, on the reverse strand, counting down.
CGGCAGTATTTCGCGCATAGACGATTCCGTCCTGCATCGCGATCGCATTTTGACAGAGATCGTTCAGCGACGGCGAGAGCGTGGCCTGGATTTGCAAATTGCCGGCGAGCGTGCCGGAACTTCCGACCAGGACGTAATACGTGACACCTCCCGTGCTCTCAAAGGTGACGGCTGCCCGAGTGTCTGGACAATTCTGGCTGTAACCAAAACTGCTTCCTTCCGACACTGCGGAGAGAGCGTCGCAGGTGCCGCTATAGACCTGCATTCCGGTTGGAAAATCGCTGCCGCAAGTGCTGATGGTCACGACGCCATTGCTGGCGGGCGTGAATGTGTACCAGACGCCGTTGGAGAAATTGTAGAGAGGCGGGTCTCCGTTGGTTGTGCTGACGACTGTGTTTTGCGTGTAGACGAGGCCTTCCTGCATGGGAATCGCGTTCTGGCAGTGGTCATTGGGAGAGGGCGGCGAGAGGTTTGCTTGAATCTCCAAATTCCCAGCCTCGCCGAAGCCGCCGGCGGCCAGAATGTAATAGTTAGTGCCCGCTGAGGCTTGGAACGTGAGGCTGGCCGTCCCATAACACACCGGACCTCCAGCGCTGGCGCAGCCGCCTGGCAGAGCGACCAGCGAGTCGCAGTCTCCCGTGAACACTTGCAAACCGAAGGGAAAATCGCTGCCGCACGTGCTGACGGTGACCATTCCGTTGCTCTCGGGTGTGTACGTGTACCAGGTGCCGTTTCCGGCGGGAGAGTAACCCATGCAGTACAGTGTGGGATCGCCGGTGGCGGTTGCGGGGAGCGTGTCGACGAAATACGGGACGCCGTTCGTCAGCGAGATCGCTCCACTGCACGAATCGTTTGGCAGGGTTCCTTCTTCAACCTCAATCTGCAGGTTGGCATTCTTGGGATATCCTCCGTAATAATAACGGTAAGTATCATCGCTTACAAAAATGAGATACGTAATCCCGTTCGTCGCCGGGAAATGCATCGTGGCTCCGCCGCCACAAACTGTCTTGACGAGATTTCCGCAATCGCCGGTAAACACTTCGATGTCGGGATTGAAAACGGTGCCTCTGGTGGTGACCGATAGCGGGCCTGTATTCGTAGGGGTATATTGAAACCATACGCCGGGACTGACACCACCTATGCAATCCGGCGGGTCGTTCGAACTTGTGGCGCCAAACATGTTCATTTGGTACGGCACACCGTTCGTGAGCGCGATGGCGGCATCGCATTGGTCGTTGGTTGGCACTGAAATAGACGCCGAAAATTTCAGATTGCCGCCAGCCCCATTGTACCCGCCAACAACAATATAGAACGATGTATTTTCCGTGATCGGAAAGCTGCAGCTTGCCTGGGCGCCCGGGCAGGCCGGTCCATTATCATCCGCGCAAGAGTAAAAGCTGAGCGCTCCGCAGGTGCCGGTAAAGATGCCGATCACAGTGTCAAAATCACTGCCGCAGGTGTTGAGCGTGAGAGTTCCATTGCGGGGCGCGCGGAAACTGAACCATACGCCCCTGCCGAACGGCGCGCTGCAAACATTGGTTGGATCATCGGTGGAAGTGGCGTTGGACGTATCGATGTCATAGACGGTGTCCATGGATATTTCGATGGCATTGGTGCAAACGTCGTTGATTGGCTGCGCAAAGACCCGCGGCGCGGTTGAAACACAAAACAGGAACGCGACTGCCGCCAGCAGCGGGAAGCCTGCAATTTTTTTCATGCGATTTTGGCGCGGACCATTGGCGAGTGGGATTCGTCAATCTTGGCGAGGGCACATCCTAGGGACCGGGCGTTTGTGTATCCATGGGGTTTTTCCCTTCGGGTTAATACCGGATGCTGAAGGGTTTTAATAGAGATTGGCGCGAGTTTGAGGCGGGTGAGTATGTTCGCGATTTGGGTCGCCCTTACAGGGCTTGCCAATTGGGGCAATGAGTTTCCCGGGCCTTCTGCCCGGGCTTTCACAGGGCGGGCTTTCAGCCCTTAAAACGGGCTGAGGCACGGTCTGGTTCCCGGGGAAGATTACTGTTCATTCGCCGGCGGAATGGAGTGTTCTTTTTCGAAAGCTTCGAAATCGCCGTTCGGTTCTCGATGGATTTCTGCGTGGCCGTCGGCGAAACCGTAGGCCTTATTCCAGGCGCCGTTCATCTCCTGAGGTTGTTTTTCCTTTAGCAAAATTGTCTCGGCAGGATTTGCGATATTGGATCGGGCGCCGGTATAAACGAGGTCAAAATTGGTTTCGAAGCGCTGCGCCCAATCGCCATTTAGATAGCTGGCAGTTTGACCGATAGTGGGAGGAATTTGGTCCTGATTATCCGCAGCGAACATGAGGAGTGCGACAACAGCTTGTTTAGCGTTGCTCAATCGCAACTTGGCCGCCTCAATGGCCGCGTCGTTCGGAGCGGCTGATTCTGCTGGCTGGCTGTCGTGATTCGCGGCGGTGGCCGTAGGCGTCACAAAAACCAACAGCACTTTCGAGTTATCGGTTGAGTTAGTTGAGGGCAGGAATCCGGCAGGAATATCTTTCTGCAAAACTGCTGTTTGGCCGGGCAGAAAAGCCGCTTGATTGGTGGTGGTGATCCATTGAGTGCCCTGGCCTTGAACGGCGCGGCTTACGTCTACCTCGAGATCCAATCGGAAGGTGGAGGACTCCTGGGAAAAATACGGTGTCAAATGGAATACCGTCTGGCTGGAAACATTCGTGTCATTCCCGGAAAGCGTCTTCAGGACCATCCCGCAATTTTGTCCGCTGAACGCGGTGATTCGAGCCTGCGACATCGAAAAGTTTCCTGTGGATCGCAGCGCCTTCCTGACGAATTCGAATTGGCCGGAGGTCAGGACTCCGCAACCACTGGCTGGCGATGGCCACGCAGGCCTCAAGGCCTGAAGATTTTCCTCAGGCATACAGAAGGATCTGATTTCGACATTGATCACGGTGTTTGTGTCCCACGCTCCGTGCAGGGCCATAAATGGTGCTGTTGCGGCGGAATTGGAATCAACGTTGGCCGGGACAGTGGCGGTGGTCAATTGAACCGGACGATTGCTTAAGAGCGATTGCGGATCGTCGGCGGCAGCGATCGCGTTTGAAGGATTATCAATAGTGAGATTTGTCTGTGCGAGTTGCTGGGCCAGCTCACTTTGCATCCGTGGCCGGGCGTGCATGTTTCGATTGGCCAGCAAGAAAATCGCCGCGCCGCCAACGGCCAATGCTCCCGCGCAAAATTTCAATTTCGTTGCGCTTATCGTTTTGAAAAGAGCAAGGCCTCCAGTGTTCGCGCCGGTAATAGATGCACTCGCGACTGCGGCGGCCAAGGTGCCGGGCGCGGTCTCGACGGCGTTGGCGGAAATGATGCCGGCGAGAGCCGCGCCGGTGGTGATGCCACGCTTGGCAAGTAGAGCGCGCAATTTTTCCAACGCGCGCTCCACGCGCATCCGCGCGGTGTTCTCATTCACCCCCAACTTTGCGCCCACCTCGGCGTACGGTTGGTTTTCAAAATAGCGCAGCAGGACGGCTTCGCGTTCGGCGTTCTTGAGCCCGTGCATGGCGGCATCAAGAATCGGCCGCAGCTTGTGCCAATCCGCGTCCGATGAAGTCTCGCGATTGGGTTCGCGCATAAATTCCTCCTCTCGCAAACGCCGCCGCGTTTCGGTGCGCACGATTTTTGCGGCGGCGAAATGGGTGCTCGTGTAAAGCCAGCCGGTCAGGCTTTCGCGGCGGGAAAGGGAAGCGGCATGGCGGGCGAGGTCCGTAAAAACATTTTGGGCAACGTCCCGCGCGAGGTGCGCATCGCCCGCCACTTGGCGCAGGGCGGACGAGTGCACCAGATTGAGATGACGGCGGACGAGTTCGGTGAAGGCTTCTTCGGAACCGGTTTTTGTATATTGTTGAAGCAATTCTTTGTCCGGCTTCATAGTCATTGAATAGCACCCGCCGACGTGCGAAACCGCACAAAAATTTTTTTTGACACTTCGGGCAAACTGCGCCAACGTGACGGGGAACAGTCTGCAAGAGTCCCCTTGCCGTAACGAGAAATTATAAAGAGCTTGCAGCCGCGCTCCCAGTTGGTCACTCCAATTTGAACTATTCAACGAATTGTTCGTCCAATGTGGGTTGAGCGGAACAGCCGTAAATAATTTTTTGCCGCTGCGTATTTTTGAATTTAACCATTTTGAACTATGCCTAGAACCGCTACGAAAAAACCGAGAGTAAAGAAAGCGCAGGAGGAAACGCCCCTGCTCGAAACCCCTGCCGTCGAATCTCCTGCCACCGCCGTTGCCATCGAGGAACCGCCCACACCGGTGGAAAGCGCCGATTTGCGCCCGCCGACAACGCCCGTGGAAACCCAGGAAGCGGAAAAGCAGGACAGGCCGGCCAAGGTCGAAAAGCGCGGCGGCCCAAACGACAAGGATCATATCGCGTCTTCGCTGAACATCGCCAAGCTGCAGGGCATGTCCATGACCGACCTGAACGCGATGGCGCGGGACCTGGGCGTGGAGAATTTCGGCACGATGCGCAAGCACGAGGTCATTTTCCATATCCTCCAGAAAAACGCCGAGCGCGCGGGGGTGTTGTTCTCGGAAGGCGTGCTGGAAATTTTGCCGGAAGGTTTTGGTTTCCTGCGTTCGCAGAGCTTCAATTATCTTCCCTGCCCGGAAGACATTTACGTTTCACCATCGCAAATCCGCCGTTTCGATTTGCAGACCGGCAATCTCATCGCCGGCCAGATCCGTCCGCCCAAGGACAAGGAGCGTTTCTTCGCGCTGCTGAAAGTCGAGGCGGTGGACCAGGAAGAACCGGACAAGGCGAAGGACAAAACGCATTTCGATAACCTGACGCCGCTGTTCCCCAACAAGCGTTTCCTGCTGGAGACGAATACGGAGGAGCTTTCGACGCGCGTGCTGGATCTCGTTTGCCCGATCGGCAAAGGTTCGCGCGGCTTGATCGTCGCGCCGCCGCGCACGGGCAAGACGGTGTTGATGCAAAAACTCGCCAATGCGATTCTCAAAAATAATCCCGAGGCGTATCTGTTCATCCTGCTCATTGACGAACGGCCGGAAGAAGTCACCGACATGGAGCGCAGTTGCCGCGGCGCGGAAGTCATCAGCTCCACGTTCGATGAACCGCCGGAACGGCATGTGCAGGTCGCTGAAATGGTCAGCGAAAAGGCCAAGCGCATGGTTGAGCACAAGCGCGATGTGGTCATTCTGCTCGATTCCATCACGCGTCTCGCGCGCGCCTACAACACCGTGCAGCCGCACTCGGGGAAAATTCTTTCGGGCGGTGTCGATGCCAACGCGTTGCACAAGCCGAAGCGCTTTTTCGGCGCGGCGCGCAACATTGAGGAAGGCGGATCGTTGACCATCATCGCAACCGCGCTAGTGGACACGGGTTCGCGCATGGATGAAGTCATCTTTGAAGAGTTCAAAGGCACGGGCAACATGGAAGTGCACCTGGACCGTTCGCTGGTGGACCGGCGCATTTTCCCTTCGATCAACATCGAGCGTTCCGGCACGCGCAAAGAAGAATTGCTCTATCACCCCGACGAATACAACAAGGTGGTGGTCCTGCGCCGCGCGCTCACCGGTGTGCCGCCGGTCGAGTCGATGGAATTGATGCTGAACAAGCTCAAAAAGACGCGGAGCAATATCGAATTCCTCCTCAGCATGGGAGTGAGTTAGAAATCCGAACTCCGACTTTTGCAACCACGAATGAACACTAATAATGGGTGTGCATTCGTGTGAATTCGTGGTTTTCGCGTTTTTGAACAGATAGGGCCACGCCAAGAAGATTGCCGAAATCCGAAAGTTGCCCTGTGTGAGCGATTTGCGCGGGGTGCTTTCGGATTTCGGCCTTCGGATTTCGGGTTTGTTTCCTACAAACCCTGTTGATTGAAACGTAAGTTGTCCACATATTGTCCATTTGGAAACAAAATACGTGGTTTAACACTCAAAGAATGGCGTGCAAGAATCGGCCGGTTGGATATTATAGAAGAATTTCAATGACTCACATTCCTCGAATCAAGTCGTTCCACTTTTTGTTTTGCGCGGGCGTTGTTGTTTTGGCCGTGGCGCTGACTGGTTGTCGTCGGGAGCAAATCAAAGTGCAGGAGGTGCCCAAGGATTCCGAGCAAACGGCGCAGGCGCCAATGATGGATCAAGCCGCCGCGCAGAGCGCGCCGGTGAATCCGCACGCGGGCATGGAAGATCCGCACGTTGGCATGGACATGGACACCACGGCGCAGCCGAAATTGGGATACGTGCTGCCGGCTGGGTGGAAAACGAAAGAGTTGCAACAGATGCGGGTGGGCAGTTTTGATGCGCCTGGGAAGAACGGCGAGAAGGCGGCGGATGTCTCCATCATTCCTCTGCCCATCATGCCGCCGCAAACGGAACTGGCCATTTTGAACATGTGGCGCAAATCGATCGGACTTCCTGACGCGGACAACGTCGCGAGCCAGCCGGTGGCCATCGGTTCGGCGCAAGGCAAATTGTATGAAGTGGGCGGCGGCAAGGCGACCGGGCGGATCATCGTGGCCGAACTCGATCGCGACGGCTTGAGCTGGTATTTCAAAATCATGGGCCCTGATGCCGTGGTGCGCGAACAAAAACCGGCATTCCTCGATTTTGTGAAGTCGATTACCTTCGAATCTGTGCCGGCCATGACGGCGGCCGCGCCGCAATCAACGTCGATGGATGCACCCGCCGGTGGGGCATCCGCCAATGTTGCGGTTCCGGCGGATTGGCGGGCCATTCCGAACCCGGCGATGCTCGTCGCGAAGTATGAGATTCAAGGCAATGGCGGCGCCAAGGCCGAAGTCAATGTGGGCGTGCTCGCGGGAACGGGCGGCGGATTGGTGGCAAACGTCACGCGCTGGCGCGGGCAGCTCGGGCTGGCTGCGGTTTCGGAAGAGGATTTTTCCAAGCTTGCCACGACCGTGGATTTGCCGGAAGGCAAGGGAACCATGGTCGATTTCACGGGCGTAGACGCAAAGACGGGCAGAAAAGCGCGGCTGATCGGCGTCATCGTTCCGCAAGCGAATGACACGTGGTTTTACAAATTGATGGGTGACGAACAAATCGTGGACCAACAGAAGGACGCCTTCACGAAATTCATCCAATCGGCTAAATTCTCCAATGCCCTTTAAGCGGACAGCAAAATTTTTATCCTCGCTGCGGCTGACCGTGGTGCTGCTGGCGTTTGCCATTTTGCTTGTCTGGATCGGCACCGTGGCGCAGGCGGACGAGGGGCTGTATCAGGCGCAATCGCGCTACTTCAAGCATTGGATCGTGATCGGCGCGAACATGTTCGGCCATCACATTCCGCTGGTGCTGCCGGGCGGATATTTTCTCGGCACGGCGCTCCTGATTAATCTGATCGCCGCGCACATCGCGCGCTTTCAACTCACCTGGAAGAAACTGGGCATTCATGTCGCGCACGCCGGCATCATCCTGTTGCTGGTGGGTCAGTTGGTGACCGATATTTTCTCGCGCGAAACGCAATTGCATTTCAAGGAAGGCGAGACGAAAACGTACACGGAAAGCCCGTCGGATTACGAATTGGTTTTTACCACCAGCGCAGACGCCACGCACAACCAGGAAATTTCCATCCCGGCGAGCCTGCTGGAAAAAGGCGGGATCCTCAGCGATCCGCAACTGCCGTTTTCAATTCGCGTCGAAAAATATTTTCACAATTCTTTGCCGAACTTCCGCGCGCCGATGGTGCAAAACGGCCCGCCGATGACCACCAATGGCGTGGCGGCGGATTTCGACTTTGTTCCGAAGCCGGACTTCAAAACCACGGACGACCGGAATATCCCGACGGCGCAGATTGAAATCATCGGCCTCAATGGATCGCTCGGCGATTGGGTGGTATCGGATTGGATCAGCGACCCGACGGCCAGTGACGGGCTTTGGCAGGATTACGCCCAGCAATTCGGTCCCGACCTGGCGCGGACAATGGTCAGCCGCCTTACCCAGCCTCAGAGCGTTCAAGTGAACGGCAGGACGTTTACTTTAACCATGCGGCCCGAGCGCACGCATCTGCCGTTTTCGCTGACGCTGTTGAAAGCGACGCATTCCGTCTACGCCGGCAGCGACATTCCCAAGGATTTCCGCAGCCGCGTGCGGATACAAAATCCGCAGACCGGCGAAGATCGCGAGGTTGAAATATACATGAACACGCCGCTGCGGTACGGCGGACAGACGTTCTATCAATATCAAATGAGCGCCGGCGAACTCGCGCGCGAGGAAGGCTTGACGGCTTCCTCGGTGTTGCTCGTGGTGCGGAACCCGAGCTGGCTAACGCCTTACATTGGCTGCGCGTTGGTGGCGCTCGGGCTGGCGATTCAGTTCCTGTCGCACCTGATCAAATTCCTTTCGAAGAGAAAACCGGGCCAAAGCGCCGGCGTGGGAGCAAAAACCGCCGCGACGCCAAAAATCGAATCGGCTGAGGATCCCGTTTTACAGGAGACCGTTCGCAAATGAAAAAGTGGCTGCCCATTGTCGTTACCGGACTGATGGCGGCGTGGTTTTTGAGCACGCTGCGCCCTCCGCGGGACAAAACCTTCGCGTTCAGCCAATTCGGCAAATTGCCGGTGGTTTTTAATGGCCGCGTGCAGCCGATCGATTCGCTGGCGCGGAATTCATTGCTGCAAATCCGCGAGAAAGAGGAGGCCAATCTCGAACCTTGGAAGGGCATGAGCGCGCGCCTCATTCCAGCGACGGAATGGCTGGCCACTTTGATGATGGAGCCGTCCGCCGCGGATCAATGGCCCGTGTTCCGCGTGGATAACCAGGAACTTATTTCGCTGCTCAAACTGCCGGGCAAGGACCTCGCGCAACACCACGACGGAAAGCATTATTCGTGGAACGAAATTGTGCCCGGCCTGAAAGCTCTCGATGCCGAAACCACCCGGATAGGAAACGAAAAAACGGACGCCTCCCAGCGCAACGCGTATGAAAGAGCGGCGATGAAGATGCGCGACAAGCTGTGGCTTTACGTGCAGTTGAAAGATACCGTCCAGCCGAGCGGCCAGGATTTGAAAACGGAAGTGGCCACGCTGCAATCCGTTTATCCGGCTGGCACGGAGGCGCTGCCCGCTTTTAGTTCAGTGATTGATGATTATCTGAAAGTGCTGGCGCGGAATGACGACGGCCCCAATGCGGCGTCGGACCCGGAAGTCGTCGCGACGCAGGCGGCGGTGGAGAAATTCCTCGCGACCGTCAAGACCACGCAGGCGGGCAAGGCTTACACGAAGGACGAACTGGCGACCGTGTTTCAGGAAATCGAGCGGCTTAACCCGATGATCAACATGAATCCGCCGTTGGTGATTCCGCCGCAAAATGCTGGAGCGCCGGGTGACACGTGGAAAGGCATTGGCACGACCTTGATGAATGACCTGCGCCAGGCGCGGGTGAATCCGTTCGTGAACCAGTACGCCGCGATGGCCAGCGCGTTCAAGGCGGGTGACGTGGCGCAATTCAACCAGGCCGTGACGGATTATCGCGCGGCACTGGCGCCGAATTTCTCGCGCCCGCTCAGCAAGGCGCGTTGGGAAGTTTTCTTCAACCAGATGCAGCCGTTTTACGCCGCGATGGTGATTTATGTGCTGGCGGGAGTGCTGGCGCTGGTCTACTGGATTTATATGTCGGAAACCTTGCGCCGGACCGCTGTCTGGCTGGTGGGACTGGCATTGGTGATTCACACGACCGGCTTGTTATTCCGCATGGCGCTCGAAGGGCGTCCACCGGTGACGAATCTTTATTCATCAGCGATTTTCATTGGATGGGGCGCGTGCATTCTGGGTTTGGTGCTGGAAGGTTTTTGGAAGAATTCGATAGGAATTGCGGTTTCCAGTTGCGTCGGTTTCATCACGCTCATCATCGCCCATCATCTCGCGCTCGCAGGCGACACCATGGAAATGATGCGCGCGGTGCTCGACAATAATATGTGGCTCGCGACGCACGTCGTGATTGTCACGTTGGGATATGCTTCGACGTTCGTGGCCGGATTCCTGGGGATTATTTATATCGTGATGGGATTTTTTACACCCAATCTCACGCGGACCATGTCAAAAACCACCGGCCAAAAGGGTGAGCTCAATAAATCGCTCGTAAAAATGATTTACGGCATTGTTTGCTTCGCGACGCTATTCAGTTTTGTGGGCACGGTGCTCGGAGGTATTTGGGCTGATCAATCCTGGGGCCGGTTTTGGGGCTGGGATCCGAAGGAAAACGGCGCGCTTATCATCGTGCTTTGGAACGCGCTGATTCTGCATCTGCGCTGGGGCGGCATGGTTCGCGAGCGCGGATTGGCCACGTGCGCCGTCATCGGCAACATCGTCACGAGTTGGTCGTGGTTTGGCGTGAACATGCTCGGCATTGGCCTGCACAGCTACGGCTTCATGCAGGCGGCCTTCTGGTGGCTGATTGGCTTTGTCCTCAGCCAATTGTGTCTGGTAGGCATCGGTTGCCTGCCGTTGCACATGTGGAAAAGCTTTCGCAATACCGCGGTTCCGGTTGCTCCGAAAAGGGATGATCCGGGAGCGGGTTCGCCGGAGCCGGCGGTCGGATAAATTTCGTCCGCGCTGGCAGGGAGCGCCACTCCGCGCGCGCCGTTTGGTACATCTGATGCATCGGACAATTTCCCGGCGCGCGCGGAGCGGCGCACCCTGCTTTTTTGCACGGAATTTCCCCGTGCGGTTTCATGGGATGTTCTGTCAAATCTCCGGAATCCATGGAAATCTACGTCTTAATTGACGAAAAACCGCAGGGCCCTTACACGCCCGATATGATCCGCCGTCAATTGGCGACGGGCCGGTTCAAACCCACTGATCTCGCCGCATACTCCGGCAGCGCCGATTGGCAACCGCTTTCGGCGATGATTCAATCGTGGAATCAAACCCAGGCGGCGAAGGGGACGGCCAAACCGTCGGCGCGAAACCTCATCGTGACGATTGCGGTGGCTGCCGTGATGTTGATCATGGGAGCAACGGTTTTCCTTATTTCAAAATCACACAGGACAATTAGCGGCGGCAGCGCGGCGGCAGTGTTTAATTCGCCCCTGCCGAAAACGCTGGCGCAACTGAATACGTGGTACGCCGAGCCGCCTGAAGGACAAAACGCCGCCACTTATTTCGCCAAGGGATTCGCCGCGTTTCAAATCACGGACGCTGATGGCAATTCCAGGGAATTGCCGGTCATTGGCAGCGGCACGCTGCCGCCGCCCGGTACGCCGATTCCAGATGGCACCAAGGCGGTCATGAGAGATTTCGTGCAGCGCAATGATGCGGCGTGGGCTGCGTTGCAGCAGGGCGTGGGATTCGAACAATCGCGTTATCCCGTCAATTTTGATCAAGGGTCAGAAACGCTTTTGCCTCATCTCGCGAAGATTAAGAACGCCGTCCGATTCGCCGACCTGAAAGCCGTGCTTTGCGCCGCGGATAATCAGCCGGATGCCGCGGCAAATGCGGAGTTGGTGTCCCTCGCCATGGCGGAATCCATCAAGGATGAGCCGGTCATCATCTCGCAACTGGTCCGGGTGGCCTGCCACGCCATCGAGGGCGATGCGCTGCAACGCATGGTGAATTCCGTGGCGTTGTCGCGAGACGACTTGCAACGGCTTTCGGCGGCATTTGCCAAAGCAGAAGGCTCGCAAACCAGTGGCGAGGGTTTCACCCGCGCGCTCGTCGGGGAAGCCGTTCTGCACGACGCACTTTTCAACCTGACTCCGGACAAATTGCGGTCGGAGATCAAATCCTGGCAAAACGGCCTAAGCGACGCCGCTGCCACGAAGATGATGGAAAATTTGAAAGCCCAGCGCTCTTTCATCGATGAAACTTTTAGCCACGCGCTGGCTCTGCGCCGGGAATCGTTTCCGGACCGGTTGAAACTCGATGACTATTTTCCCGCGCGCGCAAGCGAGGCGAGGAAGAAAGGCTATCTGCTTTGCCACATGTTGCTTTCCGGCCTGGGACAAGTGACCCATCGCGAGGCCGGAGGATTGGCGCAGTTGCGAATCATCCAGACCGCGATTGCACTGGAACAATATCGCCGCGAAAATAGCGGGAGCTATCCGGATTCCCTTTCTGCGCTCATCCCTAAATTTCTTTCTGAGATGCCGAAAGACCCGACAAAAGGGCGGGACGTGAATTATCGGAAGGTCGGCGCAGGTTACGAACTCCGCTGCGTCGTGGCAAAGACGCCAAGGGTTATCACGTTCACGGTCTCGAACCCGCCGAGGCCGGCGTTGTAGAGAAGGTAATGAAGGCGCGCTTGGCCGCCCGCGCCCTCCGACGGCGCAACGTGCATGGTGCAGGCCGCGCTTGTCCCTCCGGGGACGTGCCCATTAAGCACTTTGACTTTTCAAAATTCAGGTTGTTTGAGGGGCGGAACGGCGGCGGGATGTTGCGCGCAACGCGAGAATCAGGACAGCAAGCGCCACACACGCCCAACCAAACCAATCGCCGTACCGGTTATAAAATGTCTGCGCGTGACCGGCGGGCAGGGGGATCGTGCTGGTCATGTAACCGACGCCATAAACGCTGCCGTTTTTGTCGGTGAAAGTTTGGATCCAGCGGCCTTTGGCATCGATCCAGCAGGTGATACCGGTATTGGCGCAACGGATGAGCGGCACGCCGTTTTCAACGGTGCGAAATGTGGCGGCCGCAGCCTGCTGCCATTGCGCGGCGCCCTGGCCGAACCAGCCGTCGTTGGTGATATTCACCAGAAAGTCGGTGTCCGGCTCGACGCTTTTGCGGGCGAGGTTCGGAAAAATATCTTCGAAGCAAATCAGCACTGAGGTTTGGAATTTGTTTTCAGTTTCGCCTCGTCCTGGAGTCGAAAACTGAAATTGCACCGCGTGGTCACCGCGGGTGTAGCTGCCGGTGATCGGCGTGAACCATTTGATGAATGGCAGCCATTTTTCCAGGGGAATATATTCGCCGAACATGACCAGGCCGCGCTTGCGATAGGTGTTGGCGAGTTTGCCGTCGGGACTGATGAGCAGGCTGGCGTTGAAATAATTTGTTTCGGTCGCCGTGAACTCGGCGTCATCGGCGCCGATGATCAGCCAGGCTTTGTGTTCGCGCGCGAGATCGGAAATCGGGTCGGCAAACTCGGATTGATAGCGCGGGATTCCCGGGAGCGCGGCCTCGGGCCAGACGAGCAGGTCGGGTTTGCTGGCCAGGGCGGCTTCGGAAAGTTTCAGCAAATCCTGGAAGCGCAGCATGTCGTTGGCCGGGTTCCAAATCATCGTCTGTGGAATGCCCGGCTGGACCATGGCCACTTTCAGTTCGCGATTGGCGGGGGCCGTTTTTCTTAATTCGTGAAAACCGTAGGTGAATGCCGCGACGATGGCGACGAACGGCAGGATGATTTCGGCCATCCAGGGCGAACGCTCCGAGGGTTTCGCGAGAATGGAAGCCACGGCGCAGAGGAGCGACACGGAAGTCCAGGCCACGAGGAAGGAGACGCCGTAGATGCCGGTGAATGACGCGAATTGAATCAAGGGGACAATGCGGTATTGCGAATCGCCGAGCAGGTTCCAGGGAAAGCCGCCGAAGATGTGGGTCAGGACCATTTCGAATGCCACCCATATCGCCGCCGCGCGGATGGCCAGGGACATGCGTTCGCTCCAACTGCGTGCGTAAAGTTCCTTTACTGCGTCCAGCCAGGTGGGTGATGCGTGCGGAGTGGCGAGCAGCGGGACGGACAGCCAGGCCCAAGTGGCGGGGAAAAGCGCCAGGAAGGCGGCGAGCGCGATCCAGCCGAGGATGGGAAAGCCAGAGACGGGGATATTGAGCAGCCAATACAGCGAGGCGAGGTAATGCACCAGGCCGGCGACGTAGCCGAGGCGAAAGGTTTCCGCGCCGCGTTTGCCGAGGGTGGTCGCGAAAATGAGTCCGGGCGCGACCCACGCGAAACCGGCGATGCCGATTTTGGGAAACGCTGACGCGAGCAAAAGTCCTGAGAGAATCGCCAGGGGATAGCGGCTGTGCAGGAATGCGCTGGGCGAAAATTTTTTCAACGGCGGCAGCTTGCCTCAAAAGTATTGAAAGGCAAGTTTTGGGAATAGTGGCACGGGCGTCCCGCCCGTGATTTTGTAAAGACATGGATCGCACGGGCGAGACGCCCGTGCCACTAAGCGCTTTTCTCTTTGCGAAATTTCCGCGCGCGCTTACTTTCGCCGCATTGTGCAAACGATTTCACTGGGAACGAGTCCGTTGACCAGCAGCCGGCTGGCTTACGGTTGCTGGCGGCTGGCGAACAACAAGGAAGATTCCGGCGCCGGCCCGCGCGCGGTCACCGCGGCGTACGAGGCGGGTTACACGCTGTTTGATAACGCCGATATTTACGGTGGCGGCGAGGCGGAAAAAATGCTGGGCGCGGCACTCAGGGAAATTTCCGGCATGCGCCAGCGGGTGCTCGTGCTGACCAAATGCGGCGTGCGCCATGGCGGGCATCATGACCCGAATTCGCCAAATCGCTGGGATTTTTCATTCGAGCACATCGTCAATTCCTGCGAGGGATCGCTGAAGCGAATGGGCATCGATGTCATTGATATTTACATGCTGCATCGGCCGGATTTTCTTGCGGACCCGCAGGAGATTGCGCGAGCGTTTGAGCAACTGTGCGCGGCGGGCAAGGCGCGGTATTTCGCGGTGAGCAATTTTCGCCCGAGCCTTCTTGCCGCGTTGCAAAAGGCCTGCCCGATGCCGCTGATTGTGCACCAGGTGGAAATCAGCCTTGCGAAGCTGGACACGTTTACCGATGGCACGCTCGATCAATGCCTGGCTGAGCGCATCACGCCGATGGCCTGGAGCCCGCTCGCGGCGGGGTTGATTGGCGACGGTGGCAAACGGCTGTTGGAAGCGCAAAAAAGTTATCGGCCGGAAATCTTTTTGAACGAACTCGAAGCGGTGGCGGCGGCGCGCGGGGTGAGCCGGACGGTCATTGCGCTGGCGTGGCTCATGAAACATCCGAGCAGAATTGTCCCCATCGTGGGCTCCATCAATCCGGAGCGGATTCGCGAGGCGACGAAGGCGGCGGAACTAGAGTTGACGCGGGAGGAATGGTATCGGCTTCTCAATGCGGCGCGCGGAGAGCCGCTGCCTTGATATGGAAGATGGAGGATCGAAAGTTGAGGATGGCGGGGAGCGGCCGAAGGTGTTTCGGCTGTTTGTGGCGATTTCTCCGCCGGAGGCGGTGAAGGATGAGATCGAGAAGGCGCAAAAAGAAATGCGCGGCGCGTTGCCGGGGAATGTGGTGCGGTGGACGAAGCGGGAACAATTTCATCTGACGCTGAAGTTTTTGGGAAACGTGGCGGAGGCGCGCGTGGCGGAATTGGTTGAGGCATTGCGCGGGGCTTGTCTCGATTTTCCGCCGCTGTTGCTGCGCGCGGAGCGGATTGGTTTTTTTCCGAACAGCCGAATTCCACGGGTTGTTTGGGTTTGGGTGGCGGATGGAAAAGAGATTCTCGCGCGATTGCAGAAGGCGATTGAGAGGGCGGTTGGGCAGTTTACCGAAGAACGAGACGAGAAACAATTCACCGGCCATGTGACGCTGGGGCGCATTCCGCGTCTTCGGCGTTCGGAGGCGGAACTTCTGGCGAAGATCGAGCGCGAGATGGCGAAACGATTTTTCGGCGAATGGACGGCGGGAAGTGTTGAATTGATTCGCAGCGAATTGTCTTCAGGCGGTTCGCGATACACGACCGTGGCGGCTTTTCCGCTATTAGGAAATTGATAAGTCCGGCGGTCACAGACCACCGCTACAAAACATTTGAATGAGCGACGCATCGGATAGACGTTCGGAAGAATTTTTGGAGATCAGCGGCCAGTTCAAACTGGGGTCGCTGGTGACGGAATCCTCGCATCCGGTGACAGTCAATCTGAGCGAAGTGGCGAAGAAAGACATCGCGCAAGCGCTCGATTTGCTGTTTCAGGTGGATAACGACGTGATCGCGAAATATCGCGAATTTGCGGAGTCGGGGCGCGCGGAGCAGATCAAGGAAACGGTGCTGCGCGCGCTGATCTCCGGCGGGAAAATCTTCTTCACGGGATGCGGTTCGACGGGGCGGCTGAGCATTTTGCTGGTTTCGATTTGGCGGGATTTTTGGCAGAAGACCGCAAGCATCAAGATTCAGCAGAAATTGCCTCGCGGCTGTGAGAGGTGGGCAAACCATGTCTTCAGCGTGATGGCTGGTGGCGATTTTGCTCTCATCAAATCAGTGGAAGGTTTCGAGGATTTTGCGGCGTTTGGAAAAAAGCAAATTGGCGACCTAGGCGTTTCCAGCAAAGACGTGGTGTTTGCCATTACGGAGGGCGGAGAGACTTCGTTTGTCATCGGCACGGCTTGGAAGGGCATTGAAGTTGGAGCGAAAGTTTATTTCGTTTATAACAATCCCGATGACGTTCTTTGCAAGCACGTGGACCGCAGTCGGGAGGTGATTGAGGACAAGCGCATCGAGAAGATCAATCTCACTACTGGCCCAATGGCCATTACGGGTTCGACCCGGATGCAGGCGACGACGATTCAGCTTTGCGTGTTGCTGACGATGATGGAGACGGTGGTGAGGGAACTGGCCGGCGGGACGCCGGCGCGCCCAGGGGATGTGCCGCGGGAATTTTTGGCGAAGCTGACCGAAATGCACGCGAGCCTGAGATCGCCGGAGGTCCTTTCGCAGCTTGCGAAGATTGTGGCTTTGGAAGAATCCGTCTATCGGGGGGGACACAAAAACAATTATTATGCGGACAGGTTCGGCATCGATGTGCTGACGGATACTACTGAGCGGTCACCGACCTATTGCACGCCGCCATTTCGGAAATTTGATGATGATAAGGCCACGGAGTCGTGGGCATTTTTATTTGTTCCCTATGCCGAAACTTCACAGGCGTGGCACGAGATTCTTAAGCGGAAGCCTGATTGTGTTAATTGGACGAACGCGGAGGTGTTGACACTCGTTGGCGAAGCAAGATTCGAACGAACAGCGGAGACGGTCCGGAAAATCAGCCAGGCGGAATTAATGCGATTCAAAATTGGATTGGATGGTTTTCATTACCGGGAAATGGGCGCGAATGACTGTTCGGTTAGCATAAGAGCGGAATGTGAAGGCGATGATTGGGTGTCAGCGGTTTTTCTCAGTGGAACATACGTTCGATCTGAAAAGAGCGCCTCTGTGTTTTTTGGAAGCCGACCAGCTTTCGAAAAACTGCACAGAAGCCGAGCAGTTTGGAACAAGGACGCGATTCAGCTATTCGTGCCTTGTCCAGTGAATGATTTTTTGCTGGATGGCGTCACCCGCGCCGGCGTGAAGATGCTTCTGAACGCGCTTTCCACCTGCACGATGGTCCGGCTTGGGCGCGTGATGGGCAATTACATGATTTGGGTGGTGCCGAGCAATTTGAAACTGATTGACCGCGCCACGCGTTATATTGAAAAGCTTACGGGACTCAGTTACGAGGGTTCGAACCGGCTGCTGTTTGAGGTGATTGAATATGTCGAGCCGCGAATGAAGGCGGATCAGGCGTATCCGCCGGTCGTTGGGATGGCGGTGTTGCGGGCGAGGGAGAAGATTACGAACGAGCAGGCCGAGGAGATGCTGAAACGTCAGTAGAGCATCTCGAAACTGGCCGGCAAGACGCCGGCGCTCCCAGGTCAGCGGCAGTTCAGCGGGACTCTCTTCGTTCGGTCGCCAAAACAGAGGACCAGTTCGACATCGCGCAGCCCGAGCAGGAGGCAGGTGTGCACGACGCGCATGAGATGCGGGAAGTTCAGAGCGCGGTCGGCACGTTTGGTCCAGCGGCCATTGCCCCGGAAGAACTTCCCTGTCCGCGCGTTGCGCACCAATCGTTTCATCGGCTCTTGAAAATTCATGGGGTTAATTTCCCGTTTTTTGTGAAAAATCGAAATGGGGTGAATCCCTGAGGGTGCGAATCACACAGGCAAGGTCAGGGGAATAAAATGGGCAGGGAATGGATGCAAGGGAATGAACGGCAGGGGAATGAAGCCACAAATGAATATGAGATGCGCGCCGATCAGAGATCGGCGTTCCGATCGGCATTCGCGCGATGAATTTCGGTTTTCATTCCACTGCCGTTCATTCTTCCGCCCCGGATTCTGCTCGGGCGCTTTGCGACTATACAGGTTCGGAGGGCTTTGCTAGGTTTTGCGCATTATGGCACTCGACGACATTTTGCTGGAGGCGGAAGAGAAAATGGAAAAGACCGAGCAGGTGGTCGTGAATGAATTCGCCGGCGTGCGCACCGGCAAGGCGTCGGCCAACCTGGTGGAGAATATCATGGTGGAGGTTTATGGCTCGAACATGCGCATTCGCGAGTTGGCCGGCATCACCACGCCGGAGCCGCGTACGTTGTCCATCCAGCCGTGGGATGTGAATTCGCTGCACCCGATCGAAAAAGCCATTCAGAAGAGCAATCTCGGCCTCACGCCGGCCATTCAGGGCAAGAATATCCGATTATTTTTTCCCGAGCTCAGCCAGGAACGCCGCGCGGAGTTCGTGAAGATCATTAAGAAAATGGCCGAGGACGGACGGGTGGCGATCCGGCACGTTCGCCGGGATGCGATGGAACAAATCAAGAAACACGCGCACGACAGCGGCACGACGGAGGATGATGTGAAGCAGGCGGAAAAGGATTTGCAGAAATTGACGGACGATTACTCCGCGAAAATCGACGGTCACGTGGTGACCAAGGAGAAAGAAATCATGACCGTGTGATTTACGATATTCGATATACGATAGGAGCGGCAAGCCATGATCATACGCTCGTAAATCGTATATCGGAAATCGTAAATGTTCAGAGCCTCCTTACGTCGGCTGCTACGTTCAGATCAGCGCGTCACTTGATTAGTTTCGAAGACGACGACCGTTTCGCCGGGTTTGGCATAGCGCAGTTTTTCGCGCGCGAGTCTTTCCACGGCATTGGTGTCGTAGCGGAGAGTGTCGATGGAGGTCTTCAATTGCTTTTGGGTCGCTTCCTCTTTCTGGATTTGCGTGTCGAGGCTGAGCGTGCTTTTGCGCATGCGCTCGTTTTGCTTGATGAGGGGAAGATACCACTGCCAGATGATCCCCAGCAGGGCGATTACCAGAAGGCCGATCACGACGCGTGTCAGCTTGCCCCAGATGCCGAGGTCGACGTTCATTGGGGCGAGTTAAACACAGGAGCCGTCGCGACGAAAGCCAAATCGCGAACTTTCGAATTTTGCGCTATTTCCTGAACGCGCCGGGCGGACGGCTGTCAATCTTCATTAGCGATATTAGTTGTCAGTGGCGATGCGGCCCGTTAACACTTTGGCGCGATGATTAAGGCGTTTTTGTTGGTAGTGGATCCTGTGGCGACCTGGGACCGTATTGTTCAGGCGAAGCGGAGCTGGCCGGTGATCCTGCTGACCTATCTTTTGCCGCTATGGCTGATTGCTTTCGTGGCGGAGGGCTATGGGCTGGTGCATTGGGGAAAACCGCGCGGGCTCATTTCCGAGATCCACAAGTTCTCTCCTTCCGAAGCGCTGATTTTTGAGATCATCCAGCTCGGCCTCATGTTTCTCCTGGTGTTTTTGGGCGCGCGGCTGGTGAAAGCTTTTGGCGAGACTTTTCGCGGGCGGAACACGTTCGACCAGGCGTTCACCGTCACGGCCTACGGGCTGGCGCCGGTGTTTACGATGCGCGTCTTCGATATTTTTCCGGGCGTGTCCAATTGGGTGTATTGGGTGACGTGGGTGGTTGGGATTTTGCTCACCATCGCCATTTTGTATCACGGGATTCCCCGCGTGATGCTGCCCGATCCGCCGCATGCGTTCGGGCTGTATCTCGTCAGCAGCGTTTTTCTGGCGATGCTCAGCGGTCTGATCCGGTACGTGACGTACGCTTACTTGATCGGCAAACTCGGCAAGCTGGACGCGTTTATTTCCAGCCTGGAGACGCACCTGCCGTTTTTGCAGTCCTTCAATCAGCTTCACTTTTGAAATGAGCGAGATCGAACGCGCTATTTTGCAGACGCTCATTGAATTGGATTCGACAGTGAAATCCATGTCCACGGCGAATCCGAAACCGAGTCTGCAGCCGATTTTTTCGCGATTGGACGAGTTGACCCGGCAGCTTCCGAAGATCGCTTCGCCGGATTTGCTTCATTACCTGCACAAGAAAAGCTACGAGAAGGCGAGGTTGTGGCTGGAGGGCAGGGATGCGGAGAATGCGCGGGGGAATTGCCTGGGTGATTAGCGGAAATGACGAATGACGAATGGCGCGGATTTTAGCCCCTTCATTTGTTTTGTCCATTCGACATTCGTCATTCAACATTTTCCAATGCTCGATGACACGATAGCCGCGATTGCCACGCCGGTCGGCGAGGGCGGGTTGGCGGTCATCCGGATTTCGGGCGCGCGCGCGCTGGCGGTTGCGGATCGGATTTTTGTTCCGGCGGGCAAGCATTCTTCCAAAGTGTCCGCGGCGGCTTCGCACACGATTCAATTCGGTCACGTGGTGCGAGATGGAAAAATGATCGATGAAGTGCTGATCGCGGTGATGCGCGCGCCGCGCACGTTCACGCGCGAGGATGTCGTGGAGATCACCTGTCACGGCGGGATTTTGCCGGCAAAGATGGTTCTTGAGGCGGCGCTGGCCAACGGGGCGCGGGCGGCGGAGCCTGGTGAATTCACGCGGCGCGCTTTTCTGAACGGCCGCATCGACCTTGCGCAGGCGGAAGCGGTGGCGGATTTGATTCATTCGCGCACGGAACTTGCCTTGAGCGCGGCCAACGAACAACTGGCGGGCAAACTGTCGGAGCGCATCAATCAATTGCGCGAGGACATGATGAAGACGCTGGCGCACGTGGAGGCGTATATTGATTTTCCGGAGGAGGATATTACCGAGGAAACCAAAGATCAATTGCTGGGCCGGCTGGAGCAGGGCGTGGCGTTGATGGATGAATTGCTGCGCACCGCGAACGAGGGCCAAATCCTGCGGCGCGGCATTCGAGCGGCGATCATTGGCCGGCCGAACGCGGGCAAGTCCAGTTTGCTGAATCAACTGTTGGGCCATGATCGCGCGATTGTTTCGCCGATTCCGGGCACGACGCGGGATACAATTGAGGAGACGGCGAACATCCGCGGGCTGCCGGTGGTGTTCATTGACACGGCCGGGTTGCGCGAGGCCCGGGATGAAATCGAGGTGGAAGGGATTCGTCGCAGCCGGGAAAGTTTGCAGAAGGCGGAGTTTATTTTGCATGTGCTGGATGTTTCCGAGCCGCTGACGGAAGCGGACGAAAAACATCTGGATGAATTCGTAGGGAAGAAGCGGATTCTCGTGCGGAATAAAATCGATCTGGTGGTGAAATTGAAGTTCCCGGAAGGCATGGCGTGTTCGGACCGGCGACTGGAAAGTCGCCGGAACCCGCAGACAAGGATGTCCGCGCTACACGTCGTGGATGTTTGCTGTCTTTCGGGCAAGGGCATTGATTCGCTCAAGGACGCGATCAAAAATCTCGTTTGGTCCGGCGAAATTAAAACTGAGATGTTGCAGGTCATGATCAATTCGCGCCATCAGGACGCGCTCAATCGGGCACGCGCGGCGACGGTTCGAACCATCGAGGCGCTGCGGGGCGGGGCGACCTTGGAACTGGCCGCCATGGATCTGCGGATTGCGGTGAATGCGGTCGGCGAGATTGTGGGCAAGACAGCCACTGAAGATCTTTTGGACATGATTTTCAGCCAGTTTTGTATCGGAAAATGACTGTGTCCGGCGGGCATTTTGCGACTATTGCGAATTTTGCGAAAATAAACGAAGTTTTGACATCCACAAAACTTTGAGCCAATTTCCGCAAAAGTGCATGAAGATTGCTCACTTGGTGGAAATCAATGCACGTTGAAAGATGGGTAAAGCGCTAATCATTGCTGAGAAGCCCTCTGTCGCCGGCGATATCGCGAAGGCGTTGGGAGGGTTCAAGAAGGTCGACGACTATTACGAGAGCGACAAGTTCGTGCTGTCGTCGGCGGTGGGTCATTTGTTGGAATTGATCGCGCCAGAAGGCGTGGAGGCTACGCGCGGCAAATGGACTTTCAAATGTCTGCCGGTCATCCCCGGTCATTTCGATTTGAGGCCCATCGAGAAAAGCGAAAGCCGGCTGAAAGTTCTTACCAGGTTGATCAAGCGCAAAGACGTGGACCTGCTCGTGAATGCATGCGACGCGGGCCGCGAGGGTGAACTCATTTTCCGCAACATCGTCAAATACACCAAGGCCAAGCAGCCCATCCAGCGGCTTTGGCTGCAGTCGATGACGCCCACGGCGATTCGCGATGGGTTCGCGGCACTGCGCGATGACGGCAGCATGTTGCCGCTGGCCGACGCCGCGTTCAGCCGTTCGGAAGCGGACTGGCTGGTGGGCATCAACGGCACGCGCGCCATGACGGCGTTTAATTCGAAGTCGGGCGGCTTTTTCAAGACGACTGTTGGCCGCGTGCAGACGCCGACACTGGCCATCGTGGTCGAGCGCGAGCATAGAATTCGCAAGTTCGTGCCGCGCGATTTCTGGGAAGTGATCGGCACGTTCGACGCGAAGGCCGGCCAATATACCGGGCGCTGGTTCGATGAGAAATTCTCCAAGCCGGAAAAGGACGGAGACGATCAGCTCAAGGCCGAGCGCATTTGGGACAAAGATCGCGCCGGGGCCATTCGCGCAAAATGTCTGGGGAAACCGGGCATTGTCACCGAAGAGAGCAAGCCGACGACGTCGCTTTCGCCGCTGCTTTACGATTTGACGAGTTTGCAGCGCGATGCGAATTCACGGTTTGGTTTCAGCGCCAAAAATACGCTCGCGCTGGCGCAGGCGCTTTACGAAAAGCACAAAGTGCTGACCTATCCGAGAACGGATTCGCGGGCGTTGCCGGAGGATTATATCGGCACGGTGAAGAATGTGCTCGGGATGCTGGGCGGGACGAGTTACGGCACGTTCGCCGATACGATTTTGAAGAACGATTGGGTAAAGCCCAATAAACGCATTTTCAACAACGCGAAAATTTCCGATCACTTTGCGATCATTCCCACCACGCAGGAGCCGAAAGGCTTGAGCGAGCCGGAACAGAAATTGTACGACATGGTTGCGAAGCGGTTCCTGGCAATTTTTTATCCGGCGGCGGAATTCCTTGAAACCGTCCGCATCACCCGCGTCGAGAATGAGCCGTTCAAGAGCACGGGGAAAGTGCTGGTGTCGGCGGGTTGGCTGGCGGTCTACGGCAAGGAGGCGCAGGACGAGGATTCGGCCGCGAACCTGGCCCCAGTCCAGCAAAACGAGAATGTTCACACGAGCTCGGTCGAGGTGAAGCAACTTCAAACCAAGCCGCCACCGCGCTACACGGAAGCCACGCTGCTCAGCGCGATGGAAGGCGCCGGCAAACTCGTTGAGGACGACGAATTGCGTGAGGCGATGCGCGAGAAAGGGCTCGGCACACCGGCCACGCGTGCGTCGATCATCGAAGGATTGATTTACGAGCAATATATCGTACGCAACGCCCGCGAGTTGCAGGCGACGGCGAAGGCATTTTCGCTGATGGAGTTGCTCAATGGCCTCGGCGTGCAGGAATTGACCAAGCCGGAATTGACGGGCGATTGGGAATTCAAACTGCACCAGATTCAGCGCCGCAAAAAAAGCCGGGACGAATTCATGTCGGAAATTGCGGACATGACCCGGCACATGGTGGATCGCGCCAAAAAATTTGAGCTGGACACGATTCCGGGCGATTTCGGCGTGCTCGGCGTGCCATGCCCGAAATGCGGCGGCGAAATTCACGAGAAATACCGGGAATTCCAATGCAATAAGTGCGATTTCTCGATCCGCAAAACGCTGGGCGGGCGCATGTTCGAAATCGCGGAGTTCGAAAAACTGATCACGGAAAAGCAAATCGGACCGCTGCAGGGGTTCCGCAGCAAAAAGGGATTTCCATTCGCGGCAGTGATCAAATTGACGCCGGATTTCAAGGTGGACTTCGATTTTGGCCAGGAGAAACAGGGCGAAAACGGCGAAGCCGTCGCGCCAGTGGATTTCACGGGCAAGGAGCCGCTCGGCAAATGCCCGAAGTGCGGCGCGCGCGTGTTTGACGCGGGCATGAATTACGTTTGCGAAAAATCCGTGGGCCCGGACAAGACCTGCGATTTCCGCACGGGCAAAATCATTTTGCAGCAGGAAATTTCGCCCGAACAGGTGAAGAAATTGCTCGGGGAACACAAAACGGACCTGCTGAAAGGGTTCGTGTCCAAAAAGACCGGGCGCAAGTTTGAGGCGTTCCTGGTCGTCAAGGACGGCGGGACGGCTTTTGAGTTTGTTCCGCGCGAACGCAAATCGAAAAAAGACGCCAAGGAACCGCCGCCAAAGATCGATTTCACCGGCAAAGAAGTGATCGGCAAATGTCCGCAATGCGGCGGGAAAGTTTTTGACACGGAAATCGGTTACATTTGCGAACGCACGCAAGCGGAGACTAAGAAATGCAAATTCAAGATCAGCAAAGAGATTTTGCAGCGGCCGATCGATCGCGAGCAGGCGCAGAAACTTCTGGATAAGAGCAAGACCGATTTGATCGACAAATTTATTTCCAAAGCCGGCAAACCGTTTTCCGCGTATCTGGTCGTGGACGACAGCGGCAAAGTTGTTTTTGAATTTCCGCCGCGAGACATGGAAGTTCCGGCCGGGCAGAAGTAAAATGATCGAGCCGCAAGGCACAGCGCAGGCCGGCGACAAGTGGATTCAAAAATTCCTCGCGCATCTCGCCACGGACCGGGGCGCATCCGTCTACACGCAGAGAAATTACCGCGACGCATTGCTCGAGTTTTCCCGCTGGCACCACGAGGAACGCAAGCGCGCGCCGTCCTGGGATGCGCTCAAGCGCGATGATTTCCGCGGTTACCTGCGTTTTCTCGGGCGCAACAACCTGGGACGCGCGGCGATTCAACTGCGGTTCTCGGCGCTCCGGACGTTTTACAAATTCCTGATTCGCCACGGCGCGCTTTTGGTTTCGCCCATCAAGAACATCGCGCTGCCCAAGCTTGAAAAGCGATTGCCCAAGTATCTCACGGCCAAGCAAATCACGGATTTGCTGGCGGCGCCGTTGCAGCCGCTGACGGAAAAAAAGGAAAAGGGCAGGGGACGTCCAGTTTCGGCGGCGATTTGTTTTCGCGACGTGGCGGTGCTCGAAACGATTTATTCCTGCGGGCTGCGCGTGAGTGAACTGTGCGGCTTGCGCGCCGAGGACATTGACTGGAATGAACAGCTCGTGCGCGTGCGCGGGAAAGGGAAAAAGGAGCGGCTCGTGCCCATCGGAGAACCGGCCTTGAGAGCGATTCGCGAGTATTGGAGCCTGCTGCCGCAATCGCCGGCCGGGCAATCGCCGGTTTTCTTATCGGAAAAAAGGACGCCCACGCCGATTGCGCCATATGTCCTGCAGGTTCGATTGAAAAAGCATCTCGCCACGGCGGGCCTGGATCCAGCGCTGACGCCGCATAAATTGCGGCACAGCTACGCCACGCATTTGCTCGATGCGGGGGCCGATTTGCGCAGCGTGCAGGAATTGCTCGGCCACGCGCATCTGGTGACGACGCAGGTCTACACGCATTTGACTACGGAGCGGCTGAAAAAAGCTTACGACGCGGCGCACCCTCGGGCGTGAGGGAATTGACGCCGCGCCGCTTTGTGAGACAGTGAATTCGCGTGGAATTCGGCTTGCCATTGGAGGCAAAGCCAAGTTCAATATGCGCCCCTGGCTGGCAGGATAGCTCAGTTGGTAGAGCAGAGGACTGAAAATCCTTGTGTCCCCGGTTCGATTCCGGGTCCTGCCACCAGTCTTCGCTCGGAGCGGCTGCGGAGAGCCAAGACTGCCGCGCCGAAGCGCAGCGAAGGGGGCCGATATCCCCAAACCGATTGTTCCAAGCTGCACTCAGCAAGCCGGATAAACTTCCTTCCTATCTTATGTCTAACGTTTTCCGTGAAAACGCAGGACAGTGAGTGAATTGCCGGGGAAGGCACGCGTCAGGGTTTTGCCATCGAAATGCAGGGTTTCCGGTTTCGGCGAGACTTTGAGCGGGTCGTCGATGGTGTTTTCGTCGGCGCCGCTTTTTGAGGTCAGGACCCAAGCTGCGACTTCGCTGTCCAAATGTTTTGCGCCTTTCAGGTCCAGCTTCGTTTCCAGCGGGTTGGCGCTGCCGTTCACGATTTTAACAATGACATCGCCGGTATGATCGTCCCGGGCGGCGCTGGCGTACAGGGCTTTGACTGGCTGAGGCGATTCGTAGTCGATGTCGTGGATCAATTTGCCATCGAGAAAACATTTTACGTGGCGGCCCTGGACGGCGACTTTGATGTCGTACCAGCGGCCAGTTTCGATGGAACCCGGTTTTCCATCGAGCGTGCCGCCATTTTCGATGGCGTTCTGCGTGTTGTTCCAGCCGCCGATGTTCCACCAGGTTCGGTCGTCGTCATCGGTGATGTGAAACAGCACCAGGAAGCCTTCGCGTCCGCTGATTTTCCGCGCCTTCAGTGTCAGCGTGTAATCGGTCCATGATTTGTCGCCGGCGAGGGCGCGAACAAATTCCTTTTCGGCCTTCTGCCGCAGCGCTCCACGGTCCAGGGACCAATCGCCGTCGCCGAGTTTCTTCCAGGCATCGGAGTTGGCGGAAAAGTCGGAGGAGAACAAGCTCGTGCCATCCGGTGCGGTGACTTTGATGTCCTTGAATTCCGCGGAGGTGTTCCAGGTGCCCACGCCGATCATTCCTTTGCTCGCGGGAACTTCGGCGTCGGGCGATTGCACCTGGATGGGCAGGGTTTTGTCGCCGCGATTTTCGGAAAACATCTTTTGGACGTAATAGCTGGGTATGCCGTACCAGCGGGAGCTGTCAAAATTGATGAGATCGGGATTCCAGGCGCGATGGTTCAGGTTTACGAGGAGCGGTGCGTAACTTGCCATGACGACCACATCGGAATTTCTTTCCATGCCGGTCATAAAGGCGGCTTCGCCAATGGCAGCGCGCAAGTTGCCCAGGCCGCATTTCGAGGTGACGGCGTATTCGCCGACGAAAATCTTGGGTCCTTTGCGGCTGTATTTATCATATTGATCCGCGCGTCGCATAAAGGACTCGGGGTTCTCATAATAATGCTCGTCGACAATATCGGGCGCCGGAGTTTTTGGTCCCGGCCGGCCGCGCAAATCGGTGTTGGCGATGAATTGGATGTAGGGATACTTCGCGTGGACGGCATTGACGAGCAGGGGCCAGCGTTCGAGGTAATCGGGTCCGCCGTTTTCGTTTCCAATCTCCATGTATTTCAAATGGAACGGCGCCGGGTGGCCGGCGGCGGCGCGCATGGCGCCCCAGATGGAATTCGTGGGACCATTGGCATATTCGACGGCATCGAGCGCGTCCTGTTCCCATTGGGCCATGCGACCCAGCGGAATTGCTCCCTTTAGGGTCATTCCGACATTGATGTCAAAGAGCGGCTCGGCG
The DNA here is from genome assembly GCA_035606845.1 of Candidatus Angelobacter sp. Taxonomy (GTDB): domain Bacteria; phylum Verrucomicrobiota; class Verrucomicrobiia; order Limisphaerales; family DASXHY01; genus DASXHY01. The sequence continues at coordinate 113,822 of DATNEA010000034.1, read as the reverse complement.
CCCAGGTCTTCCGCAAGCTGCAGATACTCATAAAAGCCCAGTCCTTGCGTGGCATTGTAACCCCAAACGTTCCAAAGTTGCGTACGCAAATCGATGTTCCCCACAGTGTCCTTCCAGTGGTACATGTGGGCAAAGTCGTCGCCCTCAACCCAGTTTCCTCCGGGAAAGCGCAGGAATTTTGGATGCAAACCGTCCAGCGCCTCGGCGAGATCCACGCGGAGCCCGTGGTTTTTCCAGGTGGTTTGCGGCATGAGCGAAACCATATCCAGGAACAGCGCGCCTTTGCCGTTGCCGTCGATTTCCAACCTGGCTTTGGGATCGGTTCCGGTCGCCCGGAAATCCACGGTGTGATATTTCCAGTCATCGCCCACCTGTGAAAGGCCGGCGCTGGCCAGTTCTCTTCCGCTGCTGCTCAAAATTCGCGCCTTGAGTTTGCCGTCGAAATGTTCGCCGCGCGCGGCCAGCTTCAATGTGTAATTCTGGCCGGAAACGATGTTCATTCCCCAATAACCTTCGTTTTGCAGCGTGAAAGCGCCATCCACAGTGATGCGGAGCGATTTGCGATTGAACGCATTCAGGGGCGTCGGCTGGCCGTGCACGTCCGAGGTGATGACGGAGGCCGTGCTTTTGCCACCAGCGAGGCTGGAAAACTTCCAGGATTCCGGAGTGTCCGCGTCTTCAAACGAGCGGTTGCGAACCAATTCGGGATAGATGCCGCCGTCGGTGGACATATTGATGTCTTCAAAGAAAATTCCCCACAACGTGGGCGGGATAGGATGCACCGGGTGGCGCACGTCGACGGTGATTTTGGCCGGTTCAGCGCTCAAGGAAAGCGCGGCAAACATCGCGACGAGCGCCAGGTGCTTCTTAAATTTCATAGTATTTATTGATTTAAACCGCAGCGAGGTGAGGCGGGGTTGGATGGTTTTCGGCAAATGGATTGGTTCTATAAACTTCGACCCGCCTCCCTGTGAAACTCGGGAGGCGGGTCGAGCGCGATTTTCTGACCGCAGGCGCCGTTACGGATGGCGCAGGCGATAGTATTTGTCAGGTGTGGCGGTATTGACCGGGATGTTCATGGAGGTCACGGCATCGCTGCCGGGGACATCGGTCCAACCGCTGGTGAGGTTGGTGGACTGTTGCAGCACCCAGCCGAGATGATCCGCCGGCCAGGACAGCGACAACGAGGCGTTGGGGCCGCTGCCAGTAACTGAGAAGGTGATGTTCGTGGAATTGTCCGCGAAGGGCGGCCCGACCAACAGGCTGCCCGCGCCGGTGATGAACGGCGAGGAGGTGGTGGCGGTGTAGACGCCTTGCGGCTGGCTGACACCATCCAGGACGAGGCCAGAAACGCGGTTCGTGCCCGCGAAATCCAATTGCAGGAACGCGCCGTTGCTCACGACGACCGAGGAGGAAGCCGCCAGCACCGGATTGACGAGTTCCAACGTGCCCGAGCCAACGATGGTGTTGCCGGTGTAGGTGTTGGTCACCGTCAGGGTGAGAACGCCCGATCCGATGGAGGTGAGGCCGCCGCTGGTATTCGGGGTGGGCGCAGCGCCGGTGATGGTGGCCGGCGTGGTGGCGCCACCGCCGCTTAACAGGAAGATCGGCGTGGCGGTGTAATTAACACCCGGGCAGGTGACGACGACGTTCGTGACTTTTCCGGTGGCCGGATTGATTTGCGCGATGGCGGTTGCGCCGGTGCCGGTGGTGTCACCCACGCCATTCGTGACGATCACGATGGGTGGAGCAATGTAACCCGCGCCGCTGGTGAAGGAGGTGATGCCATGAACACCATTTCCCGTCGGAGCGAGGAGCGGCGTGGTGATGCCGATGCTGGAGCCATTGTTGTCAACCACGGCATTGCCGCCCCACACGTAGGCCGTGTTCAGGGAGACGAAGGTGGCGCTGGAACTCGCCGCCTGCAAGGTGCCGCCGTTGAAGTTGAGGGTCCCCTGGTCGATGACGGCGGTCGTTTCGAGCAAACCGCCGTTCAGGTTGAGAATGCCGGTATTGCCGGCGGTGCGGAAGTCCACCGGTTGGGTGGAACTGGTCACAGAACCGCCCATCATATTGATGATGGACGTTTGCGCGCCAAGCGACGGCGTCGCATTGCCATTCCAATTGCAGCCGATGCCGCCTCCGGCAAAGGTCAGTGTTCCGCCATACATATTCAGGATGCCCGTTTGGGGGCCCGCGCCGCGAGCCAGGACGATCCAGCCCACGTTATTGATGGTGGCGCCGTCCACATCCATGATGCCGTCGCCTGTGCCTTGGGGCGGCCAGACGTTCGGGTTGTTTTCACCGCCGATGGAGATGCCGTTGATATTCAACGTCGCCGCGGGGCCGGCATAGTAATAGCCGTAGGCATTATTCCAATTTCCGATGCTCAACAGGTCACCGGTGCCGCCGGTCAGATTCAAGGTCCCGCCATTTTGATATACCGCATTGATGGAATTGGTGGTATTACCGGTGAATAGATTGGCGCTGTTGATAGTGGCGCCATTCTGAATGTTGAGCACGCTCTTGCCGGACGAATTGCCTGCCGTGATATAGGAAGAGTTTACCGTTCCCGCGATATTCAGCGTGCCCGCATTCAGGAGTGTCGGGCCGGTGTAAGTGTTGGCGCCGCTGAGCGTCAAAGCGTGGTTGCCGGTCTTGGTCAATCCGGCGCCGCCGTTCGGTCCGTCGGCGATCGCGCCGCTGAGAACGATGTCATTCGACGCGGCGTTGACGATTGGCGATGCCGCCAGCGCAATCGGGGCGCTGATGGTTTGGACATTGGCCGAGTTGTTCACGATACCGGCGCCATTGGTGAGCGTCAGCGTATTGGCCGCCGAACCGATATTGAACGCGCCTGCGTTGGTGAACAGAATGCCAGTCACGGTGTAATCAGCGTCCACGTTCGGCGTCAAGCGGGTTGAGCCGGAGAATTGGAGGCTGTCACCGACCGGGGCGGGCAATATATCACTGACCCAATTCAGCGCGGTGCTGAAGTTGTCGTCCGCGCCGGCGCCGTTCCAGATGTCGTTGCCGGCAATAATTGTCAGCGAGATATTCGCGGATGAAGTCATCGCATCCGTGCCCGTTATGGTGGCTGTCAAGGTCTTCGAACCAAGAACCAGATCCGCCGGGATGGTGACCGAGTTGGTCCAGATATTGTTGCCCGAATCGACGAGCGCCAAAGTCGCCGAACCGCCAATTGAGCTGGCGTCCACGACGACACTATTGACGATTCCGGCGGTGCCGTTTACGGCATTGACAGTGATCAACACGGTTTGGTTGCGCACGGCCGGTGAGGGTGTCGCCGTGCCAGAACCGGTGGGGCCGGCCACCGCTGAGTAATGGAGAGTGACGGTCTTGCCGCTGGTCACAATCGAGAAATGGGCCGCATTCGCCGGGGCGACATCCCAAGTCGGCGCGGTGGCGAAGGTGCCGGAAATGGGGTTGGCCGAGTTGAAGAGCACGTAATCGGCGCTGGAATCCAGGTTGTCGGAAGTGCTCGGAGCCTTCAGGTGGATGACGTTGCCATTGGCAGTCAAAGTTCCGCCGACATTGACGCGGTCATTCGCGCCATTGGCGAGAGTGCCGACATCAAAATAACCAACCGCGCCCGAAGCCATGGTCAGGTCGCCGGTGATGGTGTTGGTTCCATAAGTGCCGTCGGTGCCGCCGTAAACGGCCGAACCGTCGGAGGTATTCACGCTTGCGTTAATTGTTCCGTCGCCCTGCAACGATTGATTGGGAACCATGGTCACCGGACTCACGGCGGAGGCATCGAGCGTAAGGCCCGTGGTCACGATGATATTTGAGGAATTCAGCCAGCCGCCCGTCAACACGATCGAGCCGGCGCTCAGAATCGTATCGCCCGTGTAAGTGTTGAGACCTGAGAGGGTGAGGGTGCCGGCGCCGATCTTGTTCAGGCCGCCGGTCCCGCTCATGATGCCGGAATAGGTTGTGCTGGCGTTGTTGTTACCGACGGAAAGCATCACGCCCTGGCCGGGTGTGTAGGGAGCGACGGTCGAGCTTCCTTTCGCGGTCAGGGTGTCTTGAAGCGCAAAGTCGCCGGTGCCCGTGAGAGCGCCGATGGTGGCATAACCGAGACCGGGGGCGCTAGTGCCAGAACCGAAGAGCAAGGTCGAGGCGCCGAAGCGGCCGCTGCCCGGATCATTGTCGCCGTTCAGGTTGATGGTGGCGTTCGCCAGCGCATTGGTGCCGATAAGATAAAGATAGCTGCCGCCCTCGCTGGTCCAGGAATCGACCGTGACCGTGCCGGAATACGTGTTCTGCGACGCCGGCGCCATGCTGGTGAAATACACGACGGAGCTGTCCCAGGGATTGATGGTTTCCAAACCGCTGTCCTCGCAGGTCAGCGGACCGTTGCCGGTCAGGAGCCCATCGATAAAAAGACCTTTCGGAAAGCCGTTGTTCAAAGCATCGCCTTTGTTGTCATAGGTCGCGCCCATCGCCACACCGCCAGGACCGACGTTCAGTGTTCCTTTCAGGCGATGGAATCCATCACGCGCGAGGATGAGGGCGTTGTCCGCAAAAATGGTGTTCGTGTAATCGTATTCGCCGAAGGTATTGCCCGGGTTGGAACCTAATTGAAGCTCCGCGCCGTTGTGCACCGTGATGGGGCCGGAACCAAAGGGAGTGATGAGTCCGGTCGGCTCATTGCCGTTGCCAAACTCCGCGCCGGAGGTGCAGGCGAGGATGCCGGCATTGACCAGCGTGCCGCCGGTGTAAGTGTTCATGTTGCCCAGCTTCACTTCGTCGACGCCGTCCTTGACGAGTATCAGAGGAGTTGCGCCATTATCCTCGATAATCGGCCAAATGGTCCAGTTATTGCCGCTGTTCGGGTTCGGGGCGTGGATGAACAATTCGCCGGAAGGGAGGCCAGTGGTGAGGTACGAGTTGGTGCCGGCCAACAGCCAGCGGCTGACGCCGCGCACGATAAGGCCGCCGCTGTTCAGAGTCAGCGTGGTGACATTGGTGCCGTTGTTGAAATTCACGTCGCCCTGCATCACCAGCGAATTCAGCGTGGCGGAATTGGTAATGCTGGTGATGAAGTTGGCCGCGCCGGTCGGGTCGCCGGAAAGCCAGTTTTGGGTGGCAGAACCGGTCAGGTCAGCGGTCTGGCTGTTGGTCGAGGACCAGATGGTGTAGTTCGTGTAGGCGACGATGTTGCCGCTGCCGTCATTGGCGGCCCAATCTCCCAACGTGCTGTTGGCCGCGCCCACCGTGGCCCAGGCCCCGATGATGCCCGTCGCGCCATTCACGAAGGTGCTGGATTGAATGCCGCTGGCTGAAAAATCAACGTCGGCGCCCGGCGCGCGAGTGATGGTGCCGCCGAAATTGAGGGTCGCGCCGGAACCCGAGAGCCAGAGTTGTTGCGGGCCGGCCAGCGAGAGGGCGAGGTTGACTGTGTCGCTGCCGCTGCCAAGCTGGGAGACATCAATGCCACCGCTTAACGTCAGTACGCCCGAACCGGACAGGGTGTAGCCGGCGGCAACGAAATCCAGGTTGGACGCGCTCAAACTGCTGTTCAGCGTGACGGTGCCGCCCGTTCCGGAGAAGACGGCCATGTTCGTGCCGGTGGCCGAATTGTCCGTCCATTTGACATCGCCGCCGCCGTTGAACCAATTGGCCGTGGAGTTCAGGTTCCAGGTGCCGGAGCCTCCGCCGCCGCCGTTTGCGAGCGGGTCCCAGGTGAGCATATCGGCGCGTGCGACGGTCGCGGACAGACCGGCGAGCAGGCAGAGAGACGTTATCGTTCTGAGAACAGGTATTTTCATAGTGCGGGTGTGTGGGATTTTACGAACCAATTGGATTCAATGAATGGGCGATTAAAAGTGTATGGGTCAAACTTGCGACGGTAAAGGTTTAATCGATTGGTTGCGCAAGTGGTTTGGGGTGCAACATAGAGCCAATCCCAAGCATAAACGAAACACATTATGGGTCCTATCCTCCAATTGAGGGGGATTTGAGATCGCTCTAGAATAAAAAACCGGGGGGCGGTGGTGTCGCTTGCGATTATTGGAATCATCGCGTCATTGCGATTCATCGCCTGGGGCGGTGGATGAGCCGAGATACCGAGCCACGGCTTCCGTCCGCGAATGGACGTGGAGCTTTTCGTAGATGTTGCGCAGGTGATCGCGCACGGTTTCGTAGCTGACGGACATTTTGGCGGCGATTTCTTTGTTGGCGAATCCTTTGGACAAGTAGCCCAGCACTTCTTCTTCGCGGGGGGTAAGGCCGGTGGTTCCGTCGCGTTTGGTGGCGCGTTGACGGAAGGACGCCACCACGCGCCGGGCGATTTCGCTGGTCATGGGGGCGCCCCCTTCGAGCACGTCCTGGATGGCGGTTTGCAACTGGTCCGGACGCGAGCGTTTCAGTAGATAGCCGTCCGCGCCGGCTTCGAGCGCGCGGAAAACCGTCTGGGTATCGGCGGAAACGGTCAGGATGAGAATGGGGATTTTGGGCAGCAATTCTTTCAGTCGCAGGGTGCATTCGATGCCAGTCATGCCGGGCATTTGGATGTCCATGATAATGACGTCCGGCGCGATTCCGGGCAACACACGCAACGCTTCCCGGCCGGAGGGACAGGTGCAGACGCAATGAAATCCGGGCAGGCCGTTAATCAGCTTGCGCCAGCTCTCGCGCATTTCGAGGACATCCTCGACGAGGGCGAGGCGCACGAGTTTTCCTGGAGGAGTGGGCGTGGGATTCAATTTCATTCAGGTGAATCGATTGGCCGGGTGCGTCGCAGTATTTTTCGGAACAGCGCCACCGCGGGATTTTTCGTGAGCGTCGCCGGATGCAACGGCAGACGGAAAACAACGCGGCAGCCTTTGCTGGGCGTGGCGATGACGCGGCACACGCCGCCGATGTCTGACAATCGCTCGTCCATATTGCGGAGTCCGTTGCGTCCGCTGCGCGCGGCTTTTCCGGCAAATTCAGTTCCGTTGTCCTCAACGGTCACGGCCAGCTTTTCATCCACCACGCGAATTTGCAAAAACAATTCGGTGGCGTTGGAATGTTTGGCGACGTTGCGCACGGCTTCTTTGACGGCGAGCAGGAGATTCCGTCTCGCGGGCAAATCGAGCGGCGTGGGCGGCAAGTCGTCCGGCACATCCAGGCGGCAGCGGATCGGCGTGGACGAGAGAAATTCCTGCGCGTATTCGCACACGAACGCGGCGAAATCCTGGACGGTGTCGCGGCGCGAATTGACCGTCCAGACCAGTTCGTCCATGGTGCCGAGCAGCCGGCGCGATTTGCCGCAGAGCGAGTCCAATTGCTCGCGGGTCGGCGTGTCGGGCGGGGTTTCGCGCAGGACGAGCTCGCCCAGGAGCGTCAATTGAGTCAAGCCGGCGCCCAGATCGTCGTGAATGTCGCGCGCGATGCGATCGCGCTCGCGCTCGAGCAGTTTTTGCGAGCGCGCCTGGACCGCCACTTTCAAGCCCAGCCGGGTGCTGAAGACAATGGCGAGGGCGATCACTGAGAGGAGCGAGAACAGGAACCACCCGCGTTGCCAGAAATAAATCGGCTGCGGCAGGATTGGCGGCGAGGAAAGAATGCGCCGGGGCCGGACCCAATCGAATTTGCCGGCGAAGGCCACGATGCGCGCGGGTTTCCAGCCCCGTCCTGGCTCGCGGCGGGTGGTCCAGTTTTTTTCGTCGCCCGGCACGACGAGCCAGGAAGGATCGGAACGGATCTCGATCGTTTGCCCGTTCAGCATCTGGATCCGCAGCCCCAAAATCACGCCGGCGGCAAGCGCGTCATTGAATCCCTCGACCGCCAGGAGGTGGGAGCCCGGTGTGATGAGTTGCGTGACGTTGTATTCGGTCAAGTCATTGAAATCACCGCCGCGCCCGATTTCGCGCCCGTCCAGAAAAAGGCGGTAGCCGTTGTCGGCCGTGATGCGCAACATCGCCAGCGAGACCAGCGCGCCGCGCGGCACTTCGAACCGGCGCCACAAACGGCACGTCTGTTTGTCCTCAGTTTTATCGCTCCAAATCCAATGTCCCACGCCAAGGTCGGTCGTTTCGGGCGAAGGGCCGATCTCGGCGCGGCCCGCGCGCCACAGCGCGAGCAGCACGTCGCGCGGCACTTCCAGCACGGTTCCCGAATGGCTGTTGGCGGGCATGTTGAGGCGATCCGTGACGTCCACCCAGTTTGTCCAGTCCTTCGTTCTTAAGCCGCCCCAGGTGTTGTTGCTGTAGAAATGGAAAATGCAAAGGAACTCGCCTTCCGTGGAAAAAACCGCCGGACCTTCGACCCATTGCGGCGAGAAGGGTTCGCTCGGCGCGCCAAATCGCCCGCGCAAATTGTCACTGGCCGCGACACGCAGATTTTTCCTCAACGGCTTGGTGGTTTCATCCTTGAAAATCAAGCGCCAGCCGTCCTCGCTCTGGATGATGGTTGGGTCGATGACGGCAAAGCCGGGATTATAAAATAATTTCGTGGTTGTGAACGTCTGAAAATCCTTCGTGGTCGTGCAGTAAATCCGCTGGTTGCTCAGTTGGTCCGATTGCGCGAGCGTTTCGGTGAAGCGATTGGTCACGGCGCTTGCCCAAATGATCAGGTAATCGTTGCGCCTGGCATCCCAATAGATTTCCGGCGCCCAGCAATTCGCGACATTCGTTTCGCCAGCCATCACCGGCAGGGCGCGGCCTTCGGACCAGTGAATCAGGTCCTTCGATTCGCCGTAGCCGATGGCGTTTCCGCCCCAGGCGCAGGTCCATACCATGCGAAAAACGCCGTCAGGCCCGCGCAAGAGGCAGGGGTCGCGCATCAAATTGGTCCCGCCCATCGGCGGCGAATAGATGCTCAGGCCCGCGTTCAGCGGGTCCCATTGATAACCGTCCTTGCTCCATGCGAGATGCAATCCTTCATGGTCGCGGTCCGTGAAATAGCTGAATAAAAAAATCTTCGGCGGCACCAGGTTGTCCGGGGATTGCTCCTCTTTTAGATTCTCACCGACGCTGATTTGAAAATTTTTGATGCGCCCGGTGGCATTTGTATCGCCCTGGCGCGGGAGGTAGCGAAAACCGGTCAGGGTCACCGAACGTCCCAGGTCCACGATGATGCGATGGGGGAAGGCGGTCGGCAATTGGCTTGATTGGGTGTGCCAGCAGGTGGATTCATTGCCATCGATGGCATTGGTGGCGGCGCCGTTTTCGGCGGTCAGTTCCTCGCTGTCGGCTGAAACGATCTTCCAATCTTCGCGGTCAACGAGGTTGCCAGTGGCATCCAGCATTTGCAATTCCGCCACGGCCGCGAATGGTTTGCCGTCTTGTGATGAAAGCGCGTCGAGGCAGAAGTATCGGCCCTTGGCGGGAGTATCGAACGTGACAGTTTGCCAATTGGTGCCTGGGTCAAATTGGCCGGTGAGGACGATGTGGTTTGGCTCGAGAATTAAACGCTGCCCCAGCGCGGGGTCGGCCCAAACCCCGGTGGCCACCAGAGCGATACAAACGAAAAGGAACAGGGTCGGCAGCCGACCAAAACGGCCGACGATTCGTCCGGCAATTCGATGCGCCATAATTACAGTTCGGATATTACGAGGAATGCCGGTGGCGCAAAAACAAATTCGCTGCTGCTTTGTTCAGAACGAAGGACATGGTCACGCGTTCAAAAGCGCCGGAGGGCCCGCTCACTCGGGGACGCGGTCGCGAGTCAATGGGCGCAAATTGCTAAAACTTCTTCAAACCCCAATGGTTCGCGAGGCGCCGCGCCTCATCGGCCGTCAGCGACATCACGGCGCCGTGCTTCGGGGAAGAGAAGTTCGTGGCTTTCATGGGGCCGTCGTTGAAATAGCCGATTTTGGTGAAGGTTTTGAAATCGGTTGTTTCGCTGAAGCCCATGTTGCTGGGATGCAGGCCGTAAACGTCATACATGAGCACCCATTTATTTTCGCCGTTGCGCTTCCAGATGTTGGGCGCCTCGCAGCCGACGGTTTCCGGGTCCACTTTGGCCGGATCGAAAACATAGCCGCGATTGATCTTGTCGGACACGGCTTGCTTGATGCCGCCGCCGCGCTCCTGGGCCACATAAAACAAATGAAACTTTCCCAACTCGTAGGAGATGTCTCCATCGAGGATTTGGATGTCGCGCGGATATTTGAAAAGTTCCCGCGGAAATGTTTCGAGCTTGGTAAATGCGTTATCCGTGTAGCTGTAGTAGAGCTTGGTCTTCCCGTGTCCGAGCCGCATCGTGAAATAGAGCATCATTTTGCCGGCGTTAGGATCGTAAATGGTCTCCGGCGCCCAGACACAGCCGACGTCCTCGAGGCCCGGGAATGCCTTGTCGAAACGCAAGTCGGTGTGCGACCAATCGACGAGGTTCGTGGACTTCATCAGGACCAGGGCGCGGTTGTTGCCCCAATCATATTTGCTGGCGTCCCGTTGCCATTGGGTGGTGCGATAGCCTTTTTCTTTCCCGAAAATATGCAGATCGGTCATGGAGAGATAAAAGGCGTTGTCGGGCCCGCGAATGATGTGCGGGTCGCGGATGCCTTTTTGTTCGGCGAGGTCCTCGCCTTTCATGACCGGCTTTCCGTCATTCACGTCCGTGAAGCTGTAGCCGTCGGAGCTGAGGGCAAAATGGAGGCTGTGGTCCGCATCCTTGAAATAGACGAATAGATAGGCGGCCAAATCTTTTTCGACGGGAACACCCGCTCGGGTGCTTGGAGCAGTGATCAACCCTGCCAAAAACAGGATGAGGAAAAGAACCAAAGTTTTTGAGGACGTCATTCGGGGTGAACAGGATGGCTTTTTCATGGGTACGATAGAGGGCACAGGATATCAGAAATACCGGGAATCGCACCCCCTCAATTGAGGGTGAGAATCTCCTGAATTTAGTGGCACGGGCACCTCGCCCGCGTGTGTTTCGATTCGCACGGGCGAGACGCCGTGCCATTAAGGCCGGAAGCAGGTTACTTCGGCGAAATTCGGAGCAGGGCGGCTCCGTGCGAGGGCACGGTGACTTCGATTTGATCTTTGAAGCTTCCGAGATTTTTGTGCGCCCAGAGATCGCGGACCTTGGCGCGGCCTTTTATGCCAAGATCCTTCAGTGAAACGGAAATGTGCGCCGGCTGCTTTGCCATGGCTTTGGCCAAGGCGGTTTCCGGCGTTTCAGCGGCGGCGGCGCGGCGTCTTGGTTCGGGCGCGGGCGAAATATTGAACACGGCAATGTATTTGTCCCTTGAAGCCGGCACGTCGGCTACCCAGGCGACCCGGCTGTTGGTGCGGTAGAGTTGATGGTTGTTGGCGGAATTCTGGTTTACGGCGATCACTTCGTCGTTGGTCAATAATGAGAGCGTGAAGTCATCGTTCCTGGGCAGGTTTCCGCCGAGAATCAGCGGCGAGCGCGCGATGCTCCAGAGGGACATGAGCGTGATTTCTTCGTCATGCGTGAAATGCGTCCAGCCGTCCGGCGTCCACGCGCGGACGTTGCCGAAGGGAATCATGTCGGCGTCCGGCCAATGGCCCGGCCCGCGGAAGGGCGTCCAGTTGTTCACGCGCGCGAATTGCGAATAGAGCGCGTCCCAACTGTCCCAAAAATCGTCGCTGATGCGCCACATGTTCGCATTGGTTGAAACGAATTCGCCGTGGCTGACGGTCGAACCGCCCGGTGAAATGGAAAAAACAATCGGCCGGCCGGTTTTGTCGATGGCTTTGCGCACCGCCTCAATTTCCGGCTCGCGCCCGGCCAGGTCGTCTACCTTCACGAAATCCAAATCCCACGAGGCGAGCAGCGCGAAGACGGAATCATAATATTCCTGCGCGCCGGGCTTGGTCATATCGACGCCGTACATGTCGCTGTTCCAGCGGCAGACGTGGACTTTGTCGGCGATATCGCGGGCGTGATAGGGTGTGCCGAGGATGGGCGTGTTGTCGCGGTCGACGCATTGGCGCGGGATGCCGCGCATGAGGTGCAGGCCGAACTTCAAACCTCGCGCATGCAGGTAATCCGCGATGGGCTTGAACGAGCGGCCTTCCGCGGTCATGGGGAAGCGATTCGCGGCGGGCAAGAGGCGTCCGTAACTGTCGGTTTCGAGAATTGCGCCGCGGCGATATTCGGTCGTGTGCGCCAGAGGTTCATACCATTGGATATCGATGGTGATGATGTTCCAGCCGTGCGCCTTGAGATTTTTGGCCATGTAATCGGCGTTGGCCAGGGCGTTCGATTGCCACACGCCGGCGCCGAAGCAATCCCAGGAGTTCCAGCCCATCGGGGGTGTTTTTGCCCAGGACCAATATTCCGGGTCAGCGGCGCGGGAGGAAATGACCGTGGCGAACAAGGTCGCGATGGCGAGCGTCAGGGCAGGGCGGGGCAGGCGGAAAATCTTGGCATGCATGGGAGATAAATTGAATGATGTTGTTCTGTTTTGATCACGAACGAACCTTCAGGCGGTGCTTTGGTAACATCCGGTCGTTCAGTGGACAAGATTTTATCTTTTTCAAATCAGTTCCCGGCATCGCCATCTTTTTGCGGAGGGACGGCGGCGTTGGTGGCGCCTGCGTCCGAAACCCTGGCGGTGAATTGGGCAGTGGTGACTTGTCCGTCGGCCAGTTCCACGGAGAAAGTGCGAATGACCATTCCGCGAGAACGGGTCGTGTTGAAACTTAAATCAAAATTGGCGACGGCATGCGCGCGAATTTCGCTGGGAGCATGGGACACCGTCGTGCATTCGCAGGAGGGGTCGGCATTGATGATTTTTACGGTCGCGTCCGTGCTGTTGGTCAGGACGAAAGTCACGGGAACGTTGGTGTTGGCGGGGATTGTGCCGAGTTGCAGGTCGGGATTCAGAAAATAAACGGTGTCCGAGGCCAGCGCCGGAATTCCGAAGAGGAGCAGGAACGCGATGCAGAGAATGATGGGTTTCACGTGCAGGATGGTTGCGGAAAGTGGGAGGGTTGGCACGACTATTTTGGGGGCGAGGCGGCAGGAATGAACGCGCAGGCTCGGCAGCCTGCGGCACAGCAGGCTGGGCAGCCTGCGCTACGGTGCGGTGTGGCGAGGGCATTCGGGTTCAGATGACTTTTGTAGTTTCCCGACTCTTCACCCGTCTCAGGAAATTGTGGCGGTTGGATTTGGTTGCGCCTGCCGACTGCCAGTCGGCGATACGGCAGGCTGCCAGCCTGCGCTACTTGGGCATAACCAAAATTGGTGATGGCTCCGTCTATAGGGAAAAGGCCACACTGGCATGGTCGTTCTGCCGGCTCCAATGGCCGCGCGAATTCGGTTTGAATGCTTCAGCGAACATGAAAATGAAATTCCTGGCATCGTTGCTCCTGGCAACCTGCTTCTTCCTGAACATTTCCGCCGCGGAAACGATTTCGCTGGATGGCCAATGGCAGTTTGCCCTGGACCGCAGCGATGCCGGCATCACCGAACATTGGTTCGCGAAAAATCTGGCGGATAAAATCCGGCTGCCGGGCATTTTGGAATCGCAAGGTTACGGTGATGAAATTTCCATCAGCACGCCGTGGGTGCTGTCGCTCTATGATCATTTCTGGTATTTGCGGGCGGATTACGCGGCTTATACGAATGCCGGAAACGTGAAAGTGCCGTTCCTTTGCCAGCCGCCGCGTCATTATCTCGGTGCGGCGTGGTATGAGCGGGAAATTGACATTCCGGCGGACTGGAATGGCAAGCGCGTGACGCTTTTTATGGAGCGTCCGCATTGGAAATCCACGGTTTGGCTGGACGAGAAGGAAATCGGTTCGGACATCAGCCTGTGCGCGCCGCATGAGTATGATTTGGGCGCCGTAGCGCCCGGCAAACATCGCCTGAGCGTCCGAGTCGATAACCGGATGATTCTGCCGTATCGGCTGGATGCGCATAGCATTTCCGATTCGCTCGATGATGCGTGGAACGGGATTGTCGGGAAAATAGAGCTGCGGGCCACGCCCATGATGTGGGTTGACGACGTGCAGATTTTTCCGGGAACGCAAAAGAAAAGCATCCGGGCGCACGTGGTTTTGCGGAATGCTTCGGGCCAACAAGTCGCAGGGAAAATCTCATTTCATGTCGAAGCTGCGGCGAATGCAGCCGGTATAAAAGTTTCGCCGAGCAGCGAGAATTTTAGCACCGCGGAAACCAATGTCGTTCTGGATGAGGAAATCAACCTCGGCGACAGCGCTCAATCCTGGGATGAATTTTCGCCGGCGTTGTATCGATTGCGAGTGGATGTGTCTGGCGAGATTGATGGCAAACCTTTCGAGCACAAGACCGAGACGACTTTTGGCCTCCGCGATTTTCACGCGGAAGGCAATCAATTCATCCTGAACGGGCATCCGATTTATTTTCGCGGCACACATTTCGGCGGGGATTTTCCGCTGACCGGCTATCCGGCGACGGACGTTGCGTCGTGGAAAAAGATTTTTCAGACGTGCAAGGATTATGGGTTGAACCATATGCGGTTTCATTCGTGGTGCCCGCCGGAAGCGGCGTTTGAGGCGGCGGATGAGCTGGGTTTTTATCTGCAAGTGGAATGCGGCATGTGGAACGAATTTTCTCCCGGCGGCGTGATGGAAAAACAGCTTTATTCCGAAACGGAACGGATCCTCAAGGCGTTTGGGAATCATCCGTCGCTCATGCTCGTCTCCGCGAGCAATGAGGCGCACGGGAATTGGAAGCCGGTTTTGTCGGAATGGGTGAAGCATTTTCGCGCGGAAGATCCGCGCCGGCTTTACACGCCGGATACGGGGTGGGCGTTCATTAATTCACCGAAAGACCCGATCCATGGCGGCGCGGATTACCTGGTTGTCAGCGGATTGGGCTTCGGGCGGATTCGGGGCGTGCCGGGTTGGTTTGGCCGCGATTACGGCGAGGCCATCGCCGGCGTAACGGTGCCGGTCATTGGCCATGAAGTCGGCCAATGGGACGCCTATCCTGATTTTCGCGTCATAAAAAAATTCACCGGTTTCATGCATCCGGGAAATTATGAGATTTTCCGCGATTCCGCCGCCGCGCATGGTGTGCTCGAACAGAATAAGGAATTTGCGCGGGCGTCCGGGCGGTTCCAGGTGGAATGTTACAAGGAGGAAATCGAAGCGAACCTGCGAACGCCGGGGCTTTCGGGTTTTCAATTGCTTGACTTGCACGATTACACCGGGCAGGGCACGGCGCTGGTGGGAATCCTGGATGCGCTTTGGGGTAGCAAAGGCTACACAACGCCGGAAGAGTTCAAAGAATTTTGCAACACCATCGTGCCGCTGGCGCGGCTGAAGCAACGCGTTTTTACGACGAGTGATGCATTTGAGGTGCCGGTGGAAGCGGCGAATTTCAGTGATGCGTCCATGACGAGCGCGCAGATGTCGTGGATGATTCGCGACCAGGCGGGAAAAGTCCTGGCGCAAGACGCAAAGGCTCCGAAAGAATTGCCTATCGGAAAAAACATTTCGTTCGGAAACATTTCGGCCGATTTGTCGAGGCTGGCCGCGCCGGCGCAATATACGCTCGAAGTCGCCATCGGTCCGCAACCGCTGAAATCGTTCGGTCCCACACCGCACAATTTCAAAAACGATTGGAAGTTCTGGGTTTATCCCGCGCACATTTCCGACGCGGCGCCGGCGAATGTTTTGGTGACCAGTTCGTGGGATGACGCGCGGGAAAAACTGGCGGCGGGCGGGCGCGTGTTGTTCCTGCCGCACAACGCGGATTTGGATTGGTCAAGTCCGCCGCTGGCGCAGGAGCCGGTTTTCTGGAACGCGTTGATGGGGCCGAAGTGGAGCCGCATGCTCGGGCTTTGGTGCGACACGAAGCATCCGGCGCTCGCGGAATTTCCCACGGAAGCCAATTGCGACTGGCAATGGACGGAATTGCTTCACAACACGCGGGCGGTGAACCTCGATCATTTGCCGAAGGGGCTGCGGCCAATTGTTTCGGCGATTGACGATTGGAACCGAAATTACAAGCTCGGGCTGATTTTTGAGGCACGCGTGGGCGCGGGCAAATTGCTGGTGTGTTCCGCGGATTTGAACGGCAATTCAAGCCCGGTCGCACAGCAGCTTCGGCGGTCGTTGCTCGACTACATGGGCGGCAATAAATTCAAGCCCAGGACGGAAATTTCGGTCGCGGATTTTGAAAGCCTGCATTTTAACTCGCGCATCATGCATGAGTTGGGCGCGACCGCGCGGGCCGACGGCAAACGCGCGAATGAAATTGTGGACGGCGATCCGAATACGTTTTGGTGCAGTGCCGATGCGCGCGGCAGGGGGCCGAAACCGCCGCATGTGTTCGAGGTTTCGTTTCCGCAACCGGTTGCGATGAGCGGCCTCGTGCTGATGCCGCGCCAAAACGAACGGCAACATCAGGGCGATATCCGCGAATACAAATTCGAAGCGAGCGATGACGGGACGAATTGGCAGAGTGTCGCGAGCGGGGAATTGCTTTCCACGTTTGACGAGCAGAAAATTTCGTTCGGCAGAACGGTTTCGGCAAAAGAGCTGCGCCTGACGGATCTTTCGGGTTTTGGGAATGACACGGCCGGCGCACTGGCGGAAATCGCGGTTGTTTATGCCGGGCCGAAATTGGCGGAGCGGAATTCGGGCAATGTGGAATATAAAAACGTTCGCACGGCTTCGCCGGACATCGATGCGGGCGATGGGAGTGGGCGGACGAATGGGAAAAGGTAGCGTCACTCCGTGCGCGCCGTTGGAAACAGCGAATCGCGGGCTTGAATGAACCGGCGCGCGCGGAGCGACGCGCCCTACCAGGGCCGCTGATGGCTAAGCGCGGTCGAGGCTTGAGCAAAATCCGCTAGTCGGCGGCGGGGAAATTAGCCATGCTCTCTCGCCGCTGTTCGATAAACCAAATTTGCCAACTCGCTCAATCTGAAACGAACAGAATTAAAATGAACCAATCACTTGATATCTCATCGCATCGCTCGTGGTCTCTTCGCACGTTACGAAAACCGGTGTTCAGACGAAGCCAGGCGCTGGCGGCATTGGCCGGATTGATGGGGTTGAGCCTGGTCGCGGTTCCCATGTCGACCCGGGCGGGTGAGCGGATTTCGCTGGATGACAACTGGAGATTTACGCATGACGATCCGACGAACGTGGCCGGGAAATTGAGCTATTCCGAAATCAAGGATTGGGTGAATGCGACGGGAAATGAGTTCACGAAGAATCCCTCACCGGCGGCGAAGCCGGAGGGAAATCCGGGCGGCGTCGATATTCCCTACACGCATCTCGACTATGACGATATTCACTGGCGCTCGTTGAACCTGCCGCATGATTGGGGTATCGAAGGTCCGTTCAAGCAGGAGTATCCCGGCGAAACCGGCAAGCTGCCGTGGTGGGGCGTGGGTTGGTATCGGAAACATTTGCTGGTGTCCGCGGCGGATGAGGGCAAGAAAATCTATCTCGATGTGGACGGCGCGATGTCCTACGCGACGGTGTGGTTGAATGGCAAATTTGTCGGCGGCTGGCCTTACGGCTATGCGTCGTGGCGCGTGGACTTGACGCCTTTTTTGAAATTCGGCGAGGAGAACCTGCTGGCGATTCGATTGGATAATCCGCCCAATTCCTCGCGGTGGTATCCTGGCGGCGGGATTTATCGCAATGTCTGGCTGGTCAAAACCGAACCGGTGCACGTGGCGCATTGGGGGACGTATGTGACGACGCCGGAGATCAGCAAAGGCGCCGCCACGGTGAAAATGCAGGTGCGCGTGGAAAACGACAGCACGAATGACGCGACCGTGACGGTGAAGAATGAAGTGTTCGAACTTGGGACTGATAATCGCGTGGGCAAACGGGTCGCGCGGCAAACCTCGGACGACGTTAAAATCGCGCCGAATCAAATTGAGGCGAGCGAGAGCCAGGTGACGGTGAAACATCCGCGGATCTGGAGCCTGGAAAAGCCGCAGCGTTATCTCGTGGTGATGACGGTGGAGCAAAATGGGCAGCCAGTGGATCGCTACGAGACGCCGTTCGGCATTCGCACGATTGAGTTCACGGCCACGAACGGTTTTCTGTTGAATGGCAAACGCGTGCCGCTGAATGGCGTTTGCGATCATGCGGATTTGGGCGCGCTGGGGACGGCCGTCAACACGCGCGGGCTGCAGCGGCAGATTGAAATTCTCAAGGACATGGGCTGCAACGCGATTCGCACCAGCCACAATCCGCCCGCGCCGGAGTTGCTGGAGTTGTGCGACCGCATGGGCATGCTGGTGATGGATGAATCGTTTGATTGCTGGCGGCGCGGCAAGACGCGGAATGATTATCATCTGCTGTTCGACGATTGGCACGAGAAGGATTGGCGCGCGGAACTCGAGCGCGACCGGAATCATCCGAGCATCATTTTGTGGAGCATCGGCAATGAGATTCCCGAGCAAACCCGCCCGGAAGGCCGGGTGATCGCGGCGGAAATGACGCGCATCGCTCACGAAGAGGATCCGACGCGGCCGACCACGGCGGCGTGCAACAATGTGCAATCGGGTTACAACGGTTTCGGCACGAACCTGGATGTGTTTGGTTACAACTACAAGCCGAACGAATACGGCAAATTCCGTGCGGCGAATCCGAACCAGCCGTTGTTCGGCAGCGAGACCGCGTCATGCATCAGTTCGCGCGGGGAATATTTTTTTCCGGTCACCACGAACAAATCGGGCGGCGAATCGGATTTTCAGATGAGTTCGTATGATTTGTACGCGCCGCGCTGGGCGACGCCGCCGGATTGGGAATTCCGCGGGCAGGACAAAAATCCGTTCGTGGCGGGCGAATTCGTGTGGACGGGTTTTGATTATCTCGGCGAACCGACGCCTTACAATTCTGACCGGAGCAACATTCTCAACTTCAGCGATCCGGCGGACCGGACGCGCGCGGAGAAGGAACTTGAGGAGATTGGCAAATTGCGCGTGCCGTCGCGCAGCTCTTATTTCGGCATTGTGGATCTGGCGGGGTTCAAGAAGGACCGGTTTTATCTTTACCAGGCGCGCTGGCGTCCGAACCTGCGCATGGCGCACATTTTGCCGCATTGGAATTGGCCCAATCGCGTTGGGCAGGTGACTCCGGTGTTCGTCTACACTTCCGGCGATGAAGCGGAATTGTTCCTGAATGGCAAATCGCTCGGCCGCCAGAAGAAGGGTAAGTATGAATATCGCCTTTGCTGGTTCAACGTGGTTTATCAGCCGGGCGAATTGAAAGTCGTGGCTTACAAACACGGCAAAAAATGGGCGACCGACGTGATGAAGACGACCGGCCCGGCGAAAAAATTGGTGATGCAACCGGACCGTTCGAAAATCGCGGCGGATGGCAAGGACCTTTCGTATGTGACGGTGACGGTGGAGGACAAGAACGGGCTCATGGTGCCGCGCGCGAAGAATCATATTCGTTTCGAGATTGAAGGGCCGGGCGAAATCGTGGCCACGGACAACGGCGATGCGACGTCGCTGGTGTCGTTCCAATCGCCGGAGCGCGATGCGTTCAATGGATTGGCGCTGGTCATCGTGCGTTCCAAGCCCGGCGCGACGGGGACGATTTATTTGAAGGCCACCGCGGATGGGTTGACTTCGAGCGAAACGAAGATCAAGACGGTTAAGCCGTAATGGAACGCTGTAGGAGCCGACGTGAGGAGGCTCTGATGTTTTGCGTGGAGAAAGCATGAGTCAGCCGATGAACGGATATTTGTTTTACGCTCGCCCTCACCCCGGCCCTCTCCCCCGGGGAGAGGGGGAAACTTTGGAACATTTTCGGACAATCCAACGCTTGGTGACTCAATGCCGCGCAACGAGTTCATTGTTTTCGAGCTGCCTGTCAGAGGCTTTGATTCTCCTGACGTCGGCTACGTGGTTGAGAGGTGGCGCGGGCGGCCATGGATTTGAACTGTTCCAATGAAAACCTTGCTCATGATTCCAAAACGTGCCTGGTGCGGGATTGCGGCGTTGATTCTTCTGGGCTGCTTCGGCTGCAAAGCGCCTGCGCGCAAGGTGGGAAATGAACGCGCGGGAGATCCGCCGGCGGAGGTCTCCATTATCACGGCGCCGGCGCTGAACGAGGCCGCGAGTCACGGGATCGATCGGATCGTGGGCGCGCTGCGGGCGAAGCACATTCCATTTGAGCGGGTGCGGACGCCGGAGGCAGCCAAAGGGCAAATGCTCATCTTCGCCGGTCTGGCGACGAACGAGATTTTTGCGGGCGACATTTTCAAAGCTTTCGTTCAGTCCGTCCCGACGAATGCCGAGGCGCTGGCGGCCCAAAAAAATGAATATCAGGGCAAGCCGGCCGTGGCAATTGCCGGCGCTGACAGCACCGGGTTGATGTATGCCGCGTTGGACGTGGCGGATCGCATTGGCTGGAGCAAAGATCCCGCCGCGCCGTTCAGCGAAGTCCGCGACACCATCGAAAAGCCGGACATGCCCACCCGGAGCGTCACGCTGTTTGCGATGAACCGCGCCTATTGGGAAAGCCGGTTTTACGACACAAATTACTGGGAGCGTTATTTCGATATGCTGGCGGAAAATCGGTTCAACTCCATCCTGGTGACGTTCGGTTATGAAGACGGCGGTTTTCTGGCGCCGTGTTATCCTTATTTTTTCGACGTGCCGAAATTTCCCGGGGTCAAAATGATCGGCATCACGGCGGAGCAGCAGAAAAAGAACACCGACGCGCTCAACCGGCTCATCGCCATGGCGCACGCGCGCGGGGTGCATTTTACGGTCGGCATCTGGGATCATATTTACCGCGGCGGCGTGCAAAGCGGCGGTTCGCCTTTGGGGAACGAGGGCGTGACGAATCCCACGCCCAATTTGGTCTGGGGCATGAACGCGACGAACCTGATTTCCTACACACAAGCCGCGCTGACGATTTTCATGAAACAATTTCCCGGCATCGACGGCATTCAATTTCGGATGCACGACGAATCGGGGCTCAAAGTCAGCGAGCAGGGGAGATTCTGGCGGGCGATTTTCCATACGATGAAGGAAATCGCGCCGGATCTGCCGCTCGATTTGCGCGCGAAGGGTTTGACGCATGAGGAAATCCAGGCGGCCGAAGATTCGGGCGTGGATTTCCATCTCAGCACGAAATTCTGGGAGGAACAAATGGGCATGCCGTTTCATCCGACTCACGTCAATCCGCGCGACCAGTCCAGCGCGCGCCACAGCTACGCCGGACTGCTGGTGTATCCGCAGAGATATTGGATCGACTGGCAGCTTTGGAACGGCGGCACGGACCGGATTTTCCTCTTTGGCGATCCGGATTACGCGCGGCGGTTTGTTGACAGCGCGCATCTTTATGGCGGCCGCAGTTTTCAAATCGATGAGCCGCTGGCCACGAAAATGGAAGCGCAACCGCACGATGCGAAGCCGTTTGATTTGATGAAGCCATCGGCGCGCTATTACGATTATGAATTCGAGCGCTACTGGCATTTGTTCCAGACCTTCGGGCGCATCGGCTACAACACCAACGCGCCGTCGGAGATCTGGGATCATGAATTTGAAAATCGCTTCGGCCCGGAGGCTGGCCCGATTTTGGAACGCGCGCTGCATCGCGCGAGCTGGATTTTGCCGCGCATTGTTGCGTCCAGCTATCCTTACACGGGTTTTCCGATGACTGTCGGCTGGCCGGAAAAGCAGCACTTGGGCGATTTGCCGGTGTTTGCGAGGGCGACGCTTTCCGATGTGCAGGTCTTCGAAAATTTCGATGAGGAAGCGCAGTTGCTGACCAACAAAGGTGAGACGGCCAAGGTGCGGCCGCAGGAAACCAGCCGCTGGTTCGCGCAAACGGCGGATGAGGTGGAAAGGGAAGTCGCCGAGGCGGAAAAGAAAAGTGGCGCGAACCACAGCAAGGAATTTGATTCCACGGTGCTGGATTTAAAAATGCTCGCGGATCTTGCGCAGTATCATTCGCAACGCGATCTCGCAGCGGTGAGTTATTGCTTGTACGATCGCACGAAGGACCCGGTGACGCTGGACGACGCCATAGCTTACGAGCAGAAGGCGATTGCGGCGTGGCGGGAGATGGTGAAGACGGCGGGCGACACGTATGCGCCTGATTTGATGTTTGGCGCGCGGAAAAGGGATTTGTGCGGGAATTGGAGGGATGAACTCGCCGAACTCGAGAATGGATTGGCGAAATTGGAAGCGGAGCGAAAGAATTTGCCGAGCGATCAAATATTCAATCCCTCACCGCGGTGTGTGGCATTCACGAACGAGCCGGTCGGGCCGACTATCGTTCACGAGGGAATTCGGAACCTGCCGCTGGGACAGCCGCTGGTGATTCGCGCCAAAGTGACGGCGCCTTCGGGCCTCAAATGGGTGCAGGTGCTTTATCGTCCGGTGGACCAGCGACGGAATTATGAAGTCATGGAAATGAAGCGAGTGGATGAAAATGGAAATTATGAGGCTGTGATTCCGACGGACAAAATCAACCCGCAATTCGATTTCATGTATTTCCTGCAGGCGATGGACAACGAGCATCACGGGGTGATGTATCCGGACTTCAAGAAACAGACGCCGTATTATTTCGTGCATTTGGAACGAGAATGACAATCGGTCAACTACGGCGTTTAAAGGCGTGATTGGCGCAACCCTTTCAGGGTTGGAGGGAATTTTCGGCATCTAACCCAGGGCAGCCTCGCAGACTCGGCAACCCTGGGCTTGAATGACGGAATCCCTTTGGGATTCATCGTCATGGCTCCTCGAGAATTTGGTAATGGCCGTCGCAAGTTGAGACGCGGCGCGAGGCCAAGGTACCTGAACTCGCGGGAGCGTTGGAAGTCGCGATGCGCTCCGGACTGCGCCAGTCCCACTCTAGTAATAAAAAGTTAGTGAAACGAGGTTTGCGGCGAGACGCCGCAAACGGCACGCGCGGAGCGACGCGCCCTACCTTTACGGCATTTGCAACAGGTAGTATTGCTGCGGCGAGGCGGGATCGATTGGGTTGGTGAGGTTGAAATCTCCGTTGGTATCGAACCGGTTTGTTTGCAGTATCGCCCAATTGGAGAGCGGCAGTGAGAGGTTCGTCGAACCCAGCAGGTAGAAATTCGCGTTGGCAACTCCGCCGGTGCCGTTAAACAGGAAACTGCCGTTGAGCACGGAGGCTGAAACAATCACCGGATTGGCAGAGACCACGACGGACAATGTGCCGCTCGTCATCAGTGAGTTCGTGTTCCAAGCCAGGCCGGCGGAGAGCGGTGGAAGTGCGACGGTGTTGAACGCGCCGGCGTAGCTGGGGGCGTTGAATAATTGGAAGGTGTCGTCGGCGGTGAAGGCGGTTCCGTTCGCGTTCGTCACCGTCAATGCGCCGCCCGCGGTCAGAGTGCCGCTGAGATTGATCGCGTCGTTTGTCGTCGGCGAATGCTGGATTTGCATAAAGGTGGTGCTGCCGGGCGCGAGCGTCAGGTTGTTGCTGATGGTCAACGCGCCGAATGGATCACCCGGAGCGAGCGCGCCGCCGGAATTGACTGTGACTGCTCCGGAAATGATTCCGTTGCCGGCGAGCGTGCCGCCGTCAGACACCGTCACGGCGCCGGAACCAGTGGCGCTGCCGCCGGTGTTGTCGACCCTCAGGATCCCGCCGCTCACGGTCGTGCCACCGCTGTAGGTGTTGTTAGAGCCATTGAGGGTGAACATGCCTGTTCCGATTTTGATGAGCGTGGTGACGCCGGAATCAGCGATAGTCCCGGAGTATAAATTGGTCGTATTTTTTGCGCCGATGCGCCAGGTTGGATTGATTGCTCCACTGCTGCCGCTGCCGATGAATGCGGTGCCTGACCCGCCGAGTTCGCCGATGTCAATCGTCTGGTTGTTTCGGTTGATGTTGTAGAGTTTCACGCCGTTATTCAGCAGAATGGTGGCGTTGGCATAACCGGCGTTGTTATCGATCCGGAAATCGCCGGTGCCGCTGCGCGGAAGGATGTTGATTATGCCGGTAAACGCCGACCAATCGCCGCTGAAGAAATCGCGGACGTAATCGACCCTCACGGTGAGCGTGCCGCCGCCGGACAGCGGACTGATGAAGGGCGAACTGTAGCCCCAACGCGGAGGCAAACGAAGCTCGCCTGATTTCCCCGCGGGCACGATGATCGTGTTCGTGCAACCGCCCCAACCGGTGCCGGTCGCGCCACCGTAGCCGTTGAATTGGACGATAGCGCCGGCAGTGAAACTCCCCGCCAATGTGATCGGTCCTGTGCCCCAAGCCGCGCTGTTGGCGCCAATATTGCCAGTGAGCACGGTGCTATTGCTGATGATGGTGCCGCCGGAATAGAGGTTCGTGTTGTTGACCGTCAAGGTGCCGTTGCCGGTTTTGATCAATGTGTTGGCGCCGGAAATCGAACCGGGACCGTTCAGGGTGTAAGCTTTTGAATTGTTGAAGATCGTGAATGCCGGCTGCGGCGTGCCGGCAACGGTCACGGGCACGTTGTTCGAACCGGTGCTGTCAAAGATGGCGGTGTCGCCGTTGTTGAAAATGGTCGCGACGCCGTTGGTCTGCCAGTTCGAAGCGCCGTCCACGTCCCAGACGTTGGCTGCGCCGTCGCCGCGCCACGTGACGGTTCTCGGATTGACGGTGGCGCTCACGTTCGGCGTTGCGCTGGCTTCGGGGGGATTCGGGCTTTCGCCATTCGCGTTGGTGGACGTGACGACGTAGTAATACGTCGTGCCGTTGATGAGGCCGGTGTCGATGTAGCTCGTGCCGGAATAATTCGCGAGCACGACGTTGGTTTCGTTGCCGCTGCTGGCACCGCTGTAAAGATAATAGCCGGTCACGCCGGGCACGGAAGTCCAGTTCAAGGTGACCTGCGCGTTGCCGGGAGTGGCGGAAAGGCTGAGCGGAGCCGTCGGCGCGGGAATCACGGTGGCGGAGGCGATCGGCGAGACGCCTGCGGCATTCATGGCGGTGATTTGGTAATAATAAGTGTTGGCCGGGTTCAGACCGGTGTCGGTGTAGGTGTTTTCGGTGACGCTCATCACGAAGGTCCACGGACCGGCGCTGCTGGTGGAGCGCCGGATGATGTAGCCGACGGCTCCGGAGACCGGTGACCAATCGAGAATGACATTGCCCGCGACGAATAGGCCGTTGAATGAACCGGGGGCGGTTGCCGGCGGCGCGGGCAGCGGCACGGCGACGACGGGAGCGGAATTGCTGCTGGTCCCGCCCGCGCTGTTGGCGGCAATGGCATAACTGTAGATGCTGCCGTCCGTGGGCGAATTGTCGGTGTAGGTTGTGCCGGTCACGTTATTCGCGAGGACGATGGTGCCGAGGACGTTCGAGGCGCCGCCGCCGTTGTTGAACAGGGTTGAACGGTAGACGGTATAAAAATTTGCGCTTGATGCGGCCCAATTCAGCGTGACGCTGTGATGTCCCACGCTGGCGACTGAGACGGTGGCTGGCACGGCGGGTGCGCTGGTGGAAATGCTTTCGTCCGGTGTTGCGCCGGGACTCTCGGGAGATTTTGCGCTGCTGCCGACGGGGTTCACTGAGGTTACGACGTAATAATAGGTCGTTCCGTTGACGGCGGTGGTGTCGCGATAGGTGGCGTTGTTCCAGTCGCTGCCGCAAACGGGACCAGTGACGCCGTTGGTGATGGGCACGTAACCGCTGCCGCTCGTCGTCGATCTCAAAATGTTGTAGCTCGTCGCGCCGGGTATCACGGGCCAGGTGATGAGGTTGCAATTGTTGCCGGCGTAGGCGTTCACGCTGGCGGGCGGGGGCGGGATGTAGCCGGGCAATTCCAGCCGGAGGTAATCATACATCGAGTGATTCGCGAAATAGCCGCTTTTGCGCATGGTGATGGTGATCGTATTTTGTCCCTGACGCAGGAAGCTGCTGGAAACGGCGAGCCGTTTGTCGGCGTAAAGCCCGTGAATGCCCTCGCGAATGGTGGAATCACTTTCGTTGCCTGAATTATCATAGGCGGGATCGTAGCCGGTGCTGCCCGCGATGTTGTTGCCATTGACCTGGACGATCAGCGGGCCTTGGAATGACGAGGCCGTGGCGAGGTAGAGCGAACCATTGGCGCCAGTTGCCGAGGGCAAATTGAAGGAGATGGTCGAGGTTGAGCCGTTGTCATTTCCGGACGCGTCGGTGACGACGGGTTGAACGAAATTCCAGTCGGTCGTCCAGCGACTTTGGCCGACGATGTAATCGGGGCCGCTGGGAAAATCAAAGGGATATTCCAGAAATTTGCTCCAGATGGGGCTCGGGTTGGTTGCGCCGGGCCCGATGTCCCCGACCCACCAATCTTCGCCATGGCGGAATTTTCTCGCGGTGCGATCCGGGTAGCCGATTTCAAAAACGGTGGGACCGACGCGCGTGGGTGTCCAGGTGACGATGCCGATATCATTGGTCATGCCCACGTTTACGGTGACGCTGAAAGGCGAGGCGGGGATATCCACCGAATTGGGCGCGCTGCCGCCGGATTGCGGCTGCGATTGGAAGGTTCCCGCCGCGCCGGGGCCGAAGGCGTATAGCGTGTAATTGGCTCCGGCGATGACGTTCGGAATCGAGAAATTTCCGTTCGAGTCGCTTCGCACCCAGAATTGATACGGCTTGCACCATTTCTGAAAATCATACGTGGCCGAGGTCGTGGAGGGTTGCTGGATCACGCCGACCCACAAATTGGAGGCGGAGGCATTCGGATTGTAAACGTCGTCGATGGCAATCCGGCCAATGACGGTCCCGCGATTGGACGCTGGCGCATAATCCGGAACGCTGGTGAACCACGAATAGGGCCAAGCGTCGGCCTCGGCGGCCCCTTGCGCCAGCGCGTCGGCGTAGAGCGCCCGCGCGGCCTGGTTCGCACTCGTGATAGAGCTGGAAATGTTGTTGCAATAAATGAAGTAAGGGCCGTAGACGTGGGTCCAGGCTTCGCCGGAGGCCCACGAGGAATCCGTGCCGCCGCCGTAATGGCTGCCGTGCGTCATGTTGAGGATGGTGGTGCCGATGTGCTCCATCAATTCGCGTTTCATCGGGCCACCGCTGTAATACTCGGCGCTGGCGGAGATATTCCAAAGCCCGATGTTTCTGCCGCCCGCGCCGACGCTGCTCCAGCCCCACACGCGCTGGTCGCCAAAATCCGCGCTGTATTTGTATTTGTCCTCGTATTGCCCGGCATAAATGCCGCTGGTCCACAGGGAAACTTCCACGGGCGCGCCGAGCACGCCGACGGCCGAGCCGCCGGAGACTTCCATCAGCCGGTTGCGGGTGGCATCGACGCTCATCCAATTGAAGGTTGCGCCGGCATAAATGTTATCCCGCGTTTCCCCCAGGCTCAGGGCGGCATCAATGTTGCGATGGCTCCAAATGGGCGTCACGTAGAACCCGCTGGAGCCGCGCAGCATGGAAAAATGAATGTCCACCGTGCCGCTGCTGGCCGAGTTGAAGAGCATATCCACTTCGGCGTAATCCCCGGTGTTCGCCACGACGGAATAAGTCGCCGAGCCGGTGCTGAACCCGCCGAATTCCCAGTACAATTGGCCGCCGTTGTTGCCGCCGCTCAGGACTTGATAGGTCGTGGGCGTGCCGCTGTTGTTGTAGGTGTAATTGACCTGGTGAATGGTGGCGTCGGACTTGGTGATGACAATGGACACAATCCCGTTGGCCATGGTGACGGTGCCGTCGCCATTGTCCGTGAGGGTCACGTCGGGGCCGGTTCCAGTGCCGCCGCCGGGGAGGTTGGCCAGTGCCGGGCTCGGGCAAAAGAAGCAGGCGGCGAGCAGGGCGATTCCAAGGAGAAGGGTTTTCATTCGGCTGGGAATTATGCTCAGGGATGCAGCTCCGTTAGCGGTGAAACCGGCGCAAAAAAGGCTGTCAAAATTGACAATGACAAGACACGATACAATTGATTCATATTAACCGACGCGCGGTTCCGCCGCTATCCCAAAAACAGATGATGTTTATCTCGGAGATTCCTCGACGGCGGGGACGGGTCCACCGACGGGCAGATTACCCCATAACGAGAACTTTGACCATCGCCGGGCAGAATGATAAAACCCTAGTGACCTAGAAAGACCATCATCAAACGAAAGGGAAACAACTATGAAGATGATAACCACGAAGACGGTATTGGTTGCAGGCGCAGCGCTGTTGATGGCCCCATCGCTGTTCGCAAAGCACGGGGGCGGACGCCAGGGCACGGATGTACTTCACTTTGCCATCAAGGAGTCATTCACGAATGATACGGCCTCCTCGGGCTCGGATGAGACGGGGGCCAAGGGAACAGTCACGCTGAACCAGGCGGAACAGGGCAGCGCCAACAAAGAGACGATGAAAATCGTCATCACCGGGCTCGATCCGAACACGGACTACAGCCTGGACGCCATCACGTCCGATAATCCATCGAGCACTGACGTGCAGGATTTCACATCGGATGGAAAGGGACACGCGTCACTGAGCTTCAGTAACAGCGGAAAGGGCAAGAAGAACATCGACCTGGGGGGAACGGACCTGGATCCCGTCAGCCATGTGCTGGAACTCGATGTGGTGCGGGTTGACAACGGATTGGCGGTGCTCACGGCGGACCTCACGAATCCGTCATCGCTGAAATACCTGGTGAAGCGCGATATCAGCTCGGACACGACGCCGGCTTCGCTCTCGATCAGTTCGTCCAGGAGCAGGACCTCGTTCCGTCTGACCGCTTCGGGCCTTGATGCGTCCACGGATTATGACCTGGTGTTTAACGGTTCCACACACCAGACGGTGACGACCGACGCCAATGGCAATCTGACGGTCACCTCCGTGACGTTACCAGACAATATCCTCGATCTGAATTCGGTGGCTTTGATGGATGCTGCGGACACGACGACGATTGTCAGCACAACCTTGCCATAACCCTGGCCCACGCAGTTTGACACAGCAGACCCGGATTGTTGGCGCGATCCGGGTCTTTGCTTCGGAGCACGGAATTTTCCGCGAGTTCGGGGATTTGCCTTTTGGTGAATCGCGTAGCGGCATGGTGTCGCGTCCGTGGATCGAAACGCACGGGCGAGACGCCCGTGCCACCATGAATTCCGCGCTCCGCGATTGTCGTTTTTTATTTTGATGTTTCCGATTCGAGGCATTGTCTCTAGGTTGAGCCTTGCTC
This sequence comes from Candidatus Angelobacter sp., assembly GCA_035606845.1. Lineage (GTDB taxonomy): Bacteria > Verrucomicrobiota > Verrucomicrobiia > Limisphaerales > DASXHY01 > DASXHY01. Next base: position 84,788 of record DATNEA010000034.1, on the reverse strand, counting down.
GAACGTGAAGACGTTATACCGATATCTGTTGCGCCAGGTGACCGTGTCGCTGGTGATGACCATGCTGGTCTTCACCTTCGTGCTGCTGGTTGGCAGCGCCTTGCAGGAACTGCTTCCGTTGATCGTGAAAGGCCAGGCGTCGTTGCTGACGGTCGCCAAGGCTTTTGGATTGCTGATTCCGTTTGTGTTCGCCTTTGCGTTGCCGATGGCGATGCTCACTTCGACGATCCTGGTTTTCGGGCGGTTCAGCGCCGACCAGGAACTCACCGCGGCGCGCGCGAGCGGCGTGAGCCTGCTTTCACTCGCCCTGCCGATTCTCGTGTTGAGCCTGGTGCTTTGCGGCGTCAGCGGCCTGCTCAATATGGAAGTCGCGCCCACGTGCCGCGTCGCTTACAACGACTTGCGCGCCGACATAAAGACCGCGATGGCGAACGTGAAGTTGCCTGATGGCGAGTATGTGGACTTTCCTCCGGCCAAACCGGGCGAGGCCACGTATACGATTTACACGCGCAAAAATCGCAACCAAAATTTGCAGGATGTCATCCTTTACGTGATGGACGACGCGACCAACAGCCGCACCATCCTCGCTCCGACGGGCCATTTGTCGATCGATACGAATGACCAAACTTTGACTCTATTTCTTACGAACGTGACGTCGACGATTTTCCCGGGAGGATTTTCCTCGTTCGGACAGGAGGCGAAGTTTGTCGTGGACTTGAAGGCAAGCGGGACCAACAACGTGGGCGTGAGTGACATGACCTTCACGCAGTTGCGGGAAGAATTGCGAAAACGGAACATCAGCAAGCCGCTGCCATTGACGAGAGCTTCCAATAATCCGGAGCGTGCGCGCCGAAAGAAGGCGGCGGAAAAGGCCTCGGAGGATTTTACCGAGCCAATTCGCATCCAGCTTCACAAGCAGATCGCGTTTTCGTTCGCGTGCTTTGGCTTTGCGCTGATCGGCCTGCCGCTGGGCATCCGGGTGCACCGGCGCGAGACCAACGTGGGGGTGTTCATCGCGTTGGGGTTGGTGGCCATTTATTACGCGATGCAGGTGCTTGGCCAATCGCTGGCGTCGCACGCGCAATACGCGCCGCATTTACTGATGTGGGTTCCCAACTTGATATTTCAAGCCGTTGGCGCGGTCCTGCTCTGGCGGGCGAACCGGGGGATCTGATAGTGGCACGGACATCTTGCCCGTGCGTTGCAGTGATTTGGAACTCACGGGCGAGACGCCCGTGCCACTAAGAATTTTTCCTACGATAAATCTTATGCATCGCGGCCTGGTCCACGGGGCGGACGACCACTTCGTCGATATCCACGTGCGCGGGGCGGCCAGCCACGAAAACCAAAATTTCGGCGATGTCCTCGGCCACCAACGGGTGGGTCCCTTCATATGGTTGTTTGGCGCGGGCGCCGTCGCCTTTGAAGCGCACCAGGGAAAATTCCGTTTCGGCGAGGCCGGGATCCACGGTGCCGACGCGAATGCCGGTGCCGTTCAATTCCAGCCGCAGCACGCGCGTGATTTGCAGTTCGCCCGCTTTGGCCGCGCAATAGGCCGACCCGCCTTCGTACGCCGTGCGGCCGGCAACTGAGCCGATGTTGATGATCGAGCTGCCGGCGTCGTGCGGCATCAATGGCAATATTGCCCGGGTCATGCGCAACACGCCGAGGACGTTGGTTTGCAGCATGGTCTCCCAATCCTCGTCTTTGCCTTCGGCCACGGTATCCGTTCCGAGCGCGCCGCCGGCGTTATTGATCAGGACGTCGATTCGCCCCGCCTTCGCGCGAGCCCATTCCGCAAAGTCGTTCACGCTGGAGGTTTTCGACACGTCGAGCTTGTGGAAATGCGCTTCCGCGGCTCCGGCTTGTTTGGCTTCGGCGACGACTTTTTCCAGCCGGTCGACCCGGCGCGCGCCGAGCAGTAATTTGGCTCCTTCCGCGGCAAAGGCCCTGGCTGCGGCTGCGCCAAACCCGCTGGATGCTCCGGTGATCAAAATCCATTGGTCTTTTAGTCTCGATTTCATGCGTGTTCGGTTGATTCAAAGAATCCCGCTCTACAGTGGCCGTTGTTTTCCACGCCTTCAAACGAAATTTGACCAGGCCGAGCGGAGGAATGGAGACATTCTTTCCTCATTCCTCTGACGATCATTCCACTGACATTCCTTTTTGGTCCTGTTGGCGCACGCCGGCGCTTCCGGACGCTCTGAATGGGGCAGGGGAATGTGGAAATTTTATTCCTTTGCCGTTCATTGCTCTGCCGATCCTTCCGCCCAGGCGAACTGGCGCTCGGCGCCCCGCTCGAATTGCGATGCAAGTCAAAAAAATGTTAGCCAAACTTCTCGGGGGCCGATAATGTTCCCTCCGAAAGGGATAAAAACTGGAATCCGGGAAGAAACTCATGGCGCACGAGGTGTGTCCATGGACAAAAGTATGGTGGAATTGAATCGCGCATCAGATCCGTCCGCAACCCGACCGGAAACGGGGAACACCGGCCCTTTGCCATCCGCCTCCGCGGCGCTCACGTGGCTGGATGGCGGCGCCGCGGTGCTGGACAAGTCTGGTAAAATCCTTTCGATCAATGATCCGCTGGCGATTTGGTTCGAAGCCACTTCCGGCGAACTCGCCGGCCAGCCGCTCGCGAAATTGCTAAGCCAGCATGATCCTGAATGGGAAGCCGCCGTCAGCCATTTTCTCGCGCAGTCCGCCGCTTTCGATCGCATCGAACTCCCGAGCCAGCGCGCGGCCCAAAGGCTCGCCATCGAAGTTTGCCGGCATCTCGATTCGCAATTTGTCCGGCTCGAATCCGTTTTGCCGCCCGCGCGCGAGCTGGAACAATTATTTCCTGAGCCCGCCTGGAGCCGTCTCGCGGTCAATGAGATTTTTCAACGATTGCTTCGCGCCGAGGCGCAACTGGAAAACCTGAGCTATCGCTGGCCGGGCATTATTTTCAGCCAGCGGCCGGATTTCACTTTTGTTTTTGTCAGCCCGAAAATCGAGGAACTGACCGGCATTCCGGCGCAGGAATGGCGCCGACATTCGAAACATTTCTGGGATGTGGTCCACGAGTCCGACGCCGAGCCGCTGATGGCGCGCTTGCGCAACGGCGCCCGCTCCGCGGCCGACATCACCGGGATGTTCCGCATCCGCCATATTGAGACGGGCCGAGTGACATATCTCTGGGAGCATCGCCATCCGGTGCGGAGCAGCAACGGCTTGCTGCTCAGCTACGAAGGCATCTGGCTGGACATCACGCGCCAGACCATCGCCGAGCGGCGTTTGCTGAACATGTCCTGGAAGGAAAATCTCGGGACGCTCACGATGGGCCTCGCCCACGATTTCTGCAACATCATGACGGGCATCATTTCCCTGAGCGAGACTTACGAAGTTTCGCTGGAGGAAGGCAATCCGTTGCGCGAGGGGCTGAGCTTGATCCGCAACACAGCCTTCCAGGCGGGCCAATTGAGCAACCGATTGCGGCAATTGCACCAGGGCAGCCCGGGTGACCGCAATTATCACGATCTGAATGAAATTGTTTCCTCGCTCACCGACGTTCTGCAAAAAGTGCTGCCCCGCCGCGCGCGCATCCAGGCGGAGTTGGCGGAAAAACAATTGCCGATTTACGTGGACGCCTTTGAACTGCGACAAGTCATCGTGAACCTCTCGCTGAACGCCGTGGACGCCATGCCCAACGGCGGCAATCTCGTTTTTCGCACCTCGTTCCATCAGGAAGCGCCGAACGCCGCGAATGTCCGCGGCGCGCTGCCCAAAGTGCCGACCGTTTGCCTTTCCGTGTCGGATACCGGCGTTGGCATTCCGCAGCGAATGCTGAATTCCATTTTCGATCCGTTCTTCACCACCAAGCCGCTCGGCAAAGGCTCCGGGCTGGGTTTGTACAACACGCGTTTGTTCGCGGAGAAACATGGCGCGGCCATTTCGGTCGAAAGCATGGAGCGTCAGGGCACGACCTTTCATCTTTGGTTTCCAATGGCGAATTTCACCGAAGGGCAAGGTGCAATGCCGGTGAATCGCCCGGCGCGGCAAACCATCCTGGCCATCGGCGCGTCCGGGGTTCTCAACCAAACCGTCGCGCTGCTCCGTGGCAACGGCTTTTACGTGGCGCCCACCGGTTCCGAAGCCGAAGCGCTGGAGATCTTGAACTCGCCCGCATTCCAATTCACGGGTGTGGTCCTGGTTTGCACCGAGGAATTTCGCAATCCCGCGCTGCTGATGGGCCGTCTTCAGGCCGATAACGTGCCGCTCAAAACCGTCTGCCTGCTCGGCTGCAATCAGGACGAAATGGATGCCGAGTTCCTGGGCAAGGTGGATCTCGTCATTCCTCTGGAGTCCCCGCCCGCGGAATTGATTTCACGCCTGAAAGCCGCGTTGGATAAAGCATGAAATCGCCCGGCCAGTTTGCGCCCGACAAACCTCCTCCGCCGATCCTGATTGTCGATGACGAGGATATTGTCCTCGCGGCGCTGCGCGAAACTTTGCGTCGCGCCGATTTCGACGCCATCCCGATCTCCGATCCGGTCAAGGCGCTCGAAGAGATTAAGAAGCGCGAGTTTTCCGCCATCATCACGGACCAAAGCATGCCCGGACTGTCGGGCCTGGAGTTGCTCGGCCAGGCGCGCGAACTGCAGCCCTACGCCACACGCATTCTTGTGACCGCCGTCCTCGATCTTGATACCGTCATTGACGCCATCAACAAAGGCGAGATTTACCGCTTCATCGTGAAGCCCTGGCTGCGCGAGGAATTTCTCGCCACGGTGAAAAATGCTGTGCAGCGGTACGAGTTGATCTGCCAGAACGCGCATTTGCAAAGAACGACGCAATCGATGAACGAGCAATTGGTGGAATTGAACCGCTCGCTCGAACAGCAGGTCCAGCTTGTCGCGCAGCAGAACCGCCAGCTCGCCGAGGTGAATGACGCGCTCGCCCGCAATCTGGTCCGCTCCATGGAACTCAGCGTTCACACGATGCAGACGTTTTATCCGTCCCTGGGCAACCAGGCGCGCCGGGTTTCGCAGTTGTGCAAATCCATCGGCCAAGTGCTTGATTTGCCGGCGGAAGATCGCCGGGTTCTGGAAAGCGCTGCGTTGTTGCACGACATCGGCCTCGTGGGTGTGCCGCGCCAGATTATTCGTCGCTGGCAGGAGGACCCGCTGTCGATCAGTCCCGCTGAAAAAGCTCTCATCGAGCAGCACCCGATTCTCGGACAGGAACTCGCGGGGTTCACGAGCGATTTGGTCAAGGTCGGTGAAATCATCCGCGCGCACCATGAACGGTTCGACGGCGCCGGTTATCCGGATCAACTCAGGGGGGAAAACATTCCCTGGCTGGCGCGCCTTCTGGCCGTGGCTGTGGCCTACGCCTCAAGTCCGCTGCCGCACCAGGACGCCGTGGATAAAGTCAAGCTGGGTGCTGACTCGCAATTTGACCCGGAAGCGGTGCGCGTGTTTTTGAGGGCGTTGACGATCACGTCCGTTCCGCGCAAGGAACGCGAAATCGGCCTTCCGGATTTGCGCCCGGGCATGGTTCTCGCCCGCGGAATTTACACGAATAACGGCCTTTTGCTCGTGCCGGAGGGCCAGCGGTTGAATGCCACTTTCATTGAAAAACTGCTAAATCATAACCGAATTCAGCCGATTACACAGTCGTTAATCGTGTACTGCTGAAACGGCAATGAACGTCCGGTCCGCGTTGAAAACCACTCCTGCAGATTTGGGACGCTGGTGGAAGTCTCTGTTTGAAGCTTCCACGGATGCCCAATTGGTATGCCGGGACAACGGGCTCGTGGAGCAGATCAATTCCCGGGCAGTCCGTCTTTTCAATCTCAACCCTCTGCGCGATGAGGGTTCGCTTTCCGTTTTGAATCTCCTGGCAGCGCCGGCTGATAAGAAATTATCGCAGATCTGGGAACGCGGCCTGACGCGCGCCAGCCATCTTCACTCCGTCGGCCTCGCGAGCAACACCAGTCCGTATTCGCTGGTCGACCTGGAACTGGTCCCGCTCGGCGACGGGTTCACGCTGCTGACGTTCAAAGAAGTGAGCCATCGGCTGCGCCTGGAATCGCACGTTCAGCGGCTCGTCACGGCCATCGATGCCACGCCGGACGTTTTTTATATCACCGACGAAGCCCTGCGGATCACGTTTGTCAATCCGTCATTCCAGGTGAATACGGGCTATTCCATCGAGGAGGTTCTTGGGCGCACGGATGAATTTCTCCGCTCGGATTCGGAAGCGGAAAAAATCAAGGCCTATCGCGCTAGCGTCGCCGGCGGCCGGGAATGGAGCGGTGAACTCGTCAGCCGCCGTCGTGATGGCTCAACCTATTTCGCCGACCTCACCATTTCGCCGATTTGCGATATCGCTTCGCGTTTCATTGGTTACGTGGCCTGCGAGCGGGATGTCAGCATCCGCAAGCAACTGCAAAATGAATTGCGCATCAAAAGTGATTTCATCCAAAGCATTTTGAAATCGCTCGATGGCGCCATTTACAGCCTCGACCGCGATTTTTGCCTGACGCACGCGAACGACGGTTGGCGCACCATGCCCGCCGAACACGGCGGCGTGCGCATGAATGTCATGCCGGTGATTGGCCGCCCGATTTTTGATTACGTGCCGGATGCCGCGCGCCGTGATGAATTGCGCGGCGTGTTCCTGGAAGTGCTCGCCACGGGTATCCCGCAGGACAATCGTTTTCATGCCGCCGATGGCCGGCATTGGTTGCTGAAGATTTCGCCGTGGCGCGATGGCGATTATGTTCGCGGCCTGATCTGCAACATCGCCGACCAGACCTACTATCACGAATTGCAGGACCAGCTTTTCCAGGCTCAGAAGATGGAAATCATCGGCACGCTCGCCGCCGGCGTGGCGCACGATTTCAACAACCTGCTGCACGCGATTCGCGGCAACAGCGGCCTGATTCTCCGGCATCCCTCACTCGATCCCAAGGTGCGCCATGAAATCGAGCAGATCGATCTCGCTGCCATGCGCGCGACGGAAATTTCGCAACAACTCCTCTCGTTCAGCCGCGAGTCGGAAGGCCGGCGCCATGTGGTGGATTTGAACGAAGTCATTCATGAAGCGTCGCAAATGGCTCGCCGCACTTTGCGCGGCAACGTGGTCATTGAATTGCAGCCCGCTTCCGAGCCGTTGCTGGTCAGGATGGATCCGACGCGCGCGAGCCAGGTGTTGCTGAATCTTTGCGTCAACGCGCAGGACGCCATGCCGCAGGGCGGTCGCCTGACTATTTCCAACAGCATAGTCACACCGCCGGACGACCTCGCCGCGCGGCATGGCTGCGCGCCCGGCGTGCGATTTGCGCGTTGCAGTGTCACCGATACCGGCACGGGCATTCCACCGGAAATTCTCGCGCGCATTTTTCAACCGTTCTTTACCACGAAGGCCAAAGGCAAGGGAACGGGGCTCGGCCTGCCGATCGTTCAGCGGGTCGCCCAGGAATCCGGCGGCTTCGTCGGCGTGGACAGCATCGTCGGCAAGGGCACGACCTTTCACCTTTACCTGCCGGTCGCGCAGGAGGAAATCACGCCCGTTAACAAACCCGCGCAGGCTGAACTCGCCCGCGGCGAAGGCCGGGTGCTGGTCGTCGATGACGTGGATTTATTGCGCGAATTTACGAAGGCATTTTTGGAAACCACCGGCCTGACGGTTTTGTTGGCCGGCAGCGGCGCCGAAGCGGTGCAGGTGCTCGAATCCGCCGCCGAACCGGTGGACCTCGTATTTACCGATTACAATATGCCCGGCATGAACGGCGTGGAATTGATCGAAAAAATCGCCGCGCGCTGGCCCAAAATGAAATTCGTCCTCGCCTCCGGCTATCTGGACGATGCCACGCGCCAGCGTATCCTCCGCACCGGCGCGAGCATTCTCTCCAAGCCCTACGACCTCAACGATGCCGCCGAGTTGGTGATGCAGAAGTTGAACGCAGGGTCCGCAGCGTAGCAGCCGACGTGAGGAGGCTCTGAATTTGCGATTTACGATATACGATTTACGCGCGCATGAATGCAGTCAGCAACTCGTCAATCGTATATCGCAAATCGTAAATTCTGGATTACGTCGGGACGGTTTCCTTGCTTGCCTCGGCCATCGCGGCGGCGAGCATTTTCGCGGCGGACGGCAAGGCGTCGCCGATCGGCTTGAGTTGTTTCATCACGTTCGTCAGCGTCTTTTGCGCGCGCAGGGCGGACAATTTGCGATACCATTCGATGAACGCGCGGCTTGCCGCAATTTCATCGCGATTATCATCCGGCTTGTGCGTGACTGTTCCGGTTGCCACTTCGCACAAAACCAGGGCCGCCAAAATTTGAGGTTTGCGCTCGGCGCTCCAAAGTTTTTCCCACAGCAGACGGGCCGCGGCCAGGTCTTCACTCAACATCAGCGCTTCCGCGCGCTGCGCGATGACCATTGAATCATCCGGTAGATGGCGCAGGGCTTCGCCCGTCCAATCGCGCGCGAACTCCAGAAATTCCAGGGAACTCAAGGCAATCTGCCCACCCAATCGCCACGCCCCGGTATTTTGCGTATCGTGAGTAATGATCTCGTTCAATTGATGCAAGGCATCCACCGGCCGTTTTTGCTCGAATAAAAACTTCCCGTAGTCGAGCCGCAACGGATCCACATGATCCATCTCTTTCAGGCCCGCGGCGAAGGCCTTTTCGGCCTCGGCGGCCTGGCCGCTCTGCGCCAGGCAAACGGCGAGGCAATGATGCGGCGCGGCGGTGAGAATGTCGCGGTTGATGGGCGACAAACTGCGTTCGGCGCGTTTCGCCAGGCACTGGCGCATTTGATCAGCAGCTTCTCGGAACTGCTTCAGTTCAAGGTGCGCCAGGCCGAGCGAAAAATGGAGCGAGGCCGCCAGGCCGGCGCCGGACTGCGCCAGCGGCGAAGTGAGCACGCGGACGGTTTCATCAAAATGTTTGGCCGCGGTCAGCCGCGTGCAATATTGCGCGAGCAGCGATTCCCGCAATTCCGGCACGACTTCCGAGGCTGGCTTGGCCGACAATGCCTCAAACGCTTCGCGATAGCGCGCGAACGCTTCGGCCTCGCGACCAGAGCGCGAAAGTTCCAGGCCCAGGTTCATCAACAAGTGCGGTTCGCCGGGCAATTCATCGACGGCTTTTTCGAGCAATCGCAAATTGCGCTCCACCTTGTTGCGGTCGCGCAGCACTTCGTTCGTGTAACCGTGATGAATCAATGCCGCGTCGCCGATTTTATTGTCCAAGCCCCATTCGGCGCGACGGACTTCGAGGCTGCTGAAAATTTGTTCGTGAACGCGCCCCACGTAAAACAATCCCGGCGCGTTGCGGAACAGGCGCGGCACGTACGAGCAGCCGTCGAGTTCGCGCCCCACATCGATAATCGGCAGCCGCCACGCCAGCGTGTTTGCGTCGCCCATGGCGCGACTCAATTGGGCGTGGTCCTTGGCCGAAAGCTCCTCATCGGCGTCCAACGCCAGCACCCAATCGCCGGTGGCGTGCTCCAGCGCCGCGTTGCGCGCCGCGCTGAAATCGTCGCACCACGGGAACGAATGCACTTCCGCGCCGAATTCCCTGGCGATTTCAATCGTCCGGTCCGTCGAGCCCGTGTCCACGATGACAATTTGTTTCGCCATGCCCTGGACCGACTTCAAACATTGCCCGATGAACTTTTCCTCATTCTTAACGATCAAACAAACGGAGAGGCTGTGGACTGTGGACTGTGGACTGTGGACTATTGCCGGCAATTTCAACCATTCCGGCCGCGCATTGCCTTTCAGTCGTTGGTTCAAAAATTTCTTTGCGCTCTTGAATTCAGGCACCATCCGCCGCGCGTGTTCCGCGCACAATTTCGCGTCATCACCATCGCCGACTGCCAGCGCGATTTCGGCCAGCAGCAGGAATGTTTCCGGATGAAAGGGCCGTTTTGCGATGGCCGTGAGCGATGATTCCCACGCGGCACGGAATTTTTTCTGACGAAGGAGTTCTCGTGCTTTGCCAATATGTCCGACAAGCGCGCACGCCGGCAATGTAATCGGCTTGCGTTTCGGCGGCGCGCTCTTTTCCGGAGCGCGGACTTCGGTCCGCGTGACCGCAAGTTCACCGATGCGTTTCAGCGCGATTTCCGCCGCCTTTTCCCACGAACAATTTTGTTGCGCGTATTCGCGGGCGAGTTGGCCGCGCCGGCGCGCATCTTCCGGATGGGCTGCGAGCCATTTCATGCGTTCGGCCAAAGCCGCGCCGTCCGGCTCCAGTAGCCAGCCCGGCTTAACCAGCTTCAGGCCGCTGATTTCGTCGCCGAAGATCTGTTTCCGAGCGGGAATCCGGAAAGCGAATTCGTCCGTCACAAAATCGTCCGTCGCGCCGCCTCCGGTCACCATTACGGGCAAGCCGCACGCCATCGCTTCCGCGACAGGCAATCCGTAGCCTTCGCCGCGATACGGCAGCACCAGGCAATCGCACGCGGTGTAAAGCCCCGGCAGCGATTCCGGCGGCAATTCGTCGTTCAGATATAAAATCTTCGGCGCATTCGGGAGCGCCTGTGCCGCGCGAATCTTGGCCTCGAACGTCTGGCCGGCGTAAACCGTCTTGCCGCCAAAATCCTTGATTACCAGGCAAACGTTATCTGCTTCGGTGAACGTATCCAAATACGCTTTGAGCAAAACGTCGGCTCCTTTGCGGAAAATCGTTCCGCCGACGAACAAAAATTTGAATTTCTTGTTCGTCGCCAGAGTCATCGGTTTGGCCTGGGGATTGAATTTTTTCGTGTCGACGCCGTTTGGCACTACAAACACTTTGGCCGCCGGCACGCCCGAATCCACATAGACGCGCCGGACATATTCGGACGGAACCCACGCTTCGTCGACGCGCGACAGGTCTGCAACCCATTGCTGCGGCAGCGAGCCGAATTCCCAGGGTTGGACAACCACGAGCTTGCCGTTCTTTGGGCGCGACCAATTGGGAGGCCAGGCATGGCGCACGGTTACGGCGACATCGGCCGAAACTGTTTTAGCTAGCCTGGCCGCCAGTTGCTGGAATGCTGCTGAGGTTTCCGCGCCAGTGTTGACGCAATTGAGTTGGAGTTTGTTTGACCCTTCCAGGGTTCGCGTCATTTCGCGGTTCACGTGCGAAAGACTGCCGGCATCCAGGAATGAACCGATCCAATCCACGTTGGCCGGAGTTTGTTGAGCGGGTGTAACTGAAACACTTGCCGTGCCAGACACTTTCGCCATGATTTCGCCAGAAAATTGTTCGAATCCCGCAAAGCGCTTCGCAAGCAGCGCCTTTTCGGAGGCAGCGAAGGACATCGTGGTTTCGGCAGCGATGACATCCACCGACGCATCCAACGCAAATTCAATTTTCCAATTCGACTCACGCAATCGCCAGCCGAGTTGCCAGGCCGCGCCGACCGCGGCGAGTTTTTCGTCGAAGCCGAGGCTTTCAATGAAAGCCGTGCGCCGTACGACGAATCCGCGCAAGGTCGCGGCCATCGGCTCCTGGACTGCGGAACGACGGGTGATTCGCGGCAGGACCATGCCGGCATCGCGCGAGGCGCGCATTGGTTCCAAGAGCGACGCGTCCCAGCCGTTCGGCAGGAGCGCGCTTTCGTCCAAAAACATCAGAAACGGCGTGACGGAAATATCCGCGCCGATATTCATCAATTCGACCGGCGATTGTTTGTCGCCTCGCTCCAAAATGCGGAGCCGAGGAATCGCGCGGGAGAATTCCTGCGCCACCGCCAGCACTTCCTGATTGTCTTTCGCCGCCAGCAAAAACACTTCGTAGCGTAGATCGGAATTCGAGAGGTTTTTCACGCGGTTCAGGCATTCGCGAAGCGCCGACACATTTTTTCCGGCGGACAAAAGAATCGTCATTTCAGCGGGCGCGACGTCGTTCCAGCCGTTGGTGTCGCAATTCAACAGCAGCTTGCCCGTGGAAAAAAATTCCGAAGCGGCCTTGGGCATCTCTGCGTGAAGAACTCCCGCCGGCCAAAGCACACCTTGTTCGGTCAGCAATTTGAAATAGCCTTTGGTGCGGAACAACTCGCGCTCGCGATTGGTGCAAATCGTTTTCACGCCTTCCGCGAAATAATAATCATCGAGCGGCAACGAACCGAAATGCGCGAGTTCGGATTGGAGCGGAAACGCCGTGGCGCGCGAGAGAATTGGCGCGCAGGCCGCATCCATCGCCTTCAGTATGCGCTGTGAGAGTTCGGTCGAGCCGTCCAGCAGAGCCGGTTTTTGGCGGCGAGACCAGATCCACAATTGTTGATACCACAGCACGCCGTCCTTGAAACTGCGCTGGCGGCGCAAAAGCTCGGGCGGAAAACGCATTTCATCCAGCACGGGCTTGACCGAGTCGTCCGCGAGACGTTCGTAGCCGAGCGTCGTTCCGCAGGCCGCCGTCAACGCCTGTTCAACAAATGCCGGCGAGCGCAAAAAGGCCTGGTTGTTGAAACCGGGATTGCCGAAGGCGCCGAGAAAATGGCGAATATCCAGGCCGTCGAGCACACGGCTGGCCGCGCGTTCGCAAGTCACCAGATAACATCCAACCATCTTGCTGGTGATGCCTTCGAGTTCAAAAATCCGCCGCAACTGCATCTGCGCCGAGGCGTTGTAGCCGATGTCGCACACGCCGAACCCGCGGCCGTCCTCCAGCCACGGTTTTAAGTAGTCGATGACCTTGCGGCGTTCCTCCGCGCTTTTGGCTTCGATGCGCCCGGCGATTTCCGGCGTGAACAAAAATTTCGCGAGCTTGATAATTTTTTCCGGCTGGTCGGCTTTTTCATCCAATCCCAACGGCGCGCGCCGGCAAATGTTTTCGCTGAGGCCAAAGTGTTTGAGCACCGCGCCGACCGAAAGAGTTTGCCGGCGTTCCAGCCAATCGATGAGGTTGTCGGCGGAAAGCCGGCCGATGGCGGCGAGGTCGGTGGATTTGCGATTGACGTAAAGCGGCGTGATTTCGAGGTCGTGACCGGCGGCGGCCGCTTCGCGCTGCAACATTTCGCCGAACAACTCGCCTTCGCGCATGAATGCGCCGACCTTGCGCACACCGGCGCCGACGAATTGCCCGCAGGCCCAGCTCGCGAAACGCGTGAGCAGCGGACCCAGCAGCAGCGCGCCCGATCGCCCGAAAAACACGCTGTCCGAATCACCCTGGAAATGCCGCGCCGCCATGATGCGCAGCCACATGGGATCAAATTCAGGCCGGGCGCCGCCTTGCAAAAATCGTTCGCGCTCCAGCAAAAGGTGTGTGTCCTGGACGGCCTGGTCGTAATGACAGCCGACCACGCCCGCTTTGCGCGCTCCGGTCACATCCGCGCGAAAATTATCGCCGATGTGCAGCAATTGGCGCGGTTCCAGATTCAATTTGGCCAGCGCGTGACGAAACAGATTGCCGGTGCCTTTGCAAAGATTGGCGTCGCTTGACGTAAAAATGAGATCGAATAAATCCGGATCGCAATGATTGGCTTCCAGGATGGCGCGAAGATCTTCGGCGGATAAATAGATGTCCGAAGTGATGAGAATTTTCAGTCCGCGCGATTTCGCGTATTGCGCGAATTGGATCGTCACGGGGTTGAGCAGGCACAGCTCGCATTCCGTGGCGATTTCGATGCGCGCAGCGGCCATTGGATCGGCCAACACGGGTTTCAGTTGCTCATAAATCTGCGCCAGCGTGACGTCTTCGCAGATCTTTTCCTTGAACGCGTGGCGTTCGCGGGCCTTCGTTTCGCCGACGCGCCGCAATACTTCGAAATCAGCGGCGGAAATTTCGGGGCGCAATAGTTTTTCGGAATGCAACCGATGCGCCACTTCCAAAAAAACATCGGCCGGCTTGCTGACGAGCCGCCAGACGAGCGTGTCAAAAAAATCGAAGGACACGGCGCGAAGGCAGCCGTTGCTTTGATCCATCAACTCGCCGGCGCGATAGAGCGCTTGGTCGCGTTTCCAGAGATCGGCGGGCAGTTCCGGCGTGTGGTGGTTATTAGTGCTCATGCGAATGCCAGTTCAAAAGGTGCGTTTTGCCCGAAGGTTTTGTGCGCAGGCTGACGCAATTGATTCAGCGCGTGTTCGACTTGCTCCCAGCGCTCCGTCGCGGGCGGCAGGTGCCGTGAATCCAGGGAAGTCGTGGCGACGAATTTTGCAAAGTCACGCAGATCGCGCCGCGCCGGGACGGTCGCCGTGCGACCGATATGAAAATGTTCCATGGTCCAGGCCAGGAATGAACGAGCGTTGGCGGAATGAATCGGCCAGTTCTTCCGCGCCAATGCCGCCTGCAGCGCCGGGATCAGTTCCGCCTTGCTGTTGACTTCATACGCGGCGTTGCGGCCCCACCATGCACTGCGCGCCAGCAACACCACTGGCTTCTCGTAGAGAGCAGCTTCAAATTGCAAGGTGGTGAACTGCGCCACCACGACATCCGCGAGATCGATCAAAGCGTGAACATTGACGTCGCGCACAACACGAATGCCCTGGACGTTCGCCAGCACGTAAGGAACGGAATCGATCGGATGAGGTTTGAAGACGACCGCGACGCTGGCATCTTGCGCCAGGATGTCTCCAACCGCTGTCAATGCGTCGGCGGTTGAATCGTAAACCGGAGAATTGTACCGCCGCTGATTGCTATTTTTGGGCACCAAACCACAAGCGTCGTAGTGGCCTAGAAAAACGATGACCTTTTTGCCCTTCAACCCGAGACTTTCGCGCAAGGCGGCGCCGCCCTGGCCGAATTCGGGTTGAGCATACTTTTGTGGCTTGGTCGAAAGGTAATAGTCGCGGATCCGTTCGAACTTCTCCGGCTTCGAGGCGGATGCTGGAATGTCCTGCGCCAGCCAGTGCGTGCGGAGATCGGAGTAGCCCTGAATGCCGCGGCTCTCAATCATCAACGTTTCCGGCAACAAACCGCGTTCCAAGCCTTGGACGGGCAAGCCGGCTTCGCGAGCGAGCGCTTGAAGAATCTGCGCCATGGGTGAAGTCGGATCCCAGGTGAGCACATAACCGGGCTGCAAGGTTTCCAAAATACTGGAAAGAAATTTGCGGCAGGCAAACAATCCGGCGATGCCTTCGCCGGGGGGATAGGCGTTGTTCGAGCGAAAACTGTCCACGCGCAACAATTCCCAATCAGCCGCCGAGATGTATCCATTGCGGCAAGCGCCCGGAAATGAGGTCGCGTAGTCCCGAAGCAAAAAGGGGATCGAAATGATCGGAAAGGGCAGGGGTTCGTCCGAGGCAGTGGAACTCAGCAACGTCAGCCGAGCGCCGAAATCTTCCAAATGACGATCGAAATCGATCCACATCTGCCGGTTTGCCGGCGTCATCAGGAGGTAGTTGGTGGCCAGGCAAAGCGAGTTCATTCGCGTTCAAAATAGGCCGAACTGTTTCACGAGTTCGTCCGTGCGCGTGCCCTGGGCGATCGAAAGCAGAATGCTGCCTTCATTCTTTTTCCGGTTCAGCGCTTCGCCGAGAATTTCCTTCTCGTGCTGCTTGGGAATGACCACGATGCCGTCGCTGTCGCCGAAAATCAGGTCGTCTTTGTGGATGCTTTTTCCGTCGACCACGATTGTTTTGTTGCGTGAACTGACCACGCCACGCTTGCGGGTGTCTTTGCAGTAATTGCCTTTGGCAAAAACAGGGAAACCCATCCGACGCGTATCTGGCAAATCGCGGGTCACACCGTCAATAATTGCGCCCACGGCCCCCGCGCGCACAGCGAGATTGGCATTCAATTCACCGAAGAACGCGTAGCCGGGCGCGTGATTGGCCACCACAATGACATCATTGGAGACGACGTGGTCATAGAGGTTCAAGCTGTCATAAATTTTTCGGAAATCATCGTCGTCCGCGCAAAGGTCGATCTGCATGGTCTTGGCGCGGCCGAAGACCTTGTGCTCAGGCAGATTCAAGCGAAAATCCTTGGACAAAACGCTATCCAAACTCAAATCGTCCATCACATCGGACAACAACGGACTGTTCAAGAGAAGCTTGGTGTTCTGGAAAAGACGGCGTTCCTGTTCGCGCAAGCCAATGGCAATCAGGTTGGCCATCTCAAAATCTTTTGGCCAATTCACATCCACGCTTTCCAAGGGATCGATCTCGATCAAATAGGGCGCGTTGCCGATGCGGCGCTTGGTTGCCAGCGCGGTTTCGCGCCGGACCACGTAAAGTCCCATCGATTCAATGACGCTGTCCTCGAGGTCGGAACTGTTGGGGATGTGTTGAATGTCGTAAGTGGGCTTTCCTTGCAGCCAGCGATATTGCTTTTCTTTGCGAATGGCGATGACGGAGTCATAGCGCGAATCCGTTTTCAGGATGTCGACGGCCTTTTCAATCGTTTCAATTTTGATGAAGGGCGAGGTGCCGAGCAATTGCACGCAAATGTCCGCGTCCGTGGCCATCACTTCATTCAGGAACAATTGATGACCGTCCGTTTTGTTGGAAGCCAGGCCGGGATCGCGCCGAAGGGTTCGGCATTTAATGTCCGAGGCGAGCTCGATAACGTCCTGGGATTCGGTGTCGAGCCAAACCTCATTGATGGAAGGGCAGGCCAGGAGCTTTTTGAGGCTGCGCAGAAACAACGGTTCGCCGTCGAGCGGCATGGTGTTTTTGTTCGGAATACGCTGGCTGGAACCTTTGGCGGGTAGGAAGGCAGCGGTTTTCATGCTCGATTTTCTGTTTCGTTTTAAATTGACCGGGTGGGTCTGGATTAGACCCACCCAGGGAAGGAGCCAGCGGTCTCGCCGATTGGCGACCGACGAAAGTCGCTGGACATTCGTTACTGCTGCAAAAGCTGGAGCGCTTCCGGGCGCAATCCGCTCGCCTGCGTGAGCATCGCCAGCGCATTCTGACTGATGATCAGGCTGCGCGCGCGTTCCACGCTTGCCATGGCCGAACCCTCATCCGGGATGGGGGCGCCGGCGGCAGTTAAATCCGTCTCGCTCATTGCCGAGGTGATCTCAGCTTGATCCGCGCCAACTGCGACGCTGCCTTCCGAAATTGATTTTTTGCGGGCTGTGTTGCCGGTCGGCAGAAAATTGGAGATGACCTGGTTGGGGGAAATGATCATGGCTTGGTTCCTTTCAATGTTGGCGCACCGGAAACGGCGGCGAGATTTTTCGCGGCGGCGAGTTTGGGCAGCGCGGCGGGGCGGACGAGCGCCTGCTGGTTGTTGCGTTGAATTTCCTCATAGACCTCGTGACGATGCACCGGCACGTCCGCGGGGGCTTCGATCCCGATTTTCACCACCTCGCCATCGACGCGAATGATTTTCACGTGAATGCGTCCGTCAATCACGATGCTTTCGCTGGATTTGCGAGAAAGAATGAGCATGGCAGTGATTGGTTTGCCGGTCAGGAAGCCTCGTCGGAAACCAACAGCGGATGGTCGACGGAATAATCGCTGGCGTTGGCAATCACCACTTGCTTGCCGATCCCGGTGTTGCGGTTGATGACGATCGGCCCTTTCAAATTCATGGTGGCCTGGCCGTGCTTGTGAACCGTGACGATGTTCAGCAGCATCGCGTCTTCGGGCGCGTTGAGGCCGAGAAATTCGACGTCGTTTTGCGGAATGTCGGGGCGGTAATCCGGCATGATCAGGAAAGGATTGAGGACGACGAAGGCGAGGGAAGTGTCGCCTTTGACTTGCAGCCAGCCGAACGGCTCTTCGGCGGGGTTGGCGATGAGGAGGTAATCCTTCAAGGTTTCGAACCCCAAAAGTCCCATCGGGAGCCGGACGCTGGTGGCTGCCACCGCAGCGGCCGGTTCAGTTTCAATACAATTACATTTCATGCCGGGTTTGGTTTAGCAACGGGTATGCCAGCGCGTGTTTTTTCGGGTACAACGTGCTGAAGCCTCGGAAAATAGGGCGAAAATGGCATGCGGCTCGTCCAATCTGTTCCGGCCAGTCGCCAAATCCCGGCAAATTTGGCAGTGGCTCGGCGAAATTTGCCGTATGGAAATGCGGCAAGAGAGGGCGCAAATCGAAAGGAGCGCGGGTCTGCGACCCGCAGCAACGTGCGGACGGCAGAACGTGTGAAGAAATTCGGAGCTTTCGAAAACGGAATGTTGCGGCGGCTCAGAGCCGCGCTCCTTTCGTTTGGGCAACGCATCCGTGAGTCTCTGATCCGAGACTGCTTACGTCGTCTCCTACGAATTCCACGAAAAATTACGGCAGATACGCCAGCAACGACGTGCGCAACTGCAAAATGGTCGCGCTGCTCTGCATCGCGATCTGGTAGGCGTTCTGCGTCTGCGTCAATTGCGACAAGGTCTGCGTCAGGTCGGCGCCGGCCACGTTGGTAAGGGCGGTGTTCAGTGACGTTTTTTGCGTGCTGACGGCGGACGCGGCCACATCCAGCCGCGATTGCACGGCGGCGTTGTTGCTGACCTGGTAGATGATATTGTCGTCGTCTTTCGAGAGGGCAGGCTGATCCACAGTGCTGATCGCATTTGTGTTGCCCGAGAGCAGATCGTTTTGGAATGAAATCGCGTGATTGAAAAAATCCGCGCCATAACGGCTGTCGCTAATCACTCCGCGCGGACCGGAGCCGGTGTCGTTCGCGCCGGGCGCATCCACTTCGATCGTGCTGTTCTGTCCGATTTCATTTTCGGTCACACTCGTGTTTCCCTGGTAAGATACGCCGGTCACGTTCCCGTTCGCGTCGGTCGTCATGGCGAACGGCGGTTGGCCGGATGATGTGCCGCCAAAAAGATACTGACCGCCGTCCTTGCTGTTCATGATGTTGACAGCCTGTTTGATGAGCTGCGTGGTTTCGACGGCGTTGGCCTGCAGCGCGGAAGGGGAGGCAGTGCCGTCGGAGGAAGTCGCCAGCTCGTTGATGCGATCCGCGATGGTCTTCAACTGTTGCAGCGCGTTGCCAATCAGCGTCGAGTGATTTTGGAGCGTGGAAATATTCTGCGCGTATTGGGCGGCGTTGCTGTTGTCGGTTTCCAATCCCAGCGCCTGCGTCATGCCGGCCGGGTTGTCTTCCGGGGCGGTGATGCTCTGGCCGGTCGTCGCCTGGTTCTGCAACTGGTATTGCCGCCCGGTGAGCAGGTTGATTTGATTCACCATCGAGGCGGTATAGGAATTTCCAGCGACGCGCATAAGAGTGGATGGTTAAAAGTTCAATTCAATCAGTTCTTCAGGCTGACGACGGTTTGCAGCATTTGGTCCACAGTCGTGATGATTTTCGACGACGCCGAATATGCCTGTTGAAAGGTGATCAGGTTGGCGACTTCTTCTTCAATCGAAACGCCGCTCACCGAATCGCGCTGATTTTGCAGCATCGATGCGACGGAACTATGATTGGTCACTTCGGCATTCGCATTGGAGAGTGCGAAGCCAAACGCGCCCACTTGCGAAGCAAAGGCATCGCTAAACGTTTGGTTGTTCAACCCTGCAATCGATTGGCTGCCCAACTGCGCCAATTGCAGCGCCACGCTGTTGTCGCCGGTCGCGCCCGAAACGCCCGCGGCCTGCACGAGTGAAGGATCGGTTTGCAGGGAGGAATTGACCGCAATTGTAGCGGCATTCGTTCCGGTGAAAAGCGTTCCGCCGGTGTTGCCGTTCAAATCATAGCCGGTGCTGTAAATTCCATTCACCTGCGAAATCAGCGACGACGCCAGCGTGTCGAGATTGCTGCGCAAGGTCTGCAATGCGCCATCGCGCGCGTCAATTGTGCCCTGGATCGAGCCGCCGCTGAGGGTGAGGGGAGTGCCGCCGGTCGCGGTGCGCACCTGCAATTGACCGTTGCCCGGGTCGTAAGCTTGAAGTGTATCCAATGCCTGCTTCCCGGAAACGAGTTGCGTGCCGCCGATGCTGACATTCACCGTGCCATTGGCGTTGGTGGTAGTTTGGATTTTGACGAGCTTGGCGAGATTCTCCAAATCCTGCTCGCGTGTGTCATTCAAATCATTGGCGTTGCCGCCGCTGGCCGTGGCATTGGCGATTTGGCCGTTCAACTCGGCGATCTGCGAAAGCAATTGATTCGCAGACGTCACGTTGTTCGTGACCGACGTGTTGAGGCTGTCGTTCAACGAACTCAATTGTTGCGATACCTGGTTGAAACCCTGCGCGAGCGTTTGCGCCTGATTCACGACGTCCTGCCGATCCGAAGTGGACGTGGGACTGGTCGCCAGGCTTTGGAATGAGTTGAACAGATTATTGATCTCGTCCGATAGACCCTGCGAATCGGGGGAACTGGAATTGAGGTTCAGAAATTCGCCAAGTTGGCCTTGCGCGCTCTCCAATGCGCTTTGCTGTGAATTCCAATAACCGCCCACGCTCGACTCGTCGCGCACCTGGCCGTCGAGCAGCGCATCGCGCACCTGCTGGATGGAACTGACCTGGACACCTGTGCCTTGCATCCCGAGCGACGTCGGTGTGGGTGTGCTCGTCGAGAGCACGACCTGCTGCCGCGCGTAGGCTGCGTTGCTGGAATTCGCCAGGTTTTGCCCGGTGACTTCCACGCCAAGCTGGTTGGCTTGCAAGGCGCGCGCGCCGAGGCTCAAGGTGTTGAAAAGGCCCAACATAAATCAGCCAATCGCGTCGTAAACGGAACGCTGGGGCAGGGCGGAGGCGAGCAATTGCCCGGCGTTGTCGTAAGTGGTCGGGTTGCCCGGAAACAGCGAGCCCAGGAACCGCTGCATCAAATCCACGATGCGCGTGAGCATCAAATGATTCTGTCGTGCGCGCTGGTGAATGCGCGCCAGCAACTGGTTGTTTTCCTGCACCAATGCCTTTACGAGCGGTTGAAAATTAACGGGCAATTTCGGAAGCACGTCGGCGAAGGAAGCATCGGCGGCCAGTTCCAATTCGCGCGCCACTTCGCGCTGGCGTTGCTCGCGTTCGTGCCGCGCGGCGGCGATGGCTTCGGCCTGGACATTGATGGAGCCGACGCATTGCAGGAGGTCCTGCGTTTGACGGTGCGTGACCATCTGCTGCTGCTGGTCCAGGAGCGCCAGCATTTCGCCGTATTCCTTCAATTCTTCGCGCAGCGCTTCAATGAGATTGTGTAAGAGTTCGTTCATGGAGAGGTTTCAAACTGTGGACCTTCAGATGGTTATTCGGCGAGACGGCGTGTGCTTCGTGTCCGTGGCCGTGAACCGAAGCCGGCGACGACCCGTTGCTGCTCTTGGCGACTGCCTCCGGTCGATCGAGCTGCTGCTCAAATACCTTGGCGAGCCCGAACTTGCCGGTTTTCGAAATGCTGTCCGCCAATTGCGTCGTGATCATGTCGTGATAAATGCCCGACGCCGTCGAATCGTCGTTCGAGTATTTCGATTTGATCACCGTTTTTTGCGAACTTTCCAGGATTTGCTTCAACAAAATGACTTCAAACTGCCGGCTCGCTTCCGCGACCTTCTGCTTCTCGGTTAAATCCGGATTGTGCGCGAGCCGTTCGGGCGCGATGTCCGAAGCGACGACCTGAGGTTTGAGAGGAGAGATGTTCATCGGATGATCAACTCCGCTTTGAGGGCGCCAGCCTGTTTCATGGCTTCAAAAATCGCCATCATATCGCGGGGCGTGGCGCCCAGGGCGTTCAACGCGGACGCGATTTTTTCCACGGTCGGCATTTCCGGGAGCGCCACCAGAGCCGCCTTGGATTCCGTGACATCCGTTGTCGTGCGCGGCGTTATGACGGTCTGTCCGTTCTTGGAAAATGGAGCCGGCTGCGAAACGTCGAGGGTGGAGGCGACATTAATGGTGATGTTGCCTTGCGAAACCGCGCAGCTCGAAATCCGGATCGTTGAGGTCGCGACGATGGTGCCGGTTTTTTCATTGATGATGATGCGCGCCGGTGTGTCTGGGATCACGTCGAGGTCCTCGATGCGCGCGATGAAATCCACGGGGAACTTCACCGCGTCATCGGGTATGCGCACCTGGACGGTGGTCCAATCCAGCGCATGCGCGGAATTTGTGAAGGCGTCGTTGATGGCAGCCGCCAGGCGGGAAGCGGAAGTAAAGCTGGGTTCGCGCAGCAACAAATCAATGGTGTTGTCATGAACAATCGTGGTGGGGATTTCGCGTTCCACAATCGCGCCGTTCACGATTTGTGCCGCGGTGGGATGATTCTTCGTTACGCTCGCGCCACCGCCTCCTCCGCCGCCAGCCACAAAACCCCCAATGGAAAGAGGGCCCTGTGCGACCGCATACACTTTGTTGTCCGCGCCGAGCAGCGGTGTTTGGAGCAGCACGCCGCCTTGGAGCGATTTCGCATCGCCCATGGAGGCCACCTGCACGTCCAGGCGTGTGCCGGACTTCACGAAGGCCGGGATATCGGCCGTCACCATCACGACCGCCACGTTTTTGGAGGAGAGCGTGGTTGCCGGAACGGTGATGCCGTAGCGCCGGAGCATATTGGCCACGGTTTCCTGCGTGTAAATTGGGTCTTTATCGCCATCGCCGGCGAGTCCGGCGACGAGGCCGTAACCTACCAATTGGTTGTCCCGCGCTCCTGCGACCATGACCAGGTCGCGAACTTGAACGGCGTTTGCGGCGAGCGGAAATAAAATGGCCAGCAACAGAATCAGCGCGAAAACGCCCATGGCGGTGGGGCGCATCGCTCCGCGCGCGCCGCTCCCCGGAATCGACGCATTCATAGTGGCGCGGGCGTCTCGCCCGTGAGTTCCTGTTTGCACGGGCGAGAGGCCCGTGCCACTATCCTGATTCGTGAGCCTCCTTACGTCGGCTGCTACGGCTTCTGCGTTGCACGCGAAGCGCATCTTCGGATTCAAATGGCGGGGAACAAGCGGCATAAATCAGAACGGCGTGAGTTTGTCCCAGATCCGGGTGAACCAGCCTTTGCGCTGGGAATCGGTCACGGTTCCCTTGCCGATGATCTGGATGCTCGCGTCGGCGACGTTGTAGCTGAAAACCGTATTATCCGAAGCCACGTCGTCCTGGCGCACGGTGCCGTGCAGCACGATCGTCTGGCGTTCGCCGCTGAACGCGGTTTCGCGCCGGCCTTCCACGACTAAATTATGATTCGGCAATACGTCGATGATGCGCACCGCGATTTTAGCCACTACGGTCTCTGAATTATTGATGCTGCCCGAGCCGTCATGATTGACGTCCGAATTGTAAGCCATGGCCGGCAACTGGCCTTTCTTCGTCAACAAACCGCTCGCGCCGGCCGGATAAAGGAACGACGTGATGGCCGCGCTCAGGCTCGACTTCTTTTCGGTCTTGGTTTCGTTGTTCTTGGTTGCCGTGCTCGTTTCGGCGACAATGATGGTGATGATATCGCCGACCGAAGTGGCGCGTTTGTCCGCGTACATCGGCCGCGAGATTTCATCGTGCCAAAGTGATTGTGCGAAGGTGTTCGTGGGAATGACCAAAGTCAGAATCGCCGCGAAATTCAACAGCGATTGTCCGCGGAATAGCCGCGCAATGGCCGCAGCCGCGCGCTTCGTTCTGCCTCTCCGCCACGAAGCGGGGGAGAGGGCCGGGGTGAGGTGGCTCTTAGGGTTCATGGGGAAACACGATTTCATTAAAGTGAAACGAGAATGGATTGTTCATTGAGCACTTTTCCGCGAATGTTGCGCAGCGATTGGGGGTTGCGCGCGCGGACAATCTGGCCAGGCGCCCCGTCTTCCAGCACCTCGACTTTCGTCGCGACGCTGAACGAGCCTTCCTGGATCAACGCATCCACCATTTGGCCGCGATGAATCACGGGCGCAAGCCGGATGGAACGGGCGAATAAGGGGGCGCCGACGCCGACTGGCTCGGCAATTTGAAGCGACGGATCGCGTTCGGCAAATTCCGCGAGCGGCTCGTGAATGAGCAGCATATCCCGGCGTTCCTGCGCGATATCCGCATCCGCAAGCGAATCGCCGCGGTTCAACATCGAATGCGCCACCCAGACGTTGCGCCAGATATGCGCCTGCACGGGCACCTGCCAATTGCCGAGGCTCCCGTGCTCGTTGCGCAATTCGAAACGCACGATGAACGACATGGAAACGCCCATGGTCGGCATTTCCAGAATGTTTACCGTGATCGGTTCATCGGAAATTTTGCGGGCAGCCCACGGCTGCGTGATTTTCAATTCCAGCTCGCCTTTTTCTTTTACGTAATCCTTCTGCAATTTGGCCGTCAGCAATGTCGTGAGTTCGGCTTGATCAATGGCTCGTTCGGTAGGGGAATTCGTGGCCGTCTCGGCGCGGAGGGGCAGGGCGGCCAGGCAACCTGCCAAGGCCAAGAAAATGAAAGTCATTCTTTTCATCGTGAGACTGATTAACGGTGCATGTTGTTCGCGTCCTGCATCATTTCGTCCGAGGCCTGGACCGCCTTCGAATTCACTTCGTAAGCGCGTTGCGCCATGATCAGGTTCACCATTTCCTCGACCACGCTGACGTTGGAAAGTTCGAGATAACCCTGGTTGAGCGTGCCAAAGCCTTGCGTGCCGGGCGTGCCGAGTTGCGGCGTGCCGGACGCTTCGGTTTCGCGATAGAGATTGCCACCCATGCTTTCGAGCCCGGCGGGATTGGTGAAGCGAACCAACTGCACCTGGAAATTCGTGCTGCCGTTCGGGCCGCTATAAGTGACGTTGCCCTGGGAACCGATCGTGATGTTCGTCGTTCCTGCTGGCACCGGTTGGAAGCCCGCCTGCAACGGTAAACCGTCGCTGGTCACGATGCGGCCGTCGGCTGAAGTCTTGAACGCACCGTCGCGCGTGTAGGCCAGCGTGCCGTCCGGCATCTGCACTTCAAAAAATCCATCACCTTGCACGGCCACATCGAGTTGCTCGCCGGTTTGAGTCAAATCGCCGTTGGTGAAAATGCGCGCGGTGGCCACGGCTTTTGAGCCCTGGCCGACCTGGATGCCGGTAGGCAGGACGTTGCCGGAGCCTTGATCGGCGCCCGGTGCGCGCGTGGTCTGGTAAAGCAATTCCTGGAACTCCGCCTTGCTCCGTTTGAAACCGGTGGTGTTGACGTTCGCCAGGTTGTTCGAGATGACGTCGAGATTGAGTTGCTGTGACTCCATCCCGGCCGCGGCTGAATATAGGGCGCGTAACATATCAAAGTGTCGAGTGACGGCTAAATTCTTTGGAACTTGGACCTTGGAACTTGGATTTTATTTTCATGATCCCGTGCCTCCCAAATCAGTGATAACGCGCCCCATCCGGTCGTCCTGCATTTGCAAGACCTTCTGGTTCGATTCGAACATCCGCATGGCCGTGATGAGGCTGGTCATTTCGGTGGTGGGGGAAGTGTTCGCCGCTTCCAGGTAACCCTGCCGCAACAAGGACGTTTGTGCGTCCATCGGTTTCTGGCTGGGATCGTTCGAAAGGTAATAGCCTGCGCCGGCGACCGTGAGATCGTGCGGATCTTTGAATTCGACCATCTTGATGCGGCCCTTGGGCTCGCCGCCCTGGCTTACTTCTCCAGTGGATGCGACGGTGAGGGGCGCGGAATTGTTGGGATCCAATTGTATCGGGCCGCTGTCGCCCATGACGGGGAAACCGCGTTTGGTCACGAGCTGGCCTTGCGCGTTCAATTGAAATTCACCGTCGCGCGTGTAGGCCGCACTGCCGTTGGGTAATTTAACCTGGAAGAAACCGGGGCCATCGATCGCGAAATCCGTGTTGACGCTCGTGGGATTGATTTCGCCCTGAGTGAAATTAATCGCACCGCGCGCGGTGGGCATCACGAAGCGGTCGGCATTCGGGCCCAGTTGTCCGGAAGGGAGGCCGGCTTCGATGGCGGCGAAGGAAACGTCCTGCTTGCGCGCGCCGGGAACGGAACTGTCGGCCAGGTTTTCGGAAATCAGTTCCTGCCAGCGAGCATTGGCATTCATCGCGGCGGCGGCCTGGTACAAACTGACGTTCATGACTAACGACGTTTAGCAGCGGATGTGCCACGGCCTTTTTCGGGCTTTTTTTGCCCTTTGGCCTCAGTCTTTGGCAAATCCTTCCCGGGCTCCTTGCAGATTTTGCCGGGAGCGGTTTCGGGCTTGGCAGATTTTGTCGCTTCGGGAGCGGCGAGTTCCGGCTTCGGGCCTTCGGATTTCGGGCCTTCGGCTTTCGGAACTTCGGGTTTCGGAGCTATTAACGCCTCGTACTCGCACGCCAAATCAATCACCTGGCCGCACGAACATTGAATGCGAATTCCCGTCACACGCTCGCCGTCGCGCTGCACGTTCACACGCGCTTCGCAATTAGCGGGACGCGGCGCCGCGCCGGGCAAGGCGGAGGAGCTTTCCACGGCTTTAAATTTCTGGACCGACCCTGGTTGGGAAACAACCGTCGCGCGGAAATCCGTCAACTCGCCTGGACGGGCGGGCTTGGCGGCGGTCAACGGCACAAAAGTATCAGTTCGGGCGAGTGTCATTTTCGTCGTTGCTTGCGGTGATAGGTGACAAGGCATCTACCGATTCCTTCAGCTTCAGCATTACGGTCACGCGGCGGTTGATTTCCGCATCCGGCGGGTATCCCGGCATTGGGTCGGTATCGGCGAAGCCGGAGACCTTGCAAATCTGGTGTTCGTTCACGCCGCTTTGGACGACCTTTCGGCGCGCGGCATTGGCGCGTTCGGTTGAAAGTTCCCACTTGCTCAGCGCTTCGCGGCCCGTCTCGTCGCTCTGAGTTTCGGTGTGGCCCTCCAGTTCAATTTTGAAGGTCCGATAACGCGCAATCTCCCACGCCAACGTGGAAAATACCCACGAGCCGTACGACGTGAACGTGTCCGTGTCCGGCTCAAAAATCGGCTTGTGCGACCGGTCAAAAATGTTGATGCGCAACCCGTCCGGCGTCAGCTCGATTTTGACGCTGCTTTCTTCCTCATCCTGTTTTTGCAGCAATTTCATCAGGTCATCGCTCACGTGGCGCATCGTTTCCATTTCGACCGCCGAAACGGATTGGAATTGTCCCGCCTGTTTTTCTGAGGCGGTTTTTTCCTTGTTTGGGATGATGCCGGTGGACTCCTTGGTGACGGATGAAAACGGGTTGGTGAAGGCGCGTTCGACGGCGTCTTTAATTTTCGTGTCCTGCGCGGTGAGCCACAGGCACAAAAACAGCGCCATCATCGCCGTCACGAAATCCGCGTAAGCGACCTTCCAGGAACCGCCGTGATGCCCATGACCTTTCTTGCTCATGATGCATTATTTGCCCGCAGTTTTAAGGCCTTTGAACATTTGCTCCATTTCCTCCGCCGTGGGCCGCAGTTCGTCGCTCAATCCGCGCCGGCCCAGTTCAACGGCCGTCACCGGCGCCATGCCGCCGGCAAAACCCGTCACGCACGCCGCGATGCAGCGCGTAAAAGCGAGTTCGGCGGCGCCAATAAATTCGAGGTTCGTCGCCAGCGGATTGATGAACCCATACGCCAGCAAAATTCCCAAAAATGTTCCCACAAGCGCCGCCGCCACGTGATGGCCAATTTCCTCCACGGCGCCGGCAATGGAGGCCATCGTGATGACGATGCCCAGCACCGCCGCCACGATGCCGAATCCCGGCATGGCGTCGCCAGTCTTGGTCAACACGTTTACCGGCGCGTGATGATCTTCCTCCATGCGCGCGAGTTCCACATCGAGCAACAGGCGCAATTGATCCGGCTTGATTTTGCCGTCAATGATGGGCCGCAGGCTGCCGCACAGAAATTCCACCGCGTGTTCGTTGCGGTTGAAGAGGGGATAGCGTTTGAAGATTTCGCTGTTTTGCGGCTCCATCACGTGCTCTTCCAGCGCGATCATCCCGTTGCGCCGGCCGAGCAGGAACAATTCATAAAGCAATTTGAGCAATTCGTCGTAGGCTGCGCGGCTGTGCGGCGAACCTTTGAGGCAGGTGATGAGTCCATGAAAAAGATCCAGCAATACTTTTTTGGGCGCCATGACGACCATCGCGCCGAGCGCTCCGCCGCCGATGATCACGAGTTCGTTGGGATGCACCAGGGCCGCGACGTTGCCGCCGCCCATGACGAAACCGCCGAGGACGCTGGCGACAACAACAATGAAACCGATGAGGATGATCATGGGGTTTTGACCGCGGCAGCGCGTGGGCCGGCGATTCCCGATTCAAATCGCTGCACGTAGGCGCGAATGGCGAGGATGGCTTGGGAATGAATCTGGCAGATGCGCGATTCCGTGAGGCCGAACACTTCCGCAATTTCCCGCAACCGCAATCCTTCCGCGTAATAAAGCGCCAGCACTTTGCGCTGGATGTCCGGCAGTTCCTTGAGCCGATCGAGGACCACTTCCTTCAGTTCATGCAGCGACGCCTGCTCGGCGGGGCCGTCTTCGGTGGTGTCGGCCACGACCTCATAAAGGCTGCCCTGGTCTCCGTTTTCGTTTTGGGAAACGGCATCCAGGCAGACGAATGCCGCGGGCCGCACTTCATCAAGCAGCTTCACGTAATCCGCGACGGACATATTCAACGCCTTGGCCACCTGCGCCTCGGTGGGCGTGCGGCCAAGCTTTTGCTCCAGTTCGGACATCACTTCCTGGATTTTGCGCGCCTTCTCGTGCACAGTGCGCGGCACCCAATCCATCCGGCGCAATTCATCCAGCATCGCACCGCGAATGCGCACGCGAGCGTAAGTCTCAAACGAATTCCCGTTGCTGGGATCGTAATTGCGCACCGCCTGGAGCAATCCGACCAGCCCCGCGCTTTGCAAATCATCATGGTCCACGTGATCCGGCAAGGTCATCGCGAGCCGGCCCAGGATGGCGCCGACGAGGGGCAAATATTGTTGCACGAGATCGTTCTCGGTGTGGGTATCGGCCTGTTGATGGTAGCGTTTCCAAAGATCCTGCGCGGTGCGCCGCGCATCATTCTTCGGCGCTTTTTCAGCGGGAGTTTCGCAGCAGGTGTTCATGTCTTAAGGGCGGGTTTGCCGGAGCGAGGACGCCGGCGTTGTTCAAACGAATCGCGCAGGCTCTGAATCCAAATCCTGCTCCACCAACGGGTGAGCATGGCGGCCGCGAGCGCGGCTATGCAGGCGCGCCAAAAGGCCGTCGGCCACGGGCTATTGCCCGCCAGGCCGAAGCCGGCGCCGGTCACGAATCCCACGATGGCTCCCAAAACAATTAAAGCTTTCATGCGCTGTGCCGACATTTAGCAGAACGTTTGCCAGTGTTGGGTGAGTGGTTTCGCAGATGCATGAACGGCAATGTTTACAGGCGATTCTCCATGGGAAATAGCAACGCCGATTCAGCGCGCAAAAACTCCCCGGGAATTTTTTGCCCGGCGCTCAGGAATTGAATGGAGCAATTTGTGCCCAACACGAAATTCCACAGCTTCACGCGGTGCCGCTCCTCATCGAGATGCGTGAAAATCAGATCGTCCGGTTTCAACGGAGCGAAGGCGCGAAATTGCTCGAATAAAACCGTGGTCTCGTAAGCCGCGTTCAGCACCAGATGCACGCGCGGGGAGGGCAGGGCGGCCACTTGTTCGCGCAAGGCGGCCATGCCGCGTGAATCGTTCGATTCCACGCCCGGCAAATCCACGAAGTACACGTCCGCAGCTACATCCGGTTCGCACCAGAATCGCGCCATCGGCACGCCAAGCATTTCGCAATGGACCGTCAGAAATTCCGAAGTATTCGCGCTCACGCCATCCAAACGCCACACGCGCGCCGTGTGCTCCTCGCTCAACACGGATGAGGTGAGCCATTTGCACAGCACGGTGGTTTTGCCCGAGCCGGGCGGCCCCACGAAAACATGCGCCTGCTTTTTTTCGCCATTGAATCGAGTCGGCGGGCGCCAGAATTCCATCAAGGCTCCGCGCACGGCCGACCATTCCGCAGTCGCCGTCGTGGGAGGTTTTTCGCCGTGGCGCGCGCGGACGCGCTCTTCCAAAAGATTGGCGAAGGTCGGTAGGAGTCCGAGCGATTCCAGCCAGGTAATGCTACGCCATGGGCGCGCGGCAGTGGGGCCGTTGTTGGCGGATTGAAAATCGAGCGAATCATCCCACGACTTTTGCGCGGTTTGCATCACCTCGGGCAAAGCCTTCACGGCTTCCGCGGCTTCCTTTTGATCCAGCAATGCCGCGAGCACCTCCACGTGCCCCTGCCGGTTCCACAGCCACGCCATGCCTTGCGCCGGCAGCCGCCGAATGCTCAACACCACCGCTTCCGGTCCCAGCTTTTCATGAATCTGCGCCAGGGCGGTGGCGGCGTTCTCGGCGACGAAGGGAACGATTTTCATGGGGTGCGTGAAACGTGAAACGTGAAACGTGAAATCAGGCGTGAAACGTGAAACGCAAAACGTGAAACGGAGGTCACCGGTGGAATTGAGCGAACGGCGCTAAATGGTGATTCACGTTTCACGTTTTACGTTTCAGCAATGGCCGGAATGATCGCCGCATTCTGCACCTGCACCCGCGCCGGCACTTCCGCGTATGAAAGCACCGTCAGGTCCGAGAACGTGTTTTCAAAGAATCGGCGGAACGCGAGGCGCAGTTGTGGCGCGCATAAAATCACCGGCGGATGACCGGCGGACAGCATCTGCTGGATCGTTTTTGAAAGCGTGTCGATCACGTGCCGCGCCAATCGCGGCTCAATGATGAGCGCGACTTCGGTGGGCGATTGCCGCACGCCCTGCGCGAGTTGTTGTTCAAGCCGGGGATCGATCGTGATTGCCCGCAAGCCGCCGTTCTCGGCTTGATAGGGTTTGGTGATTTGCGAGCCGAGCGCGCGGCGCGCATGTTCGGAAAGCTCGTCAGGATTCTTGGTGATCGACGCGTAATCGCTGACTTTTTCCAGGATGCCGGCGAGATTGCGGATCGCAATGCCCTCGGCGAGCAGGTTCTGCAAAATGCGCTGCACCTGGCCCACGGTCAGTTGCGCCGGAATCAATTCATTCACCACCGCGGGGTTGGTTTGCTTCAAATTATCGAGCAACGCCTGCACGTCCTGGCGCGTGAGAATTTCGTGGCAATGGCGTCGCACCGTTTCCGAAAGGTGCGTCACCATCACGGACACCGCGTCCACCACGGTGTAACCGGCCACTTCCGCGCTCTTGCGTTCCACGTCTGTCACCCATGTCGCGGGCAATTGAAACACGGGTTCAACCGTCGGGATGCCTTTCAACGTCGTCTTGCTGTTGGTCGCGTTCATCGCCAGCCAATGGCCAGGCATGAGCTGGCCTTGCGCGATGGGATTTCCTTTGAGGACAAAGCGATATTCGTTCGTGCCCAATTGCAGATTGTCGCGCAGCCGAATCGGCGGAATGAGCATGCCCATTTCCTGCGCGAAATTGCGGCGCACACCGGTGACGCGCTCCAGCAAATCGCCGCCCTTGCGATTGTCGGCCAATGAAACCAGCCCGTAGCCGAGCTCGATTTGAAACGTGTCGAGCGTGAGGAGATTCTCCAGCTTGTCGGAGTTGCTCGCTTCGGCCGGAGTCGCCGCGCCGGGCGTGGTTGCGGTTTTGCCGGGTTCGGCGCTCGCGCCAGCCATCGTTGCGGCTGCGGGACCGGCCATGCCGTCGGGCATTCCATGGCGATGCAATGAATACGACAGCAAACCGACAATTACCGCCATCGTGAGGAATGGAAGGGTGGGGAGGCCGGGCACGATGGCCATCACCGCGAGCATTCCGGCGAGGATCGTCAAGGCGCGTGGATAAAAGAGCAATTGCCGCCCGAGTTCGTGGCCCAGGCTGTTCTTGGCCGTGGCGCGCGTGATCAAAATGCCCGCGGCGGTCGAGGTCACCAGTGCGGGGATCTGCGATACGAGACCGTCGCCGATCGAGAGAATCGTGAAGCGTTGCAACGCTTCGGTCATCGTCATGTTCTTCTGGACGATGCCGATGGCGAAGCCGCCGATGATGTTGATGAGCGTGATGAGAATCGCCGCGATGGCGTCGCCGCGGACGAATT
The DNA here is from genome assembly GCA_035606845.1 of Candidatus Angelobacter sp. Taxonomy (GTDB): domain Bacteria; phylum Verrucomicrobiota; class Verrucomicrobiia; order Limisphaerales; family DASXHY01; genus DASXHY01. The sequence continues at coordinate 52,977 of DATNEA010000034.1, read as the reverse complement.
TGCTGGCGCCGTCCATGGCGCCGTAGAAATCGGCCTCTTCCTCGATGGATTTGCGCCGCGTGCGGGCCTCGGCTTCATTGATGAGGCCGGCGTTTAGTTCGGCATCGATGGCCATTTGTTTGCCCGGCAAAGCATCCAAGGTGAACCGCGCCGCGACTTCGGCGATACGTCCCGCGCCCTTGGTGATGACGATAAAGTTGATCAGCACGAGGATCAGGAATACGACCAACCCGACGACGTAATTGCCGCGCACGACGAAATTGCCGAAGGCCTCGATGATGTGCCCCGCATAACCGTCCAACAGGATCAGGCGGGTGGACGCGACGTTGAGCGCCAGCCGGAAAAGCGTGATGAACAGGAGCAGGGTGGGGAATCCGGTAAATTCTGCCGGGGTGCGGAGGTAAAGAATGACCAGCAACGTCAGCAGGGACAAGCCGATGCTCAGGGTCAACAGCAGATCCAGAACGAACGGCGCGATGGGCAAAATGAGCAGCAAAATCGTGCCGAAAAGGCCGACTACGAGCCATAAATCGCCGTAGCGGAGCAATAACCGCATTCTATCGCTGATAGCGCCCATTTAATCTTTCAAGTGATGTTTTTGCCCGCTTAACTGCGGTGCTGGAGGACGTTTAGCAACGGATGTGCCACGGTCGGGGAAGGAAGAAGGAAGAAGGAAGAATGCAGAAGGTGAGGTTCCTCGCGAGCCACTGGAGCCGTGTCACTCAAAAGATCAGGGCTCGACCCTCGGGTCGCTCCGCGACCGGCAAAACGTATTTATAACATCATGCGGCTCGACTCGTATTCCACATAAAATAACATTGAAAATTTCTGCCAATCGTCTAATCAGCGTAAGACCAAGAAAATTGTTGAAAGGCAATTCGAGAATGAAAAAAGCTCTTCTATCCGCCATCGTCTGCCTACTGCTGACCGGCTGCGCGCGCACTTACATCATTACTCTCAACACCGGCGAGCGGATCCAGACCAAGGGCAAGCCACGGTTGGTCCATGACCGTTTTTATTACAAGAACGCTTCGGGCCAGACTGCCGAGCCAATTCCTTCCGGTCGCGTCATCGAAGTCGCCCCGGCTTCCATGGCAACACCGGCGGCAAGCTCGATGTTCAAGCCCGCCCAGAAGCCTTGAAAAATTTCTCGACGTATTTGCCGAGCAAGTCGGCCTCGAGGTCGACCGCGTCGCCCACCTTGCGCTCGCGCAACGCGGTGACTTCATACGTGTGCGGGATGATCCAAATGCGAAAATGTTTTTTGGCGACGCTTGCGACCGTCAGGCTCATGCCGTCCACGGCGATGGAGCCTTTGGAAACCATGTAACGCATCACCTCCGGCGGCGCGGCGATATCGAGCACGTGATCCTGACCGGAACGTTCCCAGCGAATGATTTTCCCGAGACCATCGATGTGACCGGTGACAAAATGCCCGCCGAGTTCGGCATTGGCGCGCAAGGGGCGCTCGAGATTCACGAGTGAGCCAGGCTTGGCGAATTGGAGATTGGTGCGCTGCCACGTTTCCTGGAGCAAATCGAATTGTACGAGGCGGGATACGCCGGAACGACCGAGCTTCACGACGGTGAGGCAACAGCCGTTCACCGCGAGGCTGTCGCCGAGGTTCAAGCCGCGAGCGCACCTGCGCGCGCGCACGGTCAGTTCGATGGATTTCGCGGCGGGCTTGATGCGTTCGACCGCGCCGGTTTCCTCGATTATTCCGGTAAACATGCGGCCAAGCTAAGGTTGAAATGAAGGCGCGTCGAGTGGTGTTTTGAGATGTGCTTCTCGCAATGCCACCCGCGCGGTGAGCAACAGGTCCGGACCGATCTTGCGCCATTCCAAATCGCGAAGTGCGATGATTTCATCGAAGCTTTGGACGCCTTGGCCGGCGACGGCTTTGCGCGCATTGCGGCCGCCGATGATTTTGGGCCCGTAAAAAAATGCGATGCGATGCGCCAGGCCGGCTTCGAGGAATGCTCCATTCACCTCGCCGCCGCCTTCAACCAAAAGGCTGGTGACATTTTCCGCGCCTAATTTCTTCATCAGCCAGCGCAGATCGATCATCGTCGGCGCATTTTTCAGGGTTTTTGCGGGCGCGATCAGTACGCGAACGCGTTTTGCGAGAGCGACGACGCGCTGCTTTGGGGCGTGGCGGCTGACGACGACCGTTGTGAGCGCCGCAAAGGCGTCGCTGGCGACATTGGATTTCAAGGGCGTGCGGGCCATGGAATCCATAATAATGCGGCGCAGTTGTTTCGGAGCGTCGCTCTCCTGATCGGCGCGCTTCTTGTTCATGCCCCGCAGCTCTCCACCTAATCGCACCGTGAGCCGCGGGTTATCTGCCAGAATGGTGTTCACACCTGCGAGAATCGCATCTGAGCCCTGGCGCAGATGCATGGCGAACTCTCGCGATGTTAGGCTGCTGATCCATCTCGATTCGCCCGAGGCCGTGGCAATTTTTCCGTCCAAAGTCATTCCGGCTTTTACGGTGACGAACGGCGTTCGATGGACGATCCAGTGGTTAAATGCCTCGTTAAGCCGGGTGCAATCTTGAGCAATTTCCTGGTAAGTCGATTTGCAACTGAGCACGTCGATTCTGGCCCGCTTTAGAATTCTCAAACCTTCGCCCGCATGCGCCGGGTTCGGATCAATCGCGCCCACGACCACTCTTTTGATGCCGGCGGCGATGATGGCTTCGGAGCAGGGCGGGGTGCGGCCATGAGTCGAGCAGGGTTCGAGGGTGACGTAAAGCGTGGCGCCTTCGGGACGATTCCCGCGCCGTTCGGCGTCGCGCAGCGCTTCGATTTCCGCGTGCGGCAATCCCGCGCGCCGATGCCATCCGCGCCCGATGATTTTTCCATTTTTCACGAGCACCGCGCCGACCATGGGATTGGGCGATGTCGCGCCGTAACCGCGGCGCGCGAGCCGGAGCGCCAGGCGCATCATTTCGGCATCGGAATTCGCCGCGCGTTTCATGGGAGGAACTTTATTCCTCAAACAACGCCTGCGCGAATTGTTTTGCGTCGAACGGCTGCAAATCATCCGCCTGTTCGCCGAGGCCGATGAATTTGATCGGCAGCCCAAGTTCCTTTTGGATCGCCACGACCATTCCGCCTTTGCTCGTGCCATCCAATTTGGTCACCACGACGCCCGTCAGCGGCACGGATTTGTTGAACTCACGCGCCTGGTTGAGCGCGTTCATGCCGGTGGTCGCATCGAGCACGAGCAACACTTCATGCGGCGCGCCGGGCAGTTGCTTGCCCATCACGCGATGCAACTTTTGCAATTCCTGCATGAGATTATGCTTCGTGTGCAAGCGGCCGGCGGTGTCGATGAACAAATAATCCGCGTGGCGCGCGCGGGCGGCAGTGATGGCATCGTGGGCGACGGAAGCGGCATCAGCGCCGTACGCGCCGGCGACGACTTCCACCTTGAGCCGCTCGCCCCAGAGCTTGAGTTGCTCAATCGCGGCGGCGCGAAACGTATCGCACGCGGCCAGCAACGCGGTCTTGTTTTGCGATTGAATGAGGTGCGCGAGCTTTGCCGACGTGGTGGTTTTGCCGGTGCCGTTCACGCCGACAATCGAAACGACCGTCAATCCGCCCGGCGCCGCGGCCAATTCGGATTTGTTGGACGCGAGGCTCTTTTCCACTTCGCCGCTCGCGACGGTGAACACGTCCAGGCCGGTGCTGCCCTGCGTTTCGTAATTTTTTTTGACGGCGTCGATGATTTGCGACGTCATCGCCATGCCGAGGTCGGCGCCGATGAGCGCGGCCTCCAATTCCTCGAGCGTGGCGCCCTCGAGCCTCGGCGAGCGCGTGACGATGCGTTTGATCTCGTGTGTCAGCTTGCTGTGTGTTTTTTGCAAGCCGGCCTTGAACTTGGCGAAAAGACCCATGAATTAATGACGAATGACGAATGACGAATGGAGAGTGAGAGGCACCGGGGAAAAGACGGTTAATCGCCTGCGGACGTTGGACCTTGAACTTTGAACTTTGGACATTGAAATTATTTGCGATTGATGTGATTCGCTTCGGCGGCGGCGCGAAGTTTCTCGACGTGTTGGTAGGGCAGCCTGACCGTGCCGATGAGCGGCTTGCCTTTGCTCATGCCGTGGCAATCCGAGCCCCCCGTGACGAGCAGGTTGAATTTGTCGGCAATTTCCAGATAATGCTCGGACACGAGCGTCGAGTGCTTGGTGTGAAAACATTCAATGCCGTCCATGCCGGCTTCGACAAGTTCGGGAATAACCTCATCGCTGCGATTCAATCCCGGATGCGCCATGACGGCGAGCCCGCCGGCCTGGTGAATCAAGTCAATGGCCGTCTGCGCGGAAATCCGGGCCTTCGGCACCCAGGCAGGCCGGTGCTTTTTGAGAAAACGCTCGAAGGCTTCGTCCAGAGAACCGACCAAGCCCGCCTTCACGAGCGCCCGGGCGACGTGCGGCCGGCCGGGTGAACGGCAGTTGGCGAGCCGAAAAACATCCTCAGCCTGCAGCGGCACGCCCAGCCCGTTCAGGCGTTCCACCATTTCGAAAATGCGATTTCGGCGCACGGCCTGGAACTTGGCAATCTCCGCCAGCAACTTTTCGTTTTTGGTATCGAGAAAGTAGCCGAGGATGTGGATTTCGTTGTCGGCTTGTTCGGCCGTCAATTCCGATCCCGGGATGAACTCGATTTCCAGGGCTTTGCAGGCGTCGCCAGCCCGTTCACAGCCTTCCACCGAGTCGTGATCCGTCAACGCGATGGCCGCCAGCTTGTGTTTCGCCGCTTGCGACACCAATTCCTCCGGCGTGTAAGTGCCGTCCGAGAAATTCGTGTGCAAATGTAGGTCGGCAAACATGATTAACATCCAAACACTTCGAACCCGCAGGATTGACTGCGTGTTGCGTGTTCCGTGTTCCGTGAACGCAAATCATCGCGCCACGGAACACGGAACACGAAACACGTTTTTAAGCATGAACTCATTTGACGATACGGGCCGGTCTCATCAACTCACCCTTCACCTTATCCAGAATCCCATTCACAAATTTCCCGCTGTCCTGCGTGGAAAATTTTTTCGCGATGTCCACCGCTTCGTTGATGCTGACGACTGGTGGAATATCGTCGCGGTGAAGCATTTCATAAATGGCCAGACGCAGGATGTTGCGGTCGACCGCCGCAATTCGATGCAACTCCCAGTTCTTCGCGTGCTTTTTTATAACTTCATCGACCTCGTCGCGATGCTCCAGCGTGCCGCGAATGAGCGGTTCGGCAAAGAGGCGCATGGCGGCTTCGTCCAGTGTGGGTTCGGGCAATTCCTGTTCCTGGCCCCAGGTGGCGGCGCCTTTTTCCTCGGCAATGGCGGCGGCGCGTTGCGAATTCCAGAATTGCGCCAGCGCTTCCTCCAGCTTTTCTGGTGGATTGAGGTCGTGCTGAAACAGAAATTGGACCGCGCGTTCGCGCGCTTCACGTCGCTTGCCCATACCACGACAACATGCCGTAGAAACCGCCGGGGAGAAAGTCCTAATTCGGCCAATTGCCATCACAGACTTTGAACAGGAGGGAGCGGAGAAGGGCGAAACAATGCGGACAACTGATCCGGAGCGCTGGTTTCCGGCCTGGCAAATGCGCGTAATCGGTTGCCGACGCGCCGGATCGGAGAGCGCGCTCCTGATGGCGCTTCGATTTGTCTTCGCGGATCCGGATTTCTTTCGGCATTCGGATTCATTCGTGTTGATTTGGTGTAATTCCTCTTTGACACTCGCTCCGTCCATTGGCAACTTTCGCTTTCGTTTTTGCGCGGGCTTTGCAGGGGTTGAACACTGAATTGAAATCATTACGGAGATATTATGGCAGAATTAGTCGGAAATCTTTTGGTCGGGCAATCAGGCGGGCCAACGGCGGTCATCAACGCCAGCCTCGCCGGCGTGTTGCAGGAAGCCGGTAGGCATGAGTGCATCGAGGAAATTTACGGCGGCCTGAACGGCATTCTCGGCATCCTCAACGAGGAAATGATCGACATCAACGACCAGAAGGCCAAGACGATTGAAGGTCTCCGTTACACGCCCGCCGCCGCGCTTGGCACCTGCCGCTACAAAATCGATTTCAAGAAAAAGGCCGAGCAGGCCGCGCGCGATATGGACCGCCTGTTCGAAGTTTTCAAGGCGCACAATATCCGTTACTTCTTTTACATCGGCGGCAACGATTCGCAGGATACCTCGCACAAAATTCATCTCGAAGCCGTTAAGCGCGGCTGGGACATGCGCGTCATCGGCGTGCCGAAGACCATCGACAACGATTTGCCGCACACGGACAGTTGCCCCGGCTACGGTTCGGTCATCAAATACAACGCCGCCACCGTCATGGAAATCGGCTTCGACGTCGGCAGCATGGCCACCGATGACGGCTCGTGCTGCATCGTGGAAGTGATGGGCCGCGCCGCCGGCTGGATCGCCGCCGGAACGATTGTTGCCAAGCGCGAACCCGCCGATCCGCCGCACATCATTTTGCTGCCGGAATTGCCGTTCAACGAGGAGAAATTCCTTGCGAAGGTCAAGGAGACCGTGGAACAGAATCATTATTGCATCGTGGTCGTGGGCGAAGGGCTCAAGAACGAGGCTGGCGAAGAAATCGGCGCGGACAAATCGCGCCTGGATGCCTTCGGTCATCCCGTGCTTTCCGGCGCGGCGGATGCGCTGGCGGAAATTGTGCAGGGCAAGCTCGACACCAAGACCCGCACGGTGAAACTCGGCTACGCCCAACGCGCCGCCGAACATTTCGCGAGCGCCACCGATTCCAACAACGCCTACGCGTGCGGTGTGGCGGCCGTGAAAGCCGCCGTCGATGGCAAGAGCGGTTTCATGGTGAAAATCATTCGCAACACGAACGGCAACGGCTCCATCAAATGGGAAACCGGCCTGCAGGATTTGGGCGACATTGCGAATGTGGAACATTTCATCCCGCGCGACTGGATCTCCGAAGACGGTTTTTTGCCCAACGAAAAATTCGTCCAATACGCCCGACCTCTGATCGAAGGCGAAGTGAAATTCCCGATGGAAGGCGGCCTGCCGAAATTCGTGACGTTCGACAAGACCGCGATCGACAAAGTCCTGCCGCCACGCGGCTGACCCTGGGACCGCCGCCGTCCCGGCGGCAAGGTAGGGGGTGTCGCTCCGCGCGCCGTCTTTGGACTGCGCCGGCAAAACACAGCAGCGACGGCGCTTTTCTTGTTCCTCTGCCGAACATTCCCTTGCCTCAATCTCGGTTTTCAAATTTGAGTTGTATTCCCCTGATCCGTTGTGCCGAGCACCATATCAATCACCCTCACAATCTCAATCAACGGCTCCCGCCCTTTGAACGTAAATTTCACATACCGTCCATCCGGGCCCTTCACCATGGCATACTTCTCGAGGAACTCGCGAAACGACCCCACCTTCGGCGCTTCCGCGACGCGTATGGTCGGATCCACCTTTGAAATAAACTCAGCGAACTGCCCCAGCGTTATCTGATTTTCATCCTGTTCATTCATATATTTCCTTCAAAATAGAGCATTTCCATCAGCTTCTGGCGTCGACTTCCCCTTTCAGAATTTGAATCTTAAATTTCGTCCCCGCCCCAATCAGTTCCGCTGCCTTGTTAAAATGTTTCATGGCCTCCGGATTCCCCTGGAACAACTTCGCCAGCCCATCCAACCCCGCATCCAGCTTCCCGCGCAACGACTCCTTGAACATCCTCTCGTCCAGATCCAGCCTCTTCTGCCGGATGCGTTCCCGCTCCGCCTGCGACTCCGCCCGGCTCACGTCCACAAACGTCCTGGCATCCCCATCTCCCAGCGAAATCAGCGTGTAATAAATCCCGCTCATTTCCCGCATTTCTTCGGTTGAAGCCTCCGGCATCTGCTCCTTCAAAAACGACGCAATCTGGGACAGACGTTCCCGCCCCATCTCCATCCGTTTCGACGCCTTCATCCATTTCCGAAAACGGTACAAAACATCTGATGAACATTGGAACCCGACCAGGCCCGACACCAACGGCTCCGCCGCCTTGTAAGTATTGCCATCGAGAATCTCAATTACCTGCGCGCGAATCGCCGCCGGCAATTCCTTAAGCCTCGTTGCCGCCGGTTTATCCTCGCCCTCAGCCGGCTGCTTCACCTTCCGATCCATTACGATTTCACTCATTTAGCCCTCCAAAAAAATAGGCCTCCGAATAGCTCCGAAAACTTCGGAAAGGCAAGGGAATAAAACTGAAAACGCGCCGGCGAGACGCCAGCGCTCCGAGGCATCGCACTCGGGTTGGGGGGCTCGATGCGAGTTGTTTGGGGAATTCTCTTCCCGGGGGACTTGAGCCGCTTGGGAGGCGGCTAAAGGAATGTGGGCGAAGCCACAGGCCCCGCGAGGGCCGATCCTACCCAACTCGGCTTCTCCACCGAATTCGAGCAACTCCATTTTTTCTTTCATCGCCTCGTTCTATCACACTTCGAAAAAAGAAAAAAACTTACCGTAAGTTTGACATTTAGGCAGCTCATCCCCAGCGAGTTACGAAGGGAAAATTTTGAAAATTGCGATTTTTTGAAAATATTTTCGCAAAGTTTTAACCGCGGATGAACACAGATAAACACGGATGAAGAAAAGTCTTTGACGCGAATTTCACTATAGAGCATTTCCATAAAAGCTGTAGCGATGTGTCGAGAGATCCTGAGGACAGCGGTCTTTTTGGTTTTTGGCTTCGTTTCGGCTCAGTTACAGGATTGTTCAAACCTGCTCCTTCGCCGAAGCCTCGCCAAAACCCAAAAATCCTCGCTGCACACCGCTGCATCTTTTCTGTCAATGCTCTAATTTCCGCGAATTATTCCGGAATGCGAAAGGTTCGCTGTCGAATATCAGGCCGACCCCATTACGCCAAGGGCGTTGCGTCACCAAGCCCGGCGGTTGCGGAGGGATGCGGGGCGATACCAAGGGTCTCTGGAACAAAAATCCATTCACTCTCCGGCTACGCCGGGCGAGCGCAGCGAGCATATCGGGTTTTGGACACGGTGCAAAAACGCGTCATCTCCGACCCCTTTCCGGCCACCATCACGATGAAGAGCAGGAAATTGAGCGCGAGATTCACGCGCGCCCCACCATTGCGTTGCGTTTGACGATTTGAATCGGCTTGCTTAGCCTCTCCGCGTGCGCCCGCCAAAACCTTCATGACTGAAGCCGATTCGAAATTCGCGCAAGTCGAGGTGTTACCGGCCCAATTTGCGGATAAAATCCTTTCTGCGCCCAGCATCGCCAGGGTTCGCATAGTTTACGGTGTCATATTTCCGCTGACGATTGTCGCGGGTTTCGGCTTATTGGCGTGGGCCGCCATTTTACATCAAGACAGCATCGACAAGGAGATTCCATCGGAAGTCGGTTTCTCGAACGTTCTTTGTGTTCTGGCAGCCTGCCTGTTCGTCATTCTGCTGGCCATTAGAATCCTCATTGGAACCCGCAATCAATGGCTCCGCCGCGTCGCCCGGAACGAAATCAACCGGCGGCCAACCAAAATCGTGAACGCGGACGGTCCTGGCGTGCGATTTGTCGAAATCGTTCCGAAATCCGCATGGAACGACAAAACCCTCACCGAAAATGCCACGGACGTTGGCTTTCTGGATATTCAGAACGGCTGGTTGCTTTTCGAAGGCGACAATGAACGCTATCGCATCCCCGCCGCCGCGATCGTCAGATGCGAACAGGATTATTATACGCGGCTTGTGCCAGGGGCTCAATCCGGCGACTCGGAGCGACAGGTTTTTTATTTTTTTGTCGTCGTGACCGTGAATGTATCCGAGCAGGCGTCAGTGGAATTGCCTTTTCGGATCCGCCGCTCCGCTAGATTCGCATTTAAAAAGGCATCCGATGCCAATTACCAATTACTGCAAGATATCAACAATCTCAAGCGGCAGTCCCGTCCAGTTGCTCAAATTTAGGCAGTTCCAAGAGTCCATCCTTTTGCCTCGACACCCGGGGTGTGATTAAAGGTGGGTGGGGAGGTAAGCTATTGGGGCAGGAACGAAACGCGCAGGCTCGGCAGCCTGCGACACAGCAGGCTGGGCAGCCTGCGCTACAGTGGAGCGCACATTCCTTTCCGCGGGTTCGGACGACTTCCACCCACTTCTAATCACACCTCGACACCCGCCCCTGGTGCCTTTTCCCTCGACACCCGCCTTGCATTCCTGTTTGCTTCGCAGGATTTATCTTTAGTTCGGAACGAATGAACGCAGACATTTTAGCCAAAGCCAAATCACTCGGATTTTCTGACCGCCAGATCGCCAATTTAACCGGGAAATCGGAGGACGAAATCCGCGCGTTGCGGAAAAAACTCGGCCTCGTCCCCAGCTACCGCCTCGTGGACACCTGCGCCGCGGAATTTGAGGCCTACACGCCCTATTATTATTCCACTTACGACCGCGGCGATGACGAGGTCCGCGCCACGCCCAAGCGCAAGGTGATGATTCTCGGCGGCGGCCCGAATCGCATCGGGCAGGGAATTGAATTCGATTATTGCTGCGTCCATGCGGCCTTCGCGCTCAAAGAGGACGGTTTCGAGACGTTGATGGTCAATTCGAATCCCGAGACCGTCTCGACCGATTACGACACGAGCGACAAATTGTTTTTCGAACCGCTCACGCTCGAGGACGTGCTGCACATTTATGAGCGGGAAAAATGCTGGGGCGCGATTGCGCAATTCGGCGGACAGACGCCGCTCAATCTCGCGCTGGCCCTGCAAAAAAACGGCGTGAACATCATCGGCACCTCGCCCCAGAGCATCGAGATTGCCGAGGACCGGAAATTATTCGCGGCGATGTTGCACAAGCTGAACATTCCGCAGCCGCCGAATGGCATTGCGACCAATGAAGCGGAGGCGTTGGAAGCGTCGCGTTCGCTCGGCTACCCGGTGTTGGTGCGTCCGTCCTTCGTGCTGGGCGGGCGGGCGATGCAGATTGTTTATTCCGACAACGAACTGCAGCATTACATGCGTTTCGCGGTCGAAGCCTCGCCGGAGCGGCCGGTGCTGGTGGATAAATTTCTCGAAGACGCGACAGAGGTGGACGTGGATTGCATCGCCGACGTCGGCCACCCGAACGGCGGGACGAGCGTCATTGGCGGCATGTTGGAGCACATTGAATTCGCCGGCGTGCATTCGGGCGACGCCGCGATGGTTCTGCCGCCACATTCGCTTTCGCAAAAAGTCATTCAGACGATTCGCGATTACACGCATGCGATGGCGCGCGAATTGAAAGTGATCGGCTTGATGAACGTGCAATACGCGGTCAAAGGCGAGACGGTATATTGCCTTGAAGTGAATCCGCGCGCCTCGCGCACGGTGCCGTTCGTCAGCAAAGCCATCGGTTTTCCGTTGGCGAAACTGGCGGCGAAAGTGATGGCGGGCAAAACGCTCAAGGAATTGGGCTTCACCAAGGAGGTCTGGCCGAAGTATTGGACGGTAAAGGAATCGGTGTTTCCGTTCAACCGTTTCCACGGCCAGGACATTCTGCTATCGCCGGAAATGCGTTCGACCGGTGAAGTCATGGGGCTCGATGCCGATCTCGGCATCGCCTACGCGAAATCGCAGATGGCGGCCAACGCGCCGCTGCCCCTGCGCGGGCGCGTGTTCATCAGCGTGAGCGACGCCCACAAAAACCAGGTGGTCGAAGTCGCCAAGGAATTTGAGCAACTTGGTTTTGAACTGGTGGCGACGTCGGGCACCGCGACCGTTTTGGAAAAAGCCGGCTTGAAAGTGCAGCGGATTTTCAAGTTGAGCGAAGGCAGGCCGAACGCGATCGATTTGCTGAAGAACAAGGAAATCCAACTCGTCATCAACACGCCCGCCGGCCAGGCGCCGCGCGCCGATGAAGTGAAAATCCGCACCACCGCCGTTTACACCGGCACGCCCATCATGACGACCTTGAGCGGCGCCAAAGCCGCCGCGCTGGGCATCTCCGCCCTGAAGAAATCCGGCTACGGCGTCCAAACCTTGCAGGAGTATCACTGAACGGTTTCCGGTCGCCAGGGTTCCTCAACCCGGCTCGCCCGATTCGAGTTCGTAGAGCATGCGCCAGATCCGGTCCATCTCTCCACGTTCCACCACTTGCAACGGGGTTGAACCGTCAAAAGCCGGATTAGGCTCTTTGAGCCAAGGGCCGAGGCTTTCGCCGGGAACGAACCGTTCCAGCGCCTCAAAGAGCCTGCTCAACTCCGCGAGCCGACGGTCCGTGGATGCGCTCGGTTTGCGCCCTTGCGCCCAATGCGCCACCGCTCGCGGCGAAAAGCCGGTCAGACGCGTAAAAACCTCCTGGGTCACTTTATAAGATTCGCAAAACTCCTTCACTTCGAACCCGTTCAGTGTCTCTCCAGCCCTGACGGTGTCAAAAAGCTCGTGCGCTTTGGAAGGGCTGGCTTTCGGTCCCGTTCCCCGCTTCGTCGTCTGGCCGGTTGGACGGTTCGCTTTCTTCATGTCCACACAATATGCCCACCTGCTGAAAAATGCAAGCAAAATTACACGCACTTTTGCACGTCACCATTTCTTTAGCCACCGATCCAATTCTCCACGTCAGAGGATTTCCACTTTGCCTGGGCCAAGCACCGATTCGGGGAAATAAACAAGATTGATTCCGCCTGGAACCATGGCCGACGGCGTGAGGATCGCCTCAGCGCCGCTATCGTGCGCGGCTCGGCCAAATGCCTGCGATCGCGATTCGCGTCCTGCCTGGTTGGTTTTTCTCCAATCTTCGGCCAGCAGTTCGTCCAATTTGAGCCACGGTTGGCTGCCGAGCCAGTTAGCCTTGGTGAGATCGATGACTTTGCCGAGCTTGAGCCGGATGCCGACGATGACGCGCGGAGCCACATCTTTCAGCGTGAGTTTGTAATATTTGAAATTCGCCCCGCTCTCCGCGATTGCGGTTGCCTGCGTGGTGGAGAGATTCACGGCGCGGAACGTTCCTGCCGCGGACCATCGGCCTCCGAATTTCAAGCTGCCTTTGCCGTCCAGCAGTTTGACCATCCGCGCAAACTCCAGGGGTGCGGCTCGAAACGCCAGGCCGCACCACTTGGAAAAACGTCGCTTGGCCTTCTTCAATTCCGCAACGTAAATGTCGTATTGGGGATTGGGCGTCACTGTTCGCGAATGAGATTACCGCTGCACGCGCACGAGCGTTTTCACGACGCGATTGCCCTCCGTCATCGATTTGAGCAATTGCGGCAATTCGTTCAAGGTGCATTCGCCGTTCACAAAATCCGCCGCTTTGATGACGCCGGCTTCAATGAATTCGAGCGCCCGACGAATCGTGCGCGGCGTGTGATGAAAGCTCGCGAGCAGCGTGAGATCGGAATAGTGAATCAGTGTTGTGTCGAGCGTGACGGTCGTGCCTGAAGGGCAGCCGCCGAAGAAATTCACGGCGCCGCCCTTGCGCACGAGTTGAACGCTCGCTTCCCAGACGGACGGATTTCCCACGGCTTCAATCACCACGTCGAAATGGTCTTTCGATTGGTCGCGAACTTTGGCGGCGAGATTGTTGCCATCCCCGATGTCGATCACGTGATCGGCGCCGAGCTTTTTGGCGGCGTCGAGACGGACGGCGCGACGACCGGCGACGGTGACGGTGCAACCAAGTTGCTTCGCCAGCGCGACGAACATCAAACCGATGGGGCCGGCGCCCAGCACGAGCATGTGCTGGCCGGCGCGCGCTTTCACGTCTTCGATTCCCTGCACCACGCACGCGAGCGGTTCGACGAGGGCGGCGTCCTTGAAGGCGGTCTGCGGTTTCAATCGCAGCAAATTCTTTTGCACAATGCGCGCGGGCACGACGATGGATTCGGCGTAAGCGCCATTCAGAAAGAGCAAATCGTCGCAAATATTTTCCTGGTGGTTCCGGCAATGGAAACACTCGCCGCACGGCGCGGAATTGGCCGCCACCACGCGATCGCCGACGCGCCAGTCCGAGCTTTGCGTTTCGGCGATGGCGCCGGATAATTCATGCCCGAAGACCGCCGGCGGGACGATCATTTTCGCGTGGTAACCGCGCCGGAAGACTTTCAGGTCGGTGCCGCAGGTCAGCGCGGCTTCGATTTTGATGCGCACTTCGCCCGGCTTGAGCGGTTGCGGCTGAATATCTTCGACGCGAACGTCTTCTTTACCGTAAAGAACGGCTGCCTTCATAGTGGATCATTGGATCATTGGATAAATGAATTATTGGTAAAACGCATCGCGGGGCCAACGAAAAATCCAACAATCCATTTATCCGATGCGGCGCGGCGGTGGCGCTTTGACAAATTTTGTCTCACGCAGATAAATCGGCTCCAGTTTTTCGCCGGGGATAAAATCGTTTTGTTCGAGGGCGAGTTTGCCGATGGTCGCCGCGCGCGGGAAAACGATTTTTCCAGTCGGGAACCAACGTGAGACTTCCGGGCCGATCAACAATTCTCCGGCTTCCGCATGGCGGCGCACCTCATCGACGCTGACGATTTTAAGGGGTTCGACTTCCCGCAATCCATCCGGCGCGAGTTCATAACCACCCAGATAAAATTCGTCGCGTTGGGCATCCACGATGACATTCACACGACCGGTTGCGCCATCTGCGTAGGCTTGGGCAGCGATGCTTTCCGCGCTGCTGACGCCCAGGAGGTCAATTCCGCGCGCCAATTGCCAGCCTTGCGCAATGGATATCGCAGCGCGAATTCCGGTGTAGGAGCCGGGGCCAAGCCCCACGGCAATGCACTCAATTTGCTCGCGTTCGAGTTTCGCTTCGCGCAAGGCCTCATCGATCATCGTGAGCGGGGAGCCGGTGCCGGATTCAATGACTCCGTTTATGAAGAGATTGGCCAGGCGGATTGTATGAACCCCCGATTCGTTTGAGTAGGTTGGAGGCTCGTGGAGATCCTCCCTGCGGAGGACGGCCGCGCTCCGTTGCGGCGAGGAAAATTCAAGCGCCAAAATCTTCATAAACAATTCGCCGCTCGTTTTCATTCAGACATTCAATCTTCACCCAACGAAAGAGCGGAGGAAAACTGGCGGCCTTTTGGCCCTCATCAAACCATCGTTCAGCCCATTCAATCACAGTTACGCCTTCGGGTTTCAAATATTCCTCCAGGCCAGCGGACAGAATCTGCTCCTTTGTTTCCAGCCGGTATAGGTCGAGATGAAACAGTGTGAGCCGGCCGCCTGTATAAACGTTCACGAGCGTGAACGTCGGTGAATGAACACGCATGGCGATGCCGAGACCGCGGGCAAGGCCTTTCACGAGCTGCGTCTTGCCGGCGCCGAGGTCGCCGGAAAGAGCGACGACCAGCCCGTGCTGAGCCGCGCGACCCCAGTTCTCGCCGAGGGATTCGGTTTCGGCCGCGCTATGCGAAATGTTCGTAGCCATGAGCGGTCAACGGTCGCGCGCCGGATTTGTCGCGGAGATTGATGCCTTCGCCGGCGGTGATTTTGCCAATGCACGTCAGCGGGATTTTGGGAAATTGAATTTTCCACGCGTCGAGCAAGGGCACGGCATCGCGGCTGGCCACGGTGAACAGCAGTTCGAAATCTTCGCCATCCGTGAGCGCGGCGAGCAGGGGCGGCTTGGCGGACGATTCGGCTTTGGACGCGATTTTAGCCGCGCGGCTGATGGGGATGGATGCGGTGAGCAATTCCGCGCCGACGCGGCTGGCTTTCAAAATGTGGCGAAGATCGCCGGCGAGGCCGTCGCTCAAATCAATCATGGCGTGAATGGGGAAATGCTCGACGAGCCAGCGGCCTTCGGCCAGGCGCGGCTCAAATTCGAGATGCCGGCCCGCGAGCGAGCCGCCCAGTTCGCCGGTGACGAAAATCGCGTCGCCCGCTTCAGCGCCGGAACGCAAGGGAGCTTTGCCGCGCGCGACGTGGCCGATCAGCGCCACGGAAATCAGGATGCGTTCGGGATTCGTGGTCGTTTCACCGCCGGCGATGGCGACGTCTTGTTTTCGCGCGAGTGCGATGATGCCGGAGTAAATGGCTTCGACATGCGCGGCGTCGAAATTCTTCGGCAACGCGATGGTGATGAGCGCGGCGGTGGGCGTGCCGGCCATGGCGGCGATGTCGCTGAGGCATCGCGCGAGCGCCTTGCGTCCGATTTTTTCCGGCGGCGTATCGGATTTGAAATGAATTCCCTCCACGAGGGCGTCGGTTTTGAACAGGAGCAATTTATCGGGCAGGCCGAGATCGAGCACGGCGCAATCATCGCCCGGGCCGGTCACGACGGATTTATTGGCCGGCAGTGAGCGCGTGAGTTTTTCTATCAATTCGAATTCGTTCACAATCGAACAAGGATTTATTTTGGCATGAGGTAAAGAGCGGCAAAGTTGGCCGCGTTGAAAATGCAGTGCACCCCGAAGCAGGCGAGCAGGTTGCCGGTATATTCGTAAAGCCAGACGAGGACCACGGCGAGGAGCGTGAGCGGGACAAAGCTCGCGAGGTTGGCGTGAATGGCGCCGAACAAAATCGCCGTGGACCACAACGCCAGTTGCGGGCGGCCGGTGCGTTTAATAGCCGGATAAAGAATGCCGCGAAACAAAACCTCCTCGCCAAGCGGCGCGATCAAAATTGTGGCGATGCCGAGAGCGAGATGCTGGGGCCAGCCTTCGGCGTTGCGCAGGATGGTCACGGCTTCCTGTTCGTGGGTTTGGACGGAAAACGTTTCGAAGAAGCGGGCGGAGATGTCCTGCAACAACCAGGCCGGAACGAGTGTCAGGAATCCCACGCACGCGCCGAACAACAGCGATTGCGCCGGACGATTCAGAAGGCCGAAGCCATCCGCCCAATTCATGTGATGTTCGCGCAGGAAAAAATGGGTTAGGACCAGCGCCGCGGCTTGAAACGAGAGCACGGCGATGATCATCGCCAGGATGGGATTATCCAATTCGGTTTTTCCATGGATGAGCTTCGCGGAGAGCCATAGAAGCAGAAAGCCGCCGTAGACGCAGAGCAGCAAGCCGATGAGCCGGGAAAGATAGGCCTCCGGAGGCCACCGTCGCATCAGCACGACGATGGCGGTGATGAACAACGCGACGGCTGCGGCGATGAATGCGAGGAAAAGCGCCTCGGAGGAATGTTCTCGCATTTCAAAATAACGAAAGACCATCGCGACGGCGGCGCCGATGAAAAAGCAAACCGCGACGCTTGCCGCCAGACGCACGACGGCGCCCGCTTTCCATGGTTTTTCGGAAAGGCGGCCAGTCGTCAGCATGCTCAGCACAGACATCGGGTGAACCTATAGCATGGGCGCGGATGTGACGAGGAAGTTTCTGCGGGCTGAGGCGGGTCATTCTTGCAAAATGGACGGATGCGATCGGCGGCAAGCATGTAGCGCGGATTGAAAATCGGCGCCACAAGGGAAGCGTCTGCCTCGGCAAGTTTCTTTTGCCCGGCGGCCAATCGCGGTTTATGGTTGCGCGATGAACCCGACCCGCACCCGCTCGAACCGGCTTGCCCGCGAGAAATCGCCCTACCTGCTGCAGCACGCCGGGAATCCGGTCGATTGGTTTGCGTGGAGCGATGAAGCGTTCGAAAAAGCGCGGGCGGAGGGGAAACCGATTTTTTTGAGCATCGGTTATTCGACCTGCCATTGGTGCCACGTGATGGAGCGCGAATCGTTCGAAGACGAAAAAGTGGCCGCGTTTTTGAACGAGCATTTCGTGAGCATCAAAGTGGACCGCGAAGAGCGGCCGGACGTGGACAAAATCTACATGACCTTCGTGCAGGCCACGACCGGCTCCGGCGGCTGGCCGATGAGCGTGTTCCTGACGCCGGAATTGAAGCCGTTTTTTGGCGGGACGTATTTTCCGCCGGAGGGCAGGCACGGGCGCCCGAGTTTTCTCCAGTTGCTGCAGCACATCCATCAGCTTTGGACGACGCGCCGCGATGACCTGGTGGAATCGGCGGGTGATGTTCATGAGAAACTGGCGCAAATGGCGTCCGCGCATGAACCTTCAGGGGCGGAGTTGACCGAGGAGGAATTGCGAAATGCCGGCCTGCAACTCAAGCGCATGTTTGATCCGCAATTCGGCGGCTTCGGTGGCGCGCCGAAATTTCCGCAGCCGAGCCAGCCGCAATTTCTGCTGCGCTACGCCAAGCGGTTTCATGATGACGAAGCGGTGAAGATGGTCGTGCAGACCTGTGAGCGCATGGCGGCGGGCGGGATCCACGATCAGCTTGGCGGCGGGTTTGCGCGGTACTCCGTCGATGCCGAATGGCTGGTGCCGCACTTCGAAAAAATGCTCTATGACAACGCGCAATTGGTTCAATTGTATCTCGACGCGTTTCTCGCAAGCGGCGATGCGCGCCATGCGGACGTTGTGCGGGACGTTCTGGATTATGTGCTGCGCGACATGACGCATCCGGAGGGCGGATTTTTTTCCGCGGAAGACGCGGACAGCGAGGGCCACGAGGGAAAATTCTACTGCTGGACGCGGGCGGAGTTGGAAACGCTGCTGGCGCCGGAGGAATTCAAGGCGGCCGCGCGCTATTTCGGAGTCACGGAGCAGGGGAATTTTATGGACCACAGTCATCCGCAGCCACTCGCGGGACAGAATGTTCTCAGCGTGGTAACGCCCGACCTTGCTGAGGCGGACAGGCTTTTATTGGCATCGGCCAAAAAGAAAATGTTCGCCACCCGCGCCAAACGCATGCGTCCGCATCTCGACGACAAAATTCTCGCGTCCTGGAACGGGTTGATGCTGGGCGCATTCGCGCGCGCGTCAGCGGTGTTGGGTGAAGAACGCTATCGCCAATCCGCGGAAAAGAATTTCGCTTTCCTGCGAACGAAGCTGTGGCAACCGGCGGGGGGAAAAGGCGGCGTTGGCACTTTGTTTCATCGCTGGCGGGATGGCGAGCGGGACAAGGTGGAATTGCTCGAGGGCTACGCGTTCCTGCTCAGCGGCGTGATTGATTTATATGAAGCCACGCTGGAGCCGGGCCATCTTGATTTTGCGATTGCGCTTGCCGAGGCGATGCTGGCGAAATTTTTCGACGCGGAAAACGGCGGGTTTTGGCAAAGCCTCGCCGCTCGTGATTTAATTCTGCGCGTGAAGGAGGATTACGACGGCGCGGAACCTTCAGGCAATTCGGTCGCCACGCTGGCGCTGCTGAAATTGGGAGCGATGACCGGACGGAAAACGTTCACCGATGCGGCGAGAAAAGCGCTGGAGTTTTTCGGCGCGCGCTTGCAGCAGGCGCCGCAGGCTGTGCCGTACCTGCTGGCGGCGCTTGATTTTTCGGTGCAGGAACCGCGGCGGGCGGTGGTGGCCGGCGAACCGGGTTCAGCGCGCGCGCGGGAATTGCTGCGGGCGGTTCATTCGGTTTATCAGCCGAACAAAGTCGTGCTCGGAAATCAGGGAGCGGTGGAGGAATTCGCGCGGACGTTGCCCGCGAGGGATGGCGCACTCGTTTACTTGTGCGCCGGCAATGCCTGCCAATCACCCACGAACGAGCCCGCGCGCTTGAAGGCGCTGTTGAGTGCCGAAACTATTGCGGGCGTGAGTTGATACCCGCAGCATTCCTCGCGGGGTTGGGGCTGGCAGCGCATTTATAGCGGCGCGGGACGCCCGTGCCACTATGCTCGGCGCTCCGCGGCGGCCGATCTCAAGCGACACCGGGAGTGCCGCCGAAAAAAGTCACGCCGAAATGACGGCGGCCTGATGCTGTCCATGGGCAACCGCGAGCATTTCATGGATCATATTGACGGTCGGCGGCTTGACGAAATATCCTTTCGCGCCGAGTTCCATCGCCCGATGGCGATCCCGTTCCTCGTTGGACGAGGTGAGGACGCACACGGGAATGTCTCTTAGCGAGGCATTGGACCGAATCCGCTCCAGCACTTCGAAGCCGTCGAAGAAAGGCATTTTCAGATCGAGCAGGATGAGCGAGGGCAGGGGATGGGCGGCGCGATCAGCGAACGGTCCATTGCCGTTGAGATAGTCCAATGCTTCCTTGCCGTGATGCACCACGTGCAGCGGGAGTTCCACTTGCGCTTTGTTGAGCGCCCGCCGCATGAAAAAGACGTCGTTATCGTCGTCTTCGGCCAGGAGAATAATGGGTTGATGGCTCATGAGTTGTCTGCTGAGGGTAATTGTATCCAAAACCTGCTTCCATGCACGCCGTCTGATTCCAACCCCACTTTGCCATTCATCCGCTCGGCGGCTTTGCGGACGATCGCCAGGCCGATGCCCGTGCCTTCAAAATTTTTCTCGGGATGCACGCGCTCGAAAACACTGAAGAGCCGGTGCTGGTATTCGGGCTTGATGCCGATGCCATTGTCTGCAATCCACAAACGCACATGGCCGTCGCGGCGTTCGGAATAGAGGCGCACCTTCGGCTTCGTGCCGGGCTCAACGAATTTGACCGCGTTGTTCAGGAGATTGGAAATGGCCTGCGACAGCGAGGGTTCATGGCCGACGACATCCGGCAGTTTTCCTTCCACGGAGATTTCCGACTCCGGCCTGGGCGCCAAATCGTGGAATTGCCGCACGATTTCGTGGGTTAATTTGTCGAGGGAAATCGGTTGCAGCCGCACTTCGCGCCGGCTGAGCCGGCTGTAGGTCAAAATATCCTGGATCAGGCGGTCCATGCGCGCGCCGCCCTGGATGATGCGGGAGAGATACTTTTTGGCAGTGTCCTCAAGTTTATCGCCGTAGTCCTCCATGAGCACTTCCGCATAGCATTGCATCGCGCGCACCGGGGCGCGGAGATCGTGCGAGACGCTGTAGGAAAACTCCTCCATTTGAGCGATGGCTTCGCGCAGCGAGGCAGTGCGTTCGTTCACCATGCGCTCGAGATTTTCCGCGCTGCGATGCCGTTCGATGGCGAAGGCAATCTGGCTCACAATGGTTTGCGCCACGTGCAATTCCGCGGTCTTAAAACGATGCGGCGCATTGTGATAAATCATGAGTTTGCCGAGCAAGCGCCCGTTATAGCTCACGGGCAAAAACGCGACCGACTCGATGCCTTCGCGAAGGATCACCTTGCGCAACGGCTCGTCCAACGAGGCTTGCCGCACATCCTCGATGCAAATCGGCTCCGGGCCCTTGTCCTCGCGGCGCCAATGGGGATGATTTTCAACATCGCGGCGGTACTCAGGCGAAAGATTGCGCCACACCTTGAACCGCATCACACCGTCCGGTTCGTAGAGCAGGACCGCGGCGCGGTCCGTCGATTGGCTGCGGCAGATCGCGTCGAGCGCGGCCTCATAGACCTCCGAGATTTTGGCGGCGCGATTGACGATGCTGGTCAGTTCGTACAGCGCCTGCTGCGTGGCCTGCACGCGCTTTTGCTCCGTGATGTCGCGGGCGATTTTTGAGGCGCCGACGACTCTTCCGGTATCATCCTTCAAGGGCGATACCGTCAGGGAGACCTCGATGTCGGCGCCGTCCTTGCGCCGGCGGACCGTTTCATAATGGTCGATGCGCTCGCCATTGCGCAAGCGCGCGAGGATTTGAGGCTCTTCGTGCTGCCGATCCGGAGGCATGAGTTCCGTCACGGAATGACCGACAATTTCCTCCGCCGTGTAGCCGAAAATGCGCTGCGCGCCCGCGTTCCAACTGGTGATGACGCCATTCAAGTCCTTGCTGATGATGGCGTCATCGGAGTACGCCACGATGGATGCCAGGAGCCGGCTGCCTTCTTCGACTTGTTTGCGTTTGGCGATTTCGGCTTCCAGCAGCCTTGACTTGTATTCCAACAACGCGATCCGGCGGAGGCGCTCGTCTTCCGTCTGGCCGGATTTGATAAAACTTTCCGAGGGGCGCACGTGCGAGTGCGCGTCGCAAATGTGAGTGATCGTTTCACTCCTGGGATTGTCCAGAAAAACGGAGGTTGGATAGGCGCACAGCAGCGAGAACGAGTGCGCGTTGCTCAACCCGTTCCACAATTCCTCGACCTCAAGAGCGGTTTCATGCTTTTTTTCCGCGCACAGGATGGCGACCATCTCGCCGAACGCGCGCACATGCCGCCGGCCGCGTGTGGCTTCGGTAATGAGGCGGCCGAGCGCGAGATTGAAAAGCTTTTCATCCGGTTTGCCACTCACCATGAACCGCGACATGGTCTCCTTCGCATCCAGCGAAAAATACCGGTGTTCGTTTTTGAGCTTGGCCAGGTCGAAACCGCGGGCGGAAAGGCGTTGTTCCACTGCCGTCCGGTGTTCCGCCGTGGCGATGATAATGCTGCTTTCGCCTCTTTCCGCGCCGGCTGCCAGGAATTCGCTCACACAATCGGCCAGGAACTCATCACTTTCATAAAACTGCACAACGTGGTCCGCCCCGCGGTGCGGGAGACGCACGGCGGCGTTGGCACGGGCGGAGTTTTTTGCTTCAGAAGGCGGCGCTTCGTCCAGTTTAATGGTCATTGGGCAGACAGAATCTCTAGGTTCGCAATTATCGGACGGAAATACCATCGTCGCAAATTGCTATTAATGGAATAGTAAGCCGGCTTTTTCGGGGATGGGGTGTTAACCCACCCTGAATCCGTCTTGAATCCATGGATTGCGATTTTCGGGTCGTTCGTTACCTTCCCGTTTGTGAAGCTTTCGGTCAAAAGCGATTATGCCACGCGGGCGGTGCTGGGGTTGGCGCGGCATTTTCCGAATAAAACGGCGCTGCGGGTCGAGGACCTCGCCACCGGGCAGGGCGTCCCGGCGAATTACCTCGTTCAGATTTTGCTCGATTTGAAATCGAAAGGCATCGCCCGGAGCGTGCGCGGCAAGGAAGGCGGTTACCTGCTGGCGCGGCCACCGGCGGAAATTTCACTGGGCGATGTCCTGCGCGCGGTGCATGGCGAGGTGTTCGATACCCCGGCCTTGAGCGACGCGAATTGCGCGCCGGAACTGCGCGCGGCGTGGCTGCGATTAAAATCCGCCGTGGACGAGGCGGCGGACAAGATCACTTTCCAGCAGCTTTTGGATGAGGGGGACGGGAAGGAGAAGATGTATTATATCTGACCACTAGATCGTAGCCGACGTCAGGAGCCTCTGACCTTTTCCGCGCAGTGTGCATTAGGCAATGCTCCGGAGCGCCGGTCTTCGACCCTACGGGAACCGGTATACCTCGCCAACGCGCCGGATCGAAGATCGACACTCCGCATCGCAGGTTATCGAATGGGCGTTTGGAGCACTTGAATTTTATTCCATTCACTTTGCGTCTTTGCCTCCTGGCGCCTTTGCGTTAAATCTTCCGGCGATGTTTGAACTGTCAAAAACGGACGCGCACACCAAGGCGCGGTTGGGCCGGTTGACCACTGCGCATGGAGTCGTCGAGACGCCGATCTTCATGCCGGTCGGCACGCAGGCCAGCGTGAAAGCCATCGACCCGCGCGAATTGCTCGAAATGGGCACGCAGATCATCCTCGGAAACACCTATCATCTCAATCTCCGGCCCGGAATGGAAATCATCCGCGCGGCGGGCGGCCTGCATCGCTTCATGAATTGGGACAAGCCCATCCTCACCGACAGCGGGGGCTTCCAGGTGTTCAGCCTTGCCAAAATTCGCAAGGTCAAGGCGCATGGCGTGGAATTCCGCTCGCACATCGATGGCTCGGCATTGTTTTTGGGGCCCAAAGAAGCCATGGAAATTCAGCGCACGCTCGGCTCGGATATCGCGATGGTTTTCGACGAATGCCCGCCGCACGATGCGCCCGCGAAGGAACAAAAGCTTGCCGTGGAACGCACCATTCGCTGGGCGGGAGAATGTCGCGAGCAACCGCGCGCGCCGGGCCAGCTCGTGTTCGGCATCGTGCAGGGCGGCTCCAATCCGGCGTTGCGCGAGGAATGCGCGAAAGCTTTGGTCGCGCTGGAATTCGATGGTTACGCCATTGGCGGCGTGAGCGTGGGCGAGCCGGAGCATGAGATGTTCAAAGCGATCGAATTGGCCGAGCCGTTTCTGCCCGCGCACAAGGCGCGTTACGCCATGGGTCTCGGCACGCCCGCGCAACTGGTGGAATTGATCGCGCGCGGCGTGGATATGTTCGATTGCGTGCTGCCGACGCGCGTCGCGCGCAACGGCACCGTGTTCACGCGCAAAGGGAGTTACATTTTAAAAAACGCGGAGAACAAAATGGATTTTCGTCCGCTGGAGGAAGGCTGCGAATGCTTCGCCTGCCGCCATTTCACGCGCGCCTACCTGCGCCATCTCTACATCGCGCAGGAAATTCTCTCCATCCGCATGTTGAGCGTGCACAACTCGCATCTGTTCCTGAAACTCATGGCGGACATTCGCGCCGCAATTGCCGATGGCACTTTCGCGGAATTCCATCGCAACTTTGTGGCGAATTATCGGCCGAGTCAAAAGGTGTTGTTGGCGCGCGCGACGGCGAAGGAGCGGTGAGGCGTGAAACGTGAAACGTGAAACGTGAAACGTGAAACGTGAATTCGTGCAGCGCCTCAGCCAATATTCACGCAACACGGAACACGCAACACGAATCCGATATCCTCCCACGCCTCGGCCCAAATTCACGTTTTACGTTTCACGTTTCACGCAGGCCGCGAAACTTCCCCCATTTCCGCGTGTTTTCATACCAAGGGGAAACTTTTCCCATTTTCCGTCTAAGAAAGCGCGACCGCCGGTGTCATAGATGGTGACGATGTCCTTTACACGACCAGGATGGTAGGCGGTTGAACGAATTGATGCCCGCATGGCTGTGATGCAACGAGACGAGGCCAAAGCTGCGCCGCCAGAGGCCGATACGATCGAGGAGCTCTTTAGCGCCCTTGAATCGCCGTTGTTGAATTATGCCTTGCGGCTGGCGGGCGAACTGGGCGTGGCGGAGGACATCGTGCAGGAAGCATTCATGAAACTGCACGCGCAATTTGAACAGGTCCAGGAGCCGCGCCGCTGGCTTTATCGCACCGTGCACAATCTCGCGCTGAACCATCGCCGCGCTTCCGGCAAAATCGTTTCGCTGGATGCCAACGCGGACGAGGATCGCGACCACGACGCCACCGACCCGCAGCCGTTGCCGGATGAACAAATCGTGCGGCTGGAAGGCATCGGGTTGGTGCGACTGGGCCTGGCGGCGCTGGATGAACGCAGCCGAGAAGTCGTGCGGCTGAAGTTCACGGAAAATTTGTCCTACAAGGAAATCAGCGCGCGCACCGGATTGAAGATCGGGCACGTCGGCTACCTGCTGCATCACGCCCTCAAGGCCATGGCGGAAGAACTTTCGAAGAACGGAGTGGTTCCATGAACGCCGATTTTCCTCACAACGATCGCGAACAACTCGAAGCCAAGTTGACGGCCCTCCTGCTCGGTGAATTGCCGGCGGACGAAATCCCGGCGCTGAGCCAGGCGATGGAGCAGGACCCGGAACTCGCGGCGCTTTACGAGCGGTTGAAGACGACGATTCAGTTGGTTCGAGAGAGCGCGGCTCCGGCGGCGGAGGCGACAGCGTCTTCAGCGCCGCTGAAACTTTCGGACGCGAAACGGGAGAAGTTGCTGGCGCAATTCAAGACGGTGGCGCCGAAGGAATTTCAAAAGCCGCGGTGCGCTTTGGATTGGTTGATTCCGGCGCTGGCCGGCGTAGCGGCAGTCATGGTGCTCGCGGCGTTTTTGTTGCCGGCTTTGGGAAAAGCCAAAAGCAAATCCCAAAGCGCGGACAAAAGGAATGCGATCATTAATACTCTGCGCTTGCTCGACGGCGCAGAGCAACAATGGGCGTTGGAAAACAACGCATCTAGCAATGCGAAGCCGACGATGGAACAGGTGGCGGTTTTTATGGGACGTGGCGGAGAAGCCCAGCCTCCGACAATTCCCGGGGGAAAGTTTCTGGTGGGGAAAGTATCGGAACCGCCCTCAGTGGAAATGAGCGTTCGCGATGCAAAGAGCGTGTTCGGGAAGGATGTGATCGCCAAAGCGCCGGTTCATGACGGCAAGGTGGATATTTCGCTGAACCTGATGCTGCCGCCTCCGGCGACAAGCTCGCCAAAACAATTCGCCGGCGCGAATCGAACCTATTGGAGTGCTGCTCCGCGCAGTGGTGACGCAATGATCGTTCCGCCGACGCAACAGCCGGGGATGGAATTTGTTCAGCATACCTCTCCGGCTGCATCAAAACCCGAAATCGTGCTGCCGAGCGCTGGCGGCGGCGAGGCAGGAAATCGGTTTACTTCGAGATACCCTTACCTCGCGCCCGGTCAAACTGTCGATGTCGCCGCGGCTCAACCGTCGGCGGAGCGCTTAACCTTGAAGGCCGCCTCTGTGCCGATCACGTACGCGGACAATACCGACATTAGCGGCGCGTTGAAGAAGTTGGACACCAACGGAGTCGTTCTGGCGGGAACTTATGATGATAAACTGCCCGTTCTGGGCGATGTGGCAGCGACGGGCGCTATATTCTCGGTCGGCGCAACGCGTGAAGAGGCAAATGCTCCCCGTATCATAACCACAAACGGAGTGGCTGCACCTAACGGATTTGGTGGGGGAATCATCGCAGCCGCAGGCGGCGGCGGCGGAGGCCTAATTCCTCGCGAAACGAGTTCAACGACGCCTGGTATTGTCAGAGGTTCGAATGATGCCCACGTGCTGGCGCTTGAACGGCGCCGAGGCGCCGCACCAAGCAGCGCGGCATTGGCTGGATTGAGGGCTGAGAAGCAGCGCAGCATAGAGATCGGCCAATCAGTGCAGGACGCCAAGCTTCTTTACCAACTCGGCAATTTGGACCAGGCGGAAGGCAAACTAAACGAAGCGCTTAAACACGATCCAGGTAATCAAACCGCACTCTACTACTCGAGCCTTATCAAACAGGCTCGAACTAATGAGGTCATAGACGCGCGCAATGTCACATCGATGAACAAGATGGTTCCGGTCGAGCAAATTTGGGCTGACAATTCCGCACGCAAAAGAGTTGCTTCGAACTCAGGCATTCCCTTCTCGCCGACCACAGGATTGCCAACGGCTCCAGCAACGCATTCGAGCAACAACGACGCTTTAGTGACGCAGACTTTTAAAGTGGATCCGAACACATTCTACATGAGTTTGCAGCACACCAATTCAATTTCCTTTGGCACACACGCGGTCGGAATTGCTGGCAAGATTGCGTTGCCGACAGCAAACGTGGCAAACAGCCAATCCTCGGCTTTGAGATACGTAACAGGGCTTGATCCTACGACTGAGATACAAATAGCGGCCGAGAATTTTTTTCATTCTGCTGGGGTGGACTTGGATGCTAGCAAGGGGGAGAGTTTCTTCTTCAATGATCGCAACGGCACACTCACTATTCACGGGACGCCCAAAGACGTCGAGATTGCCCAGGCGGCGATTGGTACGTTGATACCGCCGGAAACGAATTCTCAAACCGATGCCGCCCTCCCCAAACCCGCTGTTCCTCCACCCACGCCTCAGCCAGAAATTCAGACACGCACGAACGCGTTCTCCACGTTTTCGCTGAATGTCAGTGATGTTTCGTTCAAGCTGGCGGCGGCGAGTTTGGAAAAGGGGCAAATGCCGGAGCCGGCATCGATTCGGTCTGAGGAATTCATCAACGCGTTCGATTACCGCGATCCGGATGCCGCGCCGGGCGTGCCGGTTGCGTTTGCGTCCGAACGCGCGGCCTATCCCTTCGCGCACAATCGCGAGCTATTGCGATTTTCGCTCAAGACGGCTGCCGCGGGGCGCCAGGCGGGTCGGCCGTTGAATATCGTTCTCCTGCTCGATAATTCCGGCTCCATGGAACGCGCGGATCGCGTGAATATCATTCGCGAAGCATTGCGCGTTCTGGCGGCGCAATTGAAGCCGACTGACACCTTCAGCATCGTGACCTTCGCGCGCACGGCGAGCTTGCGCGTGGACGGCGTGCCCGGCAGCCAGGCGGCCGCTGCCGCGGCGGAAATCGCCAAGCTCACACCCGAAGGCGGCACGGATCTCGGCAGCGCCCTCGATCTCGCGTATGAAACCGCGCGGCATCATTACCTCGCGAATGGCGACAATCGCGTGGTGCTCTTGACCGACGGCGCGGCGAATCTGGGCGACGTCAATGCGGATTCGCTTCAGCAAAAAGTGGAGGTGCATCGCCGCCAGGGCGTGGCGCTGGATTGTTTCGGCATCGGTTGGGAAGGTTATAACGACGATTTGCTGGAAGTCCTCACGCGTCATGGTGATGGCCGCTACGGTTTCATCAACACTCCCGACGAGGCGAACACGACGTTCGTGTCGCAAATCGCCGGCGCGTTGCACGTGGCGGCGCAGGACGTGAAAGTGCAGGTGGAATTCAATCCCAAACGCGTCACGTGTTATCGCCAGATCGGCTACGCGCGGCATCAATTGACCAAGGAACAATTCCGCGACAACACCGTGGACGCCGCGGAAATCGCCGCGCAGGAAGCCGGCAACGCGCTTTACACGATTGAAGTCAATCCGCAAGGCGAAGGCTCCATCGCCACCGTGCGCGTGCGCTACAAAGTCCCGGCCACCGGTGAATATCGCGAGCAGGCGTGGGACGTGCCTTACACCGGCAGCGCCGTTGCGCTGGAGAACGCCAGCCCCGCCATGCGTCTGGCCGCAACCGCCAGCGCGTTTTCCGAATGGCTCGCGACGAGCCCGTTCGCGGACGAAGTGAGCCCCGATGCGCTGTTGAAATATCTGAACGGCGTGCCGCAAGTCTATGGCGCCGACCAGCGCCCGGCGAAGCTGGAATGGATGATTCGCCAGGCCAAGAGCATTTCTGGAAAGTAGCCGTCTAATAAGGAGCCGATATGAGAATACCACTGCCATTGGTGTGTGCGTCGTTGATGTTGTTCGCCCGTTTTCCGGCGCAGGCCTGGGAAATTGCGCCGCCGGAACCGGATGGAATTACGCTGAAGGATTTCAAATTGATTGGCGATCTGAACAGCGAACGGGCGGCGTTCACGCTGAATGCGGTCGTGAAGGTCGCGAATTCCAAGGGCGGTTCGATCGATTTGCTTTCCGGGCCGGTGGCGTTGACGGAAATCGGCGCGCATCCGCGCTGGAAAATCAGCGCGGCGCAGGACCGTTACGTGCTGACCTTCGAGCGCGGCGGCGAATTTCCCATCCAGCTCAAATTCAACGCGGCCGTTCACGAAACGAATGATTGGAACACGGTGGAATTTCAAGTGGCGTCCGGGCCGTTGCAGGAAATCGTGCTGCAAGGCCTCGCGGCGGACACGCAGTTTCAATTCGCGGGCGCGGCCAGGCCTGAATTCACGACGAACGGTTTCGTCAGCATTTTGCCGTCGGATGGGAATGTAAAATTGTCGTGGAAAGAAAAACGCGCGGAAGGCGAGGGGAAATTATTTTATTCCGCGGAAATGCTCTCGCAGATCAGCGTCAGCCCGGGCCTCATGCGGCAAATCGGGTTGCTCAATTTCAAAATCATGCAGAGCGAGATGAACCGCGTGAGTCTGACGTTGCGCGGCGCGGGCGAAGTGACGCGCGTCGCCGGCGACCAGGTGCTGGCGTGGAACGTCGAGCCGATGACGAATTCCGCCGGTCGGCGGCTGGTGGTCCAACTCAACCAGGCGCAGAAGGACCAGTTTTCGTTGCAGGTGCAATTGCAAACGCCGCTGAGCGCGTTTCCGCAGGTGACCAACGTGTTGCAATTGCGGCCGGAGGGTGCCACGCGCTTCGCTGGCTATGTGCGCATCGTGAATGAGGGCGCGGTGCGCCTCGAAGTCGCGCAGGCGAGCGGCATGTCGCAAATTTCGCCGGATCAATTTCCGGAAAGCGACGTGACGAGCGCGGCCTTGCGCCCGACCGGCACGCAACAATTCGCCTATCGTTTTTCCAGCGCGGATTTCGCGTTGAAAATTCAGGCAGACCAAATTCTGCCGGAATTAGGCGTGTCTGAAGTGCTGAATTACAACCTGGGCGAGAACGAACTGGCGATCGATGCCGAGCTCGAGTTGGACATTCGCGAGGCGCCGCTGCGCGAGTTGCGGGTTCACGTGCCGAAAGGTTACGTCGTCGCGCCGCCGACGGCTTCCGGCATGAGCGATTATTTTCTGACCGAAGGCGGCTCGAATGCCGAACTGCGATTGGTTTACGGCCAGCCGATTTCCGGGCGGCAACTCGTGCAATTGCATCTGGAGCACAACCAGGCGCTCGGCGAAACGAACTGGATTTTGCCGCGCATTGAAGTGGCGGCGGCGAAATCCGTGCGGGGATTTGTCGGCGTTTCGGCCGATCCTGGCTTTCGCGTGACACCCGGGAGAACTGTGTCGCTCACGGACACGCCGACCGCTTTTTTCCCGGACAAAGTTGCCGGCATCCAGGCCGCGTTTCGCATCAGCGATCCCGCGTGGGACGCGACGATGCAGATCGAACGCCTGCCCCAAACCGTGCAGGCCGACGCGCTTCATCTGTTTTCCATCGGCGAAGGCGTCGCGTATGGCAGCAGCGTGATTAATTACAATGTTTCCGGCGCGCCGATCTCGACCTTCCGCGTCGAATTATCCGATGAATATTTCAACGTCGAATTCACCGGCAAGGACATTCGCAACTGGCAGAAAACCAACGGCGGTTACCTGGTGCAATTGCACACGCCCGTATCCGGCGCCTACACGTTGCTGGCGACGTATGAGCGGCCGTTCAAGCCGGAGGGCGAAACGCTCGCCTTCACCGGCGCGCGTCCGCTCGATGCGCAAAGCGAGCAAGGCCACACGATCATCACCAGCGCGTATCAATTCCAGGTCAAGCCCGAGGAAGTGTCGGCGGGTTTGCTGCCGTTGGAATCGGGCGAAGTGCCGCCGGAATACCGGCTGTTTTTCGACGCGCCCATTCTCGCCGCGTATCGCTATCCGGCGCGGCCATTCAGTTTGAAACTGGCGCTCAGTCCGCTGGCGCAAGGTGATTCATTGAATCAGGTCGTGGACCGCGCTTCGCTGGACACGCACATTTCCAAGGAAGGCCAGGTCATCACGGACGCGCGCTATTTCGTGAAAAGCCGCGGCAATCCGCATTTCCGCCTGACGTTGCCGGCGGGCGCACAGCTTTGGTCCGCGACGGTGAACGGCGCGGCAGTCGTTCCGGTGATCGATGGCAACGCGGATTTGATTCCGTTGCCGCAAACCGCCAATCCGGACGCCGTGTTGGACATCCAATTGAAGCTGGCGCAAACGAACGACGCAACGCGCGTGGCCGTGGCCGCGCCGGTGGTGGGCGCGCCGGTGCTGTTGGCGGAATGGAAATTGGAACCGGACGCGGGCCGGCGATTGATTTTCCGGAGCGGCACGCTCACGCCGGTCGGCGGCCAGGCGGACATTTCCGGATTTGCCGGGTGGGCGAGAATTTTATCAGGCCAGGAGGCGGGGCGGGCGTGGACGCTGATTTTTTCGGCGCTCGCGCTGTTGGCTGCGGCACTGGTGGTGTGGCGCTGGGCGACGCGTGGGGACGTGTGGAAGTACAGCGCCCGCCACCTGGCGGGGACCGTGCTCGGCCTGCTGGCGCTCACGCTCGCGGCCATCATGTTGCAGCGATTGGGGGAACTGACCTCCTCGGAAAATCGTTCCGTGCCGCTGGAGGTATCCTTTCTCGCGCCGGTGCAACAAGCCGCGAGCGCGCTGAAGGTGGTCGTATCCAATGTTCCGAACCAAACCTCGGCGTGGAATGTGATCGGCTACGCGTGGCCGGCGTTGCTGGCGCTCATAGTTTGGTTCGCTGCGTGGCGCATGGAGGGGGCATTTGCCAAAACCATGTTGCGATTGTGCGGTTGGTTGTGCGTCGCATGGACGGCATTGCGTTTCCCGAACGGCGCAACGGCGTTGATTTGGGTGATGATTGCGTTCGCGTTCCTGCATTTGATCCTTCCTGCGCTGCGAGAGTTGTGGCGCGTCAGCAGGCCGCAGCCGGAATCCGCGCCGCCGAGAGAAGGCGCAGCGCCGGCGGCAGCGGCGATATTGATTGGATTGTTGTGGCTCAGTTGCGCGCGGCCCGCGCAAGCAGCCATGGGTTTTCAGCCGGCGCAAAATGATTCGCCGCGCGCGGAATCGGTCACAGACGAAATTCGCGTGGATGGCAAATTCGTGCTCGGCAACGCAAAGATTCGTTGGACCGCTTTGAAAGGCCAATCGTTGCTGCTGTTGCAGGGCCCGGCCGTGCTCACGCACCTGACTGTCCCGCGTTCGTTGAAGCTGGTGCAAAGCGACGATGGCGCGATGCAAAATTTGGTGGCGGAGGCAAATGGGACGTTTGAAATCGACGTCGATTATCAATTGCAAGTCGCCAAGGGAACGACTGAATTCACACTGCCGGTGCGCAGCGGTTTGATCAATCGCCTGGACCTGACCGTGCTCAACGCCGATGTGGACGTGCTGGCGCCGACGCAGGCGGTTTCGGTGGAGCGGCAATGGGGCGGCAGCAATACGGTCGCGAAGCTGGTGCTGTCCCCGGCGGACGGCGTGCGCATCGCCTGGAAGCCGCGCAGCCGCGATGTGAAAACCGAGAAGCCGGTATTTTATGCCGACCTCGCACAACTCTACGTGCCCGCCGCGGGAGTCATCGAGGGTGCGCATTACCTTTCGATTCGCCCCGCACAAGGCGAGTTGAGCGAATTGATTCTGGACGTGCCGCGCGGGATGACGATTACGGATGTGGCGGGTAGTGGCACGGGCATCTCGCCCGTGCGAACAGAAAATCACGGGCGAGACACCCGTGCCACTATAGTATCCCTGTGGCGATTCGATCCGGAGGCGCGGAAGTTGCGCGTCACGTTGAATCCGCCGCAGTCAAAGCCGTTCGCGCTGATGGTGCGGTCGCAGATCGCGACGGGGCCATTGCCACTGGAGCAATCGGTGGGATTGATTTCGGTTGAGAACGCGGCCGGACAAATTGGTTTAATGGGAATCGCCACCGGGAACGACGTGCAATTGGATTCAGTGGACGCCGGGGCATTTTCATCAATCAATCTCGAGGATTTTTCCAGCGATGTGATTCCAGCGCTGCAGAATGAAATTCCCAGTCTGACGTTGCGGCAAGCATTTCGGTACTCGGATGCGAAGGCGGTTGCGGTCGTGAAAGCATCGGCAGTCGAACCGGATGTCCGCGTGGACACGCAGAACACGTTGTCACTCGGCGAAGATCGCACGGTGCTGGCGGTGGATGCCACGGTGAACATCACACGCGCGGGCATTTTCCGCGTGAGCTTTGTGATGCCCCCGGGCTATGATGTCGAATCCATCAGCGGCTCGGCGCTGAGCCATTGGACGGAATCGAAAGCGGACGGCGCGCGCGTGATTACGCTGCATTTCCCCGGAAAAACGGAGGGCAAGCAGGAGTTCAACCTCAGCCTCGCCGGACCGGGCGTGAAAGCGGCGAACGCATGGGCGGTGCCGCAGGTGATTTTGCGCGAGGCGGACAAGCAATTGGGCACGTTGCTCATCGTGCCGGAGCAGGGGATGCGGTTGCAGGTGACGTCGCGCGACGGCGTGACCGAATTGGATCCGCAAAAGGCCGGCATTCCGCAAAAAGGCGTGCTGGCGTTTCGCTTGTTGCAATCGCCGGTCACGCTCGCGCTCGATATCGCGCAAGTCGCTCCGTGGATCCAAGTGACCAGCTTGCAGAGCGCCACGGTCACGGAGGCGCAGGTGAAAGTCGCGGCGAATTTGCAGTATGATATTGAGAACACCGGTTTGAAGGCGTTTCGCATTTTGCTTCCGAGCGCGGCGGAAGGCGTGAATTTCAAAGGCGAACAAGTCTCAGGTTTTGCGGCCATGGACGGCGCCGTGACGAACGGATTGCAGGAGTGGGAAGTGAAATTGGAGCGGCGCGTGATCGGCAACTATCTGTTGCAGGTGGATTACCAGGTGCCCACGGCCAGCCAGGCTCGCGAAACGATTGTGCGCGGCGTGCAGGCGGCGGAGGTGAATTTGCAGCGCGGTTTCGTGACGGTGCAATCGGATCCCCGGTTGCAAGTGACCGTGGACACGCCACCGGCAGCGTTGCAACCAGCCGAATGGCAAAGCATCCCGCACGCGTTGCAACAGGGCTTGCCGGCGACCTCGGCGAACTTCGCGTATCGGCTGGTGGAACCTTCGTTTGCATTGCCGCTCAAGCTCGAACGCCATGAAGCGGCCCGGCTGCTCGACGCGCGCGTCAACAGCATCACCTTCAATTCGGTGATTTCCGACGATGGCGTGATGTTGACCCAGGCGCGATTGGAAATATTGCCGGGTGACAAACGCCTGTTGAATCTCACGCTGCCAGCGAGCGCGAGCTTTTGGTTTGCGTTCGTGAACGACAACGGCGTTTGGCCGTGGCTCACGACGGATCGGAAAGGCTACCTGATTCCGCTGGAGCAACAATCGCGCGCGGACAAACCCACGACCGTGGAAGTGTTTTACAGTTGCCGGGCTGGTTCGAGCCACGCTCATGATCTGGATTTGGAATTGCTCGCGCCGAAATTTGATTTGCCGCTGGAAGACATCACCTGGCGCGTTTCGCTCAACGACAAATGGCGCGTGAAACATTGGAGCGGCTCCTTGCAATTGCAGTCGGATGAAGTCGCCTCGCAAAACACCGCGATCGATTTGCAGAATTATTTGCAGAACGAAAACACGTTGAAGATGGAGCGCACCAAGGAAGCCGAGGATTTTCTGACCGCGGGCAACAACGCGTTGGAGCAGGGGAATCCGCAGGCGGCACGGCGGTCGTTCCAGGCGGCTTACGGGCTGTCCACGCCCGACGCGGCATTCAACGAGGACGCGCGCGTGGAGTTGCACAATATCAAGCTGCAGCAGGCGTTGATCGGGCTCAACGTCCGGCAGGCGGCATCGGCGGGGGACACTTCGCTCAGCGGAAAACTGCGCGATTTGGCCGGCGGCAAAGACATGAATTACACGCAGGACGATGCCAGACAAATCATCGACCGCAACAGCGCGGACGACAACGCCGCTTACATGCGGCTCGCCGAGCGCATCATCCAGCAACAGGATGCCGCCGTGAGCAGCGCCACGGCGTTGCGCGCGAGCATTCCGGAAGAGGGCCGGACGCTGACGTTCACGCGGTCGGTGGTGGTGGACAAGGAAGCGGACTTGAGAATCGGCCTCGAAGCGGCCTCGGTCCAGGTGGCTTCCGGGCGTGCGCGGCTGGAGATTTTGCTGGCGACGCTCGTGATTCTTGCGGCGATTTCATGGATGGCCACGGCGTTTTATGCTGGGGCGGAAATTCGAAAAGGCGCGTAAAACTGGCATTTTGCGGGGGACTCTGGTGGGAGATTCGTTCTTCTGAATCGGTCTTTTTCCTAAAAGGTTTGCTTGCAATCGGCAACCGTCGACCTAATATCGCCGCAGATTCCAACGAAGGCTATGAACTCCCCGCATGAGATATGAACCCGGTTGATGTGCGCTGTCGTTTTTTGGCCAAAATCGCAGCAAACTGGATAATAATGGGCGGTTTATTGGGAGGCACATTGGCAGGCGCGGCCTCGTTTCAATTGCTATCGGCGCGGAATCCGATTAATCCGCAACCCACTGGAGGGAACGCGTTACACCGTCCTCGGCGGACATTGATTTTATGAGCCGCAAATCAACTCATTGTTTGTCTGTCCGCCGAGGGGGGCGGATTTGATCAGCGCCTCACCCGGAAAAATTTCATTGGCGCATTCATATCCGTGTTTGTGTAACAAGTGCCCTGGCAGCCCACGTCCGTGAACGGCCCCGTTGGCGTTGGCGCCCATTGGAGCACGCCGGCAGACCAATTCAGGACGAGCTTGGAAGAACTCATCAGGTTCGCCTGAATCGTTGGCGTCGGAATCAAAGCCAGCCCGTGGTAGTTTCCTGAAGCCAGTTGAATGACATTTGTCAGGCCCGGCGGCACGTCGATTTCCTGATAAGTATCATCGCCCCAACCGACCACGGTTCCATCCGCGCGCAAAGCGTAGGTGTGGAAATCACCCGCGGCGATGGCGATAACGTTGGTCAGATTTGCGGGCACATTTGTCTGGCCGAAACTATTGTCGCCCCATTCAACGACCGTCCCATTCGCCAGCAGCGCCGCGCTGTGAAGGTATCCTGCGGCGATGGCGACCACATTGCTCAAGTTGGATGGCGGCGAAGCTTGTCCGTACGTATTGTAACCCCATGCCACGACCGTTCCATTGGTGCGCAAAGCCAGGCTGTCATTTCGGCCGGCGGCGATGGCGCGCACTCCGCTCAGCCCCTGCGGAACATTGATTTGTCCGAAGCTATTGTCGCCCCATCCGACCACCGTGCCGGAACTCAACAACGCGAGGCTGTGGGAATCGCCGGCGGCAACGGCGAGAACATTATTGGTCGCGGCGGAGGGCACATTGATTTGGCCATAATCGTTTCTTCCCCACGCAATCACGCCGCCGTTTTCGGTGATGGCGAGATTGTGTCCAGCGCCGGCGGCCACGGAAACAAACCGTAGAGCGCTGGTTGGGACGTTCGTTTGCCCATCGCCGTCATAACCCCAGGCGATCAGCGTGCCGTTTTCGTGCAAGGCGACGCTGTGATAATCGCCGCCGGCAATTCCCACGATGTCGTTCAGGTTTGCTGGCGCGTTGGTCTGTCCTCCCGAATTATCTCCCCAGGCGATAACCGAAGATCGGGGCAGCAACACGCTCACGCGCGCGGTGGTGGAAACGCTGCCGTATTGATTCGTGATGGTCACTGCATAATAGCCCGATTGGGACGGCTGGATATTGGTGATCACGAGTGTGGCGCCTGTGCCGGCGATTGGGGTGCCGTTCAATCGCCATGCATACCCCACTGTGGGAGTGCTTCCGGCGACGACGGTCAGTGTCGCTGTGGCGCCGGCGTCAAGGACCTGGTTCGTCAAAGGCTGCTGAATGGCGGGACCTTGGGAGACGTTGAGTTGCGCGACGGCGCTGGGCGTGACACCGGCAATATTGGAGGCGATCAACACGTACGGCCCGCTGTCGGCGAACGCGAGATTGGTTAGAACCAGGCTGGTGGAAGTCGCGCCTGGGATGTTCAGGCCATTGTGCTGCCATTGATAGCTGATCGGTTGCGAGCCGTTTGCCAGGCCTGTCAGGGTACGGCTGGTCCCCGCGTTGACCGAGGCTCTCACGGGATTCAGTGTAAAGTAAGGAGCCAAATTATTGACTGTCAGCGTGGCTGCCGTGCTGGTTGCAAAACCGGTTCCGTTGCTGACGACCACGTAATAGCCGCCGTTGTTGATGGATTGCGCGCCGAGAACCGTAAACTGCGAGGCGGTGGCGCCCGGAATGGCACTGCCGTTGAAATACCACTGGTACTTGAACGGCTGGCTGCCGGTCGCAGTGACGCTGAACGTCGCATTGGAAGATGCCGCGACGGTGACCGAAACCGGGTTGGCAGTAATGACTGGCGTGGAAGGCATGACGCGCACAGACATCACGGCGCTGGTGGCCGAGCCGGCGGAATTCGCGACGATCACACGATAGGCGCCTTCATTGACGGATTGAGCATTATTGATCGTCAGGGTCGAGCTGTTCGCCCCGTAGATGGTTGTGTTTTCAAAATTCCAGGTATACGTCAGCGGCGCGGTTCCGGTCGCGCCGACCGAAAGACTAAAGGAGCGCCCAGCCGACACGTCCATGCTGGGGCTTTGATTCGTGATCACAGGCGGCACCACGATAGTGACATGAGCAACTGAACTGGTCACCGAGCCGTAAGGATTGCTGATAATCGCCTGGTAGTCACCTTGTTGAGCGGGTTGAACTCCGGAGAGCGAAAGGAAATAATTTGTCGCGCCCGGCAAATTGGTTCCGAACATCGTCCATTGGTATGAAAGGGGCGATATGCCGATGGCAGTCACCGTCAGATTTACGCTGCCATTCACTACGACTCCCGTGTTTGCGGCCGGTTGTTGAGTAATGGACGGCTGGCGAATGGTGGAGAGCGGCAGGCTCTGAATCTGAGATGTCGCAGGATTGAAATACCACAGCCTTTGATTCAAACGGTCGACGACTTTTACCGTGGAGGTCACGGGAAGGGTGTAAACAGCCAGTCTTGTCGTCGTGTCAAAAGCCTGATGATCGCTGAAGGCGATTGAGCCGTCGGTTGTGCAGGCGTAGATTTCCGCGCCAAGCGGGCCCAATTCCACGAGGTTCGTATCGTACATGTAGCTATTCCAGAACAGCCGGGTCCCGTCGGCGGACAACACCAGGTTTCGCGTGCCGTAGGGATGCTGGTTGCTGGCCGCTGCTTCGGTGGCGACGTCGTTCACAATAACTTCCTTGTGGACGTGAGCGTCCGAAATATTGTTATCGCAGTGGTAGTAAACGGTTCCGCTCGGATCGGTCTCGCCGTCCCCCTCGCGTTCCGGATAAGGCATCGAGCCTACGACCGAGCCCGTTGCCGTGTCCACGATATTGACGGCAATCCATTGATCTTCACCTTCGGTGATCATCCGGCCCGCGATGCCGGGATTGATTTTGTAAACATCAGTTCCGAGGAGGAGCGGCGACAACTCGGTTTGAGTCTTCAAGTCAACGACGTGAGTTTGAGCGTGTTGCCAGTTGGAAACGTAAAGCCGGTCTTCAAACCTGTTGATCGCCATGTCCGTAGGATTGATGCCGATCGGGATGACTTTTTCCACGATGCCCGTGTCGGTATTCAAGAACAGCAAAAATGCATCCGAAAGAGTTCCGCTGCCTGGATGCAGCACGTAGATGTAGTCACGATTTGGGTCGGCCACCATTTTCGAAGCGTTCAGACTGAACAACTGGACGGTCACAGGCAATTGCAGTGTGATGCCGTTCGCGGAGAAAGCGATCTGGTTGGTATAAATGCCCGGCGCGAGATTCGTCGTGTTAAAATTCAAAGTCACCGAGGATGGAGTGACGCCGCTGCTCGCCGATACGGAGAGCCAGGGTTGTGCCACGGTCAGATTCCAACTGGCCGCCAGCGGCGCCGTCAAGGAAATGGTTTGCGGGAGGATAGGCAAGCCGGCCACGCCGCTCAGCGAGATTGTCTGCGGAGTGACTGTGACTGAGGAAACCGTAAAGGACCACACCGCACCCGTCGTTACTCCCGAAAATCCGACGGAATCCACGCGCCAATAATAAGTGGAGCCGGGATTCACCGAGGCGGGCAAGGAAAACGAATTGCTCGTAGTCGTGCCGAGATATAGCGGGGAATTCGTATCCGCGGCCGCGACTGCCGAGGCGCTCGCGCCAAGGTACACCTGGTAGCTCAAGGCAAAAGGCGACACTGTCCAGGAGACCTGCGGCAGGGGGGGATTGATGACGGAGCCATTGGCGGGAGTCGGGTTCAAACCCGGCCCGGGCAAAGTGGCGATTGAACTCATCGGAATAGTCATGATCTGGCTCGATGTGCTGTTGTAGAGAAAAACCTTTTGCTGATCGCCTGATACGGCCATGACGGTGGCAGAAAAAGGCCACGTATAGAGAATCTGGCCATTGTGCGAGTTAAAAACGTGCTGACTGCCCAGAGCCAGATCGCCGTGCGCCGTGGTGGCGTAAATCTGCTCACCGAGCGAGCCGAGTTCATTCAAATTCGCGTCATAGACATAACCTTGCCAGAAGAGAGTGGTGCCATCTGGAGACAGAACCAAATTGCGTGACCCGTAAGGATGCTGATTGCTTCCGGCCACTTCCGTGCCGACATCGTTGGTGATTTGTATTTTGTGGATGTAGGCGTCGGAAATGTTGTTATCGCAATGATAATAAATGGTTCCGGTTGGATCCATTTCCCCATCACCTTCGCGTTCTGACATTGGGTCGAGCACATTTCCCGTGGTTGTGTCGATGAGATTCACCCCAATCCATTGGTCCTCGCCTTCCGTCATAATTCTTCCCGGTTTTCCGGCATTGATTTTGTATACGTCCGTGCCCAAATGCAGCGGCGGCAGCAGTGTCTGGCTGTTCAAATCCACCACGTAGGTGGCGTCCTCGCCCCAACTGGCGATGTATAGGCGGCCTTCACCGTAGTTTATCGTCAGGTCGACGGGATTGATGCCGATGGGGAGAGCATTATCAATGTTGCCGGTCGAGGTGTTGATGAACAGGACTAAGCCGCTCTGCCCGGACAACGCGGGCGCCTGGAGCGCGTAAATATAAGGCCGCTGCCCATCCGCCGCCATTTTCACGATGTTGAGCGGTTTGATGGTTACTGTGACCGGCACTTCCAATTTCAAGCCGCTGGCCGTGAATTCGATGTTGTTCGTGTACTGGCCTGCGGAAAGGGAAGACGTATTGAAGGACGCCGTGACGCTGGACGGTGTGCCGCCGCTCGCGGGACTCACGCTCAGCCAATTCGGTCCGGTAACAGTTTCCGTCCACGCCACGGAACCGGAACTGGCAATGTCGAGGGTGACGGCCGCTGGATTGTACCCCGCGATGGCGCTGATATTCAGTTGAGAGGGGTTAACAGAAATCGTTGCCGGAGAAAATGACCAGACGGCGCCACTATTCGTAGAGCTGAAGCCGATGAGATCAACTCGCCAATAATAGGTGGCGCCCGGCGTGAGTGCCTGTAACTGGGCGATCGTGGGCGAGGTGACGCGGCCAAGATACTGTGGCGAAGCCGGAGTCGCTGCGGCCACCGCCGCTTGGGACGAACCAAAATAGACGTCATACGACAGCGCATACGGTGAAACGGTCCACGAAAGATTCGTCAAAGGCAGGCTGACCACGGATCCATCGGCTGGCGTCGGAATCACGATTGGACCAGTGAGGGGAGCAATGCTGGTCATATCGTAAATGACCACGCTCGTCGTTGAGCTGTTGTAACGAAACAGCTTTCTCTGGTCGCCGGACAAGGTTTGGACCGTCGTGGAAAATGGCAGATTGGTGATGGTCGCGCCGTTTTGAGCATTGAATATCTCAGTGGGACCGAATGCGATGGAACCATCGAGCGAGACTCCGTAAATGTTATCGGTGAATTGATTCAATAAAACTGAGACGTTGGTGGCCGCGAACATTTGTTCTTTATTGAAGACCCATCTTTCCGCGGCATCGAAGAATATTGGCGTGTCCGTTGGATCGCGGCGCCAGGAAACGAAGGAATCTTCGAGCGGCGTGAGATTTGCGTTCGTGAATGCGTCGTAGCGCGTCACCCAGGAGTTGACGTTGCCGGCGCCCCAACCGTATTGCCGCCAGCGATAGAGCGTTTGGCCATCGCGCGTCACGTTGAGCCCACCGGTTCCGTTTCCGTCGTCATAAACGGCAACATTGGTTCCGTTGGCATAATCGAAGGTCGTGATACTCGGAGCCCAACCGCCATCAGTGAAATAGACGAGGTTGGAGCGACCGACTGCGATGTGAAGCGGATTGGAAAAGCTGTAGGTGTTCGGTGTGGAAATACTTTTTTCAGCCACTACGGAGAACGTGGTTAAATCCACTTTTGATATTGTCCGGCTGCCGGCATTGATCACATAGATGGCGTCTCCCGCTGGCGTCATGACCATGTCTGTGGGATTCAAATTTACGGGAATTTCATTGATCACATTCCCGTTGGTTGCATCGAGTGCCAGCAGCGTTCCGGGCACGGAGCCGTTCGCCTGGTTCAAAGCGTAAACGCGCGGGCGCAGATAATCGGGCAGCAATTTATTTATGGTTCGACCGGGGAGCGATACGGTGGTCTGCGCAAACCCTGGCGACACTGATACGAACACGCCAAGGATAACGAGCGTTTTAAGAATCGTTTTCATAAGTTCGCCTCCGAATGATAATGATGGAATCCGCCTTGCGGAAAATGCAGCGATGCTTCTTAAACGGTTGAATTCTCCAGCTTTAGCAGCCGGGATTGTTCATGGCGGGGTATGAATTGTCAATCCGAAATACGCACACCCCGGAGGCTTGACAAAAAGTCGGAACGGCGGTGGAATGGCGCCGGCGGAGCAAAAGGAATTCTCATGAAAAAAACCTCGGGTTGGTTATTTGCCGGTATTCTCACCTTCGTGGCCGCAATGTTTTCATTTTCCGCCAGGGCGGCTGATGTGTATGTGTCCGTCAGTATTTACGGGCCTTCGCCAGACCCGGTGAATGTTCAAAGCGGGGACATCGTTCATTGGCAGGACGGCGATGAATTCGGGCCGTACACGATAACCGCCGGTTCGGCGGTGTTCGACACGCCAGGCGCAGTCACAATGGACGTGGGGCCAGGTTCCTATTCGTACTCGGTGGACTCGGACCTTGGCGGGGAATGGATTGGAACAATCAATGTTTCCGCAGCGGTGGATTCGCCGCCGACCGTCTCCATAACCAGCCCCACCAACCAGGCGCAGTTCGTCGCGCCGGCAGCTTTCGATTTTTCCGCGGACGCTTCGGACCCGGACCCGAACGACCTTTCGGACGTCGAATTCTGGGTGGGGACGAACCTGGTCGACGATGTTTTTTCGTTTCCTTACACCACGACGGTTACCAATCTTGCGCCAGGCAGCTACACATTGACGGCCATTGCGTGGGATTATTCTTACGCCACCGCGACGAACTCGATTGTCATTACGGTGGCAAGTCCGATTCCGATTTCACTGACCGCACCGGGTTTGGCTGACGGCAAATTTATTTTTTCCGCAACCAACCTCACCGCCGGAAAAACCAATGTCCTGCTTTGGTCAAGCAACCTCGTTGACTGGCTTCCAATCCAGACGAATGTCGCCGATTCGACTTCGGTGAATTTTACGAATTCTCCGGATGCCGCCGGCGGATTTTACCGGTTGATGCAGGTCAATTGATTCCGGCTTACGGCAAGTCCGTCCTGCCCATCAGGAAGCGGTCGCATTCGCGCGCGGCGCCGCGGCCTTCGTTGAAGGCCCAGACCACGAGGCTCTGGCCACGGCGGCAATCGCCGCAGGCGAACACGTTCTTGAGGTTCGTGCTGTATTTGTTGAAATCGGCTTTGATGTTCGTGCGCGCGTCGCGTTCGACGCCGAGCGAATCGAGCAACGGCTGTTCCGGGCCAAGAAAGCCCATCGCGAGCAGGACGAGTTGCGCGGGGAGAACTTTTTCCGTGCCGGGCACGTG
This sequence comes from Candidatus Angelobacter sp., assembly GCA_035606845.1. Classification (GTDB taxonomy): domain Bacteria; phylum Verrucomicrobiota; class Verrucomicrobiia; order Limisphaerales; family DASXHY01; genus DASXHY01. The sequence continues at coordinate 10,066 of DATNEA010000034.1, read as the reverse complement.
CTTGGGAATGAACTGACCCTTGTCGTTCCGTTCCCATTGCACCTGGACGGTGTGAACGGCTTTGACCTGGCCGTTTTCGTCGCCTTCGAACTTCGTCGCGGTGGTGAGATAAACGCGCGGGTCGGCGCCGAATTTCGCGGCAGCTTCTTCCTGGCCGTAATCGAGCTTGTAAACCTTCGGCCATTCGGGCCACGGATTGTCCTTGGCGCGTTCCATCGGAGGCTTGGGCAGGATTTCCACCTGCACGAGGCTGTTGCAGCCGTGGCGCATGGAAGTGCCCACGCAGTCGGTGCCGGTGTCGCCGCCGCCAATGACCACGACGTCCTTGCCTTCGGCATTGATGAAATTTCCGTTCTTGTGCTGGTCGAGCAATGCCTTGGTGTTTGCGGTGAGGAAATCCATCGCGAAATGAATGCCCTTGAGATTGCGGCCGTCAATCGGCAGATCGCGCGGCTTGGTGGCGCCGGTCGCGAGGACGACGGCGTCAAATTCCTTGAGGAGCTTTTCCGCGGGATAATTTTTGCCAACTTCGGTGCCGCATTGGAAAACGATGCCTTCGGCTTCGAGCTGCTTGATGCGGCGGAGGACGACTTCCTCCTTGTCCAGCTTCATGTTCGGGATGCCGTACATGAGCAAGCCGCCCGGGCGATCAGCGCGTTCGAAAACAGTCACGAGATGGCCGGCTTTGTTCAATTGCGCCGCGGCGCAAAGACCGGCGGGGCCGGAACCCACCACGGCAACTTTTTTGCCGGTGCGGGTTTTCGGCGGTTCGGGCACGATCCAGCCATTGTCCCAGCCGTGATCGGCAATCGAGCATTCGATGTTCTTGATGGTGACCGGCGGATTGTTCATGCCGAGCACGCAGGAGCCTTCGCACGGGGCAGGGCATACGCGGCCGGTGAAATCCGGGAAATTGTTGGTCTTGTGGAGGCGGTCGAGCGCTTCCTTCCAGAGGCCGCGATACACGAGGTCGTTCCATTCGGGAATGAGATTGTTGATCGGGCAGCCGCTGGCCATGCCGCTGATGAGGGTGCCGGTGTGGCAGAACGGAATGCCGCAATCCATGCAGCGCGCGCCCTGCTTACGCAGTTCGGCTTCCGGCATGTGGAAATGAAATTCCTTCCAATCGCTGATGCGTTCCTCGGGTGAACGATCCTTTGGCAGTTCGCGTAAGTACTCTAAAAATCCGGTGGGTTTGCCCATGGTGGTCAGTTATATGGTTGTTTTCCGATAAAGCGCGGAGACGCAGAGGACACAGAGATTCGCAAAGAAAGAATTCTTACCTTCAATCTCTGCGCAACTCTGCGTCTCCGCGTTAATTTTCTTCCGCATTTTAGTCTAAATTCAAAGCCTGAACGATCGATTATATAGTGGGTTTCAGAAAAACGTACAGGCGCGGAGAACGCGGAGTTTCGCAGAGGGATGAAATCAAATCCTTTCTCTGCGTTTCTCGGCGCTCTTTGTTTCTCTGCGTTAATTTTGTCTGCATCTGTCGTCTAATTCAAAGGCTGAACGATCCTGGCTCAGGTGGTGGCAGCTGCAAACCATTGACCACCCGCTCAATTCCGTCTTTCAGCAGGACGGAATGAAAATTGATAATCAAGCCGAGCCGCAAGCCTGAAAGCCGCAAGTAGCTCAACAGTTTCGCGCGATCCAGCGGGATTACCGCCTCTTTCGCCTTCAAATCCACAATCACTCGTTCTTCCACAACCAAATCCAATCGGAGCGGAATGCCGAGTTTTACGCTCTTATAGCAAATCGGCACTGGCTTCTGTCGTTCGAACCGAATACCGCGAACACTGAATTCATGGCAAAGCGATTCTTCATAAATCGGCTCTACCAGACCCGGTCCGAAATACTTGTGCACCTCAATGGCGGCGCCAATGATCTTCTCTGAGATTTCGTTCTCGTGCCTGGTCTTACGCACGCAATCTCAATCCACGCAAACACACACCTTAGGCCGAGACACGCAGAAAAAAGTTTGCATCTTAGTGCTCATACTCTGCGGAACTCCGCGTTCTTTGCGTCTCAGCGTTATTTTGCCTCTGCATCTTTTCCTCATCCACCACCCACGCGCGAGGCGTCGCGGATATTGGCTTCAAATGCGGCCATGATGGCTTCTTCGCCGCTCAGGCCTTTTTGTTTCATTTCCGCCTGGAATTGAAGCACGCGCTTGTAATCCCGGGGGATCACTTTGACGAAGCGATTGATCATGCTGTCCCAATTCGCGAGCAGTTTCGCGGCGCGCTCGCTCTTGGTATAGGTCTGATGCCGCTGGATCATTTTCCAAAGCTCTTCGATTTCATTCGCGTCGGAGAGTTTCTCCAGGTCGACGTTCTGCATGTTGACGCGCGAGGCGAAATCGCCCGCTTCATCCAGCACGTAGGCAATGCCGCCCGACATGCCCGCCGCGAAATTGCGGCCCGTCTTGCCGATGACAATCACGCGCCCGCCGGTCATGTATTCGCAACCGTGGTCGCCGACGGCTTCCACCACGGCGTGCACGCCGCTGTTGCGGACGCCGAAACGTTCACCCGCCATGCCGCGCACGAAGATTTCGCCGCTCGTCGCGCCGTAAAGCGCCACGTTGCCGATGATGATGTTTTCCTCCGCGACGAAGGTCGAACCCGCCGGTGGATAAACAATGATGCGGCCTCCGCTGAGGCCTTTGCCGGTATAATCGTTGGCGTCGCCTTCCAGTTCGATGGTCATGCCGCGCGGCATGAACGCGCCCAGGCTCTGGCCGGCGCTGCCATGAAATTTCAAATGAATCGTGTCGTCCGGCAGGCCGTTGAGCCCATGCTTCTTCGTCACTTCGCTGCCGACGATGGTGCCGACGACGCGATTGACGTTGCGAATCGGCAAATCGGCATGAACGCGTTCGCCGCGTTCGATGGCCGGCTCACAGATGTTGAGCAGCCGGGTGATGTCGAGCGATTTCTCAAGACCATGGTCCTGGGCAATCTGCCGAAAGCGCGCCGTGTCTTCGCAGTCTTCCGGTTGATGCAGGATCGGCGTGATATCGAGGCCCTTGGCTTTCCAATGCTCGATGGCCTTCCACGGCACGAGCTTGTCCGTGCGGCCAATCATGTCTTCGAGTTTCCGGACGCCGAGTTTGGCCATGATTTCGCGGAGTTCCTGCGCGATGAAGCGCATGAAATTGACGACGTGATCGGGATTGCCGGTGAAGCGTTCGCGCAATTTTGGATTTTGCGTGGCGACGCCGACCGGGCAGGTGTCCAGATGGCAAACGCGCATCATGATGCAACCGAGCACGACCAATGGAGCGGTGGCAAAACCAAATTCCTCCGCGCCGAGCAGGCAGGCGACGGCCACATCGCGGCCGGTTTTAAGCTGGCCATCGGTTTCCACGTAAATGCGGCTGCGCAGGCCGTTCAACATGAGCGTTTGGTGGGTTTCGGCCAGGCCGAGTTCCCACGGGCCGCCCGCGTGCTTGATCGAAGAGAGCGGAGAAGCGCCGGTGCCGCCGTCGTGGCCGCTGATGAGCACCACGTCCGCGTGCGCCTTGGCGACGCCCGCCGCCACAGTGCCGACGCCGATTTCGGAAACGAGCTTCACGCTCACGCGCGCGTAGCGGTTCGAATTCTTCAGGTCATGAATCAATTCCGCCAAATCTTCGATGGAATAGATGTCGTGATGCGGCGGCGGTGAAATGAGCCCCACGCCGGGCGTCGTGCCGCGGGTCTTGGCGATCCACGGATAGACTTTCTTGCCGGGCAATTCGCCGCCTTCACCGGGCTTGGCGCCCTGGGCCATCTTGATTTGCAATTCGCGCGCATTGACAAGATAATAGCTCGTCACGCCGAACCGGCCCGAAGCGACCTGCTTGATGGCGGAATTCTTCGAATCACCTTTCTCATTCGTCCAGGTGAAACGATCGGAATCCTCGCCGCCTTCGCCGGTATTGCTCTTGCCGCCGATGCGGTTCATGGCGATGGCCAGCGCTTCGTGCGCTTCCTTGCTGATGGAGCCATAGCTCATCGCGCCGGTCTTGAATCGCTTGACGATGTCTTCCACCGACTCGACTTCCTCGATCGGCAACGGCTTCTCGGCCCATTTGAAATCGAGCAGGCTGCGCAACGTGCACAGGTTCTTGGACTGGTTGTTGACCAGTTCCGAGTATTCCTGGAATGTCTTATAGCTGCCCAGGCGGCAGGCGATCTGCAGCTTGTGAATCGTTTGCGGATTGAACAGGTGATATTCGCCGTCCGCGCGCCATTGATACTGGCCGCCGGCATCGAGTTCGCCATTAACCTGCCGGTCGGGGAACGCGTGGCGATGCCGTTTCAACACTTCCTCGGCGATCACATCCAGGCCCACGCCCGCGATGCGCGAAGGCGTCCAGGTGAAATACTTGTCCACCACCGTGCTGTTGAGGCCGACGGCCTCGAAAATCTGCGCGCCCCGATAGCTTTGAACCGTCGAGATGCCCATCTTGGCCATGGTCTTGACCACGCCTTTGACGGTGGCCTTGATGTATTTCTTGATGGCGGTCTTGTGATCGATGTCCGGCAACATGCCCTCGTGGATCATGTCGTCGAGCGTCTCGTAAGCGAGATAGGGATTGATGGCGCTGCAACCGTAGCCGATGAGCAACGCGAAATGATGCACTTCGCGCGGTTCGCCGGATTCGAGCACGAGACCGACCTTCGAGCGTCTGCCTTTGCGAATCAAATGATGATGCAGGCCGGCAACCGCCAGCAACGCCGGAATGGGTGCGTTGTCCTTGTTGATGTCCCGATCGGACAAAATCAAAATGCTGGCGCCGTCCGCGATGGCTTTTTCCGCCGCGGCAAACATGTTCTCGAGCGCGGTTTCCAGGCCCTTCGCGCCTTCCGCCGCTTTAAAGACAATGGGCAGGGTGGCCGCCTTGAATTTCGGGCGGTTGACGTGGCGCAGTTTTTCCAGGTCTTCGTTGGTCAACAGCGGATGATCGAGCTTGATCAACGCGCAGCTTTCCGGCGTCGGCTTGAGCAGGCTGCCGCGCGAGCCGACCATCGTTTCCGTCGAGGTGATGTTTTCCTCGCGAATCGGGTCGATCGGGGGGTTGGTGACCTGCGCGAACAATTGTTTGAAATAGTTGTAAAGCAACTGCGGCTTGTTCGAGAGCACCGCGAGCGGCGTGTCCGTGCCCATTGAGCCGACCGGTTGCACGCCATCTCTGCCCATCGGTCCGACGAGGAACCGCAGGTCTTCGAAGGTATAACCGAAGGCCTGCTGGCGTTGGAGGACGGTTTCGTGGGCCGGTTCGCGCTTGTGCGCCGGTTCCGGGAGGTCCTTCAGCAAAACGTGATGCTCCTCGAGCCATTTCTGGTAAGGATGCTCGGAAGCGTATTTGCTCTTCAGCTCCTCATCGGCCACGATGCGGCCCTGTTCCGTGTCCACGAGGAACATGCGGCCGGGCTGCAAACGGCCCTTGATGGCCACGCGCTCAGGCGCGATGTCCAGCACGCCAGCTTCCGAAGCCATGATGACCAGGTCATCCTTGGTCACGTAATAACGCGAGGGACGCAGACCGTTTCGATCCAGGCACGCGCCGATCTTGATCCCGTCCGTGAACGCAATGGACGCGGGGCCATCCCATGGTTCCATCAGGCACGAATGATATTCGTAGAACGCCCGCCGTTCCGGGCTCATGCTCTCATGATTTTCCCACGGCTCGGGAATCATCATCATCATGACGTGCGGCAGTTCGCGGCCCGTCAGAAGCAGCAATTCGACGCAATTATCGAACATCGCCGAATCGCTGCCGTCGGTATTGATAACGGGCAGAATTTTCTTGATATCATCGCCGAAAAGATCGGATTGGAAATTCGACTGGCCGGCATACATCCAATTGATATTGCCGCGGAGCGTGTTGATTTCGCCGTTGTGGGCAATGTAACGATACGGATGGCTCCGGTCCCAGCTCGGGAACGTGTTCGTCGAAAATCGCGAATGCACCAGCGCCAGGCCGGTGGTCATGTCGGCATCACTGAGGTCGGGATAATATTTTCCCACCTGCTCCGGCATGAGCATGCCTTTGTAAACCACCGTGCGGCAGGACAGGCTCGAGACGTAAAACCATTTCCCGCCGGGAACCGCGCCGCCGTAACGGATGCGCTGCTCAGCGACTTTGCGGATCACATACAACCGGCGCTCGAAGGCAAGGTCGTCCTTGATGCTCGCGCTGCGCCCAATGAACACCTGCATCATGAACGGTTCCGCTGCCTGCGCGGTTTTGCCGAGCGAGGAATCATCCGTCGGGATATCGCGCCAGCCGAGGAGTTTCTGGCCTTCCTCGGCGATGATTTTCGCCAGGGCATTCTTGACCGTCTCGCGTTCGGCCGGGTCTTTGGGCATGAACAACATGCCCACGCCGTATTGGCCCTGGTTGGGGAGCTTGAAACCGGACTTGGCCGTCGCGACCTTGAAAAATTCGTGAGGCATCTGCATGAGGATGCCCGCGCCGTCACCGGTATTGGCCTCGCAACCGCACGCGCCGCGGTGGTCGAGGTTGACGAGAATCTGCAACGCCTGCTCGACGAGGGAGTGCGACTTGCGTCCCTTCATGTTGACCACAAACCCCACTCCGCAGGCATCATGCTCGAATTGCGGATCGTAGAGGCCCTGCTTCGGGGGAGGACCCAATAAAACACTGTCACCCTTCTGAATTTTAGCGTCGCTGCTCATCGGTTTTAGGTTCAATTCCGCTCAAATAAAATGAACGAAATTTTTATAGTTTTGTCGTACAAATCACAAGTCCGCAATCATTCATTTTAACTTTTTTGGCCACTCCGGGCCTTTCAGGATTCTAGCATCGAATGGCGGGAAACCAAGGTACTCCGAAAGAAGCAAAACTCGGGAAAACGACCAAAAGGAAGCGCCTGAAGCAAACGTTTCTCCACGGTTTCAGCCCGAACGGATTAGGGTCTGTTAACACTAACCTTGTACTCTGCGGGAATTAAAGCATGCTGGTGTGGATGAAGCTGACGAAGGTTCAATATGAGCGGATTGCCGATTGCCTCCCGCGGCAATGGGGCAATGTGAGCATGACCAATCTGCAATTGCTTAACGCCCTGTTTTACATGGTGGAGCATGGCTGCAAAATGGCGTGGGCTACCCAGACACTTTGGCAACTGGCATACCAATTTACACGCGGATGAATCGCTGGAGTAAGGCGGGGGTGTTGGACCGGCTCTTCGCCCGGTTGCAACAAGAGCAAAGCCTGATCCTCGGTCGGGAGCACGTGTGCCTGGATAGCACCACCATCAAAGTACACCCGGATGGCACTGGGGCGCTTAAAAAAACGGGCCGCAAGCCCTCGGACGCTCCCGGGGTGGATGCACCACCAAGATTCATCTGGCTGCCGCGAGTGACCGGTGCGCGTTGATCTTAAGACTTTCTCCGGGCCAGGCGGGCGATGCCCCTGCGGGACGCGAACTGCTGGCCGCAGGCGGCCCGGTGCCGAGCGGTTGTCTGCTAATGATGGATCGCGCCTATGAAGGGGATGAAACACTGCAACTGGCACGCCAATTAGGCTATGTGCCAGTGGTGCCATCCAATCCCAATCGCTTGGAACCTTGGGAATATGATCGTGCCGCCTACCGCCGGCGCAATGAAATCGAACGGCTCTTCCGCAGACTCAAGGCTTACCGCCGCATTTTTGCCGCTTCGACAACTCGACGCCCCCTTCACTGGTTTCATCGTCTTTGCTCTCATTATCGAAGCTTTGAGAAATAGTGTTAACAGACCCTAGTCGCCGGGCGAATGCTCCGACAACATTCGCCGAGCGTTCCGCGGTGAATCACGTTTTACGTTTCACGTTTCACGAGTTCAACACCTTCAACGCCTTCTTCGCATCCGCCACGCGCAAAATCACCAAACCTTTTTTTGCCTCCGGCGGCGTGGCGCAATAAGCGTATTCGATGTTGACCTTGGCATCGGCCAGTTTATGGGCGATGCGCGCGAGTGAACCGGGCCGGTTATTGCCTTCGATCATGATCACGTCATCATCCACCACCAGCGTGCCGCGTTCTTCGAACAGATGCAGGGCCTTCCGAGGGTCGCTGACCACCAGCCGGATGACGCTGTGGTCCACGGTGTCGCTGGTGGAAATGGCGTAAATGTTGATTTTTGCCTCCGCGAGGGCATCGACGACGCGGGCCAGGGTGCCGGGGCGATTATCCAGAAAAATGGCGAGTTGTTTAGTAATCTGCATAAAGGGGCTTCCAGTCGCGCTAACCATAGCACGCGTCGATGGAATCTCCAGTTCCTTTTGTGGAGCGCCGAGCACCAGCTCGGCAAGTTGGGCTGGTCCAAACGAGCCGAGCTGGTGCTCGGCGCTCCGCTTCCTCGGGCGAGGCTCCTCCGCGGGAAATTGCCCGTAAAAAATCCTCGGCCACGGCGGAACTTCAATGCTATTTTAGGTTATGGACAGCAACACAGTTTTCCCCCATCGCAAACGCGGCCTGGTCTTTTTGGTCATATCCGTGCTGATGCTCGTTCTTGGAGAGACGGTGCTGCGTTCTGCGCTGGTCAGACTGCCATTCCTCATCTATTGGGCGGCGTGCTTTGTCTTTACCGGCCTGGCGGTGATCTTTGCGTTCCTCGACGTGGCCGGTGTGCAACGGCGGGCCCGGGATGCGCAACGAGAGCTGCTCGACAAGACCATCCACGAAATTGCGCGCCAAAAGGAGTTGAAGGCGAAAAAGCGCCGCGAAGCGACCGGGGAAGGCTGAATGGCTCACGCGGATTGCGTCCGTAATTTTTCCCGAAAAAAAATCGCAACGGACGCGTTTCGTCATTGAAATTTTTTAAAGGATTTGGTTCATTGATGGCGGAGAGTTTCGATGAGTTCGCCAGTGACAACGATGCCTGCCGCGAAAGAGCTTTCAGAAAGCCAGTGGAAAGCGCTGGTCAACCTGCTCGACGACGACGACCCCGCCATTTACCGCACCGTGCGCGAGAAAATCCTGTCCTTCGGGGATGAAGCCGGCGAATGGCTGCGACCGCATCAGTTGAGCAACGACCCCATCGTGCGCCGCCGCGCGCGGGAAATCGTGCAGCACTTCGATCGCCAGGAGGCCGACACGTGGTTTCTCGGCTTTTGCCTGAAACACGGTGAGGAATTTGACCTCGAAGAAGGCGCCTGGCTGCTCGCCATGACCCAATATCCGGAAATCAATGTGGAAGGTTACCGGGCGTTGTTGGACCATTTCGCCGCCGAGTTGCGGGAGCGGATTGATTTCAACGAGACCGACAAGGAAATCCTTTCCACTATTAACAATTACATTTTCGACGAGCTGGGCTTTTCCGGCGACGAGGAAAACTATTACGACCCGCAAAATAGTTATCTCAACCGGGTGATTGATCGCCGCAAGGGCAATCCAATCAACCTCTCCCTGTTATATTTGCTGTTGGCGCGGCGGCTTAAATTGCCGGTGACGGGCATCGGCTTGCCCGGGCATTTCATCTGCCGTCATCAATCGACGTCAGATGAGGTTTACGTCGACCCGTTTCATCACGGCAAATTCCTGACCAAGGCGGACTGCATTCAATATCTCGTCAGCGGCAGCCATGGATTGCAGGATGAATTTCTCTCACCGGTAAGCACGCGCCGGATGCTGATGCGCATCTGCAGCAACCTCCACCAGATCTACGGCCAGTTGGAGTTGGCCGAAGAGACGACGCGGCTGCAGCGCTATCTGGTGGCGCTGGCGCGCTAACATGTAGCGGCGGTCTGTGACCGCCGCTATTTTTGTGAGATCCAAAGCTCATAGTCGACTTCGGCAACGCCAAAAATGGCTGTCAGAGAAAGCTCCGTCCTCAGGATTCAAATCACCTGCATGGCAGGCCAGGGAACTTGCCGACACCGAACTGCGTCTCGCGCAAGGTACGGAGCAGGTTTTGGATTGGGAACTTGCTAGAGCCTGTACTTAACTTTTCGTAAAAAAAGTCTGTACATGGTAAATACATCCCGGCAATAAGCTGGGGATGGCAAACAAGCGAAAGAATTATCCGAGTGATGTGACCGATGAAGAATGGTCGTTTTGCGTGGGATATT
>DATNEA010000031.1:0-8525 GCA_035606845.1 Candidatus Angelobacter sp. | reverse complement strand
CCAATCTTTGATGCTCGGAATTCATCTCCACATGACGAAAGTTATTATGAAGACGCGATTGCGAATTGTATTGTCAGCCGGTATCGCAGTTTTGATGTCCGGGGCAGGAGGCTTGTGCCGGGCCAGCGGGGCGGCGATGCCGAAACTGATTGAACAGAATGGACAGTACGCCCTCCTGGTCGATGACCAGCCATTCTTCGTGCTAGGAGGCCAAGCCCACAACTCAAGCGCCTGGCCGGGGATGTTGCCGCAGGTCTGGGCTGCGATCGAGGGGATGCACGCCAACACGCTTGAAATCCCGATGTATTGGCAACAGATCGAGCCTCGGCAGGGCGAGTTCGATTTTTCGGTGGTGGATACGATCATCAAGGAGGCGAGGAGCCATAATGTGCGCCTGGTGCTTTTGTGGTTTGGCACATGGAAGAACGGCAACACCGATTACACGCCCAGCTGGATCAAACTGAACCCGGAAAAGTATCCGCACGTCGTCGGACGCAATGGTCAGATCGTGGTTTCGCCCTCGCCCTTTGCAAAGGCCACAATGGAAGCGGACGCGAAAGCGTTCGCAGCCGTGATGAAGCACTTGAAGAAGTTTGACTCTCGACACACGGTTATCATGATCCAGGTGGAGAATGAACCGGGAACCTACGGGAGCCCGCGTGATTTTTCGGAGGCGGCTAACAAGCTGTTCGACGGTCCGGTTCCCGCCGCGCTGCTCAAGTCGGAGGTGCTGCAGGCATTAAATAAACCGACCGACGCGAAAGGGACCTGGTCGCAGGTGTTCGGACGCGATGCCGATGAATTTTTCCACGCCTGGGCGGTGGCGCGCTATATCAATTACGTCGCCGAAGCAGGCCAGGCGGTAAATCCACTTCCCATGTATGTCAACGTGGCCCTGGTGGCTGAGCCCGGGGGCGCCATGCACGAGGTCATCCCCATCTACAAGGTGGCGGCGCCGGCAGTCGGTGTGCTGGCTCCGGACATCTACCAGCAAAAGGAGCAGGCGATGAAGACCATGGAGTATTACGATCGTCCCGACAACGCCCTCTTTGTCCCGGAAACTCTCGGCAGCGTAGATTACCTCTATGAAGTCATCCGGCGCGGCGGAATCGGCTTTTCGCCTTTCGGAGTGGACGGCAGGCGGTGGAGCGCGAATGGAACACCGGCTGCCGAGTCTCAGCGATCACCTTTGGCCACCCAATATGCCATGCTCCGGCTTGCTGATGGGGAATTGGGGAAATGGATCTTCGAACGGCGGTTACATCTAGCGGCAGTGTCCGAGCAAGACGCGAAGCAGGAAGTGGACTTGGGCGCTTGGCTGGCCACGATCTCGTTTGGCTCCGGAAGACGATGGGGTCCGCTTCCGACAACTCAGCCCGAAGCAGCAGCCAGCCCCAGTGGACGTTTCGGAGGCCAGTCCAATCCGGGCGGACGCGCGGTGATTGCACAGCTTGGGGATAATGAATTTGTCGTGATGGCTGCGCAATGTCGCGTCGCTTTCCGCCCCAGTGGCGCCCACAAAGACAAACCATGGCAATTCTTGAAAGTTGAAGAGGGACGATATGAAAACGGAATGTTCAAACTCTTGCGCCTTCGCAACGGTGATGAGGTGGGTTACGGGGCGGTATCTGTTGGCGCGGAGCCTGTCCTTTTTCGAATCACAATGACAGCGTGGTAAAAATCTCGGAGTTATGAACAAGCGTACGAACTGGAACAAGTTGGTTCTCGGCATGTTGATGCTCGCCATCGTGCCCGCAAGTGCTCAGACGCGGCCGCGAGGGCCGCATGGACGGCAAGTCGTCTCCCCGCAGGTCCAGGAGGACGGCTCGGTATTGTTTCAACTGCTGGCACCCAACGCCAAATCGGTCAGCCTGGATAGCCCCGACCTTGGTGGCATGCCAAAACCCGGCGAGATGACCAAAAACGACCAGGGCATCTGGAGCCTGAAGTATGGCCCGGTGGAGCCTCCCATCACGATGCGCTACCGGTTCAAGGTGGACGGCGTGGATTTTTCCGATCCCAGCGCCCGCGGGATCAGTGAAGCCAACGGGACCGTCTTCAGCCTGGTCCATGTGCCGGGACTCAAGTTCCAGGATACCGAGAACGTGCCACACGGAGCCGTGGCCGAGGTGCATTATTATTCCAAAGTCCTGGGCCGATTCCGTCGCGTGCATGTCTATACGCCGCCCGGCTACCAAGCCAACCAGAACATCTATCCCGTCTTATATCTTTTGCACGGGGCGACGGACAGTGATGACTCGTGGCCGACGGTGGGCCGGGCCAATTATATCCTCGATAACCTGATTGCCGCCGGAAAAGCCCGCGGCCATGGTTGTCGTGATGCCCGACGGACATGTCACGCGCGCGGGTGTAACCAATTCGAGCGGCGGTTCGTTTGAAGACGAGTTTGCCAAGGACATTCGCCCGATGATCGAAAAAAACTATCGCGTTCATACCGACCGTGCGCATCGGGCGATTGCTGGCCTGTCTATGGGTGGCGCGCAAACCCTGAACATCGCCTTCGCGAATCTGGCAGACTACGGCTACATCGGAGTGTTCAGCTCCGGAATTTTCGACAGAGGTCGCGACGGTCAGGCGCAAAGCCCGAGTTGGGAGGAGCAACACGCCGCCGTCCTGGACAACTCTGATCTGAAGCACGGGCTGAACTTGATCTGGTTTGCCACCGGACGCGAGGATGGTCTCATTGACGTGTCGCGCAATACCGTGAACTTGCTTAAGAAACATGGTTTTGACGTGCAGTTCAAGGAAACCGACGGCGCACACTGGTGGAAGAACTGGCGCAATTACCTCCACGATTTCGCGCCGTTGTTGTTTCAATGGACGGCGTCCAGCGAAGGAAAGCGTCAGCCTTCAGAAAAAAACACCAGTGGGGCCGATCATTCCCAGCTCGCCAAAGGCGACACATCTCCGCGCTGACCTTCTCGAACGACGCTACAAACGCCAACTCTCCGAAAGCCATTGAAACCACAGCTACTCGCCCTTTGTCTAATCATCGGCGCTCCGGTCTTTGGCGCTGAAACCGACCGGCCGCCCTATCTTGATCCTGGTCAATCCATCGAAACTCGTGTCGAGGATTTGCTCTCGCGCCTGACGCTTCAGGAAAAGGGTTCGCTGGTATATGCCAACTCCACCTTTTCGGTAGCGGGCGTGCCGCGGTTGGGCATCCCGGATTTATGGATGGATGACGGACCGATGGGCGTGCGCGAGGAAGTGGGCGTTGGCTTTCGGAATCTGAACCGCACCGACGACTTTGCCACGGCCATGCCGGCGACATTGGGACTCGCTGCGACCTTCGACACCAACCTGGCACGCGAGTATGGAGCAGTTATCGGACAGGAGGCGCGACAGCGCGGCAAGAACATCATGCTGGGACCCAGCGTGTGCATCCAGCGCACGCCGCTTTGCGGCCGGAATTTTGAATACATGGGCGAGGATCCGTTTCTGACATCGCGCATGGCGGTCAACTACATCGCGGGTGAGCAGGCGCAGGGTGTCGGCTCCTGCGTGAAACACTTTGCCGCGAACAATCAGGAATACCAGCGCGGTTCCATTGACGTGGAGATGGACGAGCGCACGCTGCGGGAGATTTATCTTCCGGCGTTCCACGCCGCAGTGCAGGAGGCTGGTGTCTTGGCGGTCATGGGCGCCTACAACAAGTTTCGCGGCCAGCATTGCTGTGAAAATGACTATCTACTCAACACCGTGCTGAAAGGTCAATGGGGCTTCAAAGGCCTGGTCATGTCCGATTGGTCCGGCGTGCATGACACTGGCGAGGCCGCCCTCAATGGAATGGACATGGAAATGGGCACGCGAACCAGTCCGCCTTTTGACACCGCTTACCTGGCCAAGCCGTTTCTTGAAGGCATCGAATCCCGCAAATATCCCGTGTCGGTCCTTGACGATAAGGTGCGCCGACATCTCTACGTGATGTTCAGGCTGAACCTGATTCACGATCCGGCAGAAACAAACACTCAACCCGCAACTTTCAACTCTCAACTCTTGAGCAGGCCTGAACATCAGGCCATTTCCCGCGAGGTAGCGGAGGAATCCATCGTATTGCTCAAAAACAAGGGACTGCTTCCGTTGGATTCGTCGAAGCTGAAATCTATCGCGGTCATTGGCGCCAACGCGGTGGCAAAGTTTGCAAGCGGCGGCGGTTCGGCCAACATCAAGGCTCCCTACGAAATTACCGCGCTCGAAGGCATCAGCAACCGGCTCGGCAGCGGTGTGACCATCACCTATTCACCCGGCTATTCCAACCCGGCGTTCCGCGGCTGGAATCGCGGCAGCTCCGGGTCGCCTCTTTCCATCAACACCAATTTGTTTGCCGCCGCAATTGAAGCGGCAAGGGCGGCGGATGTGGTGATTTTCATCGGCGGCTTGAACCACAGTCTGGATCGAGAGGGTTCAGACCGACGCGACCTCAAGCTTCCCGGAGGGCAGGACGAATTGCTGCGACAAATCGTGCGGGCCAATCCCAAAACAGTCGTGGTGTTCAATGGCGGCGGGGCGGTGGAAATGGACGAAGCGTGGCTGTCTCGGGTTCCATCATTGGTCTATGCCTGGTATGGCGGTATGGAAGGCGGAAATGCCCTGTCCCGTGTCCTCTTTGGCGATGTGGATCCGTCCGGCAAATTGCCCTGCACGTTTCCAAAGCGGCTAGCGGATTCGCCAGCACACGCGCTCCATTCGTATCCCGGCACGAACGGCACGGAGACTTACAAGGAAGGATTGTTAGTCGGGTATCGGTGGTTTGATACCAAGAAAATTCAGCCGTTGTTTCCGTTTGGTTATGGATTGAGTTACACAACTTTCAAGTATTCCCGGCTGGAGCTTGCGCCGGACCGAAATGTGAAGAATCCGGCGGTCACCGTGGAGTTCACGCTGGCCAACACTGGCAAACGCGCTGGGGCGGAAGTGGCGCAGGTATATGTGCGGGAATTGCATCCCGGTGCGCTGCGGCCGTTTAAGGAACTCAAAGGCTTTGCCAGGGTGTCGCTCGAGTCCGGCGAAAAACGGAAGATTTCGATCCGTTTGAATCAAAACGCGTTCGCGCACTACGACCCCGGCCAAGGCGGCTGGGTTGCTGACAAAGGCGACTACAAGATCATGGTCGGCGGCTCTTCGCGCGAAATTGCATTGCAAGGCAATTATCGTCTCGCGGCGCCCACGTTTGAAGGAGATTGAGATGCAGATCAGTCCGCGAATTTCACTCCAGCATTCCGCAGCTCGCGCACGTCTCACAGATGGGATTCATACACTCGAAACGCTGCTGGTTGGCGACGCGAAAAGCGCGCATTCATCGAAAATGAAATCCAAATGAGCATTGTGAAAATTCCTTCCGGCGATAGCTGGCGCAACGGCGGCGGCGAGCCAATTACGGCTTTCAACGTACGTTTGCTGCCGCATTCGTACGCCCTGTTTGGAGTCGAAAAATGAATATATGAATGTCACGAAATCACTCGCGAAATATTCTATTCTCATCGCGCTGATTATTGCCGCGAACTTTTTGCCGGCACAAACTGTAAAGCCAGTCAGGCCGGAGAAAGTCGCAGACGGTGTCATTTTCGATACAGGTGACACTTTCCTCAAATTGGAAGTTTGGGGGGATAACATCATTCGTGTGGCGGCGGCGAATGACCCGGGATTTTTCAACCATAGCACTCCGGCAACGATGGTGCGGCAGAAAATAAAGACCAAATGGAAATTTACGGTGGCCAACAATGTGGCTACGCTCAGGACTGCGAAGGTGCAGGCGCGGGTGGATTTGACTTCGGCCCAAGTTTCGTTCTTTGATGCCAAAGGCAAGCCGGTCCTCGCCGAAAAGAATGGCGGCAGGAGGATTATTCCCGCTGAGGTGCAGGGAGTGAAGACATTTCATGTCGAGCAGCAATGGGAACCGAAAGCTGATGAATCACTCTACGGCCTTGGCCAGTTGCAGTTCGGCATCACTGATATCAAAGGCTACGACCTCGATCTCTGGCAGCACAATACGTGCGTTGTTGTGCCGTTGCTGGTGTCGAGCAGCGGCTACGGCGTGTTTTGGGACAATCTTTCGTTCACGCGCTTCGGCGATCTCCGCGATTGGGAGCCGATTCCAACCCATTGTCTATATGATGCCACGGGACAGCCTGGCGGTTTGACCGCTG
Source organism: Candidatus Angelobacter sp. (assembly GCA_035606845.1). GTDB lineage: Bacteria > Verrucomicrobiota > Verrucomicrobiia > Limisphaerales > DASXHY01 > DASXHY01. Next base: position 2,355 of record DATNEA010000031.1, on the reverse strand, counting down.
GAACGTTTACCACCGCCAACCCCGCTAAACTGCAAAACTCACGGGTTACCGGAGTTCTTGGCGATATTCGCGCAGGACGCGGTGGACGGGGTGGGGGATGGACGCGTTGGGTGGGTGAACTCGTGCCGGATTCGACCGGCGAATACCAAATCCGCCTCTACTCCAACGGCGGCATCAAAATGTGGCTCGATGGGAAGTTGGTCGTGGACCGCTGGCGGCAGGGATGGTTGACGGAAAATGACCAGGTGAAAATCCGACTGGAGGCCGGTCATCATTACGCGATCAAGATTGAGCATGGCGGCGACCAGGCGAGCACGCTGCGAGTCTCGTGGAAGACTCCTCCACCGGAGGATGGCGCCACATTATGGTCTCAAGTAGGTGACGGCGTGGATTACTATTTCATCTATGGCCCGTCGGCGGACAAAATCATTGCGGGCATGCGGCAACTGACGGGCCAGGCCTCGATGATGCCCAAATGGGCGTTTGGTCTGTGGCAATCACGCCAGCGCTATGAAACCGCGGCGCAATTGCTGGATGTCGTGAAGGAATATCGGCGGCGCGGCATTCCTTTCGACAACATTGTTCAAGACTGGCAATACTGGCCGCGCAACGCCTGGGGCTCGCATCAATTCGATCCCTCGCGCTTTCCCGATCCTGATCGCATGATCCAAACCGTCCACGATGAGCACGCCCATATCATGATTTCGGTGTGGGGAAAATTCTATCCTGGAACCACTAACTTCATGGAAATGGAAAAGGCCGGGTATCTCTACCAGCCCAATCTTAAGGAGAACCTTCACGACTGGATCAATTATCCTTACACGTTTTACGACGCTTTTAATCCCGGAGCGCGCAAACTTTATTGGAATCAGATCAATACGGCGCTTTTCAAGAAGGGGATCGACGCCTGGTGGGAAGATGCTACCGAACCCGATCTCACGGCTTCGCCACCTACATTGGATGGGCAGCTTACACACATGACGCCGACCGCCATGGGACCGGCGTCGCGCGTGCTGAACGGCTACGCCCTCATGAACAGCATGGGCGTGTATGAAGGCCAACGCGGAGCCGCGCCCAGTCAGCGCGTGTTCATCCTGACCCGTTCCGGTTTTGCCGGCATCCAACGTTACGCGACCGCCACCTGGTCCGGTGACACCACATCAACTTGGACAGCAATGCGGAAACAAATCGCTGCCGGTCTGGGTTATTCAGTTTCCGGCACGCCCTATTGGACGATGGATATCGGCGGTTACACCATGGAGAATCGCTTCGCTGCGGAAAATCAAGAGCCCGCAAATGCTGCGGAATGGCAGGAGTTGAACGCCCGCTGGTTCGAATTTGGAACGTTCTGCCCGTTTACGCGCCTGCACGGCGAACTGCAGCCGCGCGAACCGTGGGCCTTTGGTGGATCCCAATCGGACGCTTACAAGGCCATCGTCAAATTCGCTCATTTGCGTTACCGTTTATTGCCTTATATCTATTCATTAGCAGGTGCTGCATCTCATAGCTCCGGCACAATAATGCGACCTTTCGTCATGGATTTTCCGCAAGATTCCACAGCTCGCGAAATCGCGGACGAATATATGTTCGGCCCAGCCTTTCTCGTCGCTCCGGTGACCACTTATCAAGCCCGCATCCGACAGGTCTATCTTCCGCAAAACGAGGGCGGCTGGTATAATTTTTGGACGGGTGTCCAAAGTGCCGGCGGCCAGCGCATTGAAACCTCGGCACCCTACGACGCAATGCCCCTGTTCATCCGCGGTGGTTCCATCATTCCTTTCGGCCCAGAAATTCAATACGTTGGCGAAAAACCCGCCAATCCCATCACGCTCTACGTTTATGCCGGAGCCAGCGGCGTCTTCTCGCTTTATGAGGACGACGGCGTGAGTTACGCCTGCGAAAAAGGCGAGTTTGCGACAATTCTCTTCCAATGGAACGATGCTACGAGGACATTAAACATCGGCAAACGTCGAGGCAAGTTCCCCGGCATGGTGGCTAGGCGAAGATTCAACATCGTGCTGGTTTCCAAGACCAAGCCGGCGGGCTATCCGCCGACGGCTCAACCGGACAGGATTATCTCCTATCAGGGCCGCGCCGTGAGCGCGAAGTTCAATTAGTCAGTAAATAAACCCTCCGGCTCTGCCGGAGAGACTCCCGGAGTTTGACAGTTCCGGGAATGTGGGAAAAGGGGAAATGGCGGACCGGCCAGGGCTGGGGCGCATCTCATTTTTTAGGAGCTTAATTTTTCAGGAGGTAGTAAAACGATGGGATGAGCGACTGCTGCCTGAAATCGGTTCCTCAATCCGACAGCAGTTAGGAGACGTTTGACCCGCCGGTCGTGGACTGGATGGCGCG
>DATNEA010000038.1:0-7171 GCA_035606845.1 Candidatus Angelobacter sp. | reverse complement strand
GGGCTGTCCTTGTAACGCATCGTGAGCTGGACTTCGGCGCCAAGGGCTTTCTTGTAAAACTCCACGGCTTGCTCGCAGTTTCCACCGAAGAAAAGATACGGTTGAACGTTTGTTTCAGATTTTGTGCTCATAATTCGATTTTTGTTGGTCTTTCAATGTTACGACGAATGAACCGGGGCTTTGAGGACATCTATCTCATTTTTTCTATTCTGCAAATCGCGATTTCGGCAAAGTCGTGCGGTAATTCCGCGCTCCATCGTCGTTGGCTTAGACAAACTCCCCGTTTTGCAGTACTTTTTCCCGCGATGACAATTAGTCCTCAATCGCCCATGCGCGACGTGCTGGAAAAGTTTCCCGGCGCGCAACGGGCCTTGTTCCGACGCTACCACATCGGCGGTTGCAGCAGTTGCGGGTTTAGTCCGGATGAAACGCTCGCGAACGTTTGCGAGCGCAACGGCGGTCTCAACGTCAGCGAAGTCCTGGCCCACATCCAGTCCAGCCATGAACAGGACGCGAAGATATTGATGTCGCCGAACGAATTGGCTGAAGCGCTCAAACAAGACCAATCATTGCGCCTGGTGGATGTCCGCTCGCGCGAGGAATTCGAGGCCGTGCACATCCAAGGTTCTATGCTCCTTTCGCAGGACACGATGCGGCAAATCATGGGTGACGGCTCGAACACCAAACCGCTCATCGTGGTGGATCATCAGGGCAAGCAAGGCCTCGACGCCGCGGCGTATTTCATGGGGCACGGCCTGCAAAACGTCCGCTGCCTTCGCGGCGGCATCGATGCCTGGGCTCAGGAAGTGGACCACAAAATGCGCCGATACAAATTAGGCTGACCCTGTAGCGGCGGTCTGTGACCGCCGCTGAATTCCAACAAAATGAACAACGATCTCCAGAAAAAAATCTCCGAAGCCATCGCCAACCCCCAAAACATGGGCGAACTGGCCAATGCCGACGCCGTCGGTACCGTGGGCAATTCCGATTGCGGCGAGATGCTACGAATGTGGGTGAAGTTCAAGGATGAGAACGGCAAAAAAGTCATTGACCGCGCCACTTTCCAATCCTTCGGTTGCGAAACCGCCATCGCCGTCGCCAGCCTGGCCACGGAATTGATTCGCGGCAAAACACCGGAGGAAGCCCTCTCGCTTAAAACCGAGGAACTCGCCGGCGAACTCGGCCCATTGCCACCGATGAAAATTCATTGCGCCCAACTCGTCGAAGGCGCCCTCCGTTCGGCGCTTGAACCGCAACCGGCCGAGCCGAAACCATCACCCGGCCAACCCGCCGCCCCGACCTTGCTCGATAGTTTTTCGAAACCCAAAGAAGGCGTCAAAATCACCTTCCTGGACGATCCCAAATAATCGTAGCAACGGACGTCAGGAAGCTCTGGATCTGATTCCGCCGCAAAAGTTCCAGCCTTATTACCTTGGCCGCCACCGTGGACACTGTCCCGTTTTCGAGCAGGACAATCGTAAAAACAGGACACTCAAGGACATTTTTTGGGTTAAAACCTTGATTTTGACTTCGTTATGACCCTATTCTAACCCGTTGGCACCATTGATGCTGAGATTCCTCTCATGATAGTCGCAGGATTAGTCATGTTGGGCGTGATGGTTGCGGGTCTGGGTCTCGCGATGTTCGCCTACTTCTCGGCCCCGGTCGGTTACCAGGACGAGAAGGGCTTCCATTTCGGGGTGCAGCATTCCGCTTCGATCGAAGCACGCCACGCCAGGGCTGCCTAAGTCAGCCTCTCCGATCGGTTTCAGTTGCCGCTCAGGCAACTTGCTTCATTCTCTTCCCGCCGCCTGAATTAACGGTCTCAGTTCCTTCATCAATTTCGCAAAGAGTTCCAGCGACACCTGCTGCGCTCCGTCGCTCAACGCCTCCGCCGGATTCGGATGCACTTCGATCAACAACGCATCCGCGCCCATCGCCACCGCGCCTTTGCACATCGACGCCACCAAATCCGCCCGGCCCGCCGCCTGGCTGGGATCGATCACGATCGGGCAATGCGATTCCTTCTTGATGATCGGAATCGTCGCGAGATCCAGCGTGTTGCGCGTGTAAGTCTCGAACGTACGAATGCCGCGTTCGCAGAACATCAAGTTTGGGTTTTCATGAGCGAGCACGTATTCGCCCGCCAGCAACCATTCCTCAACCTTCATCGAAAGCCCGCGCTTGAGCATGATGGGCTTGCCGGTTTTTGCCGCGGCAATCAGCAACTGGAAATTCTGCGAATTCCGCGCGCCGATCTGAATGATGTCCGTGTATTCCGCCACCATTTCCGCGTGTGATTCCGAAAGCAATTCCGTGATGATCGCCAAACCGGTTTCCCGCCGCGCCTTGGCCAATAGCTTCAACCCTTTCTCCCTCAGGCCCTGGAATTCATACGGCGACGTCCTCGGCTTGAATGCGCCGCCGCGCAGAATGGTCGCCCCGGCGGCTTTCACCGCTTCCGCCGTGGTCATCAATTGTTCTTCGCTCTCCACTGAGCACGGCCCCGCCATGACATGAAATTTTTTTCCGCCAATCAGATGGTCGCGAACTTTGACCGTGGAATCCGTCGGATGCGCCTCGCGGCTGACCAGCTTGTAACGCTTTTGAATCGGCAGCACGCTCTCGATCAACTGCGGAAACACCGTCACGAGCGTCTCAAGCGATTGATTGGTGATCTCATCGCCGATGGCGCCAACGACCGTCCGCGCCACGCCGCGCATGACGTGCGGGCGATAGCCGCGTTTGCGGATTTCCTTCAACACGGTGGTTTCCTGTTTTTTCGAAAGGTTCGGTTTAAGAACGATGATCATGATTTTGGATGCCGCCGCCCTGCAGGCACAAAAAAACCGCAGGGACGACCTGCGGCAGATTGGTGGTTTGGGAGCTTTAAAGCGACCGCAAGCACCAGTCCGCTGCATTGGTAAAGTAATACCAACCGGCAAAGCTGCTAAAATGCCTGCAAATCGAATTCACGGGATGATTTTAACATCCAAGCCGGATGCGTCAAGCGGGAGTGGCAGATTGGCGCTTAACAATTCGCGCCAGCGTCCCGGACTGCGGCGGCCTTCCGCCGCTCTGCCCCACGGCTCACCAGTCACCGGACGTTTCAAAATCATCCCCGCCCGCCAACTTGTCTGTCTTGAAACGATAAATCGACTTCACGATGGCCGGTGACGCCGTCCGCTCAAACCATGCCGCCGAACACCATGGGTACTGGCACGCCACTGGAACCAACCGATGCTTCACCGCATTCTGATGCACATAATTCAAGCGCGCCAGGTAAGCACGTTGCTGCTGAAGTTTCCTGTCCCAAAAATTGAACCAAACTTGACGGCCCGGAGCTTGATCGAGTTTGTTAATCCAGCCAGCCGTTTTCACGTGCAATATTCCCACTATTTTTTTCAGGCTCGTTGCATCGTCCGCATCTTCCGGCGAGTGAGCGACAAAATGGTAATGATTTGAAAAGATGGCCGACGCCTCCAGGCGCCACCCAAACTTGTCGGCCAGCGACAACAAACCTCTTTGCAGGACTTGCAACCTCTTTCTTCCGGCAAAGTGATGTTCTCGAAGATAAGTGGAAGCAGTCACCAAGTAAGCTCCGCGGTCGGCAAGTTGATGCGTGGGAACATGAGGCCAGGGAGTCTTGGGTTCGGGCATGGCCACGAGCGTACGAAGAATCGGTTTACGCTTCAACCAGGAGCGCCAGAGGTCTGGCGCACTCCGGGACGCTTCGCGATCTCCATGGCATCGGACCTCGCGCCAGCGTCCGGACTGCGGCGGCCCTCCGCCGCTCTTTGAACGGCAACTTACCTCGGCCGCGCATGCTTATCCGTCGGCTTGCGATGCACGCTCGGCATCCGGACCCAGCGCTGACCAAACACGCCAATTACCCGCGTCGCTGCCACGAATGATTCCGCGTTCACGTGCTGGTGTCCGTGGATAAATACCTGCGGCCGCGCGCGCTCGATGTAGGCGTTGAACGCCTTGAACCCGACATGCACGCCCTCGTCCCATTGATGAATCAAATGCGGTGAATTGTGCGCCACGAAAACGTCGACCGGCGGAAACGATTCCAGGGCTTTTTCGACCTCTTCCTGTTCATAGAGAAAATGACCCCGCGGCTTGTAGCGCCAGGAACCGTTGAACCCGCCAAATTTCAGCCCCTGATGCTCCACCACCTTCAAATGCAAGTCCTTGATTGGCGAATGAAATCGCGCGGAACTGTCGTGATTGCCTTTCACGGCGAACAGATGCCGGCACAATGTCATTTCAGCCACTCGCAAGATGAAGGAATCCGAAACGTCCCCGCAACTGATCAACAAATCCGCGCGCAACTCGCGGTCGAAATCAATATGTTCTTCGTCGGCAACAACCAGTGTTCTCACAAGTATAAACCTGAAGTGAGCAGGTTTTTTGCCACAGGAACGTTGGCGGGCGGCGCCAGCAACGCGGATTTCATTCTGCAAGATAGGTTGAATGACGAATAACGAATGACGAATGGAATGACGCTGACAGTTCGGCAATTCGTCATGCGTCATTTTCTTCAAAATATCATGGAAAAAGCCCCCGCAATTTCTTCGCCTCCTGAACCCGTTTCACGCCAAGGCTCATGGCCGAGAGGCGCATGGGAATTTTTTCCTTCCGGCTCGCGTTCAGGATTTGTGTCCACGCGTTTTCCAGAATCCGGAACAATTTGTCCACCACTTCAGTTTCGCCCCAGAAAAAACTTTGCAGGTCCTGCACCCACTCGAAATAACTCACCACCACGCCGCCAGCATTGCACAAAATATCCGGGATGATGAAAATCTCCGGCCGCTGGTTGAGAATCACGTCCGCTTCGGGTGTCGTCGGTCCATTGGCGGCCTCGGCCAGGATGCGGCACTTGATTTTGCCCGCGTTCGCCTCCGTGATTTGCCGCTCCAACGCCGCCGGCACCAAGATATCGCACGGCAACAAAAGCAATTGTTCGTTGCTGACCGGTTCCGCTTCCGGAAAACCGACCACGGTTTTGTTCGCCGCGACGTGTTTTTCCAGCCTCCAAAGATCGAGTCCGTTCTGGTTGTAAATCCCGCCGCGAACGTCGCTCACCGCAATCACCTTCGCGCCATAGCGCGCCAACGACAACGCGCTGACGGAGCCCACGTTTCCATAACCCTGCACCACTGCCGTGCATTGGCTCATATCCAGGCTCAACGCATCCGTGGCGCGGTTGATCAGATAACCCACCCCGCGTCCGGTCGCCTCGCGCCGCCCGAGCGAGCCGCCGATACCCACCGGTTTGCCGGTTACCACGCTCGGCACCGCGTAACCCGAATGGACCGAATACGTGTCCATCATCCACGCCATGATTTGCTCGTTGGTGCCCAGGTCCGGGGCCATCACATCCACTTGCGGGCCGATGAATGGAATCATTTCCTGCGTGTAACGGCGCGTGAGATGTTCGAGTTCCAGGCTCGACATTTTGCCTGGGTCGCACGCGATGCCGCCCTTGGCGCCGCCGTACGGCAAACCGGTAAGCGAGCATTTCCAACTCATCCACATCGCCAGCGCGGCGACTTCGCCCAGCTTGACGTCCGGATGATAACGCAATCCGCCCTTGGTCGGCCCGAGCGTCAGGTGATGCTGCACGCGATAGCCGGAGAACACTTCCGTCGTGCCATCGTCACGTCGAATTGGCACTGCTACGGTCAGTGAACGCTTCGGATATTTGAGCCGTTCGCGTTCAGCGTCGGAGATCTGGAGATAATCCGCCACGAGATCGAACTGTCGGCAGGCCATTCGAAAAGTCGGGTGATCGTAAATTTCCATGCCCCAACGTATTTCATGCCGACACGAATTTCACGAATTATAAAAGTGTACATCGACGACCAGCGTAGCTTGACGGCCGCGCCGGCGCGCGGGCTTTAGCCCGCTTCACCGTGATCGAATACAGCGATTTGGAATATTTTGAGGCCTTCTTGCGTGCGAACATTGAAGCGACGTAAACGTCGCGCTCCTGAATATGCGCGTGCCAAGTTGCGCCCATGCACGACTGCGCGCGAGATCCACGGAAAAATGATTTCAATTATGCGTGGTCGGCGAAGGATACCAATACATGCTGCGACCCGTGGACCATTCCAATTGGCCGGTGTCGGTGGGATTCGAGCCCGATCCATTCGCAACATTGGACGGCTCCCAGAACTCAATCGGGCGGGCGGAACGAGCACTGCCGTCGCACATCGCGAAGTTTCCGACCCGGCCATTATTATGCCTCGCCATGGACTGATCCCCAGTGATGCTGGATTGGGACAGAAAGGGAAGAAATTGCGGGTCGTCGTCATTTATTTCCGGGAGGAAAATCGTGTCCGAAGGCCTGACGATATTCATCATCCTGGTTTGCGGCACACCGCTGCCACGGCTTTGAAAGTTCACGCAGATGCGCGCATTTTCAGCATACATAAAATAGGCTTTGAAAACGTCCAGCGGATTGTGGTAGCTGATCAGGCTCAACACCGGGGAGGGCGCACTGGGACAAGCGAAGATCGTAGCGCTGCCGGGCAGGGGCGCGTTCGTCCGCGTGTAAAGAGTCACCAGCGGCTGCTGGGCTATCAGCGGCGCGACGCAGTTGTACCACGCAAAATCATAGTTATCGGTGTTGGTCGGGCCGCCCATGGAGTCAATCGTTTCGGAGGCATCACCCTCATCGGGAACGAAGTCGTGACTGTCATCCGCATACATGCGAAAACCCATTCCCCATTGCTTCAGATTATTCAGGCACTTGACGGTTTGGGTTTTTTGCTTGGTCAAAGACATCGCCGGCAGGAGCATGGCCGCCAGAATCGCGATAATCGCGATCACTACCAACAACTCAATGAGAGTGAATCCCCAGTGGGACTTGCGCTCCTGCTTTGAGCGAAACAGATGCGACGCTCCTGAGAATGGGAACGGGTTCATTCCTCTTGAAAGGGCAACTGGTCTACTATTAGCCGCTCTATGGCTGGCGTCAACCCAATCTTATAGTATTTCGACCGCTCAGAGGATTCGCTCTCTTAGAGCCTGTACTTAACTTCATCGGAATAAATTTGCGAGCATGAGAGTGGCGAAGGCGAGCCAATGGTAATTGGCGAAGGTGGATTGGAGACGTTCATAATCTTTGGCGAGGCGTCGAAAACGAGTCGCCCAGGCAAAA
>DATNEA010000014.1:0-40842 GCA_035606845.1 Candidatus Angelobacter sp. | reverse complement strand
TTTTGCCTGGGCGACTCGTTTTCGACGCCTCGCCAAAGATTATGAACGTCTCCAATCCACCTTCGCCAATTACCATTGGCTCGCCTTCGCCACTCTCATGCTCGCAAATTTATTCCGATGAAGTTAAGTACAGGCTCTAATTTATGCATCCGAGGGTGATTTACGAAAAGCGATTGACTGCTGCTCGAAGCAGGTAACGCTCGCGATAGAAACCAACGATTTGCACTCGCAAAATTCGGCGGTGACCAATATGGGAGGTATGTATCTGGAACTTGGTGAACACAAAAAAGCTATCGAATGCCATCAGCGCGGTTTGGAAATTTCGAGACTCTTGGGAGACCTGAAAGCTGAAGGGGCTAATTGGATAAATCTAGCGAATGTTTTCGTGTTTATCGGGCAAGCCAATCGGGCGATTCCACTCTACGAGGATGCGATTAAAAGGAAACAAGCGATTGGCGACATGCTTGGTGTAGCGTATGCCGCGTCTAATTTGGGTCGCATACATGCTCAACGTGGTAATTATCTTATTAGTTTCAATTTAGCGCAGTCTGCTTTGGGCATTTTCGAGAGGCTCAATCATCCACAAGCTGCTACTATTAAGACTCTCGTGACAACTCTTCGCAAGTTGACGAGGTAACTACAATATCGTTTTGTGGCGCAGGTGCTCGGCTGAAGCGGCTCCCGTTCGGCTATGAGTAATTCCCTTAGTCGCTGCATTTTTTTCGGGTCGTGGCTGTTGATTATCCGACGGCGGCACGAGTTCGCCGCGCGTCGCTCGCGCCAATTCAGCCACACGCCGCAAAAGAAATCTCCAAGCGACGCCCCACATCCAAGGCACGCCAAACAAAACCGCAACCGACAGGAACAGGCCGACCGCGAGGCCGAAAGGCAATTGGTCCCATCGGCGTCCGTTTCCTCCAGCGACGGCGAGAAATCCCATCAATGCGTATTTGTATAGAACGGTTTGGACATCAAGGATAACTGAAACGCCGAGCATCAGCCACGCAGCCTGATTTAGTCTGAATTTTTTGGCATCAAACGCCAAAAGCGTGGCACATATAGTAATTCCGAAGTACGCAATGTACTGAGGAATACTGAGTCGTTCTTTGACTGCAAAAAAAGCAAGGAAAGGAACAAAGATTTTTCCGAAAGAAAACAACGATGTGACGATCGATGTATCGGTCTTGCGGAACGACCAATAATAAGGGAACTGATAAACTACCTCGATCAGCGAAATACCGGAAACGATCATCAGCAACCTTGCTGAAAGAAAATGGGGACGTGCGAATAGCCAAACCAAAGGGAGTACAACGACATTGAAGGCTGATGAAAAAAGAACAAGAGTTGTGATCCGTTCGAAAAGGTTATTGGAAAGATAGCTGTCGAGAATATTTGCCCAGGCGTCTTGAAGCGGCGCGAGAAACGCGCTTGCTATTCCCAGCAGATATCTTGGCATGCGGCATCATAAGCGTTCGTATAGAAAATCAAACAAAACTGTGTTCACAATGGCTCGTATGCATAGTGGCATCGCGTTTCACGAGGCGCGCGTATGACGACGTCACGTCCGCACAGGTACCGGACCCGGATCGCCTCCGATCAGTCATTTTTCATTTGGGCCGAGGCTTTTCATCCATTACCCTAGTTCAGCTTTATGCCACTTGTTCACAAATCAATTCGCATAGACCTGCCGAACCAATTGCCATTCGATAGAGACACTGATTTAGAGGCATTCGCCGGAGAATACATTTTGCCGATCGAGAAGAAACTGAAACGGTTCTGGTTTACCCGCTATGGCGTCGTGGGGCAGAGATATATCCTTTTTCGGTTCTCGACGACGAAATTTGAAAAGATCGAAGCGCACATTAACAACATCACAAATATCTTCGGTGGAGCAGGCTGTGAAGATTACGACTATGTTGGCGACCTCGCTAACCAGAGATTCCTCGGCACCGACGCAAGAACTAAAGACAAAAAAAAGCGCGCCGACCTCGTATTCGCGTTTTTAACTGCTTCAGCAAAACTCCTGTTGGCTTCGATTGTCCGAGACGCTGATGGCCACTGGCGACATGAAAATGAACGGGTAAGCGGTTACAACAATCATACATCTCTTGAATCTGTTCATCACCTCTTTTGCAATATGACTGGTGTGCCGACGTACGCCGTGTTGTTCTCACCAACGAACGCCGAGCAATTCGTGCGCTCTGATATGTATTCACGCGATTTTATCAGAGCAAATCCACAAATTCCCTATAAACCCTTCAGGATCGCGCACTAAAGCGTCGCTCGATGGCCAGCAGTCTGACTTGCGTCCACGATTTACCCGTTCTTTCCGACTCGCCGCCACGAATTGATCGTAATTTTTGTTTTTAGAGCTGTAAGATTGCAGTGCTACTGATTCGTGGCCGCATTCGTCGAATTTGCAATCAGGTTTGAAGCAAATAATCGGAGATTTGGATCTGTTCATTCCATGGTAACGCCGCTGTCCCTATTTGTCGGCCTCGATCTGCTTTCGCCTCAAGTGCTCCCATTGCGAATGCACCCCGTTTGAACCTTTGGGTAATTTAGGAAAGTTCCCATTGAGGATACCCTCGTATTTTTTTACAATTTATCTCAGATCAATCACATAGTAGCTGTCGAATCTTGCTAGATACGCGGAGTCCTGCTTTCCCGGCCAATTCATGTTCCCAAATCCGAAGGACGCGCCAACCGCGGGAGCGGAGTGCTCGATTCACCTCTCGATCTCGCTTTACATTGCCTTGGATTTTCCTAACCCAGTACTCGTGGTTCGTCGCCGGCAACCCACCGGCAAACAAAGCTTGGAAGCAGGCACTCGTCGAATTGGGATTTGGCACCGACCAGGAGCAATTGACGACAGAGGTTTGAGGAATGAAACAACAAATTCAAATTTCAGCGAAAAATCTTGGAGCACTTGCATTGCCCGATTTTTGTCCGAAGTGTTTTTGGATTCGAATGAAGTGTCGTGATCGGCTACCCTTTTTTAACTTTCCAGGGATTTTTAGCAGCATTGACAGCTACAGTAAGAAAATCACAGCGGCTCATTTCCATTTGCACGGTCGGTCGCCAAGATGGTTCGACGGTTTTGGGGAACTCGGAGTTCCCATAGCAGTGCCGGGTTGGCGGAAATTCCAACTTATTGATCACGCAACAAACATAATCCTTAGCGGTGTTCCAGATGAAATTCTTTACCACGCTGAACGTGGTCTTTGGATCGTCGATTACAAGACCGCGCGCTACACTGGCAATCAGGATGCGTTGGCCCCCATGTATGAGATCCAGTTAAATTGCTACGCACTGATTGCTGCTGAAATTGGTTTGGGATCCGTTTGCGGTTTGGGATTGCTGTATTATGAGCCGATCACAGAAATAAATGCTGCGGATTCTGCGTCCCTCATTGAGGATAATAGTTTCTTTCTCGAATTCTCTCCTAAACTCAAATCCGTGAAGCTGGATACGAGCAGAATTCCGCCATTGCTTCAACAAGTTCGGAATATTTGCGATGCTCAGGAGTGCCCAACTGGTAAACTTGGTTGTACCGATTGCACCAAGTTGGAACTTCTCGCGAGTACGGTAAGCCGAAGCAACTCGTAATCAATTCACGAAACTCATTGAGAAGCCCCCGTCGGTTTCCTACGGCCAAATATTGGCCGGTTGTCGTGCGACAATCGGCCATTAATTGATCAGAAATGGTCAAAACGAACCAAGGGCATAAACGGGTCGGGGGCATCCAAGGTCTTCTGGGGCCAAGATATGGCTCAAGTCACATGTGCCGTTACAGTGGGATTTGTATGGTGCCGACGGAGGGGGTCGAACCCACACATCCTTGCGGATACCAGATTTTGAGTCTAGCGCGTCTGCCAATTCCGCCACGTCGGCTACCGTGCCGCAAAATATAAATCGCCGGCGGACGAAGTAAATAAGTTTGTTCTGGCTCTGCGCACTTTTCCCAGTATTCCGTTTGCGCCGTCGTCACAACAGCATTGAATTTATCCCAGCCGTCAGCCATGTTCGCGCCATGTCTGAACCGGAATATATTGCTGACGCGCCTGCGTCGCGGCACGTCGAAGGGCGCAAACCCGCTGAACCGTGCTCCATTGTCATTTTCGGCGCGAGCGGCGACCTGACCTCGCGCAAGCTCATCCCGGCCCTTTATCACCTGTTCAAGGAACACCAGATGCCGTCATCGTTTCGCGTGATCGGTTTTGCGCGGCGCGAGAAGACGGATGAATCGTGGCGGCAGGAGCTTCGCGCGGCACTCGATCAGTTCTCCCGCACCAAACCGGTGGACGACGCCGTCTGGGCAGCGTTCGCCAAAAATATTTCCTACTGCCAGGGGGACATCACGGAAGCCGCCGCGTATAAGAAACTGGAGCAGACCTTGACCTCTTTCGGCGAGCCGCCCTTGCGGGAAAATCTTTTATTTTATCTCGCTACGCAGCCGAGCCAGTTTGGCCAGGTGGTCGAGCAGTTGCACAATGCGGGGCTGTTGCACAAAAAAGGTCGCGGCTGGCAGCGCATCGTGGTGGAAAAGCCGTTCGGGCACGATCTCGCGTCGGCGCACGCGCTGAATGAGGAATTGACCCGTTATGCCAACGAGCAACAGGTGTTTCGCATTGACCATTATCTCGGCAAGGAAACGGTGCAGAACATTCTGATGTTCCGGTTTTCGAACTCGATTTTCGAGCGCCTCTGGAACCGTGAATCGATCGATCACGTGCAAATCACTGTCAGCGAACGCATCGGCGTCGGCGGGCGGGGCGGCTATTACGAGGAAGCCGGCGCGCTGCGCGACATGGTGCAGAATCACATGCTGCAGGTGCTCGCGCTGATTTCAATGGAGCCGCCGGTGTCGCTCGAAGCGGAATCGATCCGCGACGAAAAAGTGAAATTGTTGAAATCCATCCGCCCGCTGACGCCTGCTGACATCGCTAAACAAGTGGTGCGCGGCCAGTATTTCGCGGGCGTGGTGGATGGCGAGTCGCGCCCCGGTTACCGGCAGGAAACGAAGGTGAAATCGGATTCGAATGTGGAAACGTACGTGGCGCTGAAGCTGTTCATTGACAACTGGCGCTGGTCGGGTGTGCCGTTTTATTTGCGCACTGGCAAAAATCTTCCCTTGAGCGCGAGCGAAGTGCGCATTCAATTTCGACCCACGCCGCACGTTCTGTTCGCCGCGGTTTGTGGCGAGTTGGACGAGAACGCCATCGCGCTGCGGCTCCAACCGAACGAAGGCATTTATCTCCGGTTCAACGGCAAAGTGCCGGGCACGACGCTCGGCGTGCGGCCCGTGCGCATGAATTTCAGCTACGATTCCGAATTCGGCGCTTACACGCCGGAGGCCTATGAACGGCTCCTGTTGGAAGCGATGCTTGGCGACGCCACGTTGTTCATCCGGCGCGACGAGGTGGAAACCGCGTGGCGAATCGTGGATACCATTCGCAATGGCTGGCAGGGCAAATCTCTCACGAACCGGGAATTCTATTCCGCGGGGACGTGGGGCCCAGTCGCGGCGGATGACTTGCTGGCCCAAAACGGCCACACCTGGCACGAGCCGCAGATGGGCAAGTAGCGTCTCGCGCTCGTGCAATTGTCCCACGGGGACTGACCGGCGAGAAGGACTTCGCCCTATTGCTGAAAAATCGGCGCTGGATGAACAATCTACATGCAACATTTTGAACTGATTCATTTCGCAAACGCGGACGAACTGGCCCGAGCGGCTGCGGCAGCGTGGCTCGACGAGATTGAGCGCGCGAATCGCGTCACGGCATCTTTCGATGTAGCCTTGTCCGGCGGGCGAATTACTCACAAGCTTCTTGGTTCATTCGTCGAGCAAACGAAGTCGCGGAAAGTTTCGCTGAGCCAGGTCAACTTCTTTTGGGCGGATGAACGTTGCGTGCCGCCGACGGATCCCGACAGCAATTTCAAAATCGCGAATGACATCGTGTTCATGCCGCTCAAAATCGCGCCGGAAAAAATTCACCGGCTCCGTGGCGAGGATGTTCCGGAGGTCGGAGCCGAGAGGGCGCAGGAGGAAATGTTTCGCGTCGTCGGTGACAACACCCGCGGTCAGCCGGTGCTCAATCTCATTTTTTTGGGCCTTGGCGAAGATGGTCACGTGGCCTCGCTGGCACCGGAAGAATCGGAAGCGATGGTTTTCGACCAGGCAGTGTATCGGCCTATCGACAATTTCGCCAAACCACCGCCGCGCCGCATTACGATTGGATATCAAACCATCGCCGCCGCGCGCCAGGTGTGGATGCTCGCTTCGGGAACGGGCAAGGAAAAAGCGTTTCGCGATTCGCTCGCCCAGGATGGGAAGACCTCCTTTGCGCGTGTGTTGAGATTGCGCCAGGAAACAAAAATCTTCACGGACATTCGCGTTTAACTGGGAGCGCCGGAGTCCCGCCGGCGCGATGTTTGAAGAACTCGCCGGCGGGACCCCGGCGCTCCCGGTTCAAGGCAGCTTCTGTTTTAGCTTCAGCACCGGCCCGAACAAATCACCGTGCTTCTCAACGCGCTTGAGCACTTCGTCGGAAAGAAAAGTGAGCCGGCCAGCGTCTTTTTTCTTTAGGGCAAATTTGACCTCATCCCAATCCATCGGCGTGGAAACGCTCGGCCGTTCCTTGGCGCGAAGCGAGTAAGCGCAGACGGTGGTCTTGTGGCGATCGTTCTGGCTCCAGTCCACGAACACTTTTCCCGCCCGCAGATTTTTGGCCATTTTCGAAAGGACCAGTTCGGGATGCTCCTGTTCCAATTCTTCCGCGAGCTGATGTGAAACCGCTTTGGTGTCGTCGTAAGTGACCGGCGTGTTCAACGGCACATAAACCTGCAGGCCCTTTGAGCCGGAAGTTTTGGGAAAACTTTGCAGCTTGAGCGCATCGAGCTTTTCTTTGAGCCAAAATCCAACTTGCGCGCAAGTCATGATGTCCGCGGGCGCGCCCGGGTCCAGGTCGAAAACCATCATCGTCGGGCGATCCACGTCACTCGCCTTGGCCAGAAACGTGTGCAGTTCGAGATCGCCAAGATTGGCCGCCCAAACGACTGAAGGCAAATTATTGGCCAGGCAGAAATGAATTTCCGCCTCGTTCCGCTCGCTGTAGACGGGAGCAATCTCAACCCACTCGGGACGATAGGGTGGGCACCGTTTTTCGTAGAAGAAATTTCCCGTCACGCCTTCCGGATACCGCTTCAGCGTCAACGGACGGTCCTTCAAATGCGGCAGCAGGACCGGTGAAATGCGGATGTAATAATCAATGACCTGCGCCTTGGTGAAACCGATGCTCGGATAAAAAATCTTGTCGAGATTGGAGACGGGAACCTTGAGGCCTTTGATATTCAGCGTTTCGCTCGTGCGGCGCGAAGCAATCGCGGTGGCGCGGCGGCTGGAAGGACGCTTATTCGCGCGGCGGACAGTCATCGGTCAACGCGCTCCTCTCCTTGTCCTCGCGGCAGCATCCGCTAGGAATTTGTCGCTCCTGGAAAATGACACGCGAACCAAAAAGCGGAGTCCGGCGTCAGTTCGAATTCCGTATCGCGGCGCTCCAGCAAACCTTCAAATGAGCCGTGTTCCAAAAGGAATGCTCTTTCCGGCGAAAGCGCATCCTTGAAAACCTCGGCTTCGTCTATGTCCAGTGCTCGGGCCATAAATTATTCGTTGATGCCCCAATGCGAAAATGCCGGCACTTCCTGTGTGGCATTGGCCAGAAAGGCGAGCGTTTTTTCGCCAATGCTGGTCGAGCGGGTCGCCGTGTGAGATTTTTCGGTCGTGCCGGGCCAAATGCCGGGTTGGGAAAAGAATTCAATCCCGGCGCGGCTGGCCACGGCGGACAGATAAGAACGCACCGGAGTCTCGGCCGATTCGCCGTCGAACAATCCGACCAACGCGCTCGCTTCGGTGTTGTAGGAAAGCCACAAATCCACCCAGGATTTGACGTCCTGCGGCAATTCGTATCCGTCATGCGCGGCGACAATGATGATGTCCGCGCCGGCGGCATCTTTGGCGGCCATTTCCTTCAACTTGGGCGACGCAAGAACTTCGAATTTCCACATCTGATTGGCGAAGAGGCATTGCTGGCCCAATTGTTGGACCAGATACTCATAGGTCTTCAACGCGCGCTTGCCAGTTTCCAAATCCTCGTAGGCGATCACCACATTCAATGCGGAATTGATTTCTTTTTCAGAGGAATTGAAGCCCGGAAAGCTGAACGTTTGCATGAAATTGAGAATGTCGGGTTGAACAAAAAACAACAATGGGGTACAGACCTACGTAGAACTTCAACGATATTTGTAACGACAGAGGCTCGGGGGTCGAGGGGGCAATTTTGACCTGAATCACCCCAACCACCACGTCAGCAACGGCGCGAAAACAAGGCTCGGCAAATAATTCGTCACCGGCACCTTGCGGACCTCGAAAATCAGGATGGCTACACAGAAAATCAGCAATCCACCGGTCGCATTCACGGACTCCATCAATCCATGTAATTGCAAAAACGGGCCCAGCCATTTCGCGCAGAGGAGGGTGAGGGCGCCTTGGAAAATCAACACCGGCACGGCGGAAAGAATGACGCCCCAGCCAAAAATTGCCACGAAACCCATTGTCGCCAGCCCGTCCATGACCGCCTTGATCGCGAGCGGATAAAAATAACCCGGCACTAAACCATTATGGATCGCGCCCAGGATTCCCAACGGCGCCGCGCAGAACAAAAGCGCGCACACAACGAAGCCATCATTGAATCGATTCGGATTTTCGGGCGTCGCGGCGGCCATGCGTTCACGCGTAAACTGGCCGATGCGATTGGAGGTTTTTTGAAGGCCCAACAGTTTGCCCGTCAGGCTGCCCAGGGAAAGTGACAGGAGAACGATCCCGATTTCTTTAAGAGCGTGTCCGAAAGATGGAGCCAGGCTCAAGGCCGTCAGCCGCAATCCAACCAGACCAGTGCACGCGCCCAGCACGATTTTGAATAATTGCTGTGTGCCATCCGACGGCTGTTTTCTGAAAATAAGCCCCGCGAGACCACCGGCGACGATGGCGATGGCGTTCAAGATCGTTCCAAGCACGGCCTGACTGAAACATTCCGAGGGAAAAGAGCAAAGCGCAAAGTTGCGGAATTTCGAAATTCAACGTTGCAATTCGTTTCAGTAACCGGCACCTTCTTCTGCCCTTGGTTCGGGGCGTAGCGTAGCCTGGCTAGCGCGCTTGTTTCGGGTACAAGAGGTCGTGAGTTCGAATCTCACCGCCCCGACCATTTTTTCTTCGGAAATCGGCGAATCCTCTCTGTTTTCTAACAACGTTCTAACAAAAGTTAACGTTCCGCGTTAGATAACATGAGCAAACAGAAAAATTCGGAATGGCCGCTGGAAATCAAATCCGGCTCCGCCGTCGTAAAAATATATCGCACCGAAAAGGCCAATGGCTACGTTTCGTATTCCGCCGTTTATTACAAGGGCCGCGAGCGCAAAGTCCGTTTCTTTCAAGATTTGGCTGTGGCGAAATCCACCGCCAAAACCATTGCGGACGAAATCACCCAAGGCCAGCACGTCAGCTTGGAACTGACCGCCAACCAACGGCTGGAAATTCAACGCGCCTTGGAAATCCTCGCACCGCTGAACATCCCGCTCGACCTTGCCGCCAGTCGCTACGCCCAGGCACACGGCGCACTGGCGGAAACGAAAGCCGATTTGGTGGAAGCCGCCCGCCAGTATGCCAAGCAACACGGCGGGGTCATCCAAAAGAGCGTGGCCGATGCCGTAACGGAATTGCTGGCGCACATTGAAACCGAGCAGAAGAACACGGTGAACGGCACCCGCCGAAAGCAGGCGTGGGCAAAGCTTCTGCGTTCGCATTTGCAATGCAAACTGGCCGAACACTTCCAGTGCAATGTCAGTGATTTAACCAGCAACGCGCTGGAACCGTGGCTGATTGGTTTGAAACTTGCAGAGCGCACCCGCCGCAACGTCCGTGATTGCGTGGCATATTTCCTAAAATGGGCGAAGGGACGGAACTATCTGCCCAAAGATGCCGACCCGCTGGCGCACGTGCAGAACTTCCGCAAGCGCAAGCTCGGAGCCATTGAAATCATTTCTGCCGATGAACTGGCCACGCTACTGGCCTATGCGCCGGATGATTTCATCCCGTATCTCGGGCTCCGCGCCTTTGCCGGATTGCGCGATTGCGAAGCGCGGGCCTTGGATTGGGAAAATGTTGATCTAAAAGGCAAGTGGATTGACATACCGGAACACGTCGCCAAGCAATCCGACGAAGACGAGGGCGTTCGCCGCAAGGTGAAAGTCCGTCCGGTGTTGGCCGAATGGCTAAAGCCGCGCGTCCAGAAATCCGGGCCGGTCTGCCCTTACGCCAATTCGGTCAAGAAATTGGCGGAAGTGGCAGGGGAGGCCCAAGTGGAAATGCCCCGCAATGCGTTGCGCCATACGTTCATTTCCGCCGCCGTCACAGTGACGAACGATTTGAACGCCGTTGCCATTGAAGCGGGCAATAGCGCGAGAATCATTGAGCAACACTACTGGCGCAAGGGAATGCGTCCGAAGGAGGCCCGCGCGTGGTTCAAAGTCACTTGTGAATATGTTGCGAGAAAAAAGTCAGAAAAAATCATCGTGATTCACCCCGAAGAAAAAGCCGCCGCATAGTCCGTCGTTTCCTCTCTAGCCCCGCTGGTTCACGCCAGCGGGGTTTTCTTTCCGCTACGTTCATTCCGAACGTTCCCCGTTAGTAGAAGCGCGATTTTTTTGCGCCGGAATGAACAGCGTCGTACAAAATACGCCATTGAAGCCGGTTTCCCCTTGGAAACCGGACGGGATGCCCTTTTGCTGGCAACCCAAGGCTGCGCTTGCCCGCATTGAGCAAAGTCTGGAATTGGGCAAAGCCGCAACCGCTAAGGCAGTTTATGTCGCGCTCACTCGGATTGCCAGCGACCGTGAATGTGCCACGTTTCAAGTCCCGATCACGCACGTTGCCGCCTTTGCCTCGCTGAACCGGCGTACCGTCGAACGCCGTTTGCCGGATTTGGAACGGCTTGGTTTGGTGACAATTCAACGCAGCATCCGGCGCACGGAACACGTTTATATCCTTCTGACATTAAGTCGCCACGATACGGCACAAAGTCGCAGCGATGCGACAGCGCAAAGGGGTTTGGGCGATACTCCCTTATTATTTAATAATTATAGTACTATTAAAGAAGAAAAGAAGAATACTCCCGCGCCTTGCGCGGTGGTGATTCCTTCTATCTTGGACACTCCCGAATTTCAGGCCGCTTGGAAAGAGTGGATGGATTACCGGCTGAGTCTCCGCAAATCCAAAAAGCCACAAATGATGTTCGCCGGTCAACTTTCTTGGCTGGCTCAATTTCCTTCCCGTAACGCAACCGAAATCCTGCGCCAGTCCATTCGCAATGGCTGGCAAGGTTTGTTCCCGTTGAAACATGACCAAAACTCCCGAACTGATAAACCAAACCCTCGAAACGCTGGCATCGCTACCGACGCGAGCGAACACGGACGCCGCCTCGCCGAAGCCCTTGCCAAGCGCCAGCAAACCCATAACCCATCCGTGTGAGACGGCTTGGCAACAGAAATGGCTGGCCCTAGACGTAACCGCGCCCGTGATCCAAACGATGGCGACAGAGGCGCAACATTTTGCCCGCCGCTGGTTTCACAATCAGCCGCAACCCTCGTTATTGGTGCTTACGGGCGTGAGTGGATGCGGTAAAACGCATACAGCGAAGGGTCTTTTCCGTTTTGCGCTGCAATCGTCCTATACCGCGTTTCAAAAGGGAGGCTGGAAACGCGGCATCCCAAGCACACTGTTTTTGTCGTGGCCCGAGACAACCGACACTTTCAAAGCGGGCAACTACGGCGTAGTAGATGATTGCTTTAAGGAAGGGTTGCTCGTGATTGATGACATTGGCGCGGAGCATGACCCATCCCGTAACAGCGCGGATAAACTTTGCCAAATCCTCACCCGCCGCGAGCGCAAGTTCACCGTGATAACAACCAACATCGTGCCCTCGGCGTGGCCGGAACGGTTTGACGTGCGGATTGCCGACCGCCTGATGCGAAATTCCGTGGTAGTGGATTTGTCGGATGCGACCAGCTACGCCCTCGTATAATCCAATTGCCCGAATCACACAGTTGAATGGACCTTTACGTTCCCGCTTTAGTGTATATGAACATTACTCCGACACCTGAACTGGTTACTGTCACGGAAATGGCACGGCGCATTTCCGTATGCAGCCTCACCCTCAAACGCCGGATCGTCAAAGCAGATTTGAAACCGGACGCAGTACTTTTGGAAGGCAGCAGCCAATTGCAGTCGCCCTTGTTCGATGCGTCCCGCGTTTCGCTCATCAAGAAAATCCTCTATCCCGAACTGCCATGAGTGACAAACTCGATCAAGCCGAAGTCGTGGCCCGCATCAATACGCTTACGCTCAAAGCGAAATACCTCGCCGCCGAATTGGAAATGGCCACGCGCGAGCGAGTGCCCTTGCCATCCCCGAGTGGCGATATTCTGGTCGACTTGGACACAATGGAGGCCCATTGCCGGGAACTGGAAACCAAGTTAGGGCACAGTCCCGCCACCACGTCAGAAGATTTTCAGCCGCGTCGGTCATCGCCGGGGTTCGCGTCCCCGTCTGTGTTGTCGGTAGCTCATACCGGCGCGGCTAAACTTACCGCCACCGAACAAGTCCTTGCCGCCAAGGGCGTTTCATCCTTGGAGGAATTGAGGCAGCAGCGCTTACAGCAGTCGCAAGTGCCACGCTATCCGAAAACCATTGACCCCAAAATCCTGAATAATCCGAACATGACCGTTACAGAAAAATGTCTCGCGGCCAAACGCCAGCAACAAAACCGATGAAAAAACCTCAAATTGAAACCGAAGATTGGGACGTAAGCGAAACGGAGGCACTCGCCGCCATGCCCGTTATTCCAACAGTAACCGCCCCGGTGGAAGAACCGATGCCCGATAACTTCGCGGGTTTGCTTGCCGAGATTGAGCGGCTGGACAAGCTCAGGCCCAAGACCCGCGACGAAGAACTGGCCATTCGCGCCCGCCGCGAAAAAGTTTCCAAGCGGGCCTTTGAAATTCAGCAATTGCCGCCAGCGCCGGTTTTCACGGCGGATCATTGGGCGCAACGAAAACAGCACGAAGATAACCGCCCTTCATTCCGTCAGGAACGGCTGGAAAAACTGGCTAAAGCGTTTCCGACCGTCCGCGCCCTCATCAAGACAGCCACCAAGAACCCATGACAACACAGCAACGATTACTTACCGAAAAATCCATTCAAACCCTTATCGCCAAATGCAAGGAAGCGCTGGCGATCTACGAAGCCAAGACGCTGATATACGAGGAACAACTTCACCCGGAACAAACAGCCGAACGATTGCGCCGGGAACTCACAGCGGCGAAAAGCATCGAGGAAACTGTGGAGTTGCAATCGAAGCTCGCCAAGTTTCGCGGCGATGATGCCCATGCTGTTGCCATTACGCTCCAGCGGCACATTGGGAAAGACTTTGACGGTGCCAGGGTGTTGCTGCTTGAGTTAATCTCCGAGGCGATGCGATTGTTGAACACATATCGTCAAGCCGCCTTGCAATCTGAACGCCAATTTTTCGCTGGCCAGAATTTACCGCACGAGCCAACGGCAGTGTCACGCCAGTTCAATGCCGCCATGCGCGAGCTTGAACACGAGAAGGAATCAATCGCACCAGCCAAGCAGCATCCCGGCATGACCTACCGATTGCCCGACGCCCGCGCCACAGTTCTGAACTGGTTCGGTGTTCAAGACATTGCATGAGTAAAACAAAACGCATTCGGGTTAAGAGATGCGAGGCTGGCAGCTTGGACGTTGAACTCGCCAAGCTGCGGAGCCAGCAGCCGGAAGCAGAGCTAAAGAAAATCTTAGAGGACATAAAACAAGACGTGGACAAAGAGGGTAAGGAATCTTTTTCTCCGTAGCATCCCGAGCAGGGTCCAAAGCAGGCCCAAACTCATGCGTAATCAGTAAAAAATCCAATGTCCCATGAATTTTTAGTGCCCAGTGGGCAAATTCCCTCGAAACCCCGCATATCGGGTGTAAAGCGCGGGCGTTGCTTTACGCCATGTCCCGCCCACTTGAAGTAGAAAGCCCCGGCTATTCTGGCCGGGGTTCTTTTCGTGTGAGACATGGCGGCTGAGATCAATGCCGCCGTACCAATGGTTCTCGTTACTAAACTGTTGAAGCCTCCGGTTTCTCCGAGGCTTTGCGGGTGTGCCATATCCAAAGCGCAACGGCAGCCACGTTTCCCAAAACCAATGGCGCGAGACGGCCGTGAAGAATTCTGAGTTCAATCAAACTCATAATTGCCAAAACGAAATAGGAATAGATTTGGGCGGTACGACGGAGTTTGTTTCCTGGAATGAGATTAAACGAATTACATACGAGCAAGATATACGGGCTTGTCGGGATTAGCCAAATAACGGCGATTAGCAAGACGCCAAGCATTCCAGAGCCGCCCGACTCTGTGCCCGCCCCATCTCCCATGCCTCGGAGCGAATTGCCAAAAGACCAAATCCCAAACGTAATCACTGACCATCCGACACCTTCGCCTACTGAGAGTAATACCGTTAAAACGCGTATGAAGTTATTCATTTCATTCTGTTGCAGGTGCGGTCGCCTCCCAATTGCGCGACCCATTTGTGCTCGCCACACCACTGAACTTGAAGTACATGAAATCGTCCGGCTTATTATTGATGCGAATCCAAAGATGAAACTTACTGTAAACTTGGCCATTTCGACTGTCCGTGAAGAACGCTTTATCAAACATATCTATTCCGTTGTTGTTATCGAAGTTAGTACTAGCCTCATAGCCCTGTTCCGGTGCGATGAATGTGACCGCAGCTTCACTCCCGGAAGTTGGGATGAAGCCTCCGTTTATAACCTCGAAGGTAATACTCCACTTCTGGGGACGGCGTTCTGAAATTTCTCCTGACGGCCTATTGACTTTTATCTTAATATCACCGCCGGACGCGACGAGTTTTCCAGCAATTAAGTCAAAAATGACCGGATCGCTCGTGAATGGTATTTTGTATTCTTTATTAATGTTAATCAGTGACTCTGCGCCTTGCAGTTTCCACATTTTAATAACAGTCGGATTATTCGGGTCAGACACAAACGGGTGTTCTTCCATGTGCGAGTATTTGAACAATGTCTCCGTCGTTGCCAGAGAATATCCGGCTTTGTGCGGAGCAAGCCCTAACTCTTGCCCGTGATAACCTTTAATAGTGAAAAATCCATTTCCGTCCGTCGTTACTTGCCCATGCTTAACGGTAGAGTTTGATCCATTGTAGATTCGGACGCCAAAGTTGATGGTGGCATCTGCGACAGGGCCGCCAACCTGATCTTCAACCTTGCCGTAAAAATCAATCGGAACGTCGTTATACGTTGAAAGCACATTTATAGCCTGCTCGGCCTTATTCTCCGTATGAGGAGATGGATTCGTAATCCCCGGGTTGGCCGTTACTATTGGCACATTGGATTTCACTGTGGGTGTCGGCGTGCTTCTTGCGGCGGCTTGCGGGGAAGAATTTGTTTCCGCCGCCGTTGTTGAAAGTGCTTCCTTGGACTTTTTACCCTGCCAAAGAATTAATGCAATCAAGACGAAAATAGCAGCACCAAAAAAAAGAATTGAACGTCTAATTCTCATCAGTTGCTAATATTGAAACCCTGAATTCCAGAATGCAATAAAGTATTCCAATAGTTCCACTGCTGCCAGCAGTCCCCACGAAATTGAGCGCTATGCCAGAAATGATCAGCGTAATTATGGCCGGAGACATCGGGGGGCCAAACGTGACTATCTGGGTCAGTCATATCAAGACTTGTAAAAGTGGTTATTGGCGTTCTGCCAAGAGCGGACGAACGAGCTTGCGCTGCGTAAGCCATCACTTCATAGCGATTAGTCGTGACATTTACGATGTCAAAATAGTTCGGGTCGCCAAACGGAAGTTTCTTGAAAAAATGATTCCATGGCGGAGTGTCATCTGGCGCGCCGGCGTTGTAATTTCCAACTCCATCGTAAGGGTACCCATCAAAAAAGTAACTCCAGGATAGCAGGCTCTGGTCGGGTTTCAGCAATTGATCGAGCTCCCAATGCGGACGGCTCAATGCGTAATCATTCGTGTTGTAAAAATCAATTCGTCGTCCAACGGCTGCACTATTTGTTAAAAGCCAATCTTTGTAGATATTTGGAGTATTTGGACCAAAATTGACCCCATAATCGAACGAATAATCAGGCAAACTATCATCGTACACGTGCGCTGGGATTGCCGCTTGACTGGCAACGTAGGTATTCACAACCTCATTACTGGATGCGAGCCTCAATGCTTCACCGGCGACGACGTTGCCCATGCTGTGCGCCATCATATAAACGTGCCCAGGATATTGAGTATTGAGGTCTGTCAATTTGTTCAACAGCCCAGTGGCAGACCGCCAAGCAATATACTCACTGTCATCGTAATTGTCAGGGTCGGTGAGTGCGGTTTTCCATCCTGTAAAGCCGTTCCCGGTCGGCCAGCGATAAATGCCGAACCTTCCCTGATACCCCTGCCAATAGAGGCGTTTGAATGCACTTTCAGCGAAACGATCTTTTTCCCACGTTTGCATATTCCACCCGTGCACATAGAGGATATATGGTGTATTGGTGTCCGTAATCGCGCTGTAATCATATTGAAACGGCAGAGCCAATCCGGCGTCCGACGGAAAATTGTCCGCTGCGAGCAAGGAATTCGTTACCGGCGCGATATTGCGACTGTCTCCAACCGTCCAGCGTTCATACATTTGTTTTATTTCTTTGATCTCGATGTAAGAGCGTGTTTGTGCCAGCACGTTTCCATTGCCGTCCGCTATGGTCAACGCCATTTCTCCGAAGCCGTTGCTGACACCGCAAAATACAAAGTGTCCTTGGGCAAGATCACCGGCCAACTCGCTGGTATTAAGCTGAATGCTTTGGCCCGGCCCGACCCTCCCTACGTAAGGCTTTATCGTCTGGAGAACGGCGGATGATTCGTTAGTGAGATACCCAATGCCGCCATCAGCATCTGCTGCGGCAAATAGATCGATCACAGGATTTCCGACGGTGGGGTTGTCGTCATCGGGGAAAACCGGATTCGGCCCCAGGCTCAATGTCACTGTGGCATTTGTCGGCAGAGCCGCCAGCAAGTTTGTGGTTACTCCGCAAATCCATAATCTGGCAAAGTCCTGAACATCACGTGTGCAAGACATAACACGGTTGCCTGCACCGTCCCGATATTCATAATCCGGGGTATCGTGGTCTGTGCTGCCCGGAGAATCAGCTTGTTGTACATCGTCATCGTATGAGACTCCATCATCCTCATCAGGTGTATTGCGGTCGTAATTATCGTTCCTCCAAAACACGAAAGGCCGCGCAACCGTCCCAGCGCTGTCACCGTTGCCGTTCATTGTATTGTCCGGCCCTGCATAGCTCAAATCCATCACGCCATCGTGATTTACATCAAATTGTAATTTGATCGTGTAAACGATTCCGGTCCCGCGCTCGCCAGTATCAATGTCGGGCATTGTCACGATGGCTGCTGGGCCGGGCACTGTGGGAAAGAATTCTCCATACGGAGATATCAGGCCCGCTTCGTTGGTTGTAATGTTTCCGTTCGCATCGATTTGATATGCTTTATCCAAATATTGTTCCAAGTAGGCGTATTTTCCGGCATATCCATTGGTAATTTCCTGTTTGGCCCATGAGGACACCGTGATGAGATTCCCGAAAAGCTGGTTGAAACCGGTTATGATTGGAGGCGAAACATTGGTTGTAGTGAAATTGGTATAGCCGGGAAGCGGCGGCGGGTTGGTGCCGCCATACCAAAGATAAGGCGTCTGACTCGCAAAATAATAATCAACCGTGTGCAAACCCGGATTTTCAAAATTCATAAACACAGGCCCGGATGCAGTCACTGCGGACAAATTTGCACCGGGCAGAATGACTGTGTTTGTTCCCACCTCCAAGGAGTTCAAGAGCAAGCCGTAACAATTCCTCACGGCGGTAGGCAGCATGATATTCGTTCCTGACAGATAAAGCCCAAATTCCTCTTGAGCAGGAGAGTCAATTCCTCCGTCGCCATAAAATCCGGGTACAAGCGCATTAAAGTACTCTCGAAAAATCCACTCAGAATTTGTGGTGCTTAATGGCAATGGGAAGGGAGGCTGTGTTCCACTTCCGACAATCCGCACATTCGGATGTTCCAGTTCTCTTACCGCCAGTGAAGAACCATCCTTTTCCCAGATGGGGCCATTGGTGAGGGTTCCGGTCACATCGAAATTGTTCAGATTGTATGCGAAATTGCTCCATAAGGCGTTTTCCTTTAGAGGCCGCACATCATCCATGACATCGTAAATGAGATCGGGGCTAAACACGTGAAAGCCATCGTACTCGTAATCCGTTGAACCTTGGGCGCGGGTGAAGGTCTTCCAAGTTGACTGGCGACCGGCCTCTCTCGGAACACCGTTGTCCGTGTCGTCAGTATCTATAGCGGAAGCGTAAGAGAATGGGGTAGTGACGGTCGCCGAACGCAAGAGAAAATCCAGGTTTTCTTTCATTTGCCTTGCTTGACTCACGAAATTAGTGGACGTAAAAGCGAAGGGATCATTTTCCTCATTGGAGCGATAAACGAAATCGAAAGTGACAGGACTAAACGTTCCATCTGTATAATACAGTTGATAATCCAATATCCCGCCCGAGTAGCCGTCGGAGTAAATATCGAGGGGAACAGGCGCGATTCCGTTCACAATGTTTGTTGCGTACACGTCGGTGTAGTGCCAACCATCGTCAGATGTCTGCCAAAGAACTCGCACCTTAGAAAGATTGATGGGAGCAGCTTGCACAGCAAAATATAACCCCCCGCCCGGTCCACGAAAGAATTGCACGTTAAGATTGGGGCCATAGTTTCCAACTCGCACTTGTTGGCTTGGCACCCTCAATCTACCGCTGTAAATTGCCTCGACCTGTAGCGTTGGTTCGCCGCCAAATTCGGATACCCCGAACTCAAAATCTGCTGGCACACTGCCGTCTGTGTCGCTCGCGCTCACGGTGTTGGTTGAATCATTGAGGTTCTCGACCGCATATTGTGCAACGGGCCCGCCTCCCGGCGTCCATGTTAAATGGATATTGCCACTCCCGTCTAAAATCGCGCTTAAAATGTGGGGTGGAGGGGGAGTGTCGAAAGAATTCGGGTCGGTTCCGTTTTCATATTCCTCCACGTTCGACCAACCGTCGCCGTCAGCATCAGCGTTTGGATCAACGCCGGTTTGCCCAAAGTATCTGAGCAGCCACCAGTCAGGAATTCCACTGTCGTCGGAACTGCCCGCAAATCTCGCCGATACAAAAAGATTGGTCTGCCCGTTTAGCGCCAGTTGGACGGGGGTAAAGTCTCCTGTTGCGCCTAGCACGGAGGTTACCACAATCCATTGAGCCAGCGGCAGCGCAAGGTTGGTGCTGGTCAGCACGTCGTAAGGTTCGCTTTCGGAGGTGTTGTGCAGAATGACGGAAAATTGGCCTGCGATTGCCAAACTGTTTGTCGGCACTTCAATCCAGAGGCCATTCGTCGGGGGCACAAAGGGCGTATACTGAGCGTAATTTGTAACCGTTCCGGTGGAATTTGTGTCACCGTCATTTGGATCAATCGAATCTGCCGCCATCATGGTTCTGCCACTCATCAAGTTTGCTGAGAATTGGTCTTGCGGGTGCACCAAGAGCGACAGTGCATTTGTGAGGTCTTGGTCATTGGTAATGGAGGCGTCATCAACCAGAAAGGCGTCTCCACTCATCCAATACACGGTGGCATTTGTGTTCATTAAAAACGGCCATGGTGCCCCCAAGCTTCCCCCGCTGGTAAGGTAGTCTGACATTCTGAAAAACGCTGCTCCTTGGGGGAGATTGGCGACCGGGACTGGCTGCAAGGTGTTGTCGGTTGCTTGACCATCGGTTTGCGCCCGAAGCGCAAGGCCAACGGCAAAAAGGATGGTGAGTATTGCGGCGAGCGAGAGCACGCCACGCTGAGTGGTTTTCATAACAGGTTCTCTTTCCTGAAATCCCGGGAGATCAGACGCGATTCAGTTATGGCGGTTATCGCACGCACGTTTATGGAATGCAAGTGAAAAAACTCAACTTATAGGTGGTTTATTGCCGGGGGTATTTATTGGTTTGCTGATATAGTGGCAACGTCTCAAAACCGCCGAATCTTGGGTGAACATATCCGAGTGCATCGGAAAAACCGAAAAGTGACGCAAGAACAGTTGGCGGAAAAGGCTGATTTACATCCCAAATACATCAGCGAAATTGAACGTGGAGCAAAAACCATTTCCGTGGATGCCTTGGGACGGATTGCGAAGGCTCTCGGCACAACGGTTCACGATTTGACGCGCGGAATTTGAGAGGAAAACACGTCTAACATTTTCTAACACTCGGCTTTCATTTTGGTTCATTTTCCTGCATTGACACTGGCGCGGAAAAGGAGCAAAATACCCTTGAAAACATTGAGTTTTCTACGGTTTTCGCAGATTTTTCGGTTCAGGCCGGAATGAGTTCGAATCTCACCGCCCCGACCATTTGACGTCACAATTTTCTCGTTTTTTATTTGTAGGGATACTTCTGATTTAACCACCGCTGACGTTCAGTGCAGCCGCAGGTGCGGCCGAATTTGCGGTGAAACCATTTTCTGAATTTCTCGGAGCGCGTGTTGCCGATGAGGTGGACAACGGTGTCGCCAAGGCCCATATCGGTGGGGCGGCGAATTTTTGCGACGGCGCGTGCCCAGAGCGGCCATTCGGTAATTGGGACGGGTGCAATCCGGTTGGGATGGATCGAGGCGATGACCGCCGGCGGGACGCCGGCGGCACGTTGGCCGGCGGATGGGAGGAAGGGGGTATGCATTAACGGGCACCGGATGGAGTTTTGGCAAAACGTTCTGGCCGGCGGGATGTCGGCGGTCCCAGTTTTCCAACGCGAAATTGAGTTTCGGCGAGGGTGAGATTGTCCTGTTTGATCGCCAGACCGCGAAGACGTTTGCCTTCGAGCGTCCAGCGATTGGTTTGCATGGCCTGATTGAGAAGCACGGCGAACACGGCATCCTGGCGATGGGTGCGGCGAGTGGAGCCTTCGGGCGCAGAGCAGTTTTTGTCGAGCGCCACGGCTGCCCAGCGGTCCAGCAGGGCGATGACTTCGGGTTTGCTGATGTCGAAGCAGCAAATGCCAGCATCGCGGATCGGTTTTGGAATCAGATCGTTGGTGACGCCCAGAGGCGCGCGGGATGACGGATGCAGGCAGGCGCCGATGGCGCCGGGTGCGCAGGGGCAATAAATGCCATCTTTGGCGATGCAGGAGCAAATGGCATCGAGCGGTTCGCGCAGCTGGCAGCCGGCATCCAACCAGCACACGATCGCTGGTCGTTGAGGGTTGAGAGGCAGAAGCTCGTGGGCAATTTGAGCGACGACGGTCGGGCGGAAGGCCATGCGGCCGGCTTCGACGTTGATGTTGAAGTGCGGCGGGTATTTTGTGAAATCGAACGTCCTCAGTTCGAAGTTGGCGAGGGAAAACGGCGGGTTGGAAATGAACGCGTGTTCATCCGGTGTGAGGCCGAGGTCCCAGGCGATGACTCGGGCAGCCGGTTCAAATTGTGAGATGGTCCAGAGCAGGGATTGCAGCGGCAGGAAATGGTTGCTGCTCGCGCCCGTTACAATCGTAAGTTTCAAGTTTCAAGTTTCGGGTTTCGAGTTTCGAGTTTGGGCTGGATTGCACGTTCATCAGCAGGCGGGGAGTTGGTAATTAAATCGACATCCGGCGCCATGCGCGCAAACCAGCGCGTGGAAATCCCATGAGGCG
Organism: Candidatus Angelobacter sp.; assembly: GCA_035606845.1. Lineage (GTDB taxonomy): Bacteria > Verrucomicrobiota > Verrucomicrobiia > Limisphaerales > DASXHY01 > DASXHY01. The sequence goes on along the minus strand of DATNEA010000014.1, from coordinate 18,928 downwards.
GAAGCTCCGGCGGGTTCGCCGCGGTCGCTGAGCGCGCCGGGCGCGAGAGGTGGCAGGGCGACCTCGCCCTCGCTGAAATCCACCGGTGAGAGCCAGCCGATTTGGATATCGGCGGGAAGCGCTGGAGCGCATTCGTCCTGAGCCGCGCCGTAATTGCATGGGACGCTCAGGCGGGCTTCGACTTGCGGGGCATGTGGGAAATAATATTCCGGCGGAACGCTTTCGCCGGGAATGTAATCTTCGTCACCGGGACAACTGCCGGGCACATCGTCGGCGCAAAGGCCGCTGTCCATGAGCCATTTGGCGCACGATTCGATGTTGCAGGGGCGGTGTGGTGGCTGCCAGAACAAGTCGGTCATCGTGGACTGGAGGTAAGCCCACCATTTGGAGCCGTATTGTTGATCGCAAGCAAATGAATTGGGAAATGGATAGGTAACGCCGTTCGAAAAATTTTCGCCGTTGGGCGAAATGCAAATGACTTTGGGCGCGCAGGGCGCGAATGGCAGGCACGCGGGCGTTTGGGTGAACGTGGCGAATGGGTTGGCGACTGGGCCGCCGCCGGCGTTGGCGGTGGGCTGGGGAACCTGCGTGCCGGAACAATCCACAATTCCAGCCAGCCGATTGTATTCGGCGGCCGAACGGAAATCGGCGAGCCATTGCAACAATGCGTAGTCGCCTTTGGGGTTGGTGTCGTTCACGTACCATTTCGCCGCGCCGAGGATCGTGACAAAGGCAAGTGAGAGGTAAGAGGTGGGAAGTGAGAACTGGGTGTTGCTGATTCGCGTCGCGGTGACGTTTGTGGCCAATGAAGTCATGTTCGCATCCCACAAATCGATTTGTTCCTGGTGCGTCGTGCTGTTCATGCCGAACGTGGGCTGCGGCGCGGCGAAGGTGAAAATCGTGCCGGTTGAATCGGGAGTCACAGCGATGCGGCCCAGAAGCGATGGGGCGGAGGGATAACGCAATTTGCCGAAGCAAAATGCTTTGTCACCGTTGCTCTTGGAGGTCCAATTGCTCGGCGCGTCGTAAACTTTTGTGCCGAGCGTCAGCGTTCCGGCCGAGTAGCTGGTGATATTATAAAATCCACCCACGACTGGGCCGCCCCAGATGCCGCTGAAGTCGGTGGCGTCCGGCGGCGCGCTGCCGGTGATGGGATTCGTGAGCGACCAGGTTGAGCCTGTGCCGGAGCCGGATACGTTCGTGGCGCAAAAAACCTGGGTTTCATCGAAGGCAAATTTGTCATCGCCGGCGGGGCGGGCAAAGTTTTGCGAGTTCCATTGTTCGAGGCACTCGGCGTATTTGCAAGCCCACAACGCGTCGGCATCGCCCGCGCCGCTGCCGCCTTCAGACGAGACGCAATCAGCGCCGAAATAATTTTGGCCGGTATCATTGTAAAAGAGCCATGCGCCCTGCGGTTTGTTGACGCTTTGAAAATAATTGCTCCATTGCGTGGCGTTCTGGGGCAATTGGCAGCCGGAGTTTGTGTTGAAGGTGCTGACGTCCATGCCCCAGCCGTTCTGATACCAGGACCAGGTTTGAAAACCGGGATTGTCGGGTGGCAGATAGCAGCAGCCGAGGATATCGAGGTAATTAAAATCGAAAAAATTCTGATAACCGGCGGGCTTGGGCGCGCCGAGGACCGCGCCCGTGGCAGCGGGCGCTGCGCCAGTGACCTGAACCGTGATGCCGTAATGACCCGCGGCGGTGGCAGTGCCGGTGACGAGGCCGGTCGTCGTGTCGAAAGATGCGCCGGGCGGCAGCATGCCTCCGGTGATCGCGTAGCTGGTCGGCAGGCAATGACTGAAGGGATTGCCCGCGCCAATGCCCGCCGCGGTGAGGTCTTCGCCACTCGTGACCGGCAAATCAATGGCAACGGCGGTTACGCCGGTGCCTGGATCCTGCGCGAGGATAATGCCGCAATCGCCGGTCCAGCCGTCATCACCGAGCGTAAGGCCGAAGACATCGGTGATGGGGACGCCATAATCCTTCACAAACCAATTTTCAATAAAATCCGAGTTGGAGAGTTCGTCGCGCGATACCAGCGGCGCGGCGCTGACTTTGATGTCTGTCCGCCAGGGATATTGGGCATCATCCGCGAGATTCCAATAACCGAGCAACGCTTTGATGTCTTCGTAGACCGTGCCGCTCGTCAGCGGCGTGGTAAGCGTGCCGGTGACGTCCAGCACGGTGTTGTTGCTGATGGCATCGGGATCGCTGCCGGGCGTGTTGTATTCGTTCGTGGTGAGCGTGTAATGGATCGAAGTGTTCGTGACAGTGACGGATTCACTGGTCGTGAGGAGTTGCGTGCCGGTGGAACTCCATTGATAAACGTTGCGGCTGAAAGTGCCCGCGACAAGATCCCAGTAGACTTGTTCGAGCACGCGCGAGCTTTCATCAGTGATGGTGATCGAATTACCGGAACAAACCTTGGTCGTTCCGGCGCCTGTCGTTATCTCGGCGGTCATGCGGGCAATGATGTCCGACCATTTCCAAAGCGCGGGCGCGTACAGGGCGAGCGCATGATTTCGGTCGTCGTTGGGAGAAATGGTGAGATCCGAGAAAGTGTACAAGCCGGATTGTGCATCGATGCTTTGCGTCAACGAAAGTGTTTCAGTAATGGTGTCAGTGGTTGGCGAACCGCCGCCGGAATAATCGTAGGTGGTTTGGGACCAGGAGGCGGAGATTTCCAGGTCGAGATACTTGGCGTCATCGACGGCGCTGGTGTACGAGCGCCAGCGGGTCTGGGTGGCATCACCGCAGCCTTGCACGTTGTCCGGTCCGTTGGAGGATTCCTTGTTCACATAACCGAAACGGCCATTCCAATAGCGGCGCGCCTGGACGGCTTTGAATCCGGACTTTCGCGCAACCGCGAAATTGACTGAATCGCCTGGAGTATGTGCAAACGTATTCTCGGGAAATGGCCTCAGCCAGGCAGAGCAGGGCGCCGCCTCAGGATAGCAATGATGAACCTCGCAACTCTCTCCGCCGCTGAAGTCCTGAGTAAAACGTTCGTAGGCCGGCACGGGATCGCCAGAGCCTGCGGGGTTAGGCACGGTTGTGACATTCAGGAATTTGTCCGCCAGGACCGGCGCGAGCGCGTGCTGAAAAGGGCCGCCGAGAAAAAAGAGCGGTTGGCCCGCGACTGCTTCGCAAGGCATTCGGTAAGGTGGCTGATTCCCCATAGGTCAGAAGTCAGAATGCAGAATGCAGAATGAAGAAATGAAAACGGTTCGCGAGGACGCTCGACCCAGCTTCTGTATTCTGCGTTCTTCCTTCTGCATTCTATTCACGGTTTGGTGTAAAATCCTCCGGCCAGCAGGATGGCCTGAATCACGGCGCCGGTTTCGTCGCAAAAAGAAATTTCCTTCGGGTCGATGATTTTGGGAGGGATTGAACCGTCGACAGGCGTGGGTGTGGTTGCCGCCAGGACTGAAGTGACTTTTTGCGCGCTTAGTTTTATCTGCGCGTTCACGGCCGACGATGGGTCGTTGGCTGTGCTGTAATCCGTGGTGACGAATTCGTTGTGGTTGGCGAGGCCGCCGGTTGCATTCGCGCCGCCGGCAGTTTGTGGCATCGCCACCTCGCCACCGTTCGCGATGGAATTATCCGCGCGCACGGCCGGGTTGTACCAGGGACGCCGGAAAGCCCACATGTTAAGCAACGACGACAATTGTCCGGCGCTCAAATGGTTCGCCACGCCAATCTGCACGAATGTTTCCTTGGCTCCAAAGTCTTCAAGGATGCTTTGCGGTTGGGCATTCATGGTGGCCCATTCGCCTCGGCCGCCGGTGAAATTGATCGCATTCGTGAGACTGATGTTGTTGGCAAAATCGGCTTCGACCTTGGCGTAATCACCGTCGTATTGAAACGGCTGGAGCGCGTTGAAGAGGTACTGCGCGATGCCGCCGGCGCCGAGAATGTAGACTTCGCCGGGCGTGGCGCTGGCGATCGTGCTGGCGGTGAAAGGCGAGCCGTCGAGCGCATTGGCCGCATTAGTGAGTTCAATGTCGCAATGCGTTTCCTCGGTGTTCACCTTGCCCTGCCGGCTGCCGTTCGTGGCGATATTCGAGGCGTGTTCGCTGACGGGAAGTTGATTGACTGCATCACCGGTGGCGACGACATCGTAGAGCGCGTACTCGGTTCGGACGCTGACGCGGACTTTGAGTGAGCGAACTGGGACGTCGCCGATGGTCATCCAGGAATGATGCGTGCCGCGGACGAGGCGATGGGTGAAAAGAGTGAGATCTGCCGCGGACAAGCCCGCGCCGGCCACGCGCGGGTTGCCGTCGGAATCGACGCCGTACGTGGTCGCGTAGGTAATGGCGGCGTCGGGAATGGTCGTTTCGGCGAAACTATTGTCCTGAAAGCGCAGGCGGCTGTCGGCGAATTTCGGCTGCTCGCCCCCGCGGCGGCTTGCCCACCACGCGCGCTTGGTGGCGTTTGTTCCACCCATGCAAGCCAGCGGTTCGCAATCCATCTGCGCGGTGGTAGTGGTGACATTGTAGCCCTGGAGATCGATGGTCTCGGACAGGACGCGCAAACCTGCACTCGGGTCGCTGGCGTTGTTCGCACCGTGCGCGCCCCATTTATCGAGGGCATAGTCGACGGCCTGTTTGCCATTCACCGTGTTGGTGATGCGATACGTGATGACCACGGCCCGGGCGATCAGATCGTCGCGGCGTTTTATATTGAGTGATTTATGATCGGCGCCGTTAAAGAGCGCGAGTGATACCGGCGAAAAATTATCCACCGAGCGCACGAATAATGTCGGCGGCGTGGTGGAATAATCGAAGCAGATATTCGTGCGCGGCGAGAGCTCAAGCATTTTCTGCAATGCCTGCGCGCACATCATCGGCTTGGCGATGTAACTCGGCAGAAATTGCGCGAACAGGGCGGCGTCAATCGTGGCGCCTGCGTTGACATGGAAATCATAAGCATTGCCGGCTTTGTCGGTGTTTTGGCCGACTGCGGCTGTGCCGGTGGTGCTCAGGTCAATCGCGCCGGCGTTCAGATCGCGGCCCACGTATTGAAATGGCGCGGACATTCCCTGCGCGGCGTATTGATCCAAAAGCCATTGCAGGATGGCCTGGATTTGGTCGCCCATGCTGATGTAGCAAAGAGAACCTGAACTATTCGCGGTAGACGTGTTCAGCACGATTTCGCCAGGCGCGTATGGAAGAACCGCCGCGCCTTTGAAGGTCTGGAGATAATGCGTGTTGGCGAGATCATACCACGGCCCCAGAAACTCATAGGTGACGCCTTGCGCAGAGCTGGTGGCGGACGCTTCCATGCCGACTCGTTTGCCAGTGAATTTCGTTGAGCCGCCGCTGAAGGAGTTGTCCGAGCCATCCGCGCTCACGCGTCCGGCGCGAATAATGACGAGCCCTTCGAAAGGAAAAACCGGATCGTCGGAAATCGAAGCGCCGGCCACGGTCGCGCGAAAAACATCCTCTCGCGAGTTGTGTCGTTCGCAACGCGCATGGCGATCGAAGCCCCAGTTGGCGAAGGAGCGTTCGACGCTGTTGTATTCGAGAGTGTCAAAGGTCATTTTTTGGTCTCCATGAGGCGGCGGAGCGATTCCAGTTCACGCCTTAATTCCTGACGCGTGACATGATTGCGCATGTGGTCGGAAACCGTTTCGTTGAGCCGATGAACTGTCGCCGCCAATTCAACATCGTGCGGAGGAAACGCAGGAACCGAAAAAGTGGAGGGAAGCGTATTGGAACTCTTCGTCCCTGTTTTGGCTGCGTGCCGCGGGGTGGAAACCGAGTTTTCCAAAATGGAAACGGTGGCCGAAGCGGCAGGTCGCACGCCGGTAATTCGATTTTCCGCGTGTTCACCAGAACTGGTTGAGGCGGCCGTGGCGGCGTCCGTTTGGTGTTCCTCTTCTCCATGAAATGAGGCCGGCGCGTGTGAATCAGCGCCAGCAAGTTCCTGCGGAAGGTGATCCGCGTTTGACGAAATGATGCCTATCTCCTCCTTTGCATTGTTCGATTGCACGGCTGTGAACGTGTTTTCTGCGGTCGAATTTTTCCGTGACCGCAAATCCGAGGGTTCCTCAGCCATTGAGGTTGTATCGGCGGTTCGATGATTTGCATTTTCGATTCGAGACCGGCCGAAAAAAAGCTGGTGCAAGTTCAAAAAGAATCGCGCTAAAAATTTCATTGGTGGAACGGGGCGAAGAGAGGGATGATTTGAGAAATTTGAACGGTGTGATTCGTCTGCTGCGCGGCGGCGTTGATGTAGGCGTCGTATTGCTGCACATGAGCGATATCCGTCGCCAGGATGGCCGTGAAGTTGGTGCCTCGTTTTCCGGAACTGTATTGGCTGAAGGCGGCAGAACCGTAATTGACCATGTCGCCCACTCCCAGAATGCCCGTACTGCCGGCGCTGTGTTCCACCAGGCTCACACGGTCGCAACCCATTTGATCGCGTTTGCGTCCCAAAACTTCCTTGCGTTGCGCCCACAAGGCGCCGTTGTAATTCGTGAACATGTTCCAGCCCGCCGCCAATTGTCCGCTCGTGAGCTCGACCACATTGCTGCCGTCGATGAACACGTGGTAATTTCCGAACGGCAGGTTCGTCACCTGCAAAATCCATTTGAAGTAAGTCCCGAATTGCGGCGCGAGCGTGAACGCGCTGGTCGCATTGTTGGTGATTATTCCGTCTGGAACATCCCAGGCCATCGGCATGCGATCCCATTTGACCGTGGCACTTAAAGTGAGGCCGGAAACAGAAATCCCCGTGGCCGCGCAGAAATTGGTATAAGCCTTCGCATTGCCCCAATCGAACGTGAGCGTGCCGATATTGGTTTCAATGCCCCAGTTCTGAAGCTGCCAGAACGCCCAAACGAGCGACAGGCCGGGATGAGGATGGCCGCCCGCATAGAAATTGGTGCCGTCGCTTGAGCCGGCGGTATTGGTGAACAACTCGTTGTAAAGATCGAAACTCGGCGTTCCTTCCAGCGCGTTGAGCGCCAGCGAGCCGTTGTTGCGGTTCGAAGCCGCCGTGAAATCCTCAATCGGGTTTCCGGTGAATAGCCAGGTGATGGGCTGGGTGGGAATGGCTTCATTGGTGAGCGCGGTTCCGTTGAAGGTGGTGGTGGGCGCTTCGGCGGCAAGCTGGCCGATGGTATAAACGTCATTACTGCCGTAACCGCCATTATTGTTCGCCAGAAAAATACTGTAACCGGGCACCGCGAAGCTGGCCCAGAGCGGCTGATAGGCGAGTTCCACGCTGTTGGTGATGTCACCACCCCAACTGGAGCCGCCCTCGCCGAGCGTGTAAATGTGGTTGGTGTATTGCGGATACATGCAATAAAACCAGGTGGCGAAATCGGAGCCGCCCAGCACATAGGACGGCGCGGAAAATTGCGGACTGTCATAGCTCGTCCAGTTATGCGTGAGATCGATTTCATTGGTCACCGTCACCGCCGGGGAAAGCGACGCGGACGCGAAGAGCGAGAGTAAAATGGTTAGAGACTGTCTGAAAATTCCAAGGGGCGCTGTTTTCGTGCAAAAGGCTCTCTGGCGAGGCGCGACGAAGGAGCATAGCCAAGGCGCTCTGTGACTGAGGAGCAACGAAGCCAGAGAGCCTTTTGCACGAAAACCCTCCGGGCGGCGGGTCTTTTGTCCGTGGACTGCGTTGGCTCGGCCCTCGCAGCCCGCTGCGGGGATGCTCGGAGCCTCGCCGCCTTGTCCACGGCCAAAATCCCTCGCCGCAGCACCCCTTGCAATTTTCAGACAGTCTCTTAGGAAACGTTTCACGGGATCGTATATTGAAAATTTGGATTTACGAAGCATTCGCCGGCCGCGTCGTTGGTAAAGATTACCGGCGGATCAGAACCGGCATGTGCGGAGTTATTGATGGTCCCGGTCGAAGTCGTCACCGCGGCCTGGTCATACCACGAATCCAGGCCGCTATCCTCGTGAGAAACGAGGTAATACGAGGTTCCTGAAGATAACGAAACGGGAGTTATGGAGACGAAATTGTAGGTGTCAGCGGTGATGCCGGAAGTTGGAATTGTTTGAGACGTGATGATTGTCCCGCCCGCCGTGCAGAGAAAAACAACATGGGTATGCGTGTTTCCCGAAAGGACCAGGCGGCCCAGAGCTGTGACGGTCATGTTCGCGCTGGCCGTGAACTTGCATCCCACGACACCGGTAAAATTGTTTCTGGATGTGCCATGGCCTGAAACGATGAATGCGGCCGGGCCACCACCGCCGCCGCCGCCGGAGGCGGGCATTGAATGATTATATGTTCCCGCAATGCCGGGCCGGCGAACCGTGGGAGTCGCGTCCATCAGCCTGGGCAGAAAGAGCGCGGGAACAAACAAGGCGCCCTGCTTGATGAATTTTCGACGGCGTAACATGGAGCTGGGGACCTGGTGTTTCATTAGTGGTGGTACCTTCCCGCGTCACTCACCAGCACGTTGGTGCCGAAACTGTCCGCGTTCCAGAAATTGAAAATTGCGCCCCAGCCATTGGAGACGACCGCGCTGAAATTCTGATTGGTCGCCGCCACGAACGTGAATGTGAGATTGCAATTGACGGAACTCGTGAAGTTGTTGATGAACACCGAGCGCTCGACGTCGGAGAGATTGGTGCCGACGAGCGAAATATTCGCGTTCGTATTCGCGCCGTAGAGGGTCTGCATTCCCACGGTTCCGGATCGAAGCGTGGCCGTGTAGTTGGTGGCATTGGAGATCGGGGCGAGGACAGCCGTGTCCAGGACCATGTTGGTGCCGAAGATGTTGGTCCACCATCTGCCATCGATGGTGGAACTCACGTTGGTGATGCCGCCTGAGCCGTCGAAATAGGCATATTGGTTGGTTTGGAGGGTATTAATGGGAACGACGCCTAAAACATTTGAGCCTTGAAGGTTCGTGAGCCCAGCGCCGTTCCCAAAGAAACCGAAGTTATTGGTCATCGCGCCGCCGATATTCAGTGAGCCATTGGTGAACACTGTTACTGGCGCGAATCCAAAGAGTGCGTTGAAAAATGCGAGCGAATGATTGGCTGGGTTGGTGATGCACTGCCATTGGTCGACGGCGACGAAACCAAGGTTTGTGGCGCCGAAATTTAGAAAATTTGCCGTGCCGGTGCGCGTGACGGAAAGTGTGCCGGCGCCGATTACAGGCGAGCCGCTCACGGAAAACTCACCAGGCATGGACAATCCGACGCTCGTGACCGTGCCACCGCCGCCGGTCGTGGCGGAAATGGTGCCGTCGCTCCCAACGACGATGGTGGAATTATCCACCTTCACGAGACCAGGCGTGGAAACGGTGGCAACGTTCGTGGACGCAAACGTGTTTGTGCCGCGGAACGCCGCGAGGCCGCTGGGAAGTCCTAAACTATTTGTTGCCGCAGTGGCTGCCCCGGCGGCGTCATAAAGTGCGCTCCAGGGATAACCATTTGTTGCCGCGCTCGCGCTGCCGGCCGGGTCGTAGAGAATGCCCCACGGCCAGCCATTGGTTGCGGCGGTTGCGGAACCTGTGGCATCGTAAAGCACACCCCACGGATAGCCGTTGGTGGCTGACGCGGCGCTGCCGGCGGCATCATAGAGAGTTCCCCAGGGATAACCATTCGTTGCAGCGTGAGCGGCTCCGGCGGAATCGTAAAGCACTCCCCATGGCCAACCGTTGGTCGCTGCTGAGGCGGAGCCAAAGGCATCGTAAAGCGTTCCCCACGGCCAGCCATTTGTGGCGGCACTGGCGGAGCCCGCCGCATCATAAAGCACACTCCAGGGATAACCATTTGTGACGGAACGCGCGGTGCCGGCTGCATCGTAAAGCGTTCCCCACGCGTAACCATTCGTGGCCGAATGCGCCGCGCCGGCAGGATCGTAGAGCGTGCCCCAGGGATACCCGTTGGTCTGCGAAACACCGGAAATCGTATAAATCAAATCGGTCACGTTGGTGGATAGCGAGACGAGGTTGTTCGCCGCCTGAAGTTGATAGGCATTCGAAGCGGAGCCGCCGCCACCCAGCGCATCAATGGTCACCACGCCTTGTCCACCAGGAGGTGTGAGACTGATGTTGTTGCCGGCAATCAATTTGATCACGCCGGGCAGGGGATTCGTATAGGTGTAGGTGTTGAGATTGCCTATCAATGCGGCGTTTAGAGTGAGGTTGGTGTCGCTCACGGAAATTTTCCATGAGCCGGGTACGCCGGCGATGGTGACGTTGTAGTCATTGGGAATCAGGTTCGTCGTGGCCGAGCCGTTGACAGTGCGGAGCTGGATGCCCGACGTGGGCAGCCAATAAACCAGGCTGTGGAATTGGATCGGGTTGACGACCGGACGGATGGTGATGGTCGTGTCGTTGGTGTTGCCGGTCATCTGGGCGAGGGGGAACAACACGGAGGTTTGGGAGAAGGCGGAAGGCAGAATGAAGAATGCAGAAACGATCATTGCGAGCCGCACAGCCCAAAGCAACCTGGCCCTTATAATTTTTAATTTTGAATTTTTCATTGGATGGTGGTGATGGCGAAGGTGTAGCGGATGCCCATGCGCGCGCCGGAATGGTGCGCATCAAAAATGCGTTCGACGCCGCGCAGAAGGGCGCTGCCGAAGGTCAGCGTTACCGCGCCCTCAGTGATAACGAGCGATCCTTGCTGATTGAGACGGCCATATTCGGTGAGAAATTGGGCGAAGGTGTCGTGATAGGTCGCGTAGGTTTTCGCACTGCGAAAAACAAATTGGCCGCCGACATTTCCACGCGGAAAAAGCGCCAGGTTCGCGCCGCCCGCGAGCGCTTCCACCTGCGCAATCGACGTTCCACCGAGTTGCTCCACGGCGACGGCGAATTTATTCGCGTCGTCTCCGAGCGTGATCGGCGTTGGCGCGCCAGTGGGTGTGAATTGGATTTGCATTTTCCTTGTAGTGGCGGTCTGTAACCGCCGCTGGTTTTTTCCGCTCGTTTGAATGGCGGCGCTCATAGAGGCGCCGCCACAGATTTACGCGGCGCTGGCGACCGGGTTTGGTGCGCCGGCGGTGAAGCCGCGCGTGGTCGTCCAGGTCATTGCTCCCTGGCGCAATGGTTCAATGCCAAAGGCGTAGCCGTGCTCCGCGATGCCGGCGCTTTTCAGCACGATCACCGGGCTGCCACCGTTTCCGGTCAGGGTCAGATCGGCCACGTTATTGCCCATCAACGCGCCCAAAGGTGTGCCTTGCGCGGACGCCTGCGCTTCGAGTTGCGCCATGGTGGGCTGGATGGGAATGCACGTGCAGGCGCCTTGCAGCACGTTTTCGCCGATGGTGAAATCGATCGTGCCGAGGCCGTCCGCCGTCAGTGGTTGCGCGTCCAATTCCCAGCTAATGTCAAACCCGCGTTGCGGGATGACTGCGGTGAATCCTGCCAATGAGCCCCAGGCGCCGGTGAAGCGGACGCGCTTGTAATTCGTTTTCGCGAAGGCGGTGTCGGAAAAGGCCACGCCGGTCGCGACGGTGTAATAAGCGTTGGCGTCCTCCGGATTGAGCATCGTGCCGCCTTCGGAATTGCCAATGATGCAGGTGAATTCCACGTCGGCGGAAAACAAGTCGGCGTCCGCGCCGAGATGCAGATTCGCGAGCTTCGTGATTTGGGCGTTGGTGTAGGTGATTTGATCACCGTTGCGCGCGAGAATCACGAGCGGCGTGGCAGCCGTGCCAAAAATGCTGGCGCCCGGCTGCGGCGCCATCGCGTAACTTGGAAAAAGCATGGAAAGATTTTCCCAGGCTCCCCACAAGCGCAACGGAACTTTATAAACGCGGTCGGAAATAAACCGATCCACCTGGCCATACATCGAGGTGGTCACCGGATTCCATACCGGGCTGAAGCGCGAGAGAATATCCGCGTTGGTGAACAATGTTGCGCCGCCGTAGCTGACGAGCGCCGGGCCGCGTTTGAGCAATGATTTGTCGAGTGCCATAAAATAGTTTCGGATTTCGAGTTTCGGGTTTAAAAATTGACGGTTGCCTGTTCCACGTCGCTCGGCAGGATCGCCGAGTTCCAGGCGAGGCAACGGACGATGGTTCCATTCGGGACGCCGAAAGGCGTGGAATAAACTTTTGTGGCCGCGGTTCCACTGGTGTCGCCGGGTTGCGGCATGGAGCCATCGAGCGTGTAAAAAATTGTCGCCACGCCATCGCCGCACGCGAGCGTGACCGTGCCGGAGTTGTTGGCGATGGTGGGCGCCGCCGTGCGGCCGGGATAATCCTGCGGCAATTGCCCGCGCAACACGGTGTCGTAAACCAGGAAGCCCGGATAATCATAATTCGGCTTGAGGGCCGGTCCTTTTGTGCTCGGATAAATCGCAAGCAGTCCGGCGATGACGAGGCCATCACCGAACCAATGCAGGTTTGCGAGCGCGACATCCTCGGCGGTGAGATTGGTGTTGTTGATTTTGGGATCTTCGAAGGTGCGGATGGTCAGCTCCACGGAACCTTGCACGCCGGGCACATTCGGGTCCTCCACGAAAAAGCTCGGCATCAGGACGAGACAATAAACGCCCGTTTTGCCTGGCGCCCGGATGGACCAGCCGGCGATGGCCTGCTTCACCGCGCCGTCAACGGCCTGCTGGCGAAAACTCTCGTAACCGACGCTCGCGGTGGCGGGATTGCCGAGCAGATAAGCGACAGCGTCTTGCTGGAGTTGTTGGAGAGGGTTCATGAAAATGACGAATGACGAATGACGAATGACGAATGGCAAGTGCTTAACCGTCCTGGGTCGTGTCGGTGAATTGGCGTGGAGGCAGATCAATGCCGCGTTGGCCAAAGGCGGGCGTGGAGGTTTTGCCGATTTTGACGGATGTGATTTGATTGAGGTAATTGAGCGCCTCAGTGTTCGCAGTCTGGCGCGCTTTGGTTTGCAGCCCTTCATTTTGCGGCACGCCTTCGCTGACGAAACGCCAGGTGGCGATGGCAATCGCGCGCAATTTCAATCCGTCGGGGATGGTTCCGTCCGGGCCAAGTTCGCGATTGCTGAAGAGATACGCCTGGCGAATCTGCCCGGTGACCTGCGCGCAAATATCCGGCAAATCATCCTTGCCGCGAATGGCCGCGATGCTTTGGCGTTCCTTGACGTTCGCGCCAAAAACTTCGTCGTCGGTAAAATAGGTCCAGGTTTCCAAAATAGTGGTGGGTTGAGAGTTGATGGTGGGTGGTGGCCCGGCATCGGAAAAGGAGAGCCGATGCCGGGCCGGAGGCGCGCGCTGAATGAAAACGTCAGCGCGCGGCCGAATTAACTGATGCTCAGCCGGCGCATGGCCAGCGTGCTGGTTTGCTTGATGTCGCGGGACCAATCGATGAGATGGCCCTCCCACAATCCGTTCGGCGCCTGGTAGGAGCGCACGCCGCTGAACGGCGAACCCATGCCGACGGTGAACGTTTTGAAGGGGCTTGGATCGTAGAGCGTGGCGTTCGGCACGCTGTAATGCAGGAGCGCTTCGGACGCAATGACGCGCGTTTTGTTCGAGGGCAATCCGAAACCGGCACTGTCCTTCACGAGCGTGGCGATGAATACGTCGACCGGGAACAGCAACAGGCCCGAGAGTTGGTCGCGCGTGATGCCGCCGACTTGCACACCCACACAACGCGCCTTGACCTTGGGGTTGCTCCGCAGCGCGCTCCACGCGCCCACGTCGATCGTGAGTTTGATGTTCGAGGCCGAACCGCAGTCGTTCGAGAGCGCCAGCAATTGCGCATCGAGTTCGTCGATGGGATCGATGTCCGGGTTCGACCAATTGCCGACGCTCGGTTGTGCGGTAACGGCGCCGAGCACGGCCGCGACCACCTGGATGCTGTGGCTGAGCGCGGCTTTGTTGAGCAGCGCGGCCACTTTGCCTTCGCGCAACAGTTGCTGGCCGAGCGCGCCCGCGCCGGAGCCGGCGGCGTCGATTTCCGCCTGGTCCACGCGCACTTCGAGCGCCTGCGGTTTGCAGGAATATGTGTCATCGCTCGCGGAGGTGGCGATCAATTTCGGATCGCCGCCCAGGGCGCGCGCGGTGTCTTCGGGCAAGAAGGAATTTTTGTCGTTGAACTTTTTGAACTGGCCGGTCGAGCCGGGCACGGGCGTGGACGGCGCGAGCCGTTCGGCCAATGCCCGCGCATCGGCAAGGTCGTTCATGTGGCCTTGCGCAAAGGTGGTCAGTTGATAATTGAGTGTGGCTGAGCTTTCGAGACCCATAATGTTGATGAGTTAAATGGTGATTGGTGATCGTGATTAGGAACGCGCGATGGGCGTGTGCGTGACGGCGTCAAACAACTGGCCCGCAACGGCGGCTTCGAGCGCGATGCCTATAATGAGGCGCGCGTTGCCGGCGCCGGCATCGGTGATGACGGTGCCGTCGGTGTTTTGCTGAATCTCAGCGCCTTTGGCGATGGTGCCGCCGGCGTGCAATCGCACGGGCGCCGCGAGACCGCCGAGGATGCCGATGCTGGAGATGCCAGTGGTGGGCTGGCCTTCCAGGATCACACCTTTGGCGGGAATGCTGGCGGAGGAACTGATCGTCGCGGTGTCGCCGGCGAGATCAACGAGGTAACCTTCCATGTCCTCTTGCGAGGCCGAAGGCGTGAAGGGAACGATGGCGTTCCCGCGTGCATATAATGAACTCATGATTTAGTTGATGGTTTTTTGTTGATGGTGGAAATGAATGTTAAGAACCCTCACCCCGGCCCTCTCCCATCCGATGGGAGAGGGGGATTGATGACGCGCTGGAGTGAATTCAGGCATAGGACTGGTGACAATTTCGTTGGTGGTGATCTAACGCTTTTCCAGTCCGAACAATTCCGGCCTGGCGATGCGCACGGCGTTGCGCGCTTCGGCGTACGTGCAGCGATTGCGGATCTTGTATTCGCCGATTTCCGCCTCGGCCCGTTGCGCGAGCGCCTGCTCGTTGGGGTTCAGGATTTCGGGGCGAGCGGGGCGGCCTTCGCCGCGATTCAACAAACGCGGCGCAAAGCGTTCCGCCGAACGCCGCTCCTCCGGTTTGAAACCGAAGTCCAGCAGCGCGGCAACACGTTCATCGCGGGATTTGAGGCCCATGAGCACGGGCTTGAGGCGATTGCGGATTTTCTCGTCTTTTACGCCGTGCAAATCGAGCAATGTGTGCGCCTGCTCGCCGTCGATGGCGGCCAGGCGTTCGTGGAGCGCTTTGTTCTCCTCTTCGCGCGGAATCAGTTCCGTCACGCGGTTCAGCAGCCGGGTCACTTCGGCGAGGACGATTTCTTCGGAAGCGTCCGCGGCAAGGCCTAGCTTAAGTGCGATGGTGTTCATTTGGTTTTTTTCGGTTGGGTTGTCCGCGGCAGCGCGGTTGGTGATTGGTTTTTGTCCGCGATTGTTGTTCATGTTCGTGAGCGAGAGGCCGTCGAGGCGCGTCGGACGAATCTTTGTCATTGCCGATTGCCGGTTGCCGATTGCCGAACCGACCGGCTGGCAATCTTTCGGATCATATTCGGTGCTGAAGAACCGGTAATCGCCGCCGTCCACGGCTTCGCGGCCGGTTTTGCTCCAGCGCACGCGGCCATAGATGCCGTCGGCGCGGTGCCGCAGTTCGGTGAGCCAGCCGTAGGCGCGCGATTCCTTGTCCGGGCGGTCGCTGAAATGCTCGTGATCGATGAGCAGCTCGCGTCCGTGCCGAAGTTTTCCCGCGGCGGCATCCTGGTTGAACTGGCTGACGATGGCATTGGCCGCTTCGTCATCGATTACCTGGACCACGCCCGCCGCGCGATTCGGATGCTCGCCTTTGGATTCAATTTGATACCAGCCATCGGCCGGGTGCGAAAAATCTCGATTTAGAATGGGAGTATTCATTGCGCTGACGGGGAGATGGATTGTTTGGCTGCGAATTTGAAACCCGTGACTTCGCTGAGCCAGGCGGCATCGACTTCGTAACCAGCGGTTGCCAATGCCGTCACGTCCTGAACCAATTGCGCGACATTCAGGGAGTCTTTGGCGCACAACTCGAAATAGGCGAGGGGCGGCTGGCCGGGAAATTCGGCCGCCAATTCGACGCGATCAAAATCATTTTGCAGGATGGAGCTGATTTTTCGCGCCTCAGCCTGCGCGATTTCATCGAACGCCGCGGCGTGTTCCTGGGCTGGTCCGTCGCCGAGGCCGCCTTTTTCCGCGGTGAGCATTGCCAGGCGTCCACCCGTGCCGGCGAGCACGAGGTCGGAATCCTGCGCATCGCAAAAACCCTTGAACGGCGCTTCACCGCGCACGCTCGTCGTGGGAAACTTGATATCGCTGCCATTGGGCAACGCGCCGCTGACGCCGTCAGCCACGCGCTCGGCTGCCATGCGGTATTCGTCCTCCATGCCGGGCGGGATGTTCGCCGGCATGATGGCCACGCCATTGGGCAGGCCGAAAATTTCCGTGAACGCCGCCCAATCCTTGCGTCCCATGCCCCAGTTCACGAACGCGATCAGCGCGATTTCGTACAGCGGTGATTCCACTTCGCGGATGACGAAATTCTCGCGCGGCAATTGCCGGCTGCCGATGCGGTTTTGCTCCCCGAGTAACGCCTGGCACGAATCAATGCCGGCGCCGAAGGTGGAATTTTGGTTGTAATAGAAATCGCCGAACTGGCCATCGCGGCTGAATTGGTCCTGCGGCAGCCAGTGAAACTCGCGCACGGCGCCGTCGAATTTTCCGCCGTCATTGAAGCGATGTTTTTGCAGGATGGCGTAGCCGCGAAATTCAGCCGTGGCGAGGAAGCCAATGGTCTCCGTGAGATTTTCAATCAGCTCATAGCGGCCGCGAAGAAATGTTTGCTGCGCCTCGGCGTCCGCGCGCGTTGCTCCTTCCGGCAATTCATCCGCGACCTTGATTTCCCAATCGAGTTTTTCCAGCGCGGCGAGCCGGCGCGACTTGAGCCCCTTGAGCGCGGGATAACGCCGCTCGATTTTGCGCATCACGAGTTGCAGCTCGGGAAAGTCGCCGCGGTCCGCGGCTTCGAGCATCGCCAACGCGCGCGCGATGACCAGGCCGCGAATCGGGTTGTAATTGTCGCGCCAGCGATTGGATTGCCGCACGAGTTCCGCCGCGGATTTTCCGCCGCCGGCGGAAGAGCGGTTTGCCGCCTTGGTGTTTGGGCTATGGACAATATCAGTCATGGAACCTCCGAAGAGAAATAGCGGCATGGGCGGCTTCCCCGTGAGTCTTCATTCGCACGGGCGAGACGTCCGTGCCACGAACGAAACGCGCGGCGCTCTTTCTTGCCGTCTGCCGCTTTCCGTTTCTCACTTTCAACCGTTCGTTTTTCATTTCGCCGCGCATCTAACCACCTTTTTAAAAACGAAAAAAACTTACGGTAAGTTTTTCGGAGGAAGTCTTTATCAGTGAGCGGCTTCCAATTGAAAAATTCCCGTTTTTGAGCTGAAAACGATCGGAAAATGGACTGCTGAATCGGCGCGCGGGCGAGGCTAAAAGTGAAGAAACATCAATAGCCGCCGCGAAAAAACGATTTTCGCGAAATTTTTTCTGAACTCACGAAAAAGCAACATTCAGCGTTTTGGAGAAATGCGAAACCGTTTCGCATTTCTAAGACGCCTGGTATTTACAAGTGGAAAACGGTCAAACGAGGCCCTGGTCCACGACTGTTTGCTAGGGGTTTCACGGTATTGACGAGAGACTTCGCGCGAGGGAACAATGGGGCACTCGCAAACCATTTTGCAATGCGCCCATATTGACCCGCTATGGTGACGCGAAAGACACTGCTGGTAGCCGACGATGATGAGAATGACGTTCGCCTGTTAAGACGCGCCTTCACTCAAGTGGGAATCGACGTGCCGATGACGGTGGTGCGCGATGGAGAGGAAGCGATTCAATATTTGCACGGTGATATCCCGTTTCACGATCGTATCACTTTCCCGATTCCCAAGCTTTTGTTATTGGACTTGAAAATGCCGCGCGCGGATGGATTCGAAGTGCTTCGATGGGTCCGGCGGCAATCCGGCCTGCGACGCCTGCTGGTGGTGGTGATGACCAATTCCGATGAGCCCGAGGACATCGATCGCGCCTATGACCTGGGCGCGAACTCGTTTTTAAAAAAGCCGGATGATTTTCCGAATCTCATCAAAATGAGCCGGCGGTTGCATGATTATTGGATGGAAACCAATCTTTGCCCGAACTGCGCTCCGTGCCGATGGGAATTGTGAGAATCAACTGTCCTTTTTTCCACCCTCGGTCCGTTGATTCGGATCTGTCGAGCCCTGGGCTCTTTTGGGACGCAATACCTCCGGCGCTTTGCTTGCGGTCAGCCAGAAATCCTGAATCAACCGGCTTAATTGCGCGAAATCCTGGAAATCCAGCGGCTTTACCAGGAACGAATTCGCTCCCAGCCGGTACGCCTCATTCACATCGCGAATTTGATCCGACGATGTCAGCACCAGCACGCGCAGTGAACCGAATCCCGGTTGGGCGCGCAGCCACTTAAGCACCTCAAAGCCGTTGACGCGCGGCATCTTCAAATCCAGCAGGAACAAATCGGGCAGGGGATACTCGGCGCGGTTGGAATATTTGCCTTCGCCTTTGAGATATAAAATCGCCTCTTCACCGTTCCAAACAATGTGCAACGGATTGCGAATGTGCGCCTGTTCAAACGCCCGCCGAATCAGAAGCACGTAATCTTCTTCATCTTCGGCCAACAAAATAACTGCATGATCAGCCATACCACAACATGACGAACAACACGTTGATCGCGCGTCCGTCGTGCCCATTTCAACACTACTGACAGAAGGCCGAAGTGATATGGGGTGAGAACCCAGTTTGATGCGGGAAAGACATTGATTGCTGGTGCTTTTATATGGGCGTGCATCTTGACAGTACCCCATATTGGTGGTGTTCGGTTCCTCAAAGCTGGAATGAAGAACAACCCAACGCGAGCACAAGCACCATGAATGAATCAAAGGAACCGATTGCGTCGTTATCGCAAATCGAGGCTGAGGT
>DATNEA010000058.1:0-61284 GCA_035606845.1 Candidatus Angelobacter sp. | reverse complement strand
TGCTAGTGCAGTGTCCACTAAGTCCTTTGAAGTATAATGGGCCATTTTAAGGTATGCGGGTGTCGCGTGCCGCCCCTGAAATTATTTTGGATCGAGTGCAACGCGAGCAGTTGGAAGCTTTAACGCGGGCATCGAGCGCGAGCCAAGCCGAAGTGCTCCGAGCCCGGATCATCCTGCTCGCCGCCTTGAATCGGACCAACGAAGAAATCGCAGACGAACTGCGAACGCGTACAAACCGTGTGCAAGTGGCGGCGTCGCTTCGCCCGGCATGGCTTGGCGGGCTTGCAGGACGAAGCTCGTTCAGGACGGCCCGCGCGCGTGTCTGCCAACACTCTGAACACTGTGTTGACGAAAGTGACTCAACCGCCCCAAGGCCGAGCGCGCTGGAGTTGCCGAAGCATGGCCAAGCAGGCCGGCCTTTCCAAGAGTTGGGTTCAACAGTTGTGGTTCCGCAACGATCTGAAGCCTCACCAAATCCGCGCGTTTAAACTCTCCAACGACCGGCAGTTCGAGCAGAAGTTTTGGGATATTGTCGGATTGTATTTATCGCCTCCGCAGCAGGCTGTAGTGCTGTGCTGTGATGAGAAAAGCCAATGCCAGGCGCTGGAACGCAGCCAACCCGGTCTTCCCCTGGGCCAAGGGCACGTAACCACGCGCACGCATGATTATTACCGCCATGGCACGTTAACTCTGTTCGCCGCCTTGGATTATTTGGAGGGGAAGGTTCTTGCCCACAGCACACAGCGGCACCGGCATCAGGAGTGGATTCAGTTTCTCCGGACAATTGATAAAGAGGTGCCTGCTGATTTAGAGGTTCATTTGATTTTGGACAACTACGCCACGCACAAGACGCCGCAAGTCAAACGCTGGCTGAAAGGACATCCGCGCTTTCATCTACATTTCACTCCGACCAGCAGCTCGTGGCTGAATCTGGTGGAGCGCTTCTTCCGTGATTTGAGTCAGGATGTTGTGCTGCCCGGCAGTTTCAGCAGCGTCCAAGAACTCGAAGACGCAATCTTCAGCTATCTCGGCGAGCGCAACCTCGCCCCCAAACGCTACGTCTGGAAAGCAACGGGAGAGGAAATCCTGGCAAAGATCAAACGAGCGCGCGAGCGCTTGAACGAAATAATTAAAAGGACTTAGTGGACACTGCATTAGCTCTACCTGCTCCTGTAAGAATTTGTGCGGGTTCTCTCTGCGAACGAAGCGAACGAAATTCAAGGATTGAACGCTTCGCATCTTGTCCCGTCCATGTTCATCCGTGGTTAAAAACCTACCGCAGCAACAAAATCCGAATCACCGTCCCTTGTCCCCGCTTCGACCGCAGCGTCACCTTCCCGTGATGCGCCTCAATAATGCGTTGCACAATCGCGAGACCCAATCCCGTCCCGGTGCGCTTCGTCGTGTTCAAAAGCGACGTGAACGCCCGTTGCTGCTGCTCCTCTGTCATGCCTTCGCCGGTGTCGCGAAATTCAATCGCCACCATCGGCGGCCGGGCCTCTGCCCGGCCTGGACTGGCCACTTTCGCTGTAATGGTCAGCGTGCCTCCATTCGGCATCGCTTCAGCCGCATTGAGAATCAGGTTCAAAAATACCTGCTCCAGTTGCGTGGCATCGCCGGTAATCGGTGGCAGGTCCGGATCCTGTTTCGTTTTCCAAACCACGTTTTGATTCTTCAGCTTGTGACGCACGAGCAAACCCAGCTCATCAATCAACTGGCCCAAATTCACCGGCGCCAATTTCGGCTCCGTCGTGCGCGCGAAAGCCAAAATCTGCTCCACGATTTTGTTCAGGTGCTCGATCTTCTCGCTGATGATGCGCGCGTCTTTCGTGCGCGGATCGCCGGCCGGAAATTTCAAATCCAGTGAGTGATACAACATCTTCATCACTGTCAACGGATTCCGGATTTCATGCGCCACCTCGGCCGCCAGCAGGCCCAGCGCGGAGAGTTTTTCGTTCTGCCGCAACTGCTCCTCCACGTCCACAATGCGTTCATAAAGCCGCGCCTTCTCGATGGCAATTGCCGATAATTCCGCCAGTGCAGACAGGATGCGAATTTCCTCGTTGGAAAAGCTGTAAGGCGCACTCGTGTAAACGCTCAGCGTCCCGATCGCCTGTCCCGCGAACAACAACGGCACGCTCAACAGCGACACCAACCCCTCCGTCCGCGCCACCTCCAGGTTTTGATAACGGTTGGAAATCTGCACGTTCTCCACCTGCAACGGTTTTTTGCGACGCGCCACGACCCCCAGCAGGCTTTCATTCACGCTCAAGCGCGGCTTGCTGATGTAAGCTTCGCCCGCGCCGTAGCTCGCGCGCAAATCCAGCCATTCCCGCGATTCATCCAGCATCATGAGCGAGCACATTTTTGCTTGCATGAGCATGCAAGCCTCCGCCGTCACCACCTGCAGCGCGTCGTCGAGATTCAGCGTGGAATTGATAATGCGGCTCACGTTCGCCAGCGATTCGAACAGCCGCGCCTTGAGCCGCAATTGTTCGTAGAGCCAGGTGTTATGAATCACCCGCGAAGCCTGCACCGCCAGCGCCTCAAGCAATTCCTGGTCGTCCGCGCTGAACGCATTCTCGGCCTGGGAATCGACATTCAACACCCCGCGCACCTCGCCGCTCACCTCCAGCGGCACCGCCAATTCCGAGCGCACACCGCGTTTAACCATGATGTACCGCGGGTCGCTCGCAACAACGCCGACACGCGCCGGTTGGCCAACCCGCGCCACCCAACCCGTGATGCCCTCACCCACGCGCAACTTCAAATCCGCCGCATTCGCCGGCAATCCATTCGACGCCTGAATCTCAAGAAAACTGGTCGTCGGATTGATGAGCACGACCGAACCGGAAGACGCCCGCATCACGCGCACCGCCTCGTTCACGATGAGTTGCAGCGCCTCCTGCGGGTCGAGCGTCGAGTGGATGACGTTGCCGACGTGATAGAGCAGGTTCAGCCGCTCATAACGCCGCTTCAATTGCTCCAACTCCAATGTCGGTTCAGGATCGATGACCAGTTGATACCAATCCGCCTATGAACTCTCAACTCTCAACTATAAACCGCCCTGGATTGGGGAGCGCGCCCTGGGGCGCTGTGAGCCGCGCCCTCGCGGCTCACAGTTGCGCGTGAAAATGTCTCAACGCGATCTCATAATCCGTTCACGGAATAAACCGCATAACCACGCGGCGGCGCCCAGACCTGCACGCTTCCGCTTGAGTTGCAAAACTGATTGTTCGGAGCCACGTTTTGTCCCGCCACCGTCGAAGACCAGGCGTAAGCTTTCAGGGTTTGATTTTTCAGATAGCTGTCGCCGGTCGTCACCGTGTAACCCTTCCAATTGCTGGGGTTCGAATTGATGACCACGATGTAGCCCGGCGAAGAGGCCGAATACCCATAGCTGCCGTAGATGAGGCATTGGCTGTCGCTGCTCTCCAGGATCTGGATGTTCGGGCCGCCGGCGGCCAGCTTTTCGCGGCACCACAAAAGCTGGTTGATACCGTTGCCCCAACCGCTGCCGTTCCCACCGCCGGTCGCCAGTCCATAGTTGTAGTAGTCCTGCCAGAAAATGCAGGGATAGCCTTGATAGGTCATGATGATCGCATACGCCATCATTTTGTCCGTTGTGATCTGATCAGTATCGTGGTTGGCGCAGAAAGTCACGGCGTGGAAGGGATCCTTCGCGGCA
The DNA here is from genome assembly GCA_035606845.1 of Candidatus Angelobacter sp. Classification (GTDB taxonomy): domain Bacteria; phylum Verrucomicrobiota; class Verrucomicrobiia; order Limisphaerales; family DASXHY01; genus DASXHY01. The sequence continues at coordinate 57,596 of DATNEA010000058.1, read as the reverse complement.
TAAGACTTGGTGGGATCCAGAATGTTCGCCAGATTGCCGCCGCCGCTGGTGTCATTGCAGAATGTCTGCATGGTGTAGTAAAGCGGAAAATCGAACGCCGAGGAGTTTGCGGCGCTGACCCATGTGTTGATCGCGTTGCAATCGGTGTCCCAATATTCGCCCACGCTGAAGGACGGGCTGGTGGCGGCGTTCATGTCATGGACAACCCAGGAGTGATAGCCTTTCACGTAATCATACCGCCAACCATCAAAACCAGCGTTGCTCGAGCTCTTCAGCCAATTCATCCACGTCTTCATGTCGTTGTAGGGCGGAGAGCTGACATAGCAGACATCCGGGTAACCGCCGAAGGTGCCTTCATCGCTGTATTCCTGGTAATTGGGATGGAAGGAATCCCAATGCCAAAGACACTTGCCGCTCTGGCAGGCTGAGAAATCGGTATAAGAGCTCCCGCCGGTGTAAGGATTGGCCTCAGACTGGCCGCCCGAGCGATGATTCAACACGATGTCCGCAATGCACGAGATGCCTTGCGCCTTGAAGGCGGCGATGGCGCTCTTCAACTGCGCCTGCGTGCCGAAATGAGTGCCCGGCCCGCCGTTCTGGCTGTAGGACCCAAGGTCGTAATAATCATAGGGATCATAACCCATCGAGTATCCACCGCTGGCTGATTTTTGCGGCACCGGAAACCAGATGCGGTTGATGCCGTAACCGCCCGCCATGTTATGCAGTGCGGAAGCCTGCGCCTGCATGGTCGGATACCACGGTCCAGGACAGTTCCAGTAGAATCCTTCCATCATGACTCCAGCCAGCGAAGAAAAGGCCCAACAGAGACATACCAGCGCCCAGACAGCCGCATGAACGCAAGTTTTTTTGAAGGTGTGACCGAGGACGCGTTTCGCGCGAACACTGCAATGAGAGTTTATTGAAGACATAACAATTACCTTTGCTTTGTAATAATCCCGGTTGCGAACTCTAGTGGTATGTGGCCAACTCTACAGAAATTGAGGGGAAAATCTACCGCATGTTTGTGTAGGTATAGAACAGTTCAAGCAATTTCGTAGCCGCCGGCGTGAGTCGGCGCCATCTTTTGATCGGATACGCGAAGAACCGGTTACAGCTATCGAAACCTTTTACAACCGAAAACGGCTCCACAGCACTCTCGGCTATCGATCTCCTGTGGAATTTGAACAACAAGTCAATTATTAAAAAGAACTGACACAACCCCGCGTCCATTTTTTGGGGGAAGTACAGCGGTGATTTGGCGCTTGGAGCTTGAAGTTTCTCTGGAGCTGGAGAGGTTGGACGGCTTGGAGCTTATGGCCGGCGCTTGATTCTGGATAAATCTGCCCTAATTCAAGGCAATGGTTTGCTGCCGGTGCTCTCAAGTCCTTCTCGTTGCCGCCACGGATGATATTCCACCATATTCTAACGATAAGGCATATCGGATGCTCCGTTTTCGGCCCGATGGCCTGTTGGAAAACAAATTTCGCCGCATTTTGGGCGCTGCCGCCCGCGTTATGCCTCGCGCAGGCCACAGCTTGCCGCGCCGCCGATACGAATATCGAGAGCCAGTTACACCTGCTGCAACAGCAAAATGAGCTGTTGCAATCCCAATTGCACCAGCAGCAGGAGTTGATCGATTCTCTCCAACACGACGTGGCGGAAATTCACAAGGCTGGTGAGCAGCGCGATGCGGAAATGAAGGAGGCGACGGAGCCTTCCAAAGCAGCGGGGTTCAATTTCGGCAACGTCCATCTCAGCGGCGAAGGCGGCGCGGGCTTGTTCGAAACCGGCTCGCATGGCGCATTTCCGAATGCGGAATTTCGCGTGGATGAAGCCAAGCTGTTTGTGGATGCCCAGGTCTGGGGTGATGTTTACGCTTTTGCTGAAATCAATCTGGCGACGCGTGAGGAGCCGGACGTCGATTTGCATCTCGGCGAGTTTTACGTCGACGTTGAGGACGTTTCGAAGCTGTGGAACCAGCCGGGACAATTGAATGTGCGCCTTGGCCGGATGGACATTCCTTTCGGTGAAGAATATCTCACGCGCTACGCCATTGATAATCCGCTGATCTCGCGTTCGCTTTCCGACATTTGGGGCGTGGATGAAGGCGTGGAGCTTTACGGTTCGCTCAACAAGTTCAGTTACGTTTTCGCCGTGCAAAACGGCGGCATTCCGGATACGCGCGATTTCAACGCCGACAAATCGGTGACGGGCAGGCTTTCCTTCGATCCCATTTCGCATCTGCACTTCAGCGTGAGCGGGATGCGCACGGGCGATTTGAGCGCGCAGAAGGATGGCCTTTCGGCGCTTTGGTTCGGCACCGGTTTCTTCCGGCCACTCGGCCAGGGCACGCTGTTCCGCGCCGACCTCGTCGAAGGCGACGCGGCATGGAATTGGAAGAGCGGCCATTTGAAAACCTTTGGCGGCTACATCCATTACGATGACAACGACCCCACGGCTAACAACCGGCGCGATGTTTATTATTACGCGGTGGAAGGCGTTCAGAATCTGCCGAGAAAGTTCTATGCCGCGGCGCGGTTCAGCCAGATATTCGCGCGCAAAGGCTTTCCCATCGTCGGCAACGCGCCCATGGACAGTTACCTTTTCGGGCCATTGACGGACCAGATGTGGCGGCTTAGCCTTGGCCTCGGTTATCGCTGGAATCGGAATTTTATCCTCAAAACGGAGTATTCCTTCGAGCACGGCACCGAAGTGGGCGGTGACACCCGCGATCACCAGGATCTTTTTGCCACTGAAGCAGTTGTTGCATTCTAATGAAAAACCTGGTTATTCTGTTCCTCCCCGTCGCGCTGGCGTTTCACTCCGCCTGCGCGGGGACGATTTCTGGTACTGTGCGTGCCGAAGGCAAAACTGAAGCGACGGACAACGATTCCGGGGGAGGCGCTTATGCCAGCCGCAAATATAAATTCGCCGAAAAGGTGGATTACGCGGACATGCACGATTTCGTGGTTTACATTGAGGGCCCCGTCGGCACCAATGCCGCCGTGCCGCCATCCCAGCCGGTCTCCGTCAACACGACCCACATCAAACAGGAAGGCGCCGCGTTCAGTCCGCATATCCTGCCGGTTGTGGTGGGCACGACGGTGGAATGGCCCAATAACGACCAGATTTATCATAATGTTTTTTCTTATTCCGAAGCCGCGAAGTTCGACCTCGGGCTTTACAAGGGCAACCCCAAGGACAAGCGCGTGACCTTCGACAAGCCCGGCCGCGTGGATGTGTTCTGCTCCATTCACGCCAACATGCATTGCGTCGTGCTCGTGCTGGAAAATCCGTATTTTGCGCCGGTCAAGGAGGACAATCATTACTCCATTCCGAACGTGCCGCCCGGCACCTATAAACTGACTGCCTGGCACGAACGCTTGCCCTCACAAACCAGGGAAATCACGGTGCCCGAAAAGGGCGACGTCAAAGCCGACTTCGTTCTCGGCATCACCAACCTGCCCAAATACTGACGACGCAAACCCATGAGTCGATTTCGGAAATTCCTCGCGATGAGTTTCCGGGCCAAGGTGCTCGTGCCGGTGATTGCCGTGATGGTCTGTCTCCTGGCCGTGACTGCCTGGGTCGTCGACCATAGGATTACGAAGCAATTTGAAATCGACGCCGCCCGCAACCTGGTTCAAGCGGATGAAGGCTTTCGCGCCTGGCAAAAAAATCGGAACAAGAACCTGATCGACCGCGTCATTGCGCTCCGCGATGAGCCGCTTTTCCACGCGATAATGCAAACCGATTTCCTGACGATTAAAGAAGACCTGGTTCAACTTCGCAGTGCGGCAGGCACCGACGTCAAGATCATCTCCTATACAACCGGCAAGCAGGGTCAAGTCGCCATATCCGCAGAGAATCCTCTCATTCCAAAGTCGGATTTCGAAGCTGCCAGCGCGTTGGCCACCAAAGGCGCCCTTCACGGCGAAAACAAAGCGGATACGATTCACGTCGGTGATGAACTCTACGAGGTCGTTGCCATTCCCGCGTACGACGTAAAAGGAGACCTTTCCGGCGCCTTCAGTTTTGCCATGGAAATCGGCAAAGACACTGTTGCGGACACTCAGCCATTTACCCGCAGCGAAATCGTGCTGCTCGCCGACAACCAGGTGATCGTGCACACTCCGTCGGCACCCAGTTCTGTTCAACGTTTGGTAAATTTGTTTAAAGAACTCGCCGTAGGCCCGCAGGAGGCCGCTTTGCGACCCCAAAAGGCCATGTTCGATGGAAAGCATTATTATTGTTCGGCGCGGCGCATTCAAACGCTCAATCCGGACAGTTCCATCGGCTATTTGCTCCTGTATTCCTATGAAGATTCCTGGGAAGCGCTGCAAACGACGAAGCAGCTTCTGATTGCCGCCAACGCCGTCGCCATCTTGCTGGGCGCGATCATCGTTTGTTTCCTGGTCGGAAGAGTCACCCAGCCGCTCCGCGAACTGCGCGACAGCGCTGAAGCCGTCGGCCGCGGCGATTTCTCGCGCTGGGTGGAGGTGAGATACGACGACGAATGCGGCGAACTGGCCCGGGTCTTCAACCAGATGACCCAGAACTTGAAGAATTCCCGCGAACAACTGGAAATGACCGTCGACACGCTCAAAACGACGCAAGCCCAGTTGATCCAGAGCGAGAAACTTTCCGGCATTGGCGAATTCATCGCGGGCGTGGCGCATGAATTGAACAATCCGCTGACTTCGGTGATGGGTTTCTCGGAGTTGCTCCAGAAAAATGGCTGTGATCCGAAGCACAAGCGTTATCTCGAGATGATTCATAAAAGCTCGCAACGCTGCCATAAGATCGTGCAGTCGCTGCTCGGATTCGCCCGCCGCTCCGCGCCCGAGCGAAAGGCTGTCTCTCTCAACGTGCTCGTCGAAGGCGCCGTCGAAATCCTCCAGTACCAGCTCCGCACGAGCAACGTGGAAATCATCTCCCAGCTCGACCCGGAGCTTCCCCAGACCCTGGCTGATCCCCACCAGGTCCAGCAGGTGCTCATCAATCTCATCAACAACGCGCGCCAGGCCATTGAAGCGCACCAGCCCAAAGGCTGGATCAAAATCACGAGCGCGAGACACGAGGACATGGTTCGCGTGACGATCCAGGACAACGGGCCGGGAATTCCGGAGCAAAATCTGTCGAAGATTTTTGACCCGTTCTTCACCACCAAGGAAGTCGGCAAAGGCACCGGCCTCGGCTTGAGCCTTTGTTATGGCATTATCAAGGACCACGGCGGGACGATCACGCCGCGCAGCCGCCCGGGCGAAGGCGCCAGTTTCACCATCGAATTGCCCGTCACGGATCAACCGGCGGAAGCCATCGATAATCCGCCGGAGCACGAATCGGACGTCGCCGATGGCAAAGAAGGCGCGGGTAAACGCGTGCTCGTCATCGATGATGAAGAACCGATTCTGCAAATGGTGCGCGAAGCGCTCACGCCGCGTGGTTACGAGGTGGACATCGCCGCCGATGGCGCCACCGGTTTGCAGCGAATGAGCGAAAAAGAATACGACGTGGCCCTGTGCGACTGGAAAATGCCCGGGCTGACCGGCCAGCAGGTTTATGAACGCGTCCGGGCCGTGAATCCGGCTCTTTCTTCGCGCATGATTTTCATCACCGGCGACGTCGTCAACGAGCGCACGCAGAAATTTCTGGAACAGCAAAACAAGATTTGCCTGGCCAAACCGTTTACGATTTCCGAATTCCGCGCCGCGATCAAACAGGTCCTGGCAACTGAGAGTTCGCATACGAACGGCAAAAACGGCTCGCATTGATCGTCGGAGCGCGGAGCGTTGCTCCGCGTGATGGTTTGGAAGCGACTGGCGGAGCCATGCTCCGCGCTTCAATCGTTCCTGATATGGCCCCTGCCTCGATCATCCACCCTCCCTCTTCTTCGTTTGCTTCGTTTCCTTCTGTTCATTTCCCCTTGCCTCCTGTGCTAAACTGTCTTCAGTGCAACCGGAACAAACCATCGCCGCCCATCGTGGCGCGGCGGAGAACCCGCCGAATCGCTTCGAGAAAATCCAGCTCGAACGCGATGACGAATGGAATCCGGAGGAAGATCCGCTCCCGCGCACCCAATTTCTCAAGGACAGTTCCAAAACCATCATCGCTTACAACGACAGCCCGGACATCGGCTTCGAAGCGAGCGTGAACCCATATCGCGGCTGCGAGCACGGCTGCATTTATTGCTACGCGCGGCCCTTTCACGAATACCTCGGTTTTTCCTCCGGCCTGGATTTCGAGACCAAAATCATGGTCAAGGAAAACGCGCCCAAACTGCTGCGCGAAGAACTTTCCTCGCCCAAATGGAAGCCGCAGGTCATCGCCATGAGCGGCGTGACGGATTGTTACCAGCCCATCGAGCGGAAATTGAAACTGACGCGCGGCTGCCTTGAAGTTCTGGCCGAATTCCGCAACCCGGTCGGCATCGTGACCAAGAATTTCCTGGTGACGCGCGACATCGATCTGCTCTCGAAGCTGGCCCGGCACAATGCGGCGACGGTTTATATTTCCATCACGACGCTGGACACCGAATTGCGAAAAATCATGGAACCGCGCACTTCACCGCCGGCTGCGCGGCTGGAAGCGGTCCGCCGATTGTCCGAAGCCGGCATTCCGGTGGGCATTCTCATGGCGCCGATCATTCCCGGCCTGACGGATCATGAGATTCCGGGGATTCTGGCCGCCGCCGCCAAAGCAGGCGCGAAAACCGCCGGCCATGTGACGCTGCGGCTGCCGCACGCGGTCGCGCCATTATTCGAGCAATGGCTGCAGACGCATTTTCCGGATCGAAAGGAAAAAGTGCTGAACCGTTTGCGCGCCATGCGCGACGGCAAACTCTACGATTCCCAATTCGGCAAACGCATGCGCGGCGACGGCATCTTCGCGGATCAAATCGATCAATTGTTTGATGTGGCGCGGCGCAAAGCGGGCCTCGGTGAACGCAGTGGCAGCCTTTCCACGGCGGCTTTTCGCCGGCCGAGCGGGGCGCAATTGCAGTTGTTTGAATGAGGCGAAAGCCACTGCAAACGCGCACCTCATTTCGGTCCCTCTAGCAGCCGACGTAAGGAGGCTCTCGAACTTTCCACGCGAAAAAATCAGAGCCCCTTACGTCGGCTGCTACGGTTCAGAAGGCACGCAAATCACTTCGAGGAATTCTCGCATTGTGCGCGAATGAATTCGGCGGCTTTGGCGACTAGCCGCGTTTTGCTCATTCCCCTCCAATTTTTTTCCTGCCGCCGCACTCCTAATTGCGCCCAGACTTTTCCCGCCGCGTTGAATTTGGGCGCGAGCACACAAATCAACTGCTCCTCGCGCTCGGCGGCGGCTTCTTCCGTTGGGCACTCATCGAATTCAATGCGCCGCACCTGATGCAGCAGCCGGATGATGCGGCGCGGCATGCGCTCCGGATTGGCGACGCGATAATTTTCGAGACGTTGCCGCAGGTTCCGCGCTTTGCCGACGTAGAGAACGCCTTCCGTTTCGCCGCACATGAGATAAACGCCGGGTCCGGTTGGAAGCGTGGTGAAAAATTCCTCGCCCAACCGGTCCACCAGCGGTTTCGGAGGGTCAAAAAGCCAGAGTTGCCCGGCGGACATGCGAACATTTCAACACAGGAGCGCTTTAGCGTGCAATGAATTACCGTCGGAGCAGGAGAGGCAAAACCCGAATCCCGAATCCGAAATCCGAAAGAAATCCAAAATCCGAAGCCAGCCAAACCTTCAGCAAGCGCTTCTCAGACGATTTTCGCCTGATGTCTCGGCTGAGGGCAAAGCCGGCCGTTGCAAATTTCGGATTTCGACTTCGGGCTTCTTTCGGATTTCGGATTTCGGCCTTCGGATTTTACCCTTACCTCACTTTGGCCTTCTGCTCCAGTTCCTCCAAAAACGCCACCTGCGCCGGATTGATTTTATGTTTCGCTTCGGCCATGCGGAAAAAACAGGCGCGGTCCACCTCGGGGCAGGTTTGGAATCTTCCGGAACGCGGGGGCCATTCCATTCGGAAGGTGTTGCTGCGAACGCACGCCGTATCGCACTCGCCTTCAAAGGCCCAGGCGTGGACAATTTTCCCGCCTTTTTGCGTGATCGGCTTCAATTCGATGAAGTTTCCTTGCGCTTTGAGCCCGGTCTCCTCCTCGAATTCGCGTTGCGCGGCGGCGAGCGGTTCTTCGCCTGGCTGGATCTCGCCTTTGGGAATGGTCCACGCCCCGGCATCGCGGTCCTTCCAGAATGGGCCGCCCGGGTGCGCGAGCAGGAACTCCAATTCACCCTCTCGCGTGCGATACATCAGCATGCCGGCGCTGATCTTTGGCATGCGCGGAGGATACTGATTTTGCCGGACCGTTACAATCGGAGATACAGTCGGCGCATCCGTCTCAGGCCGCACTCTGGTTTCTCAGATAAACAGGTGGAGCAATTGGACGCGAAGGCAAGAGGCTTTCCAGATGTTCCAAAACGGATTCCGGCGTGATTTCCTCCAGGCAATGTTTTGCCCGCCGGCAAACGTACGTATCGCGCTGGCAAATGCAACCAGTCGTCGCCAAAATCCGCGTGCCGGGCCCAATCGGTCCCCAACGTTGAGACGAACTCGGACCGAAAATGGCAATCGTCTTGACACCCAGCCCGGCGGCAAAATGCATCGGTCCGGTGTCGTTCGAAATGACGGCGTCGGCCGATTTCAACGCAACGAGCAGGTTCGGCAAATCCAGCTTCGGAAGGATTTTGGCCCCCGGCGCCAGCACCTCCAGGTCACGGATCAATTGTTCATCCATCTTGAAAACGCCGCGGGTGTACCACAAATCGTATCCGCGCGCGACCGCCATTTCATGCAACCGAACCCAATGCGGCACTGGCCAGACCTTCTTCGAGCATGCCGCTCCAATATTGCAAATGACGGTGGGTTTGGAGGAGTCGCATGAAAACGGGCTGGATAATTTTGGGTCGGGATACAACTTGATTTCAAGGTTTGCTGGCGGCGAAATGCCCCACGGCGACAGGATGCGCAGCAGGCGAAGCGATTCGGGAATTTCAAGGGAGCCGCGGTCGATTTTCGTCGTGTAACAAAATCTTCTGCCCCAAAAGCCGTTCTGCATCACCACACCCAGCCGTTCCGGCGCGCCGCAAAGCAAGGAAGTGATGGCGCCGCGATCGTTGCCGGCGAAATCCACGGAGCGATCAAAGCGCTCGGCGCGCAACGCGCGCAATGCGCGCAAAAACGGACGGAGTTCCTTCAAACCGGTCTTGGCGCGTTTCCTGGGCACGGCCCAAACCCGGTTCACCGCCGGATGATGCTGCAATAACGGCGCGGCCATTTCGGTGACCAACGCATGCAATTCACAATCCGGGAAGCGCTGGCGAATCGCCATTAGTGACGGGACGCTCAGGACCGCGTCGCCGAGCGATTTGAATTGAATGGTGAGGATCTTAAGGCGCGAGGATTTCATGCTTCCAGCCCATGCCGAAAACGCGACTTGCCAACCGAGGGACCGGCGGGAAACGCGTATTTATTTCCATGACCGACCATGCTGGATGTTCCTCCCGGGCGAACCGCTCGTTCAAGCGCTGAAAGATGTCAATATTGTCATTTTCAATTCACTTGAAAGCGTCGGGATCAGTCGCGAAGCGACCTCGGGAAATTAGCCAGCCACGAAGTGGCTGGAAATGCCCGGGTTGCGGCTGCGTCCTGAAAGTCGCTCCGCGACGGCGAAGCTTTCTACAAAGCAAATTGAAAACCTGGGCCACATTTAAACGCCCCGCGCTGAGACACCGTCTTCTCATTGCATTTGCCATGGCGCTGGTTAATTTGTCTTTGTGACCGCTGAATATTCAGTTGCGGCCCATTGGCCGGGCAATTTCGATGAAGCCGGGCTGCAAAACTGGGCGTCAGGTTTGCGCGCGCGGCTGGGGGCGCGGCCCGTGAGCCTCGGGCTCGTATTCATGGCGCCGCGTTTTTTCCCACGCGCCAAACAGGTCCTAGAAATTCTTCGCGTTCACGCCCAGATTCCGCTGCTCGCGGGCTGCTCCAGCCAGTCGCTCATCGCCGGCGGTGAGGAATTGGAGGAAAACCCGGGGCTCGCGGTCGGTTTGTATGCGTTGCCGGGCGCGGAATTGAAAGGCTTTCATTTTGCGCAGGAACAAGTCGAAGAAGCCAATGGCCCCGGCTATTGGCGGCTCGAAACCGGCATCGAACCGGAACAGACTAACGGCTGGCTGGCGTTCATCGATCCTTATCATCTGGATAGCGAAGCCTGGCTGCACACCTGGAACGAGGCCTACGCGCCATTGCCGGTCACGGGCGGTTTGGCGAGCGGTGATTTTGCCGACCAACACACCCAGCTTTATCTCAATGGCGAGGTGTTTGACGAGGGTGGCGTGGCCATCTCCGTGGCGGGCGAGGTGAAACTCGCCAGCATTATTTCGCAGGGCTGCACTCCCATTGGCGACACTTGGACGCTGACCCGCGTCGAGGACAACATCATTCACGAAATCGGCAATCGGCCCGCCTACCAGGTGCTGGAGGAAACGTTCAACCAATTGACCCCGGCGGAACAAAAAGTGGCGCGCAACCACCTGTTCGTCGGCCTCGTAGTGAACGAGTACCTGGAGGATTTTCACCGCGGCGATTTTTTGATTCGCAACCTGCTGGTCGCGGACCCGCGGTCGGGCAGCATCGCCGTGGGCGCGTTCCCGCGGACCGGCCAGACGATGCAATTTCAGCGCCAGTCGGCGGCTGCCGCCATGGAGGACATGGAGGAATTGCTCGGCCGCGCCGCAAAACAACTCGCCAGCGCGCCCATTTACGGCGGGTGCCTTTGCAGTTGCAACGGGCGCGGGCAGGGCCTTTTCGGCCGGCCGAATCATGACGCCAAATGCGTTCAGGAGAGTTTCGGGCCGCTGGGCCTCACGGGTTTTTTCTGCAACGGCGAAATCGGCCCGATCGGCGAAAAGAATTTCCTCCACGGCTTCACGGCCTCGCTGGCGTTGTTTGTGAAGAAATAACGCCGGAGCTGGTCACGCCTTTTTCCCGAACTCGCGGTCCAACGGAATCAACGCCGTCACGATGAAGCCGGGAATTGTCGCCAGCATCACCCAAATGAAAAAGTTCCGATAGCCAAGCCATTCCTGCAATTGGCCGCTCCACAATTCGGGCACCATCAACCCCAGCGCCATGAAACCCGTGCAGATCGCGTAATGCGCGGTCGCGTGGCGTCCGCGCGCGATGTAAATCATGTAAAGCATGTAGGCCGTGAAGCCGAAGCCGTAACCAAATTGCTCCAACGCCACGCAACTGCCGATCACCGACAAATTCCGCGGCTGCGCATGAGAAAGATAAATGAAAACGGCGTCCGGCAAATGCATGACGAGCACCATCGGCCAGATCCACGCGCGCAATCCGTTCCGCGAAACCAAAACTCCACCGACGATTCCTCCGATCATCAGCGCAATGACGCCTACGGTTCCATAGACCAGGCTGAGTTCCTTTTCGGTAAGCGCCAATCCGCCCGCGCTATGTGGATCGAGCAAAAACGGCTGCACCATCGGCACCAATTGGGATTCGCCAAAGCGGTAAAAAACCAGAAAAAGCAGGAGGATGACGATCTTTGGTTTTTGAAAAAACGCGCCGAACGTTTGCAGGAATTGGCTGAAAAACCGCTCCAGCGACCCGGACTCGCCGGGTTTGTCAGTCGCCGGTCGCGGCAGGATGTATGCGTGATACGCTCCCATCAGACCGTACAGCGCGGCCATTCCGGCAAAGGCTATGGCCCAGGCGCGCGTTTCGCTTCCCGTGCGGTCCTTGATTTCCGCCGCGACGAAGATAAACGGCCCTTTGACGAATAGCGTCGCCACGCGATAAAGCGTGTTGCGCACGCCCACGAAAAAAGATTGCTGCCCCTCCGATAACGCCAGGATGTAAAAACCATCGGCGGCGATGTCATGCGTCGCCGAACTGAACGCGATGAACCAAAAGAGGACGATTGAAATTGCCACGAAATGCGCGCCCGGGAGCGCCAGGGCCATCGCGGCGAATGCCAAGCCGAGCACCGCCTGCATCCGCCAGATCCACACCCGCCGCGTTTTCAAAAGATCCACCACCGGGCTCCAAAGCGGCTTGAGCACCCACGGCAGATAAAAAAATCCGGTGTAGACGCCAATCCAAGCGTTGGAAACACCGAGCGCCTTGTAGATCACGATCGAGATCGTGGTGACAATCGCGTTGGGAACACCTTCGGCAAAATACAGGGTGGGAATCCAGGCCCACGGGTTTCGCGTGGCGGAGGGTGTGGCGCTGGTTTCGGGCACAAATTCGTTTACCAGCAAAGTTTCCGCGTGCGCAAGCGTTGAAATCATTTGAGCTGAAATGGACCAATATCGCAGGAGTCTCGTTCCTTATTTTGTATGGGCTCTAAATAGAAACGGCATGAACTATGAAGGGAAATGGTGAGTGCTCGGAAATCCCTGCGCCAACGTCTCGCCGGCAGTTCTGCTTTTCTCTTTTCTGCCGCTGAGGCGCCGGCAGCGCGTTGAACTCACTGCAAAATGTTTTTCACGGCACGCACCAGAGCTTGCGCTTCTGCGGATGTGCCGATCGTGATCCGAAGATAATCCTTCACTTCCGGTTGATTGAACCAGCGCACGAGGATTTTTTTCTCGCGCAATCTTTGCAGCCACGCCGGTGCAGTCAACGTGCCGCCGCCATCTTGCCGGCGGTTCTGTTTTTGGAGTTTCTGCCGGCGAGACGCCGGCAGCACGTTGCCGGGCGGCTTGGCGAGGATGAAATTCGTTTGGCTCGGCAACACGCGAAAACCGAGCTTGGTGAGCTCGCGACTGAGTCCTTCGCGCGTCGAAATGACTTTGCGGAAATTCGCGCGGTAGTAAGCAAGGTCTTCCAAAGTCGCCAGCGCGGCGACCTGCCCAAGGCCATTGACGTTGTAACTGTCGCGTATTTTATCGAGTGCAGCGATGAGTTCCGGATGGCCGACGAAATAACCGACGCGCTGGAAACAAAGGGAATAAGCTTTCGAAAATGTTCGCGCGACGAGGACGTGAGAATGTTTCAACGCGAGTTGCAACGCATTCTCCGCCGCAAAATCCACATACGCTTCATCCAGCATCACGACGCCTTTCGTGGCGCGGCAAAGCCGGTCGAGTTCTTTGAGGGAATAACCGTGGCCGCTCGGCGCGTTGGGTGTGGTGACGAAGCTCAGGGCAGCATGGAAATTCCATCGGCCGCCGCGCTTCAGATTGGGCAGGCCGAAGTTCGCGTCAAGCGACACGGCGTTTTTCGCGGCGCCGTGGATATCGGCCAGCACGGGATAGAGCGAATAGCTGGGATGAAAATATTGGACGATTTCGGAATCGCGCGCGCCACGAGCCCCTGACTTCGGCTCGACAAACGCGCGCACGGCCATTGCCAGCAATTCGTCCGAGCCGTTGCCGACAATAATATTGTCGGGCTTGCAGCGATGGAGCTTCGCCAATTTCTCGCGCAGCAACTGCGCGGTGGGATTCGGATAAAGACGCAATCGGCCATCCACCGCCGCCTTGACCGCCTTCAGCACGCGCGGCGAAGGCGGATACGGATTTTCATTCGTATTAAGCTTGATGAGGCCCTTGATTTTCGGCTGCTCGCCGGGAACGTAGGCGTGCAGTTCGCGAACGAGGGGGCGGACGAGAGATTGTGACGCCTTCAGGGCTGGGGCACTTCCAAATCCTTGCATATTTTTCTGGCGGTGAACTTAATGATTTCGCGATGGCGAGGCACCGCGGAGACCTTTTTCTTTGCCCGATTGACGCAGAGGGTGTGATTGCCTCCTTCGCGCAGGAACTCACAGCCGTGGCGTTCAAGATGCCGGATTAAATCCAGCCGCTTCCTGTCGTCAGCGACAGGGGTTCGCGAATCACGTTCTGACCGCGCAGTTTTTCCTCAGCCAACTCTCGATTGGCCGCCAACACCATGGCGATTGCTTCTTCCAAATTTGTGCGCGCTTCTTCAAGTGTGGCACCCCCGAGTATTCGCTCCCGGTTCCTCTACGAATGCCGCATAGCCTTCAGGAAATTCGCGAAATACAGCACAGTGAGTTTTAGTTTCATGAGACCAGCATACTGGCTTTTAAGAGCCTTTCAAACGATTCTTGATGTTCATTTGCCGCGAATCGCGGCGCTATGACCATGCGCGCCCAAACCTTCCAACTCCGCGAATTTCGCCACGGTCTTCTGCGCTTTCTTGAGCGCGGCAGGATTGTATTCGACCACGCTGGTGCGGCGTTGAAATTGATCCGCTGTCAGGCCGGCGAACGACGCGCCCGCGCCGCCGGTCGGCAACGTGTGGCTCGGGCCGGCAACGTAATCGCCGAGCACCGTGGGCGACCAGGGGCCAAGGAAAATCGCGCCGGCGGTCAAAATGCCTTCGGAAATTTTCCGCGGGTTGCGCGTCATCACTTCGCAATGTTCCGGCGCAAGCTGGTTCGTGAGTTGAACGGCTTCTTCAATGGTTTTCACCTGGATGAGCCAGGTGTTGTGGTCGAGCACGCGCTGGATGAAATCGCGACGCACGAGTTTGGGCAATTGTTTGCCGATTTCCGTTTCAACGGATTTCAAAATTTTCGACGAAGTCGTGATGAGCCAGACGCGTTCGTGGCCGGAGCCATGTTCGGCTTGGGCCAGCAAATCAGCCGCGGCGAATTTCGGGCTCGCCGTTTCATCGGTGAGCACCAGCACTTCGCTCGGACCAGGCAGTAAATCAATGGCAACATAACCAACGAGCAACCGCTTGGCGGTGACGACGTACGCATTGCCGGGGCCGAAAATTTTCTGCACGCGTCGAATGGTCTTCGTGCCGTAAGCCATGGCAGCAATCGCTTGCGAGCCGCCGACGCGATAAATCTCCGTCGCTCCCGCCGCGCGCGCGGCGAAGAGCAGCGCCGCGTTGATGCTGCCGTCCTTGCCGCAGGGAGTGCAAACGACGATTTCCTTGCAGCCCGCAACTTTTGCGAGCGTGATGGTCATGAGCGCCGTGGAAACCAGCGGCGCCGTTCCGCCCGGAATGTAAACGCCGACACGTTGAAATGGATCAAACTTCTCGCCGGCTTTGGCTCCATGCGAATTTTTGGATTCCCAATTCCTCCGTTTCGATTTCCTGGCGAAGGTCGCGATATTTTTTTCCGCTTCAGCCACCGCGGCGCGGAGCGATTCATCCGCCTTCAATGAAGCCGTCATGAGTTCAGCGTGGCCGACGGCGAGTTGATCGGCGGTGAGCTTTGCGCCATCGAAACGTTCGGTAAATTCCAGCAATGCGTCATCACCGCGCGCGTGCACGGCTTCGAGAATGGCGCGGGTGCGCTGCTCGATTTCAGCATCAAACAAACTCGACGGCGCGGTGACTTCCTGCAGTCGTTGGGGGAAATCCGCGTCGGTGTGACGGATCACTTTCATCGTGGTGAGGCTAGAGGAAGCGCGTGACAAAGTCAAAATGCGCGGCAGGACGCCATGCGGCGAATTTTCACGCATCACGCGTGGAATTCACGCGCGATTGCCTGTGCATTTTCGACCTGCTTTTCCTTTTTTGCCAAAAACCTGGGAAATCTGTGCGTCGAAACGCACGTTCCACGCTTGGCCCGGGCTGTGCTAAAGAAAAATCGCCGGTCGGAGAATGCTGAAATTGCTCGGAGGCATTTATGAATGAGCACGATGAATCAGAGAACGCCGCGCCGCCAATTCTTTCCGCTCCCGCGCCGTCCGCGCCGGAGATCCCCCGCCCAAAGCCATTTTCTTATTGGGCCAAACGTTTTCTCATCTGCAACCCGTTTTATCTCGTCAGCGCCGCGCTGCTGTTGTTCGGGATGTATCGGGTTTCAGCGGACGGAAATTTATTCGCGCGCGAAATTCCGCAACTCGCGTTCAATCTCAGCTCGCTGGAATGTTATGAAATCCTGCTGGTGGGCACGGCCGTTTTTCTCGCCGCGCGACGCATCTGGTATGACTCAACCCTGCTCGTGGGCCTGGAAAATCTTTTGATTTTCGTGCCGTTTATTCTGCTCAGCCAGGTCGCGCTCATCAGCACGCGCGCCGTGTGGGTGGTGTGCGCGGTGACGATGCTTCTGGCAATGACGAGGTTTGGTTTTCTGAAACTCCATTTCACGGAACTGCATTTGCCGAAAGGGTTGCTGATAATTGGCGCCGTGTTGTTGGTGGTGAACATAGCGTTGCTCGCGGCGTATCGCATTGTCTGTGAAACGAAGCCGGGTTGGGCGCCGGTGGATGGGCGGTATTTTGTGTTCAATCAACTCACGTGGCTGGCGATTTTGCCGGCGGCGTTGGCTTTGGCTAACTTCCTTCCACACGCCAGGGAGACAGGAAGTTTTGAGCCGCAACGCCGCTGGCTACCCGCCGGCTTTTTCCTGCTGTGGATCGCGGCGACCGGCGTGCATCTGTATTGCCTGAATTACGTTTACCTTTTTGCGTTCCAGTTCGCGATGGTTGTGCCGGCGCTTTGGGCGCTGGCCTGGACCGCGTATCGGCGCGCGCCCGAAATTTTTGCGTGGGGAGGGCGCGCGCCGCAATACGCCATGGCCGCATCCGCGCTGCTCGTTCCGTTGGCGGCCATTTCCGAAAGCGGCACAAAAATTTTCTTTGTGCTGGCGTTGCTGAATGCAGCCATTTTTGCCGCCATGTGCCTGCGCGAACGCAATCGCCAATTTGCCTGCCACCTGCTGTTCGCGTCCGTCGTGCTGGCCGTCTGCGGAATGCCGGCCGAATGGATTGCGCTGCTCACGCCCGGGTTGCACCGCGAAATCTATGTCGGCGTGGGCTTGGCGGTTTACCTGATGCTTTACACGGTCGCCTCGCGAAATCCGAAAGCGGGAATTTTCGGCGCGCTGCTCGTGGGCGCGGCGGTGCTGATGACGTTTTCGCGGCATGACGCCGCCATCCATTGGGCCGTGCAAAGCGCGCTGGTGTTTTTGCTGCTGCACAGCCTGCGCTGGATCGACGTCGAGGAGCCCGGCGCAAACATTGTTCGCAACCTGGCCGCCACCTTGTGGATATTCCACACGATCATCTGGGTGCGCATCGATGCGGCGCCGTGGATGCCGCTCATTCCGGGCGGAATGGTTTTGGCCGGTTATTTCATCATGCGACTTCTCCGGGGCCGATGGGACCTGTTCATCCTGCCCGCTGCCTCCATACTGACAGTCCTGTCAGGCCCCGGCAATGCTCTCATCCTGGCGCTGCGCGCGGCGCCCGCGGGACTGCTGGCGGTGATTGGCAGCTTCCTGCTGTTCGGGTTGGGAACCGCCGCGGCGCTGACCAAGCATCGCTGGCACAGGACATCGATATGAAACTGGAAATCACATTATGGGAAATCATCAACGAGCGGATACGCATTCGGCGGCCAACGGGAGCGTGGCATCCGAGGAAGCTGGCCAAAACGGCGCAAAGTCGAAGCGGAAAACGGTTTTCCTCAAAGACCCGCCGAAACCCTTTGCGCCGCGTAGTTCTGCCGTTGTGTTACGACATTTGAAACCGTCCGGCGCGACGAAAGAAAGTGCATGATCAGGAGGATTATTACTTGGTCTTGTGGATTGGTCGGATGTGTGGTCTTCCTGCGAACATGTCTGCCGATGGAAGGGCCGCCCGGCTATCGATGGGTTATGCCTCTAGGATTTTTGGGCTTTTTGTTATTCGGCGGGAGCTGCTTCTTAATTCTTTTGCTCACCTATTTGATTGACCGGCGTCTCTCTCGGAAAGTTGGCCCCGAGGATTGAACCCGTCGAATTTTCAATCTCATTAGTACCGGGGCTTTAGCCGGCACTTTGCTTACTCTATTGGGTCTAAAAAGTGGCGCCCTTGCGCAGCGCTTCGCCTTTCGCTACCGTTTCAGGCTGAATTGCTGATTTAATTCTCAACGAAGATTTTACATGGCGTATTTAAACGACAACTATTTGAAGCTCAAAGCCGGTTACCTGTTTCCTGAAATCGCCCGACGGGTGAAGGCGTTTTGCGAGGCCAATCCCGAAGCCGCCAGGCGCCTCATCCGCTGCGGCATCGGCGACGTCACCGAGCCGCTCCCGGCTGCCGTCATCGCTGCGATGCACAAGGGGGTGGATGAAATGGCCGTGAGTCAGACATTCAAGGGCTACGGTCCGGAGCAGGGTTACGAATGGTTGCGCCGCGCCATCGCCGAAAACGATTTCCGCAGCCGCGGCTGCGAGGTGGCCGATGATGAAGTGTTCGTCAGCGACGGCACCAAGTGCGATACGGGCAACATGCTCGATATTCTCGGCGCCAAAAACAAAATCGCCATTAGCGATCCGGTTTATCCGGTTTATGTGGATACGAACGTGATGGCCGGCCACACCGGCGAGGCCAATGAAGCCGGCGCGTACGCCAAACTCGTTTATCTCCCGTGCAAACCGAGCAACGGTTTCATTCCCGCGCCGCCGAAGAAGCACGTGGATTTGATTTATCTCTGCTCGCCCAACAATCCCACCGGCGCGGTCGCCACGCGCGAGCAACTTGAGGCCTGGGTGAAATACGCGCTCGAACACAAAGCCATCATTTTGTTCGATGCCGCTTATGAGGCGTACATCCAGGATCCCGCCTTGCCGCATTCGATTTTTGAAATCCCCGGTGCGCGCGAGTGCGCGATTGAGTTTCGCAGCTTTTCCAAGAACGGCGGTTTCACGGGCACGCGCTGCGCTTACACCGTCATTCCCAAATCGCTCAATGCGCAGACGAAGACGGGCGAATTCAAACCGCTGCATCCGCTCTGGCATCGCCGCATGACGACGAAGTTCAATGGTGTGTCCTACGTCATTCAACGCGCCGCCGAAGCGCTTTACTCGCCCGAAGGCAAAACGCAGGTACGCGGGCTGGTGGATCATTATCTCGGCAACGCCAGAGTCCTGCGCGAGGGCGCGAAGAAAGCCGGCCTGAAAGTGTTCGGCGGCGTGAACGCGCCTTACATCTGGGTCCGCACGCCGCAAGGGGTGACGAGCTGGCAGGCCTTCGATAAAATTCTCGGCGAAGCCAATGTGGTCATCACGCCGGGCAGCGGATTCGGCTCGAAAGGCGAAGGCTATTTCCGCATCAGCGCGTTCAACAGCCGCGCGAACGCCGAGGAAGTGGCGCGCCGTTTGCAGGAATTGAAGTGGTAACGATGGGCGTGCGGATCGCGGCAGATTGTAATTTGGAGTGCGGCGACATGTCGCCGCTTTCCGACTGGCAGACATGTCTGCCAGTTCCAAAGCGCAGTCATGCCCGTGCACTCCAAAATGAGATGCTGCCAAAGCGCTTGCGTTATCCGCGCCGGTTGGTACTCTTACGGACGAGGCCCGTTGTCATGACCACCGATGGCACACCTCGGAAAAGGCACGTCCTTATCCTGGACGATGATATTGCTCTCGCCTGGCCTCTCAAAGAGACGCTCGAAAGCCGCGGTTACGATGCCACCATTGTCCCCGAAGGCACGCTGGCGCTGAGATTCGTTTCCCAACACACGCTGGACGCCGTCGTTTGCGATTTGCAAGTGCTGCGGCTCGAGGGCGATTTGCTGCACGCGGCCATTGAGCGGTCCAATCCCTCATTGGCGCAGCGGTTCATTTTCATCACCGGCGAGGAAAATGTTTCGCGTGTCGAGCAATTCGCCGATTCAGCGCGACTGCCGGTGTTCCACAAACCCGTGGGTATCGAAAGCCTCGTGGGTGAAGTGGTGCGCGTGGCGGAACAGGCGTCATAGTGGCACGGGCGTCTCGCCCGTGCGAACAAGAGCCTCACGGGCGGGACGCCCGTGAGGCTATTCATTAGGCCGTGCGGCTTCTTTGTTTAGATTGTAACATGACGGCATGAACGGTGTTGTTGTTGGAATCATCATTTTGATTTTGGCGCGGCTCGCGGCGGAGTTGTGGCTGTCCTGGCTGAATCGCCGCCACGTGCTCGCGCATGCGGACGCGGTGCCGGAAGCGTTTCGCGCGATCGTGGACGAACCGACTTACAAAAAATCCGTGGCCTACACGCTGGCCAAGGCCCGGTTCGGCAACATCGAGGAAACGTATGGCACGATCGTTTTGATCGTGGTGCTATTCAGCGGCGTGCTGCCTTGGGTGTTCCGTTTCTTTCAATCCCACCTCGGCGCGTCGGCGTGGGCGCTCGCCGTTTTTCTATTCGCCATCGGTTTCGGCATGTCACTGCCGGGTTTGCCGTTCGATTGGTATGGCCAATTTCGACTTGAGGAAAAATTTGGTTTCAATACGAACACGCAAAAAACGTGGTGGCTGGATCGCGCCAAAGGCCTGCTGCTCGCTGCCGTGCTTGGTTATCCGCTGCTCGTGCTCATCCTGAAAATTGTGGAATGGACGGGCGCGCATTGGTGGCTTTGGGCGTGGGGCGCGCTGCTCGCCTTTCAAGTGCTGATGCTCGTGCTCGCGCCGGTGTTGATCATGCCGCTGTTCAACAAATTCACGCCCTTGCCCGAGGGCTCTTTGCGCGAACGATTGCTCAAGCTCGCCGAGCGCACCCGCTTCGTCGCCCAGAGCATCCAGGTCATGGACGGCAGCAAACGCTCGCGCCATTCCAACGCGTTCTTCACGGGCTTTGGCCAGTTCCGCAAAATCGTGCTCTTCGACACGTTGATCCAGCAGTTGAGCGAGACCGAATTGGAGGCCGTGCTGGCACACGAAATCGGGCACTACAAAAAGAAGCACATCCCGAAGATGCTGATCTTTTCGGCGCTCAGTTCGCTGGCGGGTTTTTATATTATTTCGGTGCTGGCGCGGCAGGAGTGGTTTTATCACGCGTTCGGGTTCGAGGCCGGAAACGGATTCATGCCGGCAAACATCGCGCCCGCGCTGCTGCTCTTCACGCTGCTTTCAGGCGTGGTAATGTTCTGGTTTTCGCCGCTCGCGCATTGGTGGTCGCGAAGATACGAATACCAGGCGGACTCGTTCGCCAAGGAAGTCATGAACGAACCCGTGTCGCTCATCGGCGCCTTGCGGAAATTGAATGAAAAAAATCTGAGCAACCTTACGCCGCACCCGCTTTATAGCGGCTTTCATTATTCGCATCCCACGTTGCTGGAGCGGGAAGCGGCGCTCAATCGGTAGCCGCCGACGCCTGCCCCGCCGTAGTTTCAACGAAGGCGGGTGAGAAGGCGGATTTTCCATTTACGATATGGTGATCTCGATGCGTAACTCCGTTGGAGTCGCGAAGAAATTTTCGGGATGACCCCGGCAGCCTCGCCGGCTCGGCAACCTGGGGCTGGAGGGCGCGATCCCCTTGGGATTGAAGCTATTTCGCCGCGAGCACGGCAGTAATTTTCTTCCGCAATTCCTGCGTCACCGCGTCCACGGAGCGATTGCCGTCCACGATGTTGAAACCGTACGTTTTTTGCAATTGCCGGAAGGCATTTTGCATCGAGGTCTGATACTGTAAAAAGCTGTCGAACATGTCGCGTGACAAGCCCAAGTCCATGCCGCTTTCCCAGTAATCCAGCGTGGCGTTTTTTGACAAATTGCGCTGGACCAATTCCTCGGCTTCGACGGAGAGATAAAATACCGCGTCCGGCACGGGGGCGATGCCGTAAACATTTCTGAGCCACGCCTCGTCCATGCCGCGCGCCATGTCGCGCGCCATCAACGTGTAAATGTAGCGATCCGCGAGCACGATGAACCCGGCTTTGAGCGCGGGCAGAATGATGTTCTCCAATTGATCGGCAAAATCGGTGGCGTAAAACAGGCTCAACGTCGTGCGGCTCAGAATGTTTCCTTCCTGCGCCCGTTCCAACTCCTCGCTCACGAGCGTCGATCGCTTCAGACCCACCTGCACGGTGGCGTGGCCGCACGTTTCCAGCCAATCCACCAATCGCGCAATCTGCGTCGAACGGCCCGAGCCATCCGCGCCTTCCACCACGATGAGCGAGCCGACGAGTTCCTCCGGTTTGATGCCGGGAATGCCCTGGCCGTAAAACTTTTTGGGACCGGGCTGTGGAACAATGATGTGATTGTTGTTTTTCTTCTTCTTCATTCCACCGGTTCGTCCTCGAGTTCCACGATTTTCGGCCGCAACTTTGCCGGTGGCGGCGGCAACGGGCGGCGGCGCTTGAACCGCGAGAGGTCAATGCGCTGGCTCACCAATTGCCGCACGATTCCCTGCTGCACTTCCACGCGCTGATTGGCATCGATGATGTTGAAATTGAATTCCGTGCTCATCGCGAGGTATTGTTCAAGAATGCGGCCCTGGAAGATGCGAAAACTTTCGTACGGATCGGCCGACAGGCGCAAATCCATGCCGGCTTCGAAAAATTTCAGCTTGGGCCGGCCGTCCAGGATGCGTTTGAGCGAGACTTCCAAATCCGCCTTGAAGAAAAATGTCAGGTCCGGCAGCGCGGCGAAATCGTAAATCCCGCGCACCCATGCCGGCGGGCAGCCGCGGACAGTATCGCGCCCGAACGCCGTGAAAATATACCGGTCGCACAGCACAACATAGCCCGCGCGCAGCAGCGGCAGGAGGTGGCGTTCGTAACGGTCCGCAAAATCCGTGGCATGAATCAGACTGAAGGTCGTCGGTGACAGCAACTCGCGTTTTTTTCCTTTGCTGGTGGCCGATTTGACGAGTTCGGACGAATTCCATTCGCTGAAATAAACCCGCACACCCTCCGCTTCCAGCCAGCGTTTGAGCAAATAGATTTGAGTGGATTTTCCCGAGCCGTCCAGTCCTTCGACCGCGATGAGCCTCCCGGGAAAATTGCTTTCACCAAACGTTTTCATTCCGTGGTTGAAGCATAACCGGGACGTGATTGAATGCAATCGGGAACGTGAGTCGTGAAATGTAAAACGTGAATTCAGGGTGACCCGTTTTTCACGTTTCACGAAGTACGCAATGCGTGCTCCGTATTCCGTGATTTCGCGCAGAGCATTATCCCTCCTCGCGCCCAAAACTCTCCGCCAACGCCACCGCCTTCAGCATCGCCTTTGCCTTGTTCACCGTCTCCTGGAACTCGGCTTCGGGCGTGGAATCATTCACCCAGCCGCCGCCGGCTTGCACGTACGCTTTGCCATCCTTCACCAGCGCGGTGCGAATGGTGATGCAGGTGTCGAGATTGCCGTTGAAGGAAAAATATCCGACGCATCCGCCATAGGGCCCGCGCGCGGTCTGCTCCAGTTCGGCGATGATTTGCATCGCGCGGATTTTGGGCGCGCCGCTCAGCGTGCCCGCCGGGAACGTCGCGCGCATCAAATCGTAAATCGTCTTGTCCGCCGAAAGTTTTCCCTCCACCTGCGACACAATGTGCATCACGTGGCTGTAGCGCTCGATGATCATCAGGTCATGCACCTGCACTGATCCAAAATTGCACACACGCCCCAAATCATTGCGCGCCAGGTCCACGAGCATTACGTGTTCAGCGCGTTCTTTCGGGTCGGCGAGCAATTCCTTTTCCAGCGCGAGATCCTCTTCGGTGGTGGTTCCGCGCCCGCGTGTTCCCGCAATGGGACGGATTTCCACGGAGCGATCCTCGCAACGAACATGAATTTCCGGCGAAGCGCCCACGAGTGAAAATCCCTCGAACTCCAGCAAAAACATATACGGCGAGGGATTGATGCTGCGTGCGGCACGATAGAGATCGATGGGTGTGGCTGCAAATTCGGCGGCAAACCGCTGCGAACCCACCGCCTGGATGATGTCCCCTGCCGTGATGTATTCCTTGGCTTTGGAAACATTCGCAAAGAATTTGTCCTTGGGCACATTCGATTCGAATGGAACCGCTGGCATTTCGCTCGGCACGCTCACGGGCCGATGTTCGCTGGGCTGTTCCAATAGCGAAACCAGCCGCTCGATTTCCGCCACCGCGTTCTCGTAGGCTTCTTCCGGGCTGGCGGCATCATCGAGCACCGCGTTTACCAGCACGGTGATGGTCTGCGCCACGCGGTCGAAAATCAAAAGCTGGTCCGCGATGAGGAACAGCATCGTCGGCGTGCCCAATTCATCCTTCGGCGGCCGCGGCACGACCGGTTCTACATCATGTATGAATTCATAACCGATGAACCCGACTGCTCCGCCCGTGAATCGCGGCAAGCCCGCCACCGCAACGGCGCGGTATTTTTTCATCACGCGCTCTACCACTTCAAGACCGTCCCGAACCTGGTGGGGCGCGCCGCTCCGCGCGTGCCGTGAGTCTACTACTTCAAAGCTTTCAACGATCTTCCCGTTCTCAACAATTTCCACGCGATTGCCGGTTTGCCGAATGAGCGCGCGCGGATTGCAGCCCACGAAGGAATAACGCCCCAAATGCTCGCCGCCCTCGACGGATTCGAACAGGAAAGACTCGCCGGCGCCGCGAATTTTTCGGTAAGCCGAAAGCGGCGTTTCGATATCAGCCAACAGGCGTCGCGTGACGGGAATCAGGTTGCCCTGCGCCGCGAGTTTCTGAAAAGCGTCCAGCTTGGGTGAATACATCTCGCGGTTATTTACCGGGATAATCGCCCGTTTCGCAAGCGCAGGAATCAGCGAGAGGCGCTTTGAGTGAGCCGCCATTCATCAGGATGGCTGAAGCGCCCTGCTGGCGCTTCTCCCTGTGCACGGCGGCCCGTCGCAGCCGCCACACGGCCAGCATCGTGTAAAACGCCACCGCGATCGCATAGCCGACCACGCCCATGCCAATTGAAAACGGAATGATCGTCCGGCTGAAGAGAATAATCGCCGCGCCCACCGCCGCCGTGAGCAACGTGTTTCCCGCCAGGCAAAACAGATACAGCGTGGCGCGCGTTTCCTGGATCCGCGTCACATGCCATTCGCGATAATGGTCCTCGCCCATGGAGCGCATCAGCCAGGCGGATTGGAAATTCCGTGCCGCCACCAGCACGCTCATCGTGCTGACCGCGATGGTGGTTGAGAGCCAAAAAGCCATTCCGAACGCAATCCCAACACTGACCATGATTCCCCAGCGCCAGCCCATTTTTTTCGCCAGCGGATTTCCCTCGAGCACCAGGTTCGGGGTGGCGACCCAGGTGCTGAGGATGTCCATGCCGCGTGAAAACAACAGCAGCAGCACCATCAGGCAATAATCGCGGCTCCCAAACGAGAAAAACTCGCGGCCTCCGAATGAAATCACGTTGTCCATGTTAAAGGGAATTTACCTGCCCTTTTCAAACACTAGCATAGGGTTATCACCCTTTCTTGTAAATATCTCCCGGGGTCTTTAGCTGAGGCTCGGTGACGTTGAACTCGCCGCCGCCATCAACGGAACGGAAGAAACACGACTTATAACCTTCATGACAGGCGGCTCCAACCTGTTCCACCTGAATCAATAGCGTGTCACCATCGCAATCGAAGGCAATGTCCTTCACCGTCTGAGTGTGGCCGCTTTCCTCGCCCTTCATCCAGAATTTCTGGCGTGAGCGGCTCCAAAAATGCGTTTTGCCCGTCGCCACGGTTTTTTCCAGCGACGCTCGATTCATCCACGCCATCATCAGCACGCGCCCGGTTCCCCGCTCCTGCACGATGGCAGGAATCAAGCCATTCGCATCAAACTTCAATTTCTCGTAAAAGCTCATGTATCGTTCAGCCAGTCTAACGTCAAATCCGGGGATTTAAACGAGAAAAACGAAGGCGCATCATGCAAATCCGAAGCGCGAAATCCGAAATCCGATTACACCGCCTTCAACGCCGCAATCATAGGCAAACGGGCGGCGCGAATGGCCGGGAAGAGACTTCCAATCACTCCCACGATGATCGCAAATGCCATTCCTTCGGCTAATAGCACCGGCGTGATGCGGAATTCGAAAACCACCTCGCTGAACGTGTTGAAACTCAGCGTCCCAAAATGAACCCCAAACGCCAGGCACGCCCACTGTGTCGCCAGCGCCAATGAGCAGCCGATCACTCCGCCAATTCCCGCCAGAATCGCGCCTTCGAGATTGAAGCTCGCCAGAATCACCCGGCGCCGAAATCCGAGCACGCGCAATGTCCCGATCTCGCGCGTGCGCGCTCCCACCGCCGCATACATCGTGTTCATCGCCGCGAACACCGCGCCGATGGACATCGCAACCGCGAGGAACGATCCGAGGAATTTGATGGGCGTGGCGGTGCTGGTTTGTTCGGCGTAATACTTGGTTTCAAAATCCCCGCGCAATGCCATCCGTTTGTCCGATTCCACACGATTAATGAATGCCGCCGCATTGTTCGTGTCCGCCATTCGCGCGAGCAGACTGGAATAGTTGTCACGATCAAAAATCGACCGCGCCTCGTCCGCGTCCATCCAGAACTCGGAATCAAAGGCCGTGCCACCGCCATCGAACCAGCCGACCACTTTCAAGTCCTTGCCGCCGGTCCTGAAGGTTTGCCCGACGTCCGTGTTCGCAAATCGTTTGGCCATTTTCATGCTCACGACCACCTCGCGTTTGTCTGGTGTGAACCACCGGCCTTTTACGAGCTTCACCTGTGGACGCAATTCCTTGCCCATCGGCGTCACTCCTCGCATGGTCACGTTCGCCTCGCCGGTTCCGTCGCGCCGCGGCAAATTGATAATGACCACCAGATCGGCGGAAATGATGGGCCGCCCGTGCGCGTCGCGCGCGATTTGCGGCAGATATTGGATCATCTTGAATTGTTCGCGCATCACCACGCTGCTCGATTCCGCTGTCGAACCTTTTCGCACAATCATGATGTTCCGCGGGTCGCCCGTGTTCGCGCTGGATCTTTCCAATCCCGCCGCCATGGCGTGCAACAGGATGAACACCGTCACGACCAAGGCCACGCCCAGAATGGTCGCCGCCGTCGAGCGCCAGCGCACAAAAACGCTTTTGAAATTGTAGGGCAACGGAATCGGCGACGCCCAAAGCATGTAGGCCAGCCACACGAGGTAGGCTGCGAAGATCGCGAGAAATACGACGAGAATGATCGCGAGCGGATTCATTCTTCAAAGTTCCGAGGTCCGGAGAAAAGCCCCAAGCGTCCAAGCATCCAATCTCCAGAGAAGCTCCAAACTCCAAATCTCATCTCCGCGCGCCCGTCCTTGGGGCTTGAAGTTTGGAGCTTCTCTGGAGCTTGGATCTTGGTTCTTGGAGCTTTCATTCCGCAGTGTTCGCTTAATCGAGCGTTTTCAATCCTTCTGTCACGCTCATCTTCGCCACCGCAATCGCCGGCATGATGCTCGATGCAATGCCCAGCACCGCCGCGACCAACACGCCCGTGCCGACTATCCGCGACGTCACTTCGAAATAAGGAAAAATCCCATTCGTCATTTTTCCGACGTCACCGTAAGTGAACAACAGATAGGCTCCCCCCACGCCAATCAACGCGCCCGCCGCCGCCAATCCAAAACTTTCCGCCAGAATAAATGCAAACAATTCCCGCCGCCGAAACCCAATTGCCTTCAAGATCGCCAGTTCACGAAACCGCTCCCGGATCGCCATGCTCATCGTGCTGGCGGTCACCAGCAGCAGCGTGAAAATCACCGCGCTGCAAATCAGCATCACCAGCAGCTTGATGTTTCCCCACATCGAAATGAAACTGAGCTGAAATGCCCGTTCGCTCTCCGCGCGCACTTCCGCCGATGTGTTCTCAAACGCCTTGTCGATCGCCGAAATAACTTTTGGCATGTCCTGCGCCGATTTCACCTTCAACCACCACATGCCGACCTGCCCGTCCAGTCCGACGCTTTCATCCAGGTAATCCTGGCGAAAGAGCATGTTGCGATCATCCGGCGTGCCGGAATAAATCCCCACGATATGGAAATCCATCGTCACGGGGTAAACCGTGCTGTCGAGCGTGATTTTATCGCCGACCTTCAAATGATATTTATCCGCGGTGATTTTTCCGATGACGCATGCGTCGCGCTCCCGTTCGAGTTTCGCGTAATCCTCGGCTGGCATTTTCAATTCCGTGAAAACGCTCCGCAACCGTTTCGGGTCCAGCGCAAATTGCGCGAAGCTCCTGCTTTCCTCGCCCTTGTATTTCCCGCCGAACCACGTGAATGGTGTTACCGCCGCCACGCCGGGAATTTTTTCAATGATCGGCAATTGCTTCGCCGGCAACAGATTCGCGATGGAAATTTTGTTCCGCACCGCCACGCGCAATTCCGCTCCCGCGCCCTCGACCGGCAGCGTGATTTCCCGCAACGCCACCAGCAGCAGCATCAGCAAAAACAAGCTCACCGCAACGCTCAAAATCGAAAGCGTCGCGCGCCGCTTGTTGCGCAGCGCATTTTTGAGGATGAAGGTTCCGATGGACATTGGTTCGTGATGCGTTAATGAGTTAAATTGGTGATTCGGTCATCATGATTCCTATTTAACTATCTAACTGATTTAATCATTTAACTTTATTTAACTGCTTTAACTCATTTAACCAGTCGCCCCTTCAACAATTCCCCTTTCTCCAAATGAATCGTCCGCGACCCGAACGCCGCCGCCTTCGGATCATGCGTCACCATGATGACCGTCTTGCCCGCTTCCTTGCTCAACGATTGCAGCACGGTCAAAACTTCCTGCGCCGAATGCAAATCCAGGTTCCCGGTCGGCTCATCCGCCACGATTAATTTCGGGTCCGCCACCAGTGCCCGCGCGATGGCCACGCGCTGCTCCTGTCCGCCGGAAAGTTGCCGTGGCAAATGTCGCATTCGGTCCCCCAGCCCCACGAGTTCCAGCGCCGTCTCGACCTGTTTTCGCCGCTCGCTCCGGCTCAATCGCGTCAGCAACAATGGCAATTCCACATTCTCCTGCGCCGTCAACACCGGCAGCAAATTGAACGTCTGAAACACGAAACCGACGTTGTGATTCCGCCAATCCGCCAGTTGCGATTCATTCAACTTTGTGACATCGATTCCCTGCACATGGCATTCCCCGTTCGTCGGCCGGTCGATGCCCGCTAAAATGTGCAGCAACGTCGACTTCCCCGAACCGGACGGTCCCATGAGCGTGAGAAATTCGCCCGCCGCAATATCGAGCGAAATATTATCCAGCGCCGTGACTTGGATTTCCCCCTGGGCATAAACCTTCGAAAGATTGCGGATGCTGACGATTTTGCCATTCACTGTCATGGAGTAGAAACAATGAGCGAATCGTAAGAGAAATGCAAACCGTCGAACAGAATTGAAGCGCCCGCAGTTCCCTGGACTCTCAAAGCGGCGGAGGGCCGCCGCAGTCCGGGACGCTGGCGCGGGGTTGGTTGCATTGGAAATCGCGCTAGCGTCCCGGACTGCGCCAGCCCTCTGGCGCTCTTTTGTGATATTTGGATTACGTGCCAGGGGCAACGCCCGTCTGCAAAAACGGCGGCATCGGGCAATCCAGCGCGTCCGCGATCGCGCGCAGCAATTCCGCCTCCATTTCCTGGATCACGCCATCCGCCGCCACGACCTGCGCGCACGCATTGATCACGGCTTTCTTGATCTGCGGTGCCGCCTGGTTAAGCCGGTTCAATGCGGCATCCACGTGCGTTAAATCGCTTTCCTGAGCACTGACGTAAACCAGCGGTGCCCGCGCGATCGGAGCCAGACTTTGCATACCCTGTCGGAACGCCGCCTCGCATTGCGCCGGGTCATCCGAGCCCACGTGCGCCAGCGCCGACAGCAGCACCGCGCAATCCTGCGCCAGCGGCGCGAGCGCGTAATATTGCACCACCGCCTTGCGCGCGCCGTTGAATTGCGTGTCCAAATGCCGCAGCACGATTTTCTGCAGCACATACTCGAACAAATCAATTTCGCCGTCCGCCTCGATCAATACGTGGATCGCCCGGCTGAACTGCGCATATTGCGCCGGCGAAAGCTGCCGCAACCCCGGCAGCGCCAGATCCACCAAAGGCAGCTTGGCATTCGTTGCCACCGGGTCCACTTGCGGCAACAACCGCTCCGTCTCCTGCCGCACGGCTGCCGAAGTGTTTTGCGCCAGCAACTCCAACTGTTTCGTCCGCATCGCGGAATCTGTGGAAAGCAACAATGCGTAAATCAATGCCGACGCGCCCATCGCATCGTGCGCCGCGTCTTGTAACGCCGGTGGAAATGATTCGCGCAACGCCACCGCGTAATGCAGGTGCGCCATGTTCGGCGTGCCGAGATTCGGCATCACCGCGCCCAGCGCCACCGGCCACACGGGCGGAATGCTGCCCCGCCGCGCCGAAGCCGGTTGCGTGGCCCCGTAAGGCGCTTCCTCCTCAGCCGCATATTTCACCGGAGGGAATTTCCCATCAAACGACGGATCAATCGCCCGAATGCGATCCACCAATGGCGGATGCGTCGCCATCATGCTAAAGAGCGGTTCGCCGAGGCCGTTGCCGAAAAACATGTGCGACACCTCCTCCGCGTGCGCGTGCCGAATCCGCGAACCCTCCGCGCCCAGGCCGCCGATTTTCTTGAGCGCGCCCGTGATGCCGAGCGGATTGCGCGTGAATTGCACCGCCGACGCGTCCGCCAAAAATTCCCGCTGACGGCTCACCGCCGCCTGGATCAAGCGCCCAAAAAAAACACCCACCCAGCCCACCACCAGCAGCAACGCCCCGACGATCGGCAGCGCATTCCGGTCCCGGCTGTTCCCGCCGCGCGTGTACAATAGGATGCGCCCAATAATCGCGAGGCAAAGAATTCCGAAAATCGTTCCCAGCAACCGCAGGTTCAGCCGCATGTCGCCGTTCAGAATGTGACTAAACTCATGCGCCACCACGCCCTGCAACTCGTCGCGCGTCAGCAGCTTCATGCACCCGCGCGTCACCGTCACCGTCGCATCGCTCGTCGTGTGCCCGGCGGCAAACGCATTGATGCCCTCCTCGCCATCGATCACATACACCTGCGGCACCGGCACGCCGGACGCCAGCGCCATTTCCTCCACCACATTGACCAATTTGCGCTCGTCCAAATCCTGCGTATTCGGATTGATGAGCCGCCCGCCCATCATCGACGACACCACGCTGCCGCCCTGCGCGAGTTGCATCGTCTTGAACCCGCTCCCGATCCCGATCACCGCCAGCGTTCCAATCGCGACGCCGAAGAAAAGCTGCGGCCGCCAGAACAGGTATGCATTGGCTTCGAGTTGCGTGTCATCATTGTCGTCATAATAGTGATGTTGAGGGTGATGCCGCGAACCTGCCGTGCTGAAAGCCGTCAAAAACACCACGTAAATTACGAGGATCATCATCGCCACGCCTGCGGTGAAATAAATCACCAGGAACTTCGTATTCCGCCGCGCCTTTTCCTGTCGTTCGAAGAAGTCCATTAATGGTGAGGCTTTCGTTTTTTCCAGCCGGTTGAAAACATACCGACCAGAGCCAAGCCGATTCCGGCTAATGCCAAACAGTGAAACGCCTTGCTCGTGTAGAATAACCATGGGGCGACCCAAACTGGATGGCCGTCTGGATAATCAAACACTATTCTAGATTTGGGTGTGTGCTCAGATAGATAAACCGCAGGGATCACGCTTAGTGGTCCGCATGTAAGTAGGACTGCAGCGCCGAGGAAGACCGGTAGCATTGGCTTGCTCCTTGATCTCCCGTTGCAAATCAGTTTCATCGCGCTCGCTCAAAACTGCACCTTCGGCGCTTCCTTCTCCTCCGGTTTATCGATCACAAACGATTCCGCCGGCGCGAAGTTGAACGTGTTCGCAATCAGGTTCGCCGGAAACACCTCGCGCTGCGTGTTGTAGGTCATCACCGCGTCGTTGTAAGCCTGGCGCGCGAAGGAAATTTTGTTTTCCGTGGACGTCAACTCCTCCGTGAGCTGCATCATGTTCTGATTCGCCTTCAAGTCCGGATATTGTTCCGTAACCATCAACAAACGACCCAGCGTTCCCGCCAACCCAGTTTCCGCCGAAGACAAACTCTTCATCGCATTCGCGTCGCCGGGATTGGCCGCCGCCGCCTGCGCCGCCGTATAAGCGATATTGCGCGCCTTCGTCACGTTTTCCAGCGTCTCGCGCTCGTGCTTGATGTACCCCTTCGCCGTCTCGACGAGATTCGGAATCAAATCATAACGCCGCTTGAGTTGCACATCGATTTGCGCGTAAGCGTTCTTGTAGCGGTTGCGCAATGAAACGAGCCGGTTGTACGCGCCAACGACGAACATCACCAGGAAGAATAAAATGATAAGCCCGCCCAGCACGATGATCAACGCAAGTCCTAATCCGGTCATAATATGCCTTTCTTTTCGTTGTTTTAACAGCTAGGCCAAAGATGCCGGCCGCGCAATTACAATTTTGGCGTATAATTCGACCGGCTTGAGCCGGAAGCTCCAATCGTCCAAGGGCCAGGCGCCAGAGAAGCACCAACCTCCAAGGCCGCCCTGCGCGAATTGAAGTTTGGTGCTTGGATATTCTCTGGTGCTTGGACGCTTGGGATTTGGAGCTTAATTAATGAACCCCTGTGCTTTCAACCACCGGCTGCACTCGCCCACCCACGGCAGCCATTTCTTGGGATTATAATCGTGGCTCCCCAACCCCTGTCCATGCGGGCCGTGCTGATAAATGTGCAACTCGAACGGCACACCCGCCTTGCGCAACGCCGTCGCGAATTCCAGCGTGTTCTCAATGGGCACTGTGTGGTCATCATCCGTGCTCCAGATGAAACACGGCGGCGAATCTTTTTTCACCTGCAACTCGCTCGAAGTCTCCGCCACCAGCGCCGGCGGCGGATTCGTGCCCAGCAAGCTGACTTTGGAACCGTGATGCGCGAACGGCCCCATCGTAATCACCGGGTAACACAAAATCGCAATATCCGGCCTTGAACTCTGCCGCTCGATTGGATCCGTGGCGTCCGCGTCGCCCGAATCGAAGCGCGTCATCGCCATCGAAGCCATATGCCCGCCAGCCGAAGATCCCATCACGCCGATGCGGTTCGTATCCAGATTCCATTCGCCAGCCCGCGCGCGGACGAGCCGCATCGCGCGCTTCATGTCCTCCAATTCCACTGGGTAACGATAGCCATCCCCGCCCAGCCGATATTTCAGCACAAAACAAGTGATGCCTTGTTCGGCAAGCCAGCGCGCATAATCGCGCCCTTCATGCGGCGCGAGATGCACATAACCGCCCCCCGGGCAGATCACCATCGCCGCGCCATTGGCTCTGCCATGCTCGGGCAAAAACGGCGTCAGCGTCGGAATGTCCTTCGGGGCCTTGCCGAGCGCGCCCGGCGCGTCGCCCGGCCACAACGGAAACGCCTCGCCTTCTCCGGGATATTTGGAAGAAGGATGATTGGTTTCCTGAGCGAGCAATGTGGTTCCGAAAGCAAGACCGAGCAAAACAGCCCAATGGAGAATGTTCATTGCCGGAAATCAGAACTTTAATCTCGATTTCCGTCAATAGTGTTCTTGTCGCAATTCGTCGATCCTCCTCCTCGTTCTCGTTCTCGTCCTCGAAATCGAGAACGAGAACGAGAACGAGAACGAGAACGAAAAACGTGCTCCCAAGGGTTCACATAAATCGATAAATAATTCGTGTTTATTCGTGCCCATTCGTGGTTTGATTCCGCCCCAAAAAAAGTGCCGGCGCTTTAAGAACATCAAAGCGCCGGCGCCGAACTCCGAAGGAAATGCTTACTGCTGCATCCCGCTTCCGGTGTTGCTATTGGTAAGTGTCGTCTGGCTTTCAGCCTTGTCAGAAGCGTTATTGTTGTACTGACTGCTCGAACTGGATTGGTTGTATTGATCGCTCGTGCCACCCATTCCATTGTCGCTGTTATGAGAGGCGCATCCCGCAAGCAATGCCGCCACTCCCAGCGCTATAAACACTTTTTTCATATGTCCTTTCGTTGAGATTCCCCTTTGCCTCCCCGGTTGCTCAACACAGGCCCGGTCAAAGCCAGGCCTGCGTTGAAAGATGTGTGCCGCGGCTCAATGCGGGTTATTGTTATTGTTGTAATTATGGTTGTCGCGGTCGTTGTCGTAACCGTTCGGCCGGCCCGTCGGAGCCATGTTGTTTTCGTTCGGTTTCAGGCTGATGTTATTCACGACCTGGGTGACGCCTTCGGCGTGCTGGGCAATGTCGCCGGCGCGGTCTTTCTGCTCTTGCGTGTCGACGAATCCGCTGAGTTGAACCACGCCGTCGAACGTCTTCACGTCCACGCCGCTAAACTTATACACGGGTTCCTTGTTCAGATCGTGCCGAACCGTTGAAGTGATGGTTTTATCATCCAGTTGCCGTCCTGCGGTACGGTCTCCTGAGTGACCGTTCAGCATGTAACAACCACCGGTTAGCGACAGGATCGCGCTCATTCCACTCACAAGAATTAATTTGTTCAGATTTCGCATAGGCCATTCCTTTCGCGTGCACGTTCGCATCAAGAAAATCCTTATTCCATGGGGTGTTTTGCCCGAAACTGATGGAAAAAAGCAACGCGCCGGGCGTGTCCGCTTGAGCTACTGGAATCGTTTTGTTTGTCGCTCCGCCACCGGCAGTAAAGGCTTCTGCGCGGCGAATTTCATCGTGTTTCTCCGATAAATTTCCGAATTGATTTCACAAATTCTTTTCGAGAAAAACGAAGCCGGAGAGCAAATCAATCCTGCAACCCGAGCAGCGCGTATGGCTTCACCGAATCGCCGCCCACCCCGAATTTCGGGTGCGCCTTGAACGAGAACGTGAATACCAACAGATAATCCTTCGCGCCGATGCCGTTGTCGCGGATGCCCGCCGTCAGCGCCGCCGTCCAGCTCCGCATGTCGCGATAGACGCTGTAAAACTGTTCCTGCAAGCGCCCGCTGGTCACGTCATAATGATGCACGAAACGCGCGCTCCAGTTTTCGTTCAGCCGGAAAAACAGCGCACTCGTGAAAACATTCGCGCCCTGTCCAATGAACAGCGGGCTGTTGAAATCAGTCTTGAAATCATTCCGCAGATAAAAATGTCCCAGCGTCCAGCTCCACACGTCGCTCGGCGTGAGCGTCAGCGTCGTGAGCGACATGTTCCATTTCCCGGTGTTCAAATCCAGCCGCGTCTGTGAATCCAGCCCAATCCACGAGCGCGGCCGCAATTCGAAATCCGAATACAAATCCGCATAGGTCCGTTGCCCGCTGCGCGGCCGCAAACGCCAGTCCGTGAACAATTGCCAGTCGACCAAATCCTCAACGCGCCCATTGCGCTTGGTCTGCAATTGATTCCGCAGCCCGAACCGGAACACGTTCTGGCTGTCAATCGAATCAATCGAATTGTATTCCGGATATTCAAGCGGCAGCAGTTCCAGGCTCGGCAATTCATAATCAAATTGCGGCAACTGCGTCGGATGCACGTTCGGACTCGGCACATAAACGTAATTGATTGAGGGCTGGATGATGTGCCGCAATCCATCCACCGCCAGCAGGTTGTTTTTCACGTCCGGCCAGAGCTGCGACGCCTTGAATGTCACTTCCGCGCCCGTGTTGAAAACGGCGCGGCTGTTTTCCTCGGTCGTGCCGTTCGGCCCGCCCGCCTCGGTGTAATACGTGTACCGCCCGCCCACGCGCGGAATGATGTTGAGCCAGCCGAAAAGCGTTTCCGGCAGCGTCAATTGATGATATGTATCGGCGCGCGCCGCCGAGAAATTATTCGCATCCGACAGGAACCCGTTCGTCTCCGCAAACAACCGCCGATAATATCCGAGCGTGCTCTGGCTGTTGTAATAAACAGGCGTCGCTCCCAGTTCCTGCTGAAACCCGGTCAGCCGCACATCCGGCAGCCGCTCCACGGTTTCCAAAAAATTATCCACTCGCGGCTGCGCCAGCACATCCAGGCTGAAATTCGGAAACAGCTTGTCCCCTTCGAGGAACGTGCTCGGCTGCGGATTTTGGCGGTAATCGCCTTCAAAAAAGTCGCGATTCACCGCCGCGTCGCTTTGCCACCTCGCCGCCGCGCGCACTTCCACGTTCGTGTACGGATTGGCGATGTAAGTGAAATACAGCCGCTGCCGATTCTCGGACACCGGCGCATTCACGAAATTCGTCTTCGCATCGTCGTCGTGCGTGTAGTAATAGCTCAACTCGCCCTCGCCCCATTTGCCCAGGTGATAATCAAAATCCGGCCCCACGCCCACGCCGCGCCGTTGCCGGTAATCGATGTGAAATTTGCCGTTCAATTCATCATTCAAATACCAGGTGTAAGTCCCCAGCACAAAGGGCCCGAACGAACTCCGGTAGCCCGGCACAAAATCGAAATTATTCGCGTGCGGCCCGAGATTCCGCTCGTAGTACGGCAGGTAAAACAGCGGCACACCTTCCGCATACAGCACTGCGTTCCACGCCTCCAATTTCACGTTCGGAATGATCAACATCCGTGTCGCGTGGATCTCAATCGCCGGTTTTTTCACGTCATCCGTGGTGATGATCGCGTTCGTCGAAACGTAAGTGCTATGCTGCACGTGATTGGAGGCAACGTTCCCGTGCAGTCCTTTGCCCTCCATGTACACCGGCGCTTTGCCCGACCGAAAGTGGTCCGAAACCATCTGCCGCGTATGGAAATTATACAGAATGTGATCGCCCAAATAAATCTGGTCGCCTTGCTGGATGCGCACATTCCCGTCGGCAATCGCATCGCCGGAATTTTCGTCCACGGACACCGAGTCCGCCGTCAACGCCGAGCCGTTGTAATCAATGAACACGCCATTGGTCCCGGTCGCCTTCCCCTCTCGCATATGATACGTAATATCCGTCCCCTGGCCCGTCAGGCTGCGAATGTAAATCGGCGCGCTTGACGGTTGCTGGGCTTGGGCAGAAAGGGAGAAGAAGGAGAAAAGTATCGCGGCCGCGGCAAATTTGGGCAGTCGTGTCATCAAGCGCGGCAAGCTAACCAGAACCAAACTGGCGTGCCAAGCGGGATTTCCTCACGCCCCGTAACGGCGCCTTGGCGGAGCGCCGCCAAATGCATTGATCTGCAATTTGAACGGAAGCGACGAAGAGAACAAAGGAACGGAATGACGAATAACGAATGACGAAATGGAGCAGCGAAACCAAACTATCGTCATTCGACATTCGTCATTTTGCCCTCCATCCTCTTCCATTCAAATCTTTGTTCCCTTTGCATCGGCAGCCCTATCCATTGCGCTAACGATTGCGTCGAAGCCTCGCTTCCCCAATCGCTTGTGGCACGTGAACTGCGATCACATGGCAGGATTTGCGCGTATGGCTACCAAGTTAAAAATGATTAAGCTCTTGATGGAGGCGGATGCCCAAGCGGAAGTTGACCGGCTCCCGCCCAAGCCAGCGCTTTATCTCATGCAAATGCGCACGCGCACCTTCAAGCCCAGCCTGCCCAGGCGCCGCTTGCCCATCAAAGTGAACCCGCGCGATTTCTCGCAACCCGTTCCCGTGCCGATTCATTTTGCGAAAAAAGCCTGAGCTTTTCCCGCGCAAATGACGGTTTGCGCATTCCCTGCGGTGAATGATTTTGAGGCACTGTCCTGTCCTGTAAGCGTTCTGAGGCCGCTCGTTTCACCTTGATTGGATTGAGCCACCGAGTTGTCCAATACTATTGGATTTTGCGACGATACACCGGGCGCAACTTGCCACCCGCACCATTTTGGAGCGCGGGCTGTGTCGGAGACCAGCCGCGGCAATGTCGTTTAACCTCAAAGGTAAACCTCAGCGAACGCTCGTGTGCTGCGGCTCCGGAGGGTGGGGCGCGCGCAAGTTACCAAATCACTTCGGCATCTTCAACCCAACCTTCGCCGCCACCTGTTGCACATCCTTGTCGCCACGGCCGGAGAGATTCACGATGATCAATTGATCCTTTGCCATCTTCGGCGCGCGCACGATGCATTCGGCCACGGCATGGGCGCTTTCGAGCGCGGGAATGATTCCCTCCAATCGCGCCAGTTTCATGAACGCTTCCAGCGCCTTCGCATCCGTCGCGTAGGTGTATTCCGCGCGTTTTTTATCGCGCAAGAACGCGTGTTCCGGGCCCACCGCCGCGTAATCCAGTCCCGCGCTCACGCTGTGCGTGAGTTGAATCTGGCCGTATTCATCCTGCAAGAGGAACGAGCGCGTGCCTTGCAGCACGCCTAGCGACCCGCCCTGGAACCGCGCGGCGTGGCGGTTCGGAATGATGCCTTCGCCGCCCGCTTCCACGCCCACCATTTTAACGGAGACGTCATCAAGGAACGGGTAAAATAATCCGATCGCGTTCGAACCGCCGCCGACGCACGCGATCAGCAAATCCGGCAATCGCTTTTCGTGCTCGAGCATCTGCCGCCGCGCTTCATCGCCGATGACGCGATGAAAATTGCGCACCATTACGGGGTACGGGTGCGCGCCGTAAGCGGTGCCGAGGATGTAATGCGTCGTGCGCACATTCGTCACCCAATCGCGCATCGCTTCGTTCACGGCCTCCTTGAGCGTCTTTTGACCGGCATGCACCGGCACGACTTCCGCGCCGAGCATTTTCATCCGGTAAACATTCAACTCCTGCCGCTCACAATCCACCGCGCCCATGTAAATGACGCACTTCATGCCAAACATCGCGCTCACGGTGGCCGTCGCGACGCCGTGCTGGCCCGCGCCGGTCTCGGCGATGATGCGCGTCTTGCCCATGCGTTTGGCGAGCAGGATCTGGCCGATGGCGTTGTTGATTTTGTGCGCGCCGGTGTGGAGCAGGTCTTCGCGCTTGAGATAAATCTTCGCGCCACCGAGTTCGCGCGTGAGGCGTTCGGCAAAGTAGAGCGGCGTGGGGCGTCCGCAAAATTCCTCGAGGTAATACGCCAGTTCGCGTTGGAATTCCGGGTCCTGTTGCGCGCGAAAATATTCCTCCTCCAACTCCTGCAGCGGATGCATGAGGGTTTCCGGCACGAACCGGCCGCCGTACGGCCCAAAATGGCCGCGCTCGTCAGGCACTGTGGCTGTTGAACTCATGGGCGGATTTTACGCGAAAATAGCGCGGACGTCGAGGGCGACAAACTCGGACGGTGTGATTCCAATTGAGGATCAATTGATAAATGCGCCTGCAACCTGGCTTGCGCGCTTTGGTTGGAGCGCGGCTGTGCTGAAAGCCAGCCGCAGCAACGTCCGCTGTGCCAGAAATGATGGCCCATCTGCGAGCCTTTCGGCTGGTAACCTTGCCGCGGCGGGTCTGCGACACAGCCCCGCTCCGTTTTTGAAGAATTTTGTCTCACACTCATTGCGCCGCCGGACGCGGCGCGGACAGCGCGGAGCGCCGTCCCTACTTCCAGGTGAAGGCTCAGTCCTCCCCCAGCACCGACTCGTTGCAACACGACCCGCAGCCGCCGTAACAATCCACGCACAGCTTTCGATCGCCCACTTCCACCGCGCCGAAACGTCCGCACACGTCGCACGCGGCGGATTCGTTCACGCGATTCCCAGATGATTCCACGGGATTTTCAGGCATGACACATTATCGTCCGTGTTTGCGCAGGTGCAACTCGGGCACGTTCTTGATCGGGTTGTGGCGCTGCTGGACCATTTCGTAGGAAATCCAGGCGCCATCGATCAGCGCAAAAATAATCAGCACCACACCTGACCAGCGCTCAATGCGCAACAACGTCTGCTCGCTGAATTTTCCCTTGCCGCGCGAGGAGGTATAGCTCAAGACCAGGAACCAAAGAATCGTTCCCAAGCCGACACCCACCACGCACGCCATGCGGCCGGAAAATTCCGGCGTCACCCAGTTGCGGGAGATGAAATTCGCCGCCAGCACAAACCAGCCGACCATCACGCCCGGATTCGCCAGCACGCGCACAAAGCCGGTCATGTAGGCCGAGTGGGGATGCAATTTTTCCCCGATTCGCGCCTCAATTCGGTCCGTTGCCGCGCTGAGCTGGATGGCGACTGATTTTGCCGTGGCGAACTTGATTCCGAGACCGAGAATGAAGACAAAGCTGAAGACTTCCATGGCCGCCCGGACGTATTGGCCGGTCAACAGGAAGCTGGCCAGTCCCGTGAAGGCAATGAAGCAGTAGGTGACTTCCATGGTGGTGGCGCCGAGCGTGATGAGCAACGCCCACTTGAAGCCGCGCCGAGCGCCCTCGTTGATGATGGTGAGATTCACCGGGCCGACCGGAATCGCGAGCAGCAGCGCGCTGAAAAACCCGGTCAGGGCCGACCGCACGATGGGGTGAAGCGCCTCCATTCGCCTTAACTTTGCGGAGGCACATCCTCCAGGTCGTCTTCTTCCTCCTCAATTTCATGCCGCATGCGATTCGAAATGCGCGGGCGAATGAAACCATAAACCAAATACAGTGTGAAGATCGCCGGCAGAACGTAATAGAGAATCTTTTCACGCAGCACCAGCACAAAGCCGACGCAAAGCGCCACAACGATGGCTTTGGAAAACGTGCTTTTGGAACGCAGGCCAAGGGATTTGAAGCTCGGGTACTTCACCGTGCTCACCATCATCGCCGATAGAAACAGCAGCACCACGACAATCAAATATCTCCACGCGCCGAGCGTTTTGTCTTTCTCGTTCAATTGAATGATCAAAAGGGTCAAGGATGCGACCAGGGCCGCGGCCGAAGGAATCGGAAATCCGAGGAATTCCTTGCTCCCGGAACTGCCCGGCATCGCCGCCAGGCAATTGAATCGCGCCAGCCGAAACGCGCCGCAAAGCAAATAAATCGAGGCGATAAACCAGCCCAGTTCCGGATGGTCGAAGGGCGGCCCGGTGAACACGTCATGCAGCACCACACGATGGACCAGGAACGCCGGCGCGGCTCCGAATGAAATCAAATCCGCCAGTGAATCAAATTCCCGCCCGAACGGGCTTTCGACTCCGCCCATGCGGGCCACACGGCCATCAAACAAATCAAAAATGCACGCCAGGAGGATGAATCCCAGCGCGTGTTTGATTTGGGTAAAATCCCCCCCCGAAATGTCCGCCTCCACGATCTTGGT
This sequence comes from Candidatus Angelobacter sp., assembly GCA_035606845.1. Classification (GTDB taxonomy): domain Bacteria; phylum Verrucomicrobiota; class Verrucomicrobiia; order Limisphaerales; family DASXHY01; genus DASXHY01. The sequence continues at coordinate 16,823 of DATNEA010000058.1, read as the reverse complement.
CAGCGCCACAAAACCGCAGAAGAGATTCCCGGCCGTCAGCAGGTTGGGCAAAAAATAGATTTTTATTTTGCCGTCCGCCGAGTCGTCTGATGATGGCTTGGAAACGCTCTCCATGGTTCAACAAATCATCCGAAAGTTGCCAGCACGGTCTCGCCGCCGACGACGCGGTCGCCGAGCTTGACCTGAATCTTCGCCGAATGCGGCAGATAAACATCCACACGCGACCCGAATTGAATCAGGCTCATGCGGTCGCCGCGCGCAAACTCGTCGCCCACGTCCACGTATGGAATGATGCGGCGCGCAATGACGCCCGCGATGAGCTTCACGCCAATTTTTTCGTTTTGCGGATCGGTCGAGGCGATGCCGATATAGACATTCTCGTTGCACGTGGCGCATTCGGTCTTCATCGCGTTCAGGAACTCGCCTTCGGTGTATTTGAGATAGGTCACCTTGCCGCTCACCGGCGTGTTCTGCACGTGCACATCGATCACGGACAGAAACATGGAGATCCGCTGGCATTCACCGCCCATGAATTGCGGTTCGGTGAGCGTGTCAATGATGTCCACTTTGCCGTGCCCCGGCGAAACGACCAGTCCCGGGCCTTCCGGCACGCGCGCGTTCGGGTCGCGGAAGAAATAAAGCGTGAACAGCGCGAACAAAATCCAGATGAGAAAGATAAAACCGGAAACGGCCACGACCGCGGAGCCGATCAGCGCTCCCAAAAGGCCCATGACGGGTACCAGGATCACGAGCAGCAGCGTGATGAGAATCATCTTGAACGCCGCTTTCCGCGCTTTTCCCGAATGTTTCATCCGGCCAAGGTAAAGGCAAAGATTGAGCGTTCAAAGCCAAAATTCTGCCGGGCGCCCGTCTCGCGATTTTGTGAGGGCCTCGTCCTCGTCCTCGATTGCGAGGAATCGAGAACGAGGACGAGGACGGTTCCTGTGCTGTGCTTTCTGAAACCGAATTATCCTTCTTTCTCCCCCAGCCATTGCGGATGCTGCGCGGTGGAATCAAATTCCATCGACGTTTTGAATAACTCAAATTCTCCGTCCCTGGCAGCCTCTGCCGTTCGTGCGAGCAACGACGCCACTTGTTCCCGCGTCATCGGCTTGAACGTCTTCGCGGCCTCGATCGCCTGATCCAGGATTTTCATGCTGTCGATGCCGGTGATGACCACGGACGTCGGCAGGTTCAACGCGTAATGCAGACATTCCACCGGTTTGACCACCTTGCTTTTGAGGATCACGCCGCTGCCCATGGATTTCATCCCCAACACACCGATCCCTTGCTCCACCAGTTTGGGCAAAACCTGATGCTGAAAACTGCGGAAGTGCGCGTCCATTACATTCAACGGCATCTGCACGGTATCGAATCGGAAATCGTGCTTCGCGGCCATTTCGAGCATGCGCAGGTGAATCGCCGGGTCTTTGTGGCCGGTGAAGCCGATGAAACGACATTTGCCCGACTGTTTCGCCTCTTTCAGGGCCTCAATCGCGCCGCCCTCCGCAAACGCCCGGTCCGGGTCTTCCATGCGAATCACTTCATGCAATTGCCACAGATCCACATGATCCGTTTGCAGCCGGCGCAGCGATTCTTCCAATTGCTGGTTGGCAGCCTTTTTGGTGCGCCCGTCCACCTTGGTCATCAGGAACACCTTCTCGCGATAACCATCCCGCAGCGCTTTGCCCATGCGGGTCTCGCTGGTGCCATCGCCGTCGTTGTAATCCCAACTGTTGTCCATGAAGGTCAGGCCGCGATCAATGGCCGCGCGAATGATGCGGATGCTTTCCTGCTCATCCTCCACCTTGCCGATATGCGAGCCGCCGAGGCCGATGCAGGAAACTTTTTCGCCCGTTCGCCCCAACTGGCGCAGAGGCACTTCACCTTTTCCTTCGGCTGCCCACACCCGCGGGCCGGCTGCGGCGACGACCCCGGTGGCAACAGCCATTTTCATAAAATCGCGCCTCGTAAGGCCGGTGTTTCCTTGTCCGGCAATGTTGAATGTTTGCATAACCTGCTGCCTTTTCCGAGATGACCAAAAAGCTGAATCCTCATTTCAAGCGAAGCGTCCGCCCGGCCATGGACTGGAACAATTAGGGTGTTATCCTCTAAAAGGAGAAAATTCTGCTAATGAAGACTCCCAGTATGGCCCGGAGCATTGGTTTTGGCTCCAATTCGACATTCGACATTTCCCCGTTTCTTCCCTAATTTTGGACAATGAAGTCGATGACGGGATACGGTCGCGGAGATTGTTCCCAGGACGGATTCAAGATAACCGTCGAGGTCAGCTCCGTGAACCGCAAGCAGAGCGAAATTTCCATCAACCTTCCGCGCGAGATGGAAATGCTGGAGGCGCAGATGCGCGATATCATCAACCAGCACATCGCGCGCGGGCGATTGACGGCGCGGGTGACGGTGCATTCGGGCGGCAATTCCGCGGCGCGCATGCATCTCAATGTCCCGCTCGCCAAAGCCTACACGCGCGAACTGAATAAGCTGGCGAAGCAATTGAAACTCGGCGGCTCGGTCACGCTCGATCATCTCGTGCGCGCGCCCGGCGTTTTCCAGACGGACGAGCAAATCGCGGAGGAGGAAAATTTCTGGCCGGCCGTTGAGAAGGCGTTGAGCAAGGCGCTCGCGGCGCTGGTGAAAATGCGCGAACGCGAAGGCGGCCACCTGAGGCAGGATTTGATCGAACGCATCAATATCATGCGCCAGGCGGCAACGAAAGTTCAGTCGCACGCGCCGAAAGTGGCCGAGCGTTATCGCGAGCAGCTCATCCAGCGCATCAAGGAAGCCAAACTCGAAGCACCGGCTGCCGATGACGAGCGCCTGTTGAAGGAAGTCGTCTATTTCGCCGACCGTTCGGACATCACCGAGGAATTGACCCGGCTGCAGAGCCACTTTCAGCAATTCGGCGATTGCGTGAAGACCGCCGAACCGGTCGGCCGCACGCTCGATTTTTTGGCGCAGGAAATGAACCGCGAAATCAACACCATCGGTTCCAAGGCCAATGACAGCCTGATTTCGCGCGAGGTGGTGACGCTCAAGGCTGAGTTGGAAAAATTCCGTGAACAGGCGCAAAATGTCGAATGAACAAGCGCCAGCCAAAGGACAAGATGAAAGTCGAATCTGAAGCCCGCCCGCCCGCGCTCAAAACTGGCGAGACCGCCAAACCAGCCGGCCCGATCAAAGCCGCAACCCTCAGCCCCCTGCTCGTCCTGCTCTCCGCCCCATCGGGCGCCGGCAAAACGACCTTGGGCGAGCAACTCCTGGCCGCGCGCAAGGACATGACCCGCGCCATCACTTGCACGACGCGCAAGCCGCGCGGCGCAGAGAAGGACGGAGTGGATTATTATTTCCTCGATGCCGAATCGTTTTTGAAACGCGTGCAGGCCGGCAATTTTTTGGAGCATGCCACGGTTTTTGGCAATAGCTATGGCACGCTGAAGTCCGAAGTGCTGAACAAGCTGCGCCAGGGCAAGGATGTTTTGCTCAATGTCGATGTCCAGGGCGCGGCCACCATTCGAGCGCGCGCCGAAGAAGACCCTGAACTCAGGCGCTCCTTGATCAGTGTGTTTCTCACGACGCCATCACTCGCCGTTCTGGAACAGCGTTTAAAAAAGCGCGGAACGGATGCTCCCGCGGCCATTCAAAAACGGCTCAGCGTTGCCCGGCAGGAAATCGCCCAATGGAAGAATTTCGATTACCTGATCATCAGCGACAGCATCAGCGAGGATTTGCGGCGGATGCAGGCGATTATTGAGGCGGAAAAGATGCGGTCAGCGAGAGCGGTGGCGCCGGAGTTATGAAAAATGAAACGTGAAACGTGAAACGTAAAGACGTGAATCACGTTTCACGTTTTACGTTTCACGCGGTGCGTTTCAATAAACCATGAGCAAAAGCAAAAACATCGTCCTCGGCGTCACCGGCTCCATCGCCGCCCATCGCGCGGCGGATCTGGCGAGCCTGCTCACCAAGCGCGGCGGCGATGTCCACGTCGTGATGACCGCCGACGCGCTCCGGTTCATCACGCCGCTGCCGTTCAAAACACTTTCGCGCAATCCCGTCATTACGGATTTGTATGACGAGGAGGAGGGCTGGAAACCCGCGCACATCAGGCTCGCGGATGAAGCGGCCCTGTTGCTCATCGCACCCGCCACCGCGAACACGATCGCCAAACTCGCGCACGGCCTCGCTGATGACGCGCTGACGTGCATTGCGCTCGCGCTGAATCCAAACGCAAAGATTCTAATCGCCCCGGCCATGAACGGAAAAATGTGGCTGCATCCCGCCACGCAGCAGAGCGTGGCCACGCTCAAGAGCCGCGGCGTGGAGTTCATCGGGCCGGAGGAAGGATTGCTTTCCTGCGGCTACGAGGGGATTGGCCGATTGTGGCCGGTGGATAAAGTGGCGGAGCGGGCCATGGAATTGCTCGCGTGACCGAGGCTCGATGCGCGACCGTTCGTTTTGATGAAATTTCTGGAATCACGATGGACGAAGGGCCTGTTCACCTTCCGGCCCGAGCCGGAGCAGCAGGCGCGGCGCATCGTGAGGATGCAGCTCCACGTCGTTTTGCCCGCCAAAGCCGGCATCATCGCCGTCGTTCTCTATTATATTTTCACCTCTGACTGGGCGCAGCCGGGACTGAGCACACACAACGTGGCTTTGGATTTCCTGAAAAAATTCTTTATCATCTACACGGCCTGCAACGTCATCATAGGCGCATTTTTCGTCGATTCGCGGCGTTTCCCGTCGCACCTGTTCCAATGGCTGGTGTTCGTCGCGGGATTGCTCGATGGGCTCTTTGTTTCGGGCCTGATCGTCATCACCGACGGCTTCGATAGCATCGCCTATTGGCTGTTCCCGGTTTTAATCATTCTCAACGCCATCAGCATTCCACTGGCAATACCACAGATTGTGCTGAATATGCTGCTCGGTGTTTTCTACTTGAGCGCGGGGTTGGTGTATCCAAAAGTGGCCCTCTCGGAGTTGCAACCGCCTAAATCGCTTCATCACGCCACCACGAACTCGGTGGCCTCCGCATCTTCAACGAACGTTTTGGGAACGACGAACGTCTCGCAGCCGGGAGTGAATCCGTTGGTGGGCATTACTCAGATTATCCCGTGGCAGCCGGTGGACGTTCAATCCGATCCAAATTTTCCCAAGTTCATCGTTTTGTGGCTGCTGACCGTCTGCTGTTACGGCGTGCAACTCCTCCGCCGCGCCATTGAAGATTCGCGTGAATTCGCCGTGCGCGAGGGGCAGTTGCTTTACGCCGGACGTCTCTCGGCCGAATTCGCGCACCAGATCAAAAACCCGCTCGCCATCATCAACAACGCCGTTTTCTCGCTGCAACGCGCCGCCCGGGAGGGCCGCACCGACATCTCCAGGCAATTGGAAATCATTCGCGAAGAAGTCGAGCGCTCGGACAAAATCATCACCCAAATCATGGGCTACGCCCAATTGAGTGAAGGCCATGTGGAAAAGCTGGACCTGATCGATGAGGTCAATGCCGCCATCGACCAGGCTTTTCCCGCGGCGGTGGATACCGGCGTGCGTGTCGAGCGCCATTACGCGGCGCACCTGCCTCCGATGCTCATGCAACGGCAGCATCTTGCGCAGATCCTCATCAACATCCTCCAGAACGCCCGCGAGGCGCTCAACGGCCGGGGCAAAGTCACCGTCAGCGTCGCGACTCTTAACAATGGATCCGTCGCCATCACCATCACCGACACCGGCCCGGGAATTCCGCCCGACAAAATCGAGAGGATTTTCGAGCAATACTATTCGACCAAGGAAAAAGGCACCGGCCTCGGTTTGGCCATTGTGAAGCACAATGTCGAACTGTATGCCGGGTCCGTCCGGGCCGAATCTGAGCTTGGAAAAGGGGCTCGCTTTATCTTAAATTTCCCTCCAAAAACCGTGATGAAACCGGCTATATGAGTCCAATGTCCAAAGCCCAAAGTCCAAAGTCGCTCCCGACTGGCGCCGACTTTGGACTTTGGACCTTGGACTTTGGAGTGCGAAATGGACTATGAAACTGCCACCTCTGCTCGTCGTCGATGACGAGAAAAACATGCGATTGTCGCTCAAGACGATGTTGAGCGACGACGGCTATGCGGTCCAAACCGCCGAGTCCGCCGAGGAAGCGCAAGTGCTCCTGACGCGGGAAGCGTTTTTCATGGTCATCACCGACGCTCGCCTCGGCGGCATGAGCGGTTATGATTTCCTGGCCAATCTTCACAAACTCTGGCCCGAGACCCCCGCGCTGATGATCACGGCATTCGCCACGCCAAAATTGGCGGTCGAGGCCATCAAAGCGGGCGCGGTGGATTACCTGGCCAAGCCATTCGCGCCCGAGGAATTGCTTCATGCCGTGGGCCGCTGCGCCGAGCGTTACCGTTTGCTCCAGGAAAACGCCGCGTTGCGCGCGCGGGCGGTCGGCGCGTGCCAATTGGAGGACATCGTCGGCGAATCCGCCAAAATGCGCGAGGTGCGGCAACTCATCCAAACCGTCGCGCCCACGGACACGCGCGTGTTGATCCTGGGCGAAAGCGGCACCGGCAAGGAGCTCGTGGCCGGCGCGATGCATAGCCTTAGCAATCGCCGAAGCCACACTTACGTGCGCATCAATTGCGCCGCGATTCCCGAAACGCTCCTCGAAAGCGAATTGTTCGGCTACGAAAAAGGCGCGTTCACCGGCGCGCTCAAACAAAAACCGGGCCTGGTCGAGGAAGCCAACGGCGGCACGATTTTTTTGGATGAAATCGCCGACATGAGCCGTCCGTTGCAGGCCAAGCTGCTGCGGTTTCTGGAGGATGGTTCGTTCACCCGCGTCGGCGGCACGCAGGAACTGCGCGTGAACGTCCGCCTGATTGCCGCCACGAACCGCGATATCGTCCAGGCCATTCGCGACGGCCAGTTCCGCGAGGATTTGTTTCACCGGTTAAATGTCGTGCAATTCCGCCTGCCTCCGCTGCGCGAGCGCAACGACGATGTCGCCCTCCTGGCCGAGCATTTTCTCCGGCATTTCAGCGCGGTCATGAACAAGCGCGTCAAATCGCTTTCGGCCGCCGCCGCGCGCAAACTTCTCGCGCATCATTGGCCCGGCAATGTGCGCGAACTGAAAAACGTCATCGAACGCGCCCTCATTCTCGAGCAAGCCGAGCAGGTCCAGGCCGCGAGCCTGCCCGATTTCCAAGTGGAAGCGCAGTTGCACAAATCCGCCGTGCCGAAGATGACCGGCAATGAATCCCTCGATGACCTCGTCACCGCTTTCGAGCGGCAGCTTATAGCGGACATTTTGGAACGTAACGGCTTCAACCTCGGCAAGACCGCCGAACAATTAAAAATCAGCCGCCACGCCTTGCGCTACCGGATGCAACGGCTCAACTTGACTCTGCCCGGCGAAGGCGAGGATGAAAAAGGCGAGGCGGCGTGAAAGGAATTTTCATATGCTCCACACAATATTGATGGCCCAACTGGAAACGGACACGCCCTCGCGTCCGTTCTGGAACACGGGATCGATGGGGACTCAAATAATCATTCTCCTGGGGGCCATGCTGGTGGTGGGATTCGTTTTCTTCGTCTGGGCCGCGTTTTGGAGAATGCCGCGCAAGCATAGGCATTCGTATCATCCGCCCGAAGAAGCCTCCTTGCCGAAATCATCCCGCAAGCGAAGCTCCGGCCTCTTCGGCAAACACCCTCATCGTCGCCGCCACCGGCGGCATCATGACGATCGTCCGCTCAATCCCACGTTGTCGGAGGTCGGGGGCCTGCCGCCGGAACGTCACGGGCCGCCGCCAGGTCCCTAACGGCCGTTCACATGCAAGAAAGCCAGGCCATCACTCGGAAGAGCGCGTCCAATCTGACGCTCGGCTTCCTTCTCCTGCCGAAGGAACGCCGCGAGGGCATGTCCGTGCTGTATGCTTTTTGCCGCGAGGTGGATGACGTGGCGGATGAGGACCAGACGCCGGAAGAAAAACGCCGCGAACAGCTCGCCGCCTGGCGCGACGATGTCCGCAAGGCCTGCGAAGGCGGCCAGCCGCAATTCGTCGTGAACCGCGAGTTGCAACCCGTGGCGCGGGAATTTCGTCTGCCGTTCGCGCTTTTCGATGAACTGGTTCGCGGCTGCGAAATGGACCTGGAAATCAAGCGTTACGAAAATTACGAGCAACTCGAGCTTTATTGCTATCGCGTGGCGTCGGTCGTTGGCCTTTTGAGCATCGAGATTTTCGGTTATCACAACCCGGCCTGCCGCGATTACGCCATTTACCTCGGCAAAGCGCTCCAGTTGACCAACATCCTTCGCGATGTCCGCGTCGATGCGGAGCGCGGGAGGATTTATCTGCCGCAATCCGAACTCGCGCGTTTCAACGTCAGCGAGCAGGAGATTTTGAATTTCCAATACAGCGACCGCTTTCGCGCGCTGGCCGAAAGCGTGGCCGCGCGCGCGAAAAAGTTCTATCAACTGGCGCGTGAGACGTTGCCGCCCGAAGACCGCCGCTCGATGGTCGCCGCCGAACTCATGGGCTCCGTCTACTGGCGGCTGCTGCGGAAACTCGAGCACGAGCAATTCAACGTTTTCGGCCCCACACCGCCGCGGCTCAGCAAAGGCCAGAAACTGTTCCTCATTTTCCGCTCCTGGTGCCGCTTCGTTTCCGGCGCCACCTCTCCCAGCTATGGCAGCGTCTGAAACGCGCGGTGCGGAACTTCTGCCCGCGACCCCGGCCGGCAAAGTGGCCGCTCGCCGGCTGATCGTGAACGCGGATGATTTCGGCCTCTCGCAATCCATCAATGAAGCCGTCATCCGCGCCCATCGCGAAGGCATCCTCACCACCGCCAGCCTGATGGTCAACGAGCCACCCTGCGCGGAAGCGGTCGAACTCGCGAAACAAAACCCGCGCCTCGGCGTGGGCCTGCATCTCACGCTCCTGATGGGCCATTCCGCGTTGCCGCATGCCGAAATTCCCGGTCTGGTCAACGCACGCGGTGAATTTTCCAACGACCCCGTCGGGGTGGGTGTGAAATATTTTTTCCGGCGCAAGTTGCGCGGACAACTGCGCAGGGAGATCCATGCGCAATTCGCCCGCTTCCGCGCGACCGGCCTGCCGCTGGACCACGTGAATGGCCATCTGCATCTGCATTTGCATCCGGTTGTCTTCAGCATCTTGATCGAGGACGCCGCCGAATTGGGCATTGAGCGCATGCGCCTCACCCACGATCCGTTCTGGATGGATGTGCCGCTCGCGCGCGGCCAGCGCCTCTATCGCGCGGCGCATGGGATGATTTATTATATTTTGTCGCGGACCGCCCGATCCCGGCTCCGGCAAAAAAAGATTCGCCACACCCAGCGCGTTTTCGGCCTGTTGCAAAACGCCCGCGTGGATGAAAGCTACGTTTCAAAACTTCTGCCCGCGCTCCCCGCCGGAGATTCCGAGCTTTACTCCCATCCCTCGCTCGACAAATTTAAGAACGAGTTTGACGCTTTAATCAACCCGCAAATAAAAGCGCGAGTGAAAGAACTCGGCATCGAGCTGATTCGCTATCAAGACCTGGGGTAAGGCGCCGGTGTTGGAATCGAATCGAGACGCGCAAATCAAATTTATGTTTAAATTTCTATTGATCCTTCTGGTCGGACTTACCTTCGAGTCCACGGGTGTCGTCCTGCTGAAAAAAGGCATGGGGCGAATCGGCGACATGCAAAAAGTAAGCGTGCCGGAGGTGGCGCGCGTGGTCAAAGCGGGCGTGACCAGCCCGTACATCATTGGAGGCGTGTTTTTCGAGGCTTTGTTCTTTGTCGTTCTGCTCATTTTAATGTCCCGGAGCGATATTAGTTTGCTGTGGCCGCTGACCGGGCTGAGCTTTGTGTTCGCGACATTTGCGGCGATGATTTTCCTAGGTGAAAAAGTTTCGTCAATGCGTTGGGCTGGAGTAGTCCTTATAGTTGCCGGCGCGATATTGATCAGCTATAGCGAAAAGCAAAAGCCGAAATCCCCCGAATTAGGCAACGCCAACACTTCCGCCGCTGCAGCTCCTCAATGACGTGTTCAGGACGTCGCCCAGCCGCCGCGCGGCGGTGCGTGTGTTTCGCTGTAATTCCATCAGTCGTGAAATCGCCCGGGGTGAGGCCAGCAACTTCGTCATCAACTTTGGAATTGAAATCTTCTGTTCGGAAGTCATGAGGGCATTGAAGTCCAGTGGCAGGTCTTCATTTGCCGCGTCCGAAATCACCCGCACGGTTGCGCTCGGGATTCCGCGCTGGCGGCAAAGCGAGCGGATGACGGACGACTCCATTTCGACGGCGTCCGCGCCTGTCGTTTGGAACAACTCCGCTTTTTCAGCGACCGTCACCGCAACGCGGGTGGAACAATGGAATTTGCCAGGAATTGCCCCTGCGGCCAAAAGCGCTTTTCCCAATCCGGCGTCATAATCCTCGTCAAAAAGCACGTCGCCGATTTTCAGCTTTGGGCTCAACGCGCCGGCAAAACCACAAGTAAGCACTCTTTCAGGAATGACACGTTTCAACACTTCTCCGAAGCGCATGCTGGCGTTTCGGCGTCCCATGCCCGTAATCAACCTTTCCGATCCGGGGCGGCGCAACCAACTGAACGCCGCTTCTTCCCTGACCGCGAAACACACCAGAAAAGCAACCGGTTGTGGCGATGATTCTTCGCTCATTTGATTCCGCTCAGCCGCTCCTTCCAAATCTGATACAACAGCACCGTCGCTTTCACGTCGCGCAAACAATATTCGGCAATTTCCCGAAATTTTCCTTCGGCCAGCAGGTTCCCGACATCCATGCCGGTCACGCCGTGGCTTTTGGGCGACTCGATCCCGAACGCCTTGCAATAAAAATCCAGGTTGAACCGCCGCGCCGCGCCATCGCGTCCGCTCACGCCGTAAAAAGTCAATTGCTCCGCCAGATCGCAATGCGGATCGGTCTGGTAACGGTAACCCAGCCAGTCCTTGCGCGAAATCGGCACATTCATCAACGCCGAGCGCAAATAAATGAATGGCACATCGAACCCCCGGCCATTGAAGGTCACGACGGAATCGTAATGCTTCGCCACGTCCCAGAACGCCGTGAGCATTTCCGGTTCATCGGCGCACGGCACGAACTCCACCGGCCCGGCCTCGCCCGTGTCCTCCTCATAATCCTCCGCGGTGAACAGCACCTGCCCCCGCTGCGATTCGACGTTCAGCATCGCGATGCACACGACCTGCGACGTGAAGGGCCAGAGGCTGCATTGGCGCGTCAATTCCTCGCGCCGCGCGGCGCGGGCGGTCTCGTCCGCGATCTTTTCGCATTCGCGGAAAAGATATTCCTGTTGCGTCTCGTCGAAGTGGTCCAGCGGGAGAGCGGAAGTTTCAATGTCGAAGACCAGTTTGGCCATGCGCGGATTTAACCGGCAAGCGAGCCGGCGCGCAATTCCCGAATTGCGCGCCGGAGCGCGGCTGTGCTGAAAGCCAGCCGCAGCACGCGAGCTTTTGCTGACGTTTATCCTGCAGGCTAAATGACCTGCTGCGGCTGGTCTCCGGCGCTCCTATGAAGCGGCAGGAGCCATTCACGAGGTTCACAGCGCGGATCCGGCCATCGCCGGACTGTGTCGCAGGCCGCCGGGCTCAGACAGGCCGATTGCAACCGGCTGATGCGAACTCGAAAAAATTTGTTTTTTTCCGCCATCCCGGGTTAAATCAAACTCGACCGAAATGAACCCAATTCGTGCCATAACGCGCCCATACAATCTTCGCATCGTCCTGATTGCGCTTTTTGTGCTCGCGCTGGATCAGATCACCAAGGCCCTCGTGCTGCACTTTTTGCCGGAACCGTTCGTGGACGAGCGGAACGTCCTGCCCGGCTTTTTCAAGATTGTTCATTGGCAGAACACGGGCGCCGCCTGGAGCTCCTTCACCGGCAAGAACAGTTTGCTTGCTGTCATTGCCATCGTGGCGTTGATCATCCTGTTTTTCAGCCGGCATCATTTCAACTCGCACACCTTGCTCGGCCAATTCGCTTTCGGCCTCGTGATCGGCGGCATCGCGGGCAATCTCGTGGACCGCATCGCGCGTCATTCCGTCGTGGACTTTCTGCGCTTTTATTTGCGACAACGCGGCGGTGGCTACGATGACAGTTTTGGTTTTCCTGCTTTCAACATAGCCGACAGCGCCATCTGCATCGGCGTGGCGCTGGTATTCATCATGACCTGGCGCAACGAACACACACCGAAACCGGCCGAATCGGCTTCCCAATAATCCTCGCGCGGCTCCCGCCATGTCCTCGCGAACTGAATCCCTCGTCATCGACAAAACGCTGCCATCCGGGCGGCTGGACACCTATTTGCGCGGCAAATTTCCCGCGGCCTCCCGCGGCGCCATCCAACGCCTCATTGAGGATGGCCACATTCTCGTCAATGGCCGCCGCGTCAAACCCACGCACACGCCGCGCGCCGGCGAAGAAGTGCAGGTCCATTGGCCCGAAGCCAAACCCGCCGAAGCGCAACCGGAAGAAATACCGTTCGATATTTTATTCGAAGACGAAACGCTCCTGGTGCTGAACAAACCCGCGGGTCTCGTGGTGCATCCGGCCGCGGGCCATGAGGAACACACCCTCGTCAATGCGCTCCTGCACCATTGCGAAGGCCAGTTGAGCGGCATCGGCGGCGTTGCGCGGCCGGGAATTGTGCACCGGCTCGACAAGGAAACCAGCGGCTGCCTCGTCGTCGCCAAAAATGATGAAGCGCACCTGGCGCTTTCCTCCCAATTCGCCAGCCGGAAAGTCGAAAAGCTCTATCACGGGCTCGTGTGCGGCGAAATGCCACGCGACCGCGGCGAAATCCGCGCCGCCATTGCCCGGCATCCCTCGCATCGCAAACGGATGGCCGTGAACGACGATTCCGGACGCGAAGCGCGCACGAGCTATCGCGTGCTGGAACGCCTCCGGGCCACGACCCTGGTGGAGGCCGCGCTGCATACCGGGCGCACGCACCAGATTCGCGTGCATTTTCAATTCCTCGGCTTCCCGCTCGTCGGCGACTTGACTTACGGGCAGAGACAAAACCGGCGTTTCGAAGACCTGGTTGGCTTCGCCGCCCCGCGCGTCATGCTGCACGCGTTTCAACTCGCCTTCATCCACCCGCGCTCCGGCAAGCGCGTCCATTTTGAAGCGCCGTTGCCCCAGGATTTTGTCGATCTGCTGAAAGCGCTGCGCTGACGCGCGGAAATCCGAAATCCGAAGGCCGAAATCCGAAGAGGCTGCACGGATCAATTTTTCGGATTTCGGATTTTTGATTTCTCAGGTCTAATCCCCATTCCAGCCGCTTATTCACGGTAATAGATTTAAGGAGAGAAGAAGGCGCCATTGAGGCGCTGACATACTCGAATAAAAATTTTTCAAGCAGGCAGGATGTTATGACAAAAACAGGTTTAAAAATCACGGTGGTCTGGGCCGCGTGCGCGATGTTGTCGGCCACGGCCTGGGCACAAGCGGACTCAGCCAACAGTTCATCCCAGAACCAAAACCAACGAAGCTGGAGCACCAAGCGTCTGACCGCGACCGGACGCACGGAAGACGGCGTCGCTCGCGGCAGCCAGCTTATTGGAGCGCAAGTGAGCGATTCCTCCGGGCAGCGCGTCGGGCAAATCCAGGACACCGTCATCAATCCCAATACGGGCCGGATTGACTTTGCGCTGGTGTTGCTGGAACAAAATCCTTCGGCCACGGGCGCCGCCGCCGCTCAAAGCGCGAACGATCATCTGGTGCCCGTTCCATGGTCGCTGCTGAGAAATTCCGCGGCGTCCTCCCAATACGCCAATAAATCCGAGCGGCTTTCATTTACAGTGAATACGGACGCGGCCAAGCTGAAAGGCGCGCCCGTCGTGGATTGGTCGCACATGAACGAGTCCCAATGGCGCCAACGCATTTACGCCTATTACGGCGTGACGCCGCATGCGTCCATGGGCGGCGCCGAGTCGCCGCAGGGCGAAAATAGCGGCCAGGGCTCGCGCGGCATGCAGCCATCCAATCCGGAAACTGAGCACACGCCCAATCATTGAACCGGCTGGGCGCCTGAAAATTTGCGGAATGGCGGAACGAGCAAGGCTCAGGGTGAATGGAGATTTGCGCGCCCGCCCTTCCGTTGTCGTTTAATTTTTCCGATCGCGGAATTCTTCTCCAAGCTCCTTGGGCGCAGTTGAAACTTTTCGCGCGCGTGCTAGGTTGTCGCGGTATTTCTCCACTTCCTGGAACGATGGGCGAACAAACTGAATTCTTGCGACGGCGCATAGCCGCCAAAGTCCCCCCGGGCGGGAAATCTTTTTCGCAAAGTCCCCGACAAAAATGGCGTGGCTGGTTTCCGTGCGCCGTTTTGATTTCCGGCGTTGTCTTGACGCTGCTCGCCGCCTATTACGCCGCGCGCAGCATCCAGTTGCGGACCCGCGCGCAATTCGAAACCTCGGCCCTGCGCGCGCGCGCGGCCATCCGCGCCCACGTCGAGGTCTTCGACGCGGTGTTGCGCGGCGCCGGGGGTTTTGTGGCCGTGGAGAAAGAAGTGACCCGCGCCCGATTCAAAAATTACATCGCCCGCCTCGACATCACCGAAAACTATCCGGGCGTGGAAGCCGTCGGCTACGCTCCCCGCGTGCCCGCGCCCGACAAACAAAACCTCGCCGCGTCCATGGCGGAACAGGGCGTCAAGAATTTTCGCATTTGGCCCGAAGGAGAACGCGCCGATTTCTTCCCCGTTATTTGCGTCGAGCCGGACAATTCCCAAAACGGCGAGGTCCTCGGTTTCGATATGTTCACCGAACCCACTCGCCGCGAAGCGATGGAACGCGCGCGCGACACCAGCAACACCGCCGCATCCGGCCGTGTCAAGCTGTTCGAGTCTCTCAATCCCGACCGGCAGCCCGGTTTCCTGATTTATTTTCCCGTCTATCGCGATGGCGTCATCCCGGACACGCTCCCCGAACGGCGCGCGAAATTGCAGGGCTTCGTGTTCGCTGTTTTTCGGGCGGGAGATTTGTTCACGAGCATTTTTGCCGATGAAGGAATTGGCGCCACAGTCGAAGTGTTCGACGGCACCAACACCAATGACGCACATTTATTGTATCGCTCCCGGGAGAAATCGGCTGGTTTCCTCCCGTTCCAGCAAACCCTCCAGGAAGCCACGACGATTGACGTGAGCGGGCGCACCTGGACCACCCGCTTTTCCGCGGAACCGGGAAAAGGCATGTGGATCGTTCTTTCACTGCTCGGCGGAGGCCTGGCGCTGAGCCTGGTGATGTTTTACCTCACGCACGCCGAAGGCCGCGCTCTGCGGGCCGCCGAGCTTTCCACCGCTCAATTGAAAGTCTCCGAACTGGCGCTGCGGGAAAGCCAGGAAAGCCTCCGCCATTACGCCATCGAACTGGAACACCGCGTTGCCGAGCGCACCGCCAATCTGGCCCAGAGCATCCAGTCCCTGGAAGGCGTGCTCTATCACGTGGCGCACGATCTTCGCGCCCCGCTTCGCACCATGTCCAGCTTTACCTACATCCTTTTGGACGAATACGCGCCGCAACTCGATGAGCGCGGACGCGATTACGCCGAGCGCGTTTCCAACGCCGCCCAGCGCATGGACGGGCTGGTGCAGGACCTGCTGGCTTACGGACGGCTCGCACACACCGCCGTGCCCGTCAGCAACATCGACCTGGAAGCGGAAGTCAAATCGGCGCTCGGGAATTTCTCCGATGAAATCCAGGCGAAGCACGCCACCGTCGAGATCGCTTCCCCGCTGCCGCCCGTCAAGGCAAACGCCGCCATCCTCAATCAAATCCTCTCCAACCTCATCAGCAACGCCCTCAAATTCGTGAAGTCCGACACCAAGCCTCTGTTGCGCATCCGCGCCGAAGAGACCATTTCCCACCCGGAACGCGCGGCGGCCAAAACCAACGGCGAGTCCTTGCTCGAGCCCCGGCTTCCCGCCCTGGACGGCAAATTCATCCGGCTCTGGGTCGAAGACAACGGCATCGGCATCAAGCCGGAATATCACGAGAGAATTTTTCGCATGTTCGAACGTCTGCACAACACGGACGCCTACCCGGGGACCGGCATTGGCTTGGCTATTGTTCAAAAGGCCGTCGAACGCATGGGTGGGCGCGTGGGCGTGGAATCCGCCGCCGGCATCGGCAGCCGTTTTTGGGTTGAACTGCCCGCTACGTGAATGCCCATTGCGATGGCCCAAAAGCAGGTTTATGTTTTCAGTGAGCTATATGGCTGAGTGAGATGAGTGCAGTAAACGCCACAGTCCTCCACGTCGAAGATGACCCGAATGATACGCTGCTGTTTCAGCACGCGTGTCAAAAGGCAGGTGTGGTGTTTAATCTCCAGGCAGTCAGCGATGGCGACCAGGCTATTGCCTATCTCCGGGGCATGGATTCATTTTCCGACCGCGCGAAACATCCCATGCCAAAACTCATCCTGCTCGATTTGAAAATGCCGCGCATCAGCGGCTTCGACGTGCTGTCGTGGTTGCGGTCGGAGGGTTTACTCAAAGCCGTGCCCGTCGTGGTACTGACGTCGTCCAACCACGACGCTGATGTCAAGCGCGCCTATGCTCTCGGCGCCAAATCCTATCTCGTCAAGCCCGTCGGTTTCGAAGCCCTCGTCGAACTCGTCAAAACCCTCCCGACCTTCCTCTAGAGCCTGTACTTAACTTCATCGGAATAAATTTGCGAGCATGAGAGTGGCGAAGGCGAGCCAATGGTAATTGGCGAAGGTGGATTGGAGACGTTCATAATCTTTGGCGAGGCGTCGAAAACGAGTCGCCCAGGCAAAA